>CAZUHI010000029.1:0-21396 GCA_964620495.1 uncultured Rickettsiales bacterium | reverse complement strand
CGGAACCCACCCAGGATCGTCGATCCACCCCGAGTTCTGGCCGGGAGGCGGCCGGAACCCACCCAGGATCGTCGATCCACCCCGAGTTCTGGCCGGGAGGCGGCCGGAACCCACCCAGGATCGTCGATCCACCCCGAGTCCTGGCCGGGAGGCGGCCGGAACCCACCCAAGATCGTCGATCCACCCCGGGTTCCGGCCACCCGACCGCCCCTGATCTAGATCCCGGGGTAGCGCAGCAGGTCTCCCATGTCCCGGGGCTCCTCGCACAGCACCGTCGTCGGCGCGGGGCCCACGATCTCCGGGGCCGTCAGCCCCGCGCAGGACTGCACGCGCAGCGCCGCCTCGCCCACGTCCTCGAACGTGTTGGTGTCCACGGTGGCGGTGGCCGCGTGGAGCAGGATCGCGTCGCCGCCGAGGTCGCGGAAGAGACACTGCCGGACCCACAGCCCGGTCGCGTCGGGCTCGCCCACGACGCCCGACCACCGCCCCACGCCATCGCGCGCCACCAGCCCCGCCCGCGGCAGGTCGCCCCCGCCCGAGCCGCTGCGCTCGATCGACGCCCCCGAGACCAACACGGTGGCGGGCCCGCCCTGCAGCAGCACCGCGGGGCCGGCGTGGTCCGCGAGGCTCGTGCCCAGGATCTCGATAGTCGGGCCCGCGACGCCGTCGCCGAACCCCAGGATCCCCACCCCGCCCCGCAGCGCCTCGGAGGCTCGCCCGAGCGTCACCGACCCCTGCGTCAATCGCACCGTGGACGCGGGCTGCGCGACGATCCCGGCGAACTCGCGGCTGCGGATCTCGCAGTCGGTGCAGTGGAACTCCCCGCCCGCGTCGACCACCACCCCGGGCCCCGCCCCGGTCAGGAGGGAGAGCCCGTCGCCGCTCGCGATCGCGCCCTCGCCCACCCGCAGACCCACCGCGCCGTACCGGGGATCCCTCGACACCACCTGGTTCGCGGACCACGCCTCGAACTGGATCTGGGCGCCGTCCTCCGCCACCAAGGCGGTCCCCGAGGCGCGCAGCGCGGTGCCGTCGCGCAGGACCGCCCGTCCCCCGGCGGTCGCCACGACGCTGTGGCCCCCGGCCCCCGACGGCGTCGGGGTCGTGTCGCGCACCACCGCGTCGTCCAGCTGCACGAGGCTGCCGTCGTCGCTCACGCGCACCCCCACGCCCACGGTCGCGCTGGAGAAGAACTGCGTCGCGACGATCGCCGCGCCGCCCGACGCTCGGAGCGCCGTCGCCGGGCGCCCGTCGGGGAAGGGGTCCAGCCGCACCACGCGGACGTCGTCCAGCTCGGCGATCGAGACCGCTCCCCGGGCCCCCACGCCGACGCCCGTGTTGCTCTGGATCTCGACCCCCACCGCGCCGAGCCTCGCGCCGCCCTCCACCAGCAGGGCGTGCGCGTCGGCGCCCTCGGCCCGGGGCGCGGTGCCCGTGATCGACGAGTCGCGCAGGTCGGCCTCGACCTCGGGGTTGCCCGCCACCACGAGCCCCGCGAAGCCGTTGTCCACGATCTCCAGATCCGAGGCCGCGAGCCTCGCCGAGCCGTCCTCGTCCGACGGCAGCACCGCGATCCCGGGGGCGCCTCCCGTGACCGTCATGCCCGCGAGCTGGACGCCGTCGGCGTGCACCGTGACCGTCGCCCCGGCCAGGCCGCCGCCGTCGAGGATCGTGAGGGCGGGGCAGCGGCCCGTGACGCGCACGCCGTCGGCGGTGCGGCCGAAGGACACCGATCCGAGGTACTGCCCGTCGGCGAGGCGGACGGCGCCGACCCCCGAGGTGAACGCGAGGTCGACGGCGGGGCCGATGCGCGCCAGGGGGTCGTCCGCCGTGCCCGCGCCTCCGTCGGTCCCCCGCGGCGACGGCGCCACGAAGATCGCCTCCTCCGTCCCCACGCCGAAGGGCCCCCGCCCGCACTCCTCGGGGACGCAGACGCCGTCGTCGTCGATGAGCCCCGCGCCGCACACCTCCGCGTCGGGGGGCGGATCCACGCACCCCGCGAGCAGGACGACCCCCCCGATCAGCACGCCGCGCATCGACCGAGTCTAGACGGCCGGCCGCGGGGGACATCGGGTCCGTGACCGTCCGTCTAGACTTCCGCGATGACCATTCGACGAATCGCCGTCCTCACCTCCGGCGGCGACGCCCCCGGCATGAACCCCGCGATCCGCGCCGTCGTGAAGCTCGCCGCCGGCCACGACGTGGAGGTCCTGGGCGTCGAGAACGGCTACGACGGCCTCATCGACGGGCGCATGGCGCCGCTGCTCCCCACCAACGAGCTCGACGCCGCGTCCGCCTTCGGGGGCACGCTCCTCGGCTCCGCCCGCAGCGCGCGCTTCCGCACCCCCGAAGGCCGCGCCGCGGCCGCCGCCGTCCTCCGCGACCGCGACGTGCAGGGCCTGGTGGTCATCGGCGGCAACGGCTCCCTCACCGGGGCCCACCTCCTCGCCGCGGAGCAGGGCGTCGCGGTGGTGGGGATCCCGGCCTCCATCGACAACGACATCGGCTGCACCGGCCTCGCGATCGGCGTGGACACCGCCCTCAACACGATCGTGGAGGCCTGCGACCGCATCTCCGACACCGCCCGGGCCCACCACCGCGCCTTCATCGTGGAGGTGATGGGGCGCGACTGCGGCTACCTCGCCATGGCGAGCGCGGTCGCGGCGGGGGCGGACGCGATGCTGCTGCGGGAGCACGGACGGAGCGAGGAGGAGGTCGTCGCGCAGGTCGTGACCGTCGTGGACCGGGCGTTCGGAGAGCGCGGCAAGCGTCGGGTCCTGATCATCAAGGCCGAGGGGGTGAAGGTGCCGTGCAGCGACCTGGTGCGAGGGATCGAGGACCGGCTCGAGGGTCGGGTCCAGGGGCTCGAGGTCCGCGCCACGGTCCTGGGCCACCTCGTGCGCGGCGGGAGCCCCAGCTACCAGGACCGAATGATCGCGGGACGCCTCGCCCTCGGCGCCGTCGACGCGCTGCTGAGGGGCGCCTCCGACGTGATGACGGCGTGGCAGCCGGTGCACCCAGGCGGGAAGCCCACGATCGACCCGAGCGTGCAGCTGTTCGACCTCGCCACGGTCCTGGAGGCGACGGCCGCCCTCCTGGACGGCGAGAGCCCCGTGACCCGCGGCCGCCTCGCCCTCATCGAGCGCGTGGAGGGCGTCCTGGGCCTCTGAGCCGCCCGGCCCGCCGCGGCGAAGGGGATCCGGGTTCTCGCGGATTGTGATAGATACCGCGCCGATCCATTCTTCGCCCCGCCGGAGCGGGTCGTCGGGATCGGAGGTCAGGACTCGTGATCCAGCCGACCATCCCCGTGGTCAGCCTGCTCGACTTCGCGGACCGACGGTCGCGTCCCCGGTTCGTGAAGGTTCTGGGCGAGGGTCTCGAGCGGTTCGGCTTCGTGGCCGTGACCGACCACCCCATCGATCGCGAGCTGCTGGGCCGCGTCTACTCCACGGCCGCGTCGGTGTTCGCGCTGCCGGACGAGGTCAAGGGTCGCTACGAGGCGCCGGGGACCGGCCGCCAGCGCGGGTTCACCCCCATGGGCCTCGAGCGCGCCAAGGGCCGCCCCGTCGCCGACCTCAAGGAGTTCTGGCAGGTCGGCCGCGACCTCCCGGACGGTCACCCCTACCGGGTCTCCGGCGCCGTGCCCGACAACCACTACCCGGCCGAGGTCCCCGAGTTCAACGCCGCCGTGCGGGAGTACTTCCGGCGCCTCGAGCGCTTCGCCGTGCTGCTGCTGCAGGGGATCGGCGAGTACCTGGGCACCGAGCAGGGCTTCTTCGAGGACATGATTCAGGACGGCAACACCGTGCTGCGCGTCCTCAACTACCCGGACCCGGACGGCCCCCCCGCCGCGGGCGCGGTGCGCTCCGCAGAGCACGAAGACATCAACCTCATCACGGTCATGCCCGCGAGCACGCAGCCCGGCCTCGAGCTGAAGACGCGCGAGGGCGAGTGGATGCGCGTGACGACCCCCCGCGACGTCCTCATCTGCGACACGGGCGACATGATGCAGCTGCTCACGGGCGGCATCCTCCCCGCCACCACGCACCGGGTTGTGAACCCCGAAGGGGCCGACGGCGGCCGAATGTCGCTTCCGTTGTTCGTGCACCCGCGGCCGGACTACGTCCTCACGCCGTTCGAGGAGGGCTACGGGACGCCCGTGCCCGCGCAGGCCTTCCTCGACCGTCGGCTCCGGGAGATCGGCGTCGCCTGACAGTGAGCGCCCGGCCGCGCCCTACCACAGGGAGCGGCGGACCGGCAGATCGCCCAGCGCTCCGGGGGCGAGGGCTTCGGACAGCAGCGGTCCCTGGCCGGCGCGGCACCCGAGCGTCTGCAGGGTCTCGAGCACCGCGAGGTCGGCGATGCCGCGGGCCACGACGGGCACGTCGAGCTCCTGGGCCAGCTCCAGGAGGCGGCTCACGATCGCCCGGGCGCGGGGCTCCTCGGCGACCTGCCGCACGAGGTCGGGGGCGAGCACGAGGCCGTCGACGGGCAGGCGACGCACGGCCTCCAGGCTCCCGGACACCGACCCGCCGCCCGCGATGAGCTGCACCCCGAACGCGCGGATGCGCTCGAGGAGCTCGATCCGGTCCGCGCCCATCTCCCCCTCGGGCCACGACGACTCGGGCAGCTCGAGGACCAGGTTCTCCGGCCGCAGGCGCGTCTCCAGCAGCAGGGACGACAGCGCCTCGGCGAGGTCGGGGCGCCGCAGCTGCGACTCGGTGAGGCCGCAGCCGACGAACAGCGGCGGCTCCTTGGAGTCCGACGCGAGCGGGTCGGCCGCGGCGGTGGCGGACCAGCGGCGACCGTCCTGGCAGGCGCGCCGAAGCTGCCACCACGCGAGGGGCAGCTCGAGGCCCGCCGCCTCGGCCATGGGGAGAAAGACCTCGGCGGGCACGATCCCCCGGATCGAGTGCTCCCAGGTCGGCCGCACGTGCAGCCCCAGGAGCAGCCCGTCCACGAGCCGCACGACGGGCTCGTACTCCACGGTGAGCTCCCGCCGCTCGACGGCGCGACGGACGTCGGTCTCGAGGTCGAGCAGGGCCCTCGCCCCCACCTGCATGTCCCGCCGGTAGACGGTGGTCGTCCCCGGCCCGGTCGCCCGGGACCGGCGCAGGGCGACGTCGGCCGCGTCCAGCAGGTCCTGGGCCTTCCCGAACCCGAGGCTGGTGGGCGCGATGCCGACGCACGCCGACACCACCACGTCGCGGCCGTCGACCTCGATGCCCACCACCAGCTCCTCGTGGATGCGACGGGCCAGCTGCTCCGCGTCGTGGCCGCTGCGGACGGCCTCGAGCAGCAGCGCGAACTTGTCGCCGTGCAGCCTCCCGAGGGCGTCGCCGGGGCGGACGCAGCGCCGCAGCCGGGCCACGGTGCCCTGGAGCAGCGAGTCTCCGGCTTCGTGGCCCAGGGCCTCGTTGAAGCGCTTGAAGCGGTCGAGGTCCACGAGGACCAGGGCGGCGTGCTCGTACTCGCCTCGCCGGCTGCGATCGATGGCGCTCTGGATGCGCTTCAGCATCACCTTGCGCACCGGCAGGTCCGTGAGTGGATCGCGGCCCCCCACGGCGCGCGGGGCGGCGGGCTGTTCGGCGGTCCCCGAGAACTGCACGGCCCCGGAGATCCGCACGGCGCGCCCCGTCTGGTCCCGAAGCACCGAGCCGCGCATGATCCCCCGCTGCGTCTGGCCGTCCGCCTTGACGAAGCGGCACCGGGCCTCGAAGAAGGAGTGCGGCGGGCGCGCGGCGCGGATCGCGGCGTTGGCCGTCGCGATGTCCTCGGAGGTGAGGATCGTGCGCGCCTCCGCCAGGGAGGTCACCACGTCGTCCGCGCGTCGCCCGAGGAGCGCCCGCAGGGCGCCCGACAGGAACGCCGTCTTCCCCTTGAAGTCGAGGTCGAAGTGGCCCTCCCGCGCCCCCTTGATCGCGAAGTCGAGCCGCCCCAGCTGCTCGGTCGGGGGACCCGAAGAGAGGTTCTTGGGGGCGGGCGCGGGGCCCACGGCGAGGTGCTCGGCCGTGCTCCAGTCCGCCGTCCGGCCCCCGGGGTGGAGCGCGGGCTCCGGCTTCCTGTGCCGCATCCGTCCCGACGTCTCGGTGGGGGCGAGCCCCGCCTGGATGACCCCCGCGAGGCGCAGCAGCTCCTCGGACGCCGACGGCAGCAGCGGGGTGGAGGAGTCGCGCAGGGCGATCAGCGCGCCGACCACCGCCCGGTTCGCGCGGAGACCCACGGCCACGGCCTCCGTCGTCTCGGGCTCCTCGGCGAGGTCCGCGAGGCCCCAGCCCGTGACCGCCACGGGACCGAGCAGGCGGGCGGGTCGAGGGGCGCGCGCGACCTTCGCGGCGGGCGCCAGCGGCAGGACGGCGTCGCTGGGGGGCCTCCCGTCGATGCCGGCGGCCGCGAGCAGCCCAGCCGTCCACAGCGGCTGCCCCACGTTGGGCACCAGGTACAGCGCCACGACCGTCAGCCCCGCCGGGACCCGCGTCTGGTCGAGGATGCGCGTCAACTCCTCGCGCGCCGCCGTCGGCTCGCGGCCGTCGCGGACGTTTCGGAGCAGCTCGGAGATGCGCAGGCGGGGATCGACGGCCCCGCCCTTGGTGTCGCGATCCGCCACGTCCCTGTTATATCCCGGGCCCTGGGCCCTTGACAGCGGGGGCCTGGGATCCACCATGGGTCGGTGCCGAACGCCGCCTCACGTCCCCGCCGCCTCACCCTGCGCCGCCTGATCGAGCTCGCCCGACCGGAGGCCGTCGCGCTCTCGATCGGCACCGTCTCGCTGATCCTCGCGGCCGCCCTCAACCTCGTCTATCCGAAGTTCGTCGAGCGGATCATCGACGGCGTGCTCGAGGGCGCAGGCCGGGAGGTGGTCAACGGCTCGGCGGGGATCCTGCTGGTCCTCTTCTTCGTCGCGGCGGGGTTCACGGCCCTGCGCTCCTACCTCTTCACCGTGGCGGGGGAGCGGGTGGTCGCGCGGCTCCGCGCGGCGGTCTATCGCTCCGTGATCCACCAGGAGATCGGCTTCTTCGACGACCGGCGCACGGGCGAGCTCATCAACCGCCTGTCGAGCGACACGACCGTGCTGCAGAACGCCGTCACCGTGAACATCTCCATGTTCCTGCGCTTCTCGGCCATGGGGATCGGGTCGCTGGTCATCCTCTTCGTCTCGTCCTGGCGCCTCACCCTCGTCATGCTCGCGACCGTGCCCATCGTGGCCCTCGGGGCGGCGTGGTTCGGGCGGGTCGTGAGGCGCATCTCCCGGGACGCGCAGGACGCGCTGGCCGAGGCCAACGACGTGGCGGAGGAGACGATCGGGGGCATCCGCACCGTCCGGGCCTTCGCCCGGGAGGAGCAGGAGAGCCTGCGCTACGGCGCGGCCGTGGACCGCAGCTTCGAGCTGGGCAAGGAGCGCGCGCGCGTCGCGTCGATCTTCGCGGGGACGGCCAGCTTCGGGGCGTACGCGGCCATCGCGGTGGTGCTCTGGTACGGCGGCATCCTCCTCGCCGACGGCGGCATCAGCATGGGCCAGCTGACGTCGTTCCTGCTCTACACCTTCACCCTCGCCATGAGCATCGCCGCGCTGTCCGGGCTTTGGCAGGACTTCATGAAGGCCGTGGGCGCGTCCGAGCGGGTCTTCGAGCTCATGGATCGGGCGCCCCGGGTGCGGTCCGGCGAGGCCACCCCGGAGGCGACCACCGGCGACGTGCGGTTCGAGGGCGTCGACTTCGCGTACCCCGCCCGGCTCGACTCGCCGGTGCTGACGGGCCTGGACCTCGAGCTCTCCCCGGGGCGGGTCGTCGCGCTCGTGGGGCCGTCGGGCGGGGGCAAGTCCACCGTCGCGGCCTTGCTGTCGCGGTTCTACGACCCCGACGCGGGCCGGGTCGTCCTCGACGGGGTCGACTACCGCGAGCTCGACCCCGACTGGCTCCGCGAGCAGGTCGGCGTGGTGAGCCAGGAGCCGATCCTCTTCGCCACGACCGTCCGCGAGAACATCCTCTACGGCCGCCCGGGCGCGTCCGACGAGGCCGTGGAGGCCGCCGCGCGCGCCGCCAACGCCCACGACTTCATCGCGGAGTTCTCGGAGGGCTACGAGACGATGGTGGGCGAGCGGGGCGTGCGCCTCAGCGGCGGCCAGAAGCAGCGGGTCGCCATCGCCCGTGCCCTGCTCAAGGACCCGCGGATCCTCGTCCTGGACGAGGCCACCTCCGCCCTCGACGCCGAGTCCGAGCACCTCGTGCAGGAGGCCCTCGGTCGCCTCATGAAGGGCCGCACCACGCTCGTGATCGCCCATCGGCTCTCCACCGTGAAGGAGGCGGACCGAGTCCTCGTGCTCGATGAAGGGAGGGTCGTCCAGGCGGGCGCGCACGGCGAGCTCGTCGAAGAGGACGGCCTCTACCGTCGCCTCGTCGAGCGACAGCTCCGAGGCACGGCGGCCTAGCACTCAGTCGGCGTGGCCTCCCTCGCGGATCGCCGGCGCTGGTAAGGTAATCGGCCCTTTGATGGATCGGAACATGGGCTCAAGGAGCGCCGCGAAGGACCGAAAGGAGAGGACGCAGAAGCACGAGCGGACCCCGGACTCCGGGAAGGTGGAACATGAAGCAGAGCCTCACCAACGCGCCTCGCGGCGCAGGACACATCACCGCCTTCGTCGGCCTCGCCCTCGCGTTCTCGCTGGCCGCCGTGGTGCCCCCCCCGTACTTCGAAGCCGCGCGCGCCGACGCCGCCCCCGCGGTGGTCGATCCCGACGCCGTGGCGCTGCCGTTCGTGCCCATGCCGACCGGCGCCGTGCGCGCCCCCGTCTCCCACCCGGCCGACGAAGCGCCCGTGAACCCGCCCGTTCCGGACGTCTCCGAGAGCTGCCCCGCGGGCTGGACGGACCTCGGCGACTTCAAGCTGACCGCCTACGTGCTCGCCGTGGAGGCGGAGTTCGACCCCGAGCGGAACATCCGCGACCCCTGCGGCCTCCAAGGCACCTACCGCACGGACTTCCTCTTCTCCACGAAGGCGAACCCCGGCGGCGTGATGATGCAGGGCAGCGGCCGGACCGTCGACGGGCGCTACGTCCACTACGTGGAGCGCGAAGGCCGCCACTGCTTCGAAGAACTCTCCTGCGCCAAGACCGCCGCCCGCACCTGCGCCGAGGCGGGCCGCACCGTGGCCGTGGACCGTCGCGTCGTTCCCCTGGGGGCCGATCTGATCATCGAGGGCGTGGGCGCCCGCGTGGCCGAAGACACCGGCGGGCGCGTCAAGGGACGTCATATCGACGTGTTTCGGGGCGATGAGCTCAGCCTCGCGGCGGCGCAGCTCGAGACCCGGTTCGGGCGAAGGGTGTGCATGCGACGCCCTTGACGGGCGGCGAGGTCAGCCGCTCTTCTTGCTCTGCACGTCCACGCGGATCTCCTGGGCGAGCGCCTTGAGATCCTGCATGCCCTTGCGCACCCGGGTCCCCGCGGCCTTGTTGCCCTTGCCGTAGAACTTGTTGAAGTCGGTCTCGAGGGAGTGAACGAGCGCGAGGAGTGCTTCGTAGTGCGTCATTATGAAATTCTCCTTTATAAAGTTGTATATTCCTACCCTGCAAATCTCAGGCTAGAAAGGCCTCGATTCGCCGTCAACCTCGATCATGAGGGACATCTCGACGAGGAGCCGAACCCGAGCCGATCATTCGTCGGCCTCGTCCCGGGTCTCGAGGATCCCCAGACGCAGATCGCTGCTCTGGATCGACTCCTCCACGACGGCCAGGCGCTTGCCGATCTCTTCGACCGCAGCGGCGTTTCCGTCGGCGCGCCCCGCGAGGCGGAGCAGCTGAGACTCGAGTCCGTCGAGCCGACGGATCGCGCCCGCCAGGCCGTCGTCCAGCGTGTCCGAGCGCGCCACCTCGCCGTCGAGCCGCGAGAGCACCGCGGATGCGCCGCGCCCCAGCCCCTCGACGTACTCCGACTGGCCTTCGAACCTCGAGGCTTGATCGGCGAGCCGCGCGTCGACGGCGTCGGACCGGGTGGTGAGGGCCTCCGCGCGGCGCTCGAGGCTGTCGAGGCGGGCGAGGAGCCCGGCGAGCTCGTCGCGGAGCAGGGTGAGGCGGGCGTCGGGGGCGTCTTCGGACATCAGCTCCTCCTCGGAGGCTCTCTCGAACTGTACAGCGCGCCGCCCACGAGCAGGAACGCGAGCAGCATCCAACTCGCCGCCCACACCGGGGCGGGCAGGAACAACGCGTCGGCCACGGTCTGGGCGTCGCTCGATCCGGCGGGTTTGCCCGCCACCACGAGGTTCGAGCCGAACAGCACGCGAATCGACGTGATGGCGTTGAGGCAGCAGGTCACGGCCAGGAACGTGTAGAGGCGCCCCGCCCACTCGGCGGACGCCCGGGTGGCCACGATGAGGCCGACCCCGAGGAGGGGCGTGGCCACGACGCCGAACAGGTTGCGCACCCACAGCAGGGTGGACAGGACCATCGCCCCGCCGAGCAGGGCCAGCCCCACCGTGCCCGCGTGCCTGCGGTTGCGGACCAGCAGCATCCCCCCGCCGATGACGGCCGTCCCCACGTACCCCGCGCTCGCCACGAGGGCGGTGGGGATGCGGCCCGTGGGGCGCGCGGTGTAGGCCAGGCCGCTTCCGTCCGAGAAGATCTCGATCTCCCGAATGGAGCCCCCGAGCACGATCGCCGCGAGCCCGTGACACATCTCGTGGATCCACGTGGAGAAGATCGTGAACGGATAGAGGACGTACCGGCCGTAGGGGACGTTCATCAGCACGATGAGCGCCGCCGCTGCCAGCAGGAGCCGCCCCTCGCGCTTGAGGAACCCGGACATCACCACCTCGCCGAGAGGAGCTGGAGCCGGAACGACTCGCAGTCCTGGGCCGCCGGCAGGTCGATGCTGGTCGTGGCCTCGCCGCCGGGGGGGATGTCGTCGAGCTGGACCGCGAACTCGCCGGTGCTGCAGGACACGGACGCGACGGCCTCGTCGATGCGTCGCCCGGACCGGTTGCTCCCGCTGACCTCGACCTCGGTCTTGATCCCGGGGTACGTGCGGGCCCGGCCGCGGAGATCGAGCCAGCGGGTCACGTCGACGGTGCGGTCCTGGACGTCGAGGGGCACCAGCTCCACCTCCCGCGCGTCGTGGTCGATGGACGTCTTGTACCGCCCCGTGACGTTGAGCCCGAGCAGGCCCGCGTACTCCGTGCCCGCGCACTCGTCGCAGATCGCCGCCGAGACGCCGTCTACCCCCTCGTCCCCGACCACGATGCGGTCGAACAGCACGAGCGACGTGGAGATGGCCCCGTTGGCCGTGTTCAGCGTGAGCTCCGGGCCGCCGTCCGCGGGCAGCCCCAACCGCGCCAGGGTCGCCCGGTCGACCGTCGTGAACGTCGCCCCGGTGTCGAAGAGGAACCAGGTGTCGAGGGTGCCGCGCGGTCCGCCGAGGGTCACGGGCACGCGCATGCGGCGGCCGTCGCCCTCGAAGGGCAGCAGGATGCGGGGCTCCTCGGCCGCGGGCTCCTCGGCCGCGGGCTCGGCGACCGCGACGATCGCGGCGGGCTCGGGCTCGGAGGCGTCCGTCGTGGCCACGGGCGGAGGGCGGTGGGTCGTCTCCCGGGCCGCCATGCGCTCGGCGGGCGAGTCCCCCTGGGCGGGCAGCCCCATCCAGACCAGGCCGACCCAGGCGGGCAACGCCAGGAGCAGGGCACCGAACCACGATCGGGGGGAGGCACGACTCACGCCCCCCGATCCTGGGCCTCCGATGGGGCCGCGTCCAGTAGACTCCCCGCCCTCGGAGTCCCCCATGCGCTTCACGCTCGTCGTCCTTCCCCTCCTCCTCCTCCTCGCCTGCACGGCCGACGGCCCCGAGCCGGGCGAGTTCCAGGCGGGCGCCTCCCGGGTCGCGCTCCCGGCGCCGCTGGGCATCGGCACCACCGGCGACGCCCCCTTCGGCATCGACAGCCTGGGCACGCCCTACTCCCGCATCTTCCCCGGCACGAACCGCTTCCACGGGCACCCCGGCGCGAAGGTCGTCGTGTTCAGCCGCGGGGACGGGTTCGAGCTCGTCCTCATGCGCCTCGACGCGATCGCGGTCCCCCAGCAGGTGCGCGACGGGGTCGTGGCGGAGATCCTCGCCCGCACGGGCCGCGACATCGACGACGCCCTCGTCATCGGCGCGACCCACAGCCACGCGACCCCCGGCCGGTTCATCGACAATCGCGTGATCCAGGCCATGGTCGACATCTTCGAGGCCAACTGGTACCAGCGGATGATCGGCGCCCTCGCCGACTCGATCGAGGCCGCGTACGCCGATCTCGCGCCCGCCGAGCTGGGTCACGCGATGGCCTACACGGACGAGGCCCACGAGGACCGGCGCTGCGAGGACGGCGAGGACCACACGAACGGCACCACCCCCGTCGTCTACGTCACGCGCGGCGGCGAAGCCTTCGCCGTCGTCTTGTCCTATTCGACGCACGCGACGGCCCTGGGCTCGGCCGACTACACGCTCTCCGCGCAGCAGCACGGGGCGGTCGAGGAGAAGATCGAGGCGTCCTTCGACACGCCGGTGACGGCCCTCCACCTGTCCTCGTGGGGCGGCGACATGTCCGCCAAGTCGCCCGACGTCCCCGGCGAGAACCTCAGCCCGAAGCCCGGCGCCTACGACCGCTTCGAGCGCATCGCCGTGCACATGACCGACGTCGTCACCACGGCGATCGCGGGCATCACCACCACCGCCGAGCCGGACATCTTCGCGTCGACCACCCGCTACCCCATCAACCTCGGCGTGCTCGACTACCCCATGGGCGAGTTCGCGTATCCGAACGGCGGCGTCTACTGCAACTCCGAGCCCGACTGCGAGCTCGGGCCCCAGCGGCAGGACGACCTCACGGTCGGGTGCACCGAGTTCCCCGAGGAGTCGCCCGCGCCGATGGTCTCGATGCACACCGTCGGGCGCCTCGGGGACCTACACTTCGTGTCGTGGCCCGGGGAGTCCGGGACCCGCCTCGCGGAGGGCTCGGTCGCGCGCCTCCAGGCCCACGACGGCGTCGACGACGTGCTCTTCGTGGGGTACGGGAACGACTACCTCGGCTACCAGCTCGAGGAGGACGACTGGTGGCTGGGCGGCTACGAGTCCAGCGGCTCGATGTGGGGCCCGAAGCAGGGCGAGTACATGCGCGATCGGCTCGACGAGATCTTCACGGCGTGGGTGGCGGAGCGCGCGGGCGAGGAGCCGTCCCTGTCGTTCGAGGAGCCCGGCGTCACGCCGCTCTTCGACCAGGACGGCGCGGACGAGCCGACCGTCCCCGAGGAGGCGCTGGAGGTCGGGACCGTGATCCTCGAGCCGGACGCGGTCGTGGACCGGGCGGGCGCGGCGACGTTCACCGTCAACGGCTCCGAGCCTTGGGTGGGCCGGCCGATCGCCGTGCTCCAGCGGGCCTCGGGGGCGGACTTCACGGACGTGACGTGGGCCAACGGGAGCCCGGTCGACTCGGACTCCTACGCCTTCTGGGTCGAGCTCGCGCCCGAGCCCGGCTACCGCGACGTGGCCCCCGAGGAGGACCCGGACGAACCCCGCGTCGCGCGCGAGTTCCGGTGGACGTTCACCCTCCCCATCACCCGGCGGGAGCCGGGCTACGATCTGCCCGCGGGCGACTACCGCTTCCGGGTCGTCATCCCCGGCGCCGACGAGGTCGTGTCGGCGGCCTTCACGCTCGAGTGACCGGGGACGTCGAGCAGGGCTCGCGCCGCGCGGTGGGGCTCTGGCTGCTGGTCGTCTCCGGCATGGTCGCGGCGATGGTGCTGGTGGGCGGCCTCACGCGCCTCACGGACTCGGGGCTGTCCATGGTCGAATGGCGCCCCCTGATGGGGACGCTGCCCCCGCTCTCCGAGGCGGGATGGCAGGACGTCTTCTCGAAGTACCAGGCCTATCCCGAGTACCGAAAGCTGAACGTCGGGATGACCCTCGGCGAGTTCAAGCAGATCTTCGCGTTCGAGTACGCGCACCGGCTCCTGGGGCGCGGCGTCGGGCTGGTGTTCGGCCTCCCCATGGCCTGGTTCTTCGTGCGCCAGCGGGTGTCCAAGACCTTCGGCCTGAAGCTGTTCGGCCTCTTCGCAATGGGGGGGCTCCAGGGCCTCGTGGGGTGGTGGATGGTGAAGTCCGGGCTCGTCGACCGGCCCGACGTCAGCCAGTACCGCCTCGCCGTGCACTTCGGCCTCGCCGTCCTCATCTACGCCCTCGTCCTGTGGACCGCCATCGGCGTGCTGCGGCCCCGTGGGGAGAGCACGGGGGGCTCGCGCGCCGCCCTGGGCATCGCCGCGGGCGTGTACGTGACGGCCATCAGCGGCGCCTTCGTGGCGGGCCTCGACGCCGGGCTCGCCCTCAACTCCGGGTTCTCCATTCGCACCTTCCCCCTCATGGGCGACGGCCTCGTCCCGCCCGGTCTGTTCGTGCTCGAGCCGGCCTGGCGGAACGTGTTCGAGAACATCGTCACCGTGCAGTTCGATCACCGCTGGCTCGCCACTGCCGTGTTCGTGGCGGTCGCGGGGTTCTGGTGGCGGCTGCGCGGCGTCGAGTCACCCCCGGCGCGGCTCGCGGTGCACGCGGTGGGGGCGGCGGCGCTGCTGCAGGTGACCCTGGGCGTCGTGACGTTGATGTCCCGCGTGGCGGTCCCGGTCGCGTCGATGCATCAGCTGGGGGCCGTGCTGCTGCTGACCGCCGCGATCGTCGCCGCGTCCGAGCTGCGTCAGAGGCAGCCGACGGCGGCGTAGGTGACCACGATCTCCGCGTCGGGGGCGGGCGCGGCGCCGGGATCGAAGACGACCTCCCCGTGGTCCGGATCGTAGGACGTCGCGACCGGCGCTCCGTCCACGGAGGTCTCTACGGTCCCCGGGATGGCCGGGACGGAGAGGGCGAAGCGGCGCGCGCGGCGTCGAGATGCGCCCGCGATCCCGTCCATCGCGGGGGCCCAGCTCGGATCGCAGAAGGACCAGCTCGCGCCGCCCACGAGCTGGGTGACCTCGGCGTACGCGGGCGCGGCCGAGGCGTCGGGGCAGCCCGCGGGCCCCCCGGTGATGTCCGAAACGACGACGTCGGCCGGGTCGGCCTTCCGGGTCGTGAAGAAGTCGGCGTACTCGGCCGGGGCCCAGTTCGCGGCGGCCTGGCTGAGGTCGTCCTCGTCGGAGACGAACACGAGGTGCAGGAGCGAGTCGTCGCGCACGAACCCCGCGTTCACGCCGTCGATCCGGGGCGGCGTGAGCGCGAGGAGCGCCTGGTGGAGGCCCTGCTCGATCTCGCTGCCCTCGTTGCCTACATCGAAGGCGTCCCGCAGGGCGGCGACGGGATCGGCGTGGCCGGCGTGGACCCAGGCAGGCGGCCCACGCAGCGTCCCCAGCTCGGCGACGTCGGTCGTCAGGACGCCCACGTGCCAGTCCATCCCGTGGCCGTCGAGGGCGTCGACCAGATCCACGGCCGCCGCGAGCAGGGCCGTGTGGTCCATGCCGGGAGAGTCGTCGACGACGAAGAGCAGGTCGGCGCGCGACCCGGCGGACTGGACGAAGGCGTCGGTGGTGGTCGGCCCGGGCAGTCCCTCTCCGCCGATCTCCACGGCCGCGTCGCTCGCGTCGCCCGGCTCGTCTGCGGTGACGGTCGCCGCGTGTGCGCCGAGGCGGCCCGGCAGGAAGCGCACGCCGAACGCGGCCTCGTCTCCCGGCGCCAGGATCCACGTCTCGTTCGCGGGCCGCAAGGACGAGAAGGCGCCCCGGTCGTCGCCCACGATCTCGACGCCGCGGTTGGTGACCTCCCCGCCCCGTCCGACGTTCGAGAGCACGAGCTGGGCGGGGGCCTCGCACCCCACGACCACGTCCCCGGGACCCTCCACGACGCGCAGGCTCGCCACCGGGCCCAGGCCGTCGCCCACGATCGCGACCTCGACCTCCTCGTTCGCGGGGTCGTCGGACCGAATCCAGAGGACCTCCTCCAAGGCCGCGTCCTCGGTGGGCCGGTAGTGCAGGCGCACGGAGGTGGTGGCCCCGGCGTCGAGGAACCGCGGGGGGGCGCTGGGGGCGAGGGTCAACGCGGGGTGCTTCGAGGCGTCGACCCAGAGTGACCGCAGCGGGGTCCCGCCCGTGTTGCTGAGCACCAGGTCCACAGCCCCGTCGTAGCCCACCTCGACGGCCCCGAAGTTCACGGCATCGGGGGACACCGAGCCCTCCACCGCCCACTCGAGGGCGGGCGGTCCCGGCGGCGGCGGCTCCTCGCCGGACGTCGGGCAGCCGCTCGAGGCGAGCGCGACGGCCAGGGAGAGGCTGCGGACCTGCATGCATCGATGATCCGCATCGCCGACGGCCCGCGCAAGGGCCCCCGCCGGCCCCTTTTCGCCCGCCTCCACCGCCCCGGCGTCGAGGTAGCCTCGGATCATGCGTCGGGTCTTCCTTCCACTCGCGCTCGCCTTCGCCCTCGCCTCGGCCTTCGCCTGCAACGACGGCGAGGTCGGCGTCCGCAACTCCCCGCCCGAGGCCACGATCGTGCTGCCCCAGGCCGCCGCGACCTTGTTCGCGGGCGACGAGCTCACGTTCGAGGGCCGCGTCGGCGACGGGGTGACCCGGCCCGAGAACCTCGAGGTCGTGTGGACGTCGTCGATCGACGGGACCCTGCTCGAGGGGTCGCCCGACAACACCGGCACCACGACCTTCACCGCGCAGCTCACCCCGGGCGCGCACACCCTCCAGCTGACGGCCATCGACGCCCAGGGCGCGGGCGGCTCGGACGCGGTGGACGTGACCGTCTGCACGCCGTCGACGTGGTTCCGGGACTGGGACGAGGACGGGTGGGGCAGCGAGCTCACGGAGCGCGGCTGCGAGGCGCCCCCCGGGTACGTCGCGGATCCCGGCGACTGCGACGACTTCGACGCCGAGGTGCATCCCTGGGCCGGCGACGAGGCGGGCGACGGGCTCGATCCGGACTGCGACGGGCTCGACTGCACGGCCTCCGACGGCGGCAGCGTCTACTACGTCGTGTGTTCGGACCCGGCCACGTGGTGGCACGGCCAGGCGGCCTGCGACGGATCCCGGCGAGACGGGCTCGCGTCGATCCTGTCGGCGGCGGAGCAGGACGTGCTGGCCTCGATCCTCCAGCGCATCGGCCTCTACGACACCCAGGGCCACTGGATCGGCCTGCAGGACCAGGACGAGGAGGGCACGTTCGTGTGGGAGGACGGCTCGCCGCTGGACTTCACCCACTGGCGCGACATCGACCCCGACAACCGCGACGGCGAGGAGCACTGCGTGCACCTGTACGCAGGCGACAACGCCGGGCTGTGGAACGACAACCTGTGCGACAAGGGGCTCGGGCCGGACTCGGCGACCGGCGGGGGCGTGCTCGGGTTCGTGTGCTCCGAGCGACGCTGATCGATCAGCGGAGGTCCTGACCGAAGGGCATCAGGCTCATGGGCACGAGCTTGAGGTGCTGGAGCGCGAACGGGATGCCGACGATCGTGAGGGCGAGGAACGCCGCGTGCGCGAGGTGCGCGAGGGCCAGCTCCCAGCCCACCACGAGCAGCCACACGATGTTGAAGACGACCGTCAGCGGGCCGGAGAAGTTCTTGTCGACGTGCAGGTCCTTGCCGAAGGGCGCGAGGCTCGCGAACCCGAGCTTGAAGGCCTGGAGGCCGAACGGGATGCCCACGATCGTGAGGCAGAGCAGCAGGCCGCCGAGGCAGTAGATGAGGCAGGAGAGGAGGCCGCCGAAGATGAGCCAGACGAGGTTGCCGAGGAAGGACATGAGGATCTCCGGAGCTGCCGACGGGCAGGCACGAGTCGGGTACGAGCGTCCAGGAGAGTGTATTGCCTGGGACGTCGGGATCCCTTGACGCAGCGCCCCGAGGGGCGATGATGCGAGCCGCATGAGCAAGGCTGCGCCGTTTCTGGTCCTCTTGGTGGTCCTGCCCCTCGGGTGCGAGGACGCGGGCGACGAGGCGCCGACCCCGGGCGTCGACCCCGGGACCGTCGTGGTGCATCGCCTCAACCGGGCGGAGTACGACAACACGGTGCGCGACCTGCTCGGCACCGCGCTCACGCCCGCCCGGGACTTCCCCGAAGACGACATCGGCTACGGCTTCGACAACATCGCGTCGGTGCTGTCGACGTCGCCGTTCCACGTCGAGATGTACGAGCGGGCGGCCGACGAGCTGCTGGACGAGGTGCTCGCGCGGCCCCCCGAGGGCGTCCCGCTCGACGTCGTGGTGGAGGCGGAGGACGAGAACACCACCACCACGAACGGAGGGCCCTGGGAGGGGCGGGGGTGGAACCTGTGGTCCAACGGCGAGGTGTCGGTCTTCCTCGAGGCGCCCTTCGAGGGGACGTACCGGGTGACGGCCCTGCTCGCCTCGACGCTCGGCGGGGACGCGCTCCCCCACGCCGAGATCCGGGTGGACGACATCGACGTCGTCGGCTTCGACGTGGACGCGCCCCGGGCGGAGCCCCGGGAGTACACCGCGGAGTTCGAGGTCGGCGCGGGCTCCCGCAAGTTCGCCGTCGCCTTCACGAACGACTTCTACGACCCCGACGCGGGCGAGGACCGCAACCTCTACGTCGACTGGTTCCGGGTCGAGGGGCCGCTCGGCTGGTCGCCCGAGCCCAACGAGGCCCGGGAGGCGCTGGTGCCGTGCGAGCCCGGGTCCGAGGCGGGCGAAGAGGCGTGCCTGCGCACCACGCTCGAGGCGTTCCTGCCCCGCGCCTTCCGTCGACCGGTGGCGGCCGAGGAGGTCGACTCCTACGTCGGCTTCCTGGAGGTCGCCAGGAGCCTCGGTGAGGGCTTCGACGGCGCCGTCCGGCAGAGCTTCAAGGCGGCGCTGATGTCGCCCCACTTCGTCTATCGCTTCGAGCGCGACGCGGCCCCGGACGACCCCACCGTCCACCCCGTGACCCAGCACGAGCTGGCCTCGCGGCTGTCGTACTTCCTGTGGTCGTCGATGCCGGACGCGGAGCTGACGGCGGCGGCCGACGCGGGGTCCCTCGCCGGAGACGAGCTCGTCCGCCAGGCCCGCCGCATGCTCGCCGACCCGAAGGCGGAGGCGCTGGTCGACAACTTCGCGGGGCAGTGGCTCTACGTCCGCGCGATCGCCGACGCCGCCCCGGACGTCTGGCACTTCCCCGACTTCGACGAGCCCCTGCGCGCGGCGATGGCCGAGGAGATGCGGCTGTTCTTCCGCACCTTCCTGCGCGACGGCCGCCCGATGACGGAGCTCCTGACGTCGACGGAGACCCGCGTGAACGCCCGCCTGGCGGCCCACTACGGGATCGACGGCGTCACCGGCGACGACTTCGCCCTCGTCGCGCCCGCCGACCGTCGCGGCCTGCTGAGCATGGCGGGGCTGCTGACGGCGACGTCGTATCCCACGCGCACGTCGCCCGTGAAGCGGGGCCAGTGGGTCCTCTCGCAGCTGCTGTGCAGCGAGCCCGAGCCGCCGCCGCCGGGCGTCGAGGGGCTGCCCGAGGGCGTCGATCAGGACCTGCCGCTGCGCGAGCGCCTGGAGCAGCACCGCGCGGATCCCGAGTGCGCGAGCTGCCACGAGGTGATGGACCAGATCGGCTTCGGCCTCGAGCACTTCGACGGCGTGGGCGCCTATCGCGCGGACGAGGACGGCCTGCCCATCGACGCGTCGGGGGTCCTGCCCGGGGACGAGACCTTCGAGGGCGCCCTGGAGCTGGCCGACATCCTCGCGCGCAATGCGTGGTTCGGGCGCTGCCTCTCGCGGCAGCTGACCACCTACGCCCTGGGGCGCGGGATGTTCGCCGAGGACCGCGTGATGCTGGACGCCGTGGCCGCGGACTTCGTGGCCGACGGCGGGCGGCTCGAGGACCTGGTGGTGCGCATCGTGGCCGGCGACCTGTTCCGCATGCGTCGGGGCGGCGCCAACGCGGGGAACCCCCTGTGAAGCGCTTCCCCAAGCACCTGGTCCTGCCTCGCCCGCGGCTCTCTCGTCGGGCGTTCCTGGGGGGCGCGACCGCGGCGATGACGCTGCCGTGGCTCGACGCGATGGCCCCGTGGACCCGCCGGGCTCGGGCCCAGGGAGAGAGCTGCCGCGCGCTCTTCTACTACGTGCCCAACGGGTTCCACATGCCGGAGTGGACACCCGCCGAGGAGGGCTCGGACTACACGATGCCGCGCATCCTCGCGCCGCTCGAGGCCCTGCGCGACGAGATCCTGGTGCTCTCGAACCTCGGCAACGCGCCGGGGGACGTCCCCCTCACGCCGGGGGACCACGCCCAGGGGACGGGCGCGTTCATGACGTGCCGGACGCCGTACAAGACCGAGGGCGCGAACATCTCCGCGGGCATCTCGGTGGATCAGGCGGCCGCGCAGGCGATCGGCGGCGACTCGACGTTCCCGTCGCTCCAGCTGGGGCTGCAGGGCGGGGGCAACACCGGGGGCTGCGACTCCGGGTACAGCTGCGCGTACGTGCGGAACATCTCGTGGTCGGGCCCCGCCACGCCGCTGCCCAAGATGACGAACCCCCGGATCGTCTTCGACCGGCTCTTCGCGGGCTGGGATCCGGGCCTCACCACGGAGGCGATCCACCGTCGTCGCGAATATCGGCTGTCGGTGCTCGACCACGTGGTGGATGAGATCGCTGCCTTGGAGGCGACGGTCGGGGCGGCGGACCGGGCGAAGCTCGACGAGTACTTCACGGGCGTGCGCGCCCTGGAGGAGCGGATCGACGGCACGGTGGAGGCGCCGCAGTGCGACCGCGGCCCGGAGCCGCCGCTGCAGTACACGTACGAAGAGCACGCGCGGCTGATGAGCGACCTGATGGTCCTGGCCTTCCGCTGCGACGCCACGAAGCTGATCAGCTTCATGCTCGGCAACGGGGCAAGCAATCAGAACTACGACTTCATCGGCGTCTCGGGCGCCCACCACGAGCTGTCCCACCACCAGAACGACCCCGACACCCAGGAGCTGCTGACGCAGATCGGCACCTGGGAGGTTGAGCAGCTCGCGTACCTGCTCGAGGCCATGCGCGCCGTCGACGAAGGGGAGGGGACCTTGCTCGACAACACGGTCGTGTACTACAGCAGCGAGATCTCCGACGGGAACCGCCACGGCCACTACGACCTGCCGGTGCTGCTCGCGGGCGGGCGAGGGGCCGGGCTCGAGCCGGGGCGGCACATCCTGCTGCCCGAGGACGAGCCGCTCGCGAACCTCTACCTGACGATCCTCCACCTGCTCGGGGTGGAAGAGGAGACGTTCGGCGAAGACGGCACGGAGCTGCTGACTCTCTAGATTCGGGCGGCGGTGGGCGGCCGGAAGTCGCCCAGGATCGGCGATCCTCCCCGACTCCTGGCCGGTCCTCGCCCCACAAGTCGGGGTGAACACGTCGTTCCCCTCGGGTTCCGGTTGCTCCCCGCGTCTCTCGCCCCGGAGAGGTCGAGGCGGG
>CAZUHI010000028.1:0-99017 GCA_964620495.1 uncultured Rickettsiales bacterium | reverse complement strand
AGATCGAACTAGTCGGGGCAGGCCTTCGGGGTCGGCTCCGCGCGGTCGGTGAACCGCATCAGCTCGCGCGCCGTCTCGAGCCGCCAGGTCTCGGCGTCGCCGCGCGCGGGCTCGTTCAGCAGCTCGGTGCGGAACCGATCCCACGAAGCCAGGGGCGCCGCGCCGAGCGCCGAGAACGCCACCCCATCCGGAGCGGTGGGGCCGATCGTGGACGGCCCAAGCTCGACCACCGAGTCGAAGCCGCGGGCAGAGCATCCGTCGAGGTCCAGGGGCGCCGTCGGGACCCAGAACGCCCGCCCCAGCGCGGCGTGCAGCGAGCGGAACAGGCCCCCGCAGGCGGCGTCCCAACCCTCGCCGTCGCCCTCGACGGGGCCCGCCAACAGCACCGTCGCGACGGACCGCGCGGCGAGCTGCTCGGTGAACGTCCCCTCCCCCGTCCGACCGACGTGGAAGGTGCCCGCGCTCACCAGGAGCTTGCGCCCTCGCCCGAGGACCTCGCGCTCGGCGATCTCGGCCATCGTCGCGTCGCGATCCCGGAAGCAGTCGAGCGTCGCCTCCACCGACGGCCGGCTCTCGAGCCGACAGTCCGGAAGCAGACCCACGAGCCGGATGGGCACGTCCCGCGTGCGGTTGGCCTCCCACACGGCGCGCGGGACGGCCACGTACTCGGCCGCGTCCATGGGCACCAGCTGATGCCGGTCGCCGAGGATCCGCCACCAACGCCACTCCTCGAAGTCGGCGGACGTGACCAGGTCGTCCAGATCCGCCTGGCGCGTGGCGGGCAGCAGCTCCATGCCCACGTCGAAGGCGCCGGTCGCGTGCCCCACCACGTCCGCGAAGAACCGGATCTCCTCCACGAGCCGATGGAACTCCCCGACGGCCACGACGTCGTGGGTTTCGAGCAACTCGGCGACCGCCCCCGCGGGGTCGAAGCTGCCCTGCGTCTTCACGGCCCGGGCGGCGTCGGCCACGCAGGCGGGCACGTCCGTCGCCACGGTCGGGGCGCGCGTCGCCGGACACGCGCACAGGAGCACCAGGAGTGAGACGACGATCCGCTGCACCGCGCCCGAGGGTACAACGCCGTCCATGCACGCCCGCGTCTTCGCCGCCGCCCTCCTCTTCGCCACCCCCGCCTTCGCGGGCACGGTCGAGCTGCCGATCGTCAACGGGGACCCCGAACCCGGCCACCCGGCGGTGGCCGCGCTGGGGGTGCAGATCCAGGACTCGGCCATCTCCGCATGCACCGGCTCCCTCATCACGCCGCGCATGATCCTGACGGCCGGGCACTGCGGCGCCGGCTACCCGCTGGACCTGGTCGTCGCCATCGGCCAGGCCATGTTCGGGGAGACCGCGGCGAGCGCCGAGACGGTGATCGGCTTCGCGGATCTCTTCCAGCACCCCGACTACACGGAGATCGGCCCCCGCCCGGGGGACCTGCCCGGCAACGACGTCAGCGTCCTGCTCCTCGAAGAGGACGTGGAGGGCATCCGCCCCCTGCCCTTCCGCGCGGCCGAGATCACCACCGAGTTCGAGGACCTGCTGGGTCTGTCGGTCGGCTTCGGCTCCACCGGCGCGGAGGGCGGCGGCTCGGGCACCAAGCGCTCTGCCGAGGTCGTCTTCAGCACCGTCTACGAGCAGTTCATCTACTCGCTCAACAGCGATCACGAGGACGGCGGGGGCATCTGCTCGGGCGACTCGGGCGGCCCGATGATGTTCCCGAACGAGCACGGCGACTGGGTGATCTGGGGCGTCCACAGCTGGGGCGACCAGGACTGCGCCGTGCGCTCGGGCAGCACGCGCACCGACATGTACACCGAGTGGATCCTCGACCAGGTCGAGGCCGAGTACGACACCCGCGACATCTGCGAGGTGAACGAGTGGTACGGCGACGGGACCTGCGACGCGTGCCCGGAGCCCGACCCCGACTGCGGCCCGGTGGGCGACGACGACGACGACGACTCGGCGGGCGACGACGACGACGCGGCGGACGACGACGACGACGGGGGGACGGGGTGCGAGGGCTGCTCGGCGGAGGTCGTCCGGGCCCAGGGCGGCGCGAGCCTGCTGCTGCTCAGCGCCTTCGCGGTCCTCGGCTTCCGGGCCCGAGCGTCGCGAGGTTCGCGGACTTCTTAGCGGGCTTCTTCTTGCCGCGGTCCCCGGGCTGCGGCCCGGCGAGCTTGCTGCGCCCCAGGTAGCGCACGCGGAACCCCGCGATCGACAGGACCTGCTTGTCCGCGAGCGTGTGGTCGTCCCCGAGGCGCTCATCGCCGATCTTCACCGCGACCCACCGGCTGAGGCGCCTGGCCTGGTACCCGCCGTTCGGCAGCTGCACCACCTCCACGGCGTGCTTGCCCCACGGCCAGACGCGCTTGCCGAGGTTGATGTCGCAGTCGTCGTCGAAGCCGAGCACGTAGCGCTTCTTGTTGAGGACGAGGCGGAGCCGGCGGCCGTTGGAGGCGGTGTACTCGAGGTGCGCCTCGCGCTTCGCCTCCATCTGGGCCTTGAGCTCGGCGAGCTGCTCGGGGGTCACACCCTGGGTGAGGGCGTTGTTGTCCATCCCGGAGAACGCGTTGCGCTTGACGGGTCCCGAGTTTCCGACGACCGCCTGCTCGATCTCCTTCTGGGAGAGCCGGAACTGCGCGTTGGCGTCCCCCCGTCGGACGCCCGCTTCGCGGCGGGCCTCGGACTTGGGTCGATGGAAGACGATCATGAGGTCCGCGACCTCGATGCGATCGTTGTGCGCGAGGCGCTTCACGTTGCAGTACCGGCCGTTGACGAAGAGCCCGTTCTTGGCGCCGAGCTCCTCGAGCATCCAGGCGTTCTGCTTTCGCACGATCCGGCAGTGCCGACGGGAAGCCATCTGCGTATCGAGGGGGATGTCGACGTCCTGACCGCGACCGAGGACGACCTCGTCCGCCTCGATCCAGTGCTCGAACAGCAAGTTGCGCCCCCGATAGACGCTGACCTTGGGCATCCCGGGCCTCCTCGGCCCGCAGAATATCCAGATCCGAGGCGCTTCGCGTCGGCTCAGCGGATGGAGTTCACCGAACCCGCCATCTCGGGGTTGAAGTGCTCCCGCAACTTCACGAGGGGCCGGAACTGCGCGGACCGCCGCAGAGAGACGATCGAGCCGTCCGGTCCCTTGATCGTCCCGGTGAGGTTCAGCCCGTCGCCCTCGATCTCCGTGACCCGCTGGTAGCGGACCCGAGACTCGTCGACATCCGCGGTCTCGGAGGCGTCCACGGCCTCTTCGGCCGGTTCGTCGTCGGCGTGGGCGGGAGTGGGGGCGGCGATGAGGCCGACGGCGAGGGCGATCAGGGGGGCGAGGAACTTCATGGGTATCTCCGTGGGGCGCACATCGAGGATGGCGCCGCCCCGGGCGTTCTCGGGTAAGTCCTCGGTAATGCGTGCGTAACGCGCACGTAGCGGGCACAATCACGCGCATGAGCATTCTCTCCAGTTCCAGTCTTCGCCCGCTGGTCGGGGTCGCCGCCGCGGCGGCCCTGGTCGCGTGCGCGCCCCCCTCGGGCGGCTCCCTCGACACCGACGGCGACGAGCTCGACGATCAGTTCGAGGCCGCCATCGGCACCGACCCCGAGTCCGACGACACGGACGGGGACGGCTTCTCCGACAGCGAGGAGTACCTCAACTACTTCGACCCCGACGACGAGATGGACTTCCCTCGCGCCGGTGAGTACCCCCGCCACGCGCGCCCCGGCGACCTCGAAGGCGAGGGCACGGACGTGGGCGAGATCCTCTTGGACTTCGTGCGGGTCGATCAGTACAACGAGGAGATCTCGCTGCACGAGTTCTACGGGAACGTCGTCGTCATCGGCGTCGGCGCAGATTGGTGAGGCTCGTGTCAGTCCGCGGCGCGGACTGCCAACGATGAGTGGAACGACCGACGCGACAACGGCTTCATGCTCATGGAGCTGCTGACGGACGGGAGCAAGGACCAGTGGGCCGAGACCTACGGGCTCGAGTTCCCGGTGCTCGAAGACGACGACCAGGACATCGTCCGCGGGTTCGTCTCCGGCTCCTTCGGGATCCCGATGTACGTCGTGCTCGACCGCAACCTCGAGATGGTCGCCGAGAACGTCGGCCACGGGCAGGCGTTCCAGCTCGCCGACGAGCTCCTCGACAGCGAGATCCCCGACCACAGCGACGAGTGGCCCATGCCGGGTGAGCTCGACCTGACGGGCATCGAGGCGGACATCGAGGCCGGCGAAGCCGCTCCGTCGGGCAACAGCTTCGACGCCGAAGCCACCAGCGCGTTCGGCGGGGCGTCCTGCTCCGCGGCCGCGGGCGGCGCCGGCGGGGGCTCGGTCCTCTTCGCGCTGCTCGGCGCGCTCGGCATTCGTCGCCGCCGCTGAGCAACCTCGCACCGCTCCTCTGCGTCTTCGGCACCGGGAGCGACGTCGGTAAGAGCTGGATCACCACCGGCATCTGTCGCCTGTTCCTGCAGGCCGGGGTGAACGTGGCGCCGTACAAGGCGCAGAACATGTCCAACAACGCCGGCGTGACCCCCGAGGGCGGGGAGATGGGCCGCGCGCAGATCGTCCAGGCCGAGGCGTGTCGCCTGGCGCCGCACGTGGACATGAACCCGCTGCTGCTGAAGCCGAACACGGACGTCGGGGCCCAGGTGGTCCTGCTCGGCCGCGTCGTGGGCGACATGGCCGCCAAGGCCTACTTCTCGGGCGGGATGGAGGCGCGGCGGGCGGTGGTCCTGGAGGCCCTCGACCGCCTCCGGACGACGTACGACCTCGTGGTCGCCGAGGGGGCCGGGTCCTGCGCCGAGGTGAACCTCCGGGACCGCGACCTGGTGAACATGCCGGTCGCCCACCACGCCGACGCGGCCGTGATCCTCGTCGCGGACATCCACCGGGGCGGGGTCTTCGCCCAGGTCGTGGGGACCCTGGAGTGCATGCCCGAGGCCGACCGGCGCCTCGTGAAGGGTGTGATCATCAACCGCTTCCGGGGGGACGCGAGCCTGTTCAAGGACGGTCGGGGGTGGCTCGAGCGGCGCACGGGGCTGCCGGTGCTGGGGGTGGTGCCCTGGACGCGGGCCATCCGCATCGAGTCGGAGGACGGGCTGCAGGCCGACGCGGTGGTCGACGGCCCCCCGCCTCGGGATCCGGAGCGCCTCCACGTCGGCGTGCTCCGGCTCCCGCACATCGCGAACTTCACCGACTTCGAGGCCCTGGAGCGGCACGGCGCGCGGGTGCACTACCTGGCGGAGCCCCGGGACCTCGGGCCCTACGACGTGGTGGTGTTGCCGGGCACGAAGAACACCCGCGGCGACCTCGCGTGGCTGGAGCGGCTCGGCTGGCGGGAGCGGCTCGCCGCGCACGTCGACGGCGGCGGGCGCCTGCTCGGGATCTGCGGCGGCTACCAGATGCTCGGGGAGCGGATCGACGACCCCCACGGCGTGGAGGGCGCCCCGGGGGGCTGCGACGGCCTCGGCCTGCTGCCCGTGCGCACGACGATGGCGGCCCGAAAGAGGACGACCCGAGCGACGGGCCGCTGGGGGGACCACCCGGTGGAGGGATACGAGATCCACATGGGCGTCACCGAGCCCACCGCGGACCTCCGCCCGCTCCTGTCGATCGACGGTCGGCCCGACGGCGCCGTGAGCCCCGACGGGCGCATCGCGGGGACGTACCTGCACGGACTGTTCGACGCCCCGGGGGCCACTCGCACCTACCTGCGGTCCATCCGCCCCGACGCGAACCTGGAGACGCCCACGCAGTCCCACGACGCGTGGCGCCAGTCGCAGTACGACGCCCTCGCGGACCACCTGCGGGCTCACCTCGACGTGAAGACGCTCCTGGAGACGCCGCACCTCCGCGCGTGATCGTCGAGGGCGCGGCGAAGCGCCCGCTCATCTCGCCCGCCCGGCTCCCACCACACCTTGCGCACCACGATGGCGTCCTCGTCCCGCACGACCTTGGCGTCGACCCGCCCGATCAGCCGCCCACCCCGCAGCAGCGGGCACACGTACCAGCCCCACCGTCGCTGCGCGGCGGGCTTGTAGACCTCCCACCGGTACTCGAAGCCGAAGACGACCTCCACCAGGTCGCGGTCCCAGAGCACGGGGTCCAGGGGCCCGAGGATGCGGATGCGGTCGTCGGGCTCGGGGGGCGTGGACTCCAGGAGTCGGGCGTCGGCGAGGTGTACGCGACGGCCGTCGCCCACGTGGACTCGGACCAAGGCCCCCCCGTCGGCGAGCGCGTCGATGGTCCCGTCCTTCCGATGGGGCCGCAGCGCCCACCACCAGGGGCCGCTCACCATCGGGAACAGCCCCGCCGCCCGGACCCGCTCCCGCATGGCCCACGGGGCCCAGTCCGGCGCCGGGCCCCCCGCGACCTCGGCGAGGGTCCGCTCGGGGACGTCGTACACCCGCTCGCCGCGCGCCGCCCGGCCGACGACGACGACTCGGCAGGACGCCCAGAGCACCTCGAGGGCCATGGTCACGGCCTTCCCCGTGCCCTTCCAGGCCCCGTAGGCGAGGGCCTTCACCTTCCCTCGATCCTTGATGGCGGACAGGCGGATGGGCCCGCGCTCGGCGACCTCGGCCTCCACCTCGTCCAAGAGCCCCGCCGGGAGGCGCTCGAGGCGGCTCCTCGTGGTCCACCACGTCTCCAGCCCCGGCTTGTCCCGGTAGGCGGGGAACGCGTCGGCGGGCAGCAGGCAGCGCTGCTTGGCGAAGTGCTCGAAGGACCGCCCCCCCGCGAGGAATCGATGGACGTCGCCTCGGTCGACGCCGTCCACCCGCGCCATGGCGACGAGATCCGCGTTCGTCCCGAGGGGGTCGAGCGGATCCAGCTGGATCATGCGGAGACGAGACAGCGCCTCGACGGTCCCGGCCTCCCCCTCGAGCTGCCAGGAGCCGTCCAGGCCCAGGTGGTGGACGAGGCGACGGCGCGCGTCGTCGGGGTCGAGCCTTACCAGACGAACGCCACGCCGCCGGAGGCTCCGTCGGCCCCGTCTCGACCGACGGACGGGCCGACCCACACGCCCGCGAAGGTCGGGCCGGAGCGCGGGGGCGCGGCGGCGAGCAGCGCGTCGTTGTCCATGGCCGTCTTGAAGGCGTCGACGATGAGGAAGAGGCTGCCGACGGTCCAGGCGACCGAGCCGCCCACGAGGATCCCCGCCACGGGTCCGGGGTTCTCGATGAGGCGCGAGCCGTCCGGGAACGGCAGCGAGTGGCTGGTCCCGATCGAGATCAGCGCGAGGCCGGCGGACGCGGCGCCGATGCCGCCGGCGAAGAACCCGATGTCCTTCTGCCACTCGCCTCCGCCGAAGAGGCGGGCGGTGCGGGCGAGGCCGTTGAACAGGATGTTGGTGCCCAGGGACGCGCCCATGAGGCTGAGCCCGGCCGACGCCATGGTCGGCGAGATCCCGGTCATGCCGTCGGCGAACGCGAGCGGCGCCGTGTTCGCGATCGACATGCCCGCGATGGCCATCGGCAAGCCCGCGGCGAGGGGGAGGACCTTGAGCGGCGGGTTCATCTTCTGCGCGGTCTTGCGCTGCACGTCCTTTACGTTGGCGCGCTCGGTCGGCAGCTCCAGATCGGGGACGAGATCGGGGAGACCGAGGTCGTTCGCGGAGGCGGAGGCGGGCAGCAGCAGCAGGGCGGCGGCGAGGACGAAGCGGATCATCGGGGCTCCAATCAGGGGACGAAGGGGGCGGCGAGATCGGAGATCTCGGCGGCGGTGAGGGCTCGGGCGTAGACCCGGACCTCGTCCAGGTCGCCGCCGAAGTGACGGTCGGGGTGCAGGTCCCAGCGGCTGCCCAGGTACAGGGGGAAGCCGGGGTCGAAGGAGGGGCCGCCGCGCGGGGCGGCCCTTGCCTCGGCGCCGTCCAGGTACACGGTGGCGGCGGGCGTGGCGGGCTCGACGACCACGGCGTAGTGGTGCCAGGCCCCGTCGCGGAGGTCGTCGCCCGCGTCCAGCGCGTCGAAGTCCGAGGGATCCCCCGCGCCGCGCAGCGAGGTGCGGAGGCCGCCCGCGGTGCGGAGGTAGACGTTCAGGTGGTGGGCGCTGTTGATGTTGCCGTGGCCGACCATGTAGCTGAAGCCGTCGCCGGGGCCGACGGGCGCGCGGAAGGCGAACGCGACGGTGAACGCGCCCCCCAGGGGAGGGTCGTCCACGACGACGACGTCGTCGACGGCGTCGAAGCTCAGGTAGGTGCCGCCGGGGCCTCCTTCGAGCGACTGCGGGCCCTCATCGACGCTGGGCAGCACGTCGCCCTGGAGCCGCGTCGGAGCGGAGGACAGGACGGCGTCGCCGTCGAGGCGACCGTCGATGGACACGAGCAGGTCGGGGTCCGCGTCCACGACGCGAAAGGAGAGGGTCTCCGTCTGCGTCCCCAGCGTCAGCGTCACCTCGTGGATCTCGGCGGCCTCGACCCGCCCGTCCTCCACCGCCGCGATCGCGGCGAACGAGTCCCCCCGGGCCGCGGAGAACCCCGCTTCGGCGGCCACGTCCAGATCGTCCCCCGCGAACGCCAGCGCCACGGACGCCTCCAGCCCACAGGTGTCGCGGTCGACCGGCCAGAGCACCTCGGTCCCCTCGACGAGCAGGTCGAACGGAGGCGCGGGCCAGAACCCGGGGGCTTCCGCGTCGACGACCCGCACGACGGCCGATGAGGCCTCGGGGTCGACGTTGTAGCCGGGCCCGGGCACGACCCGCACCGTCGCCTCCTCGGGCCCCTCCGCCGCCCCGTCCGCGGGGGTCCCGACCTCCACGAGCACCTCGGCCTCTCCGGTCGCGAAGGAGACCGACGTCGGGGGATCGGCGACGTCTCCGGTCCATGCGAGCTCGACCGTCGCGGCCTCCAACCGGCCGCTCCGGCGCACGGGCACCGTCGCGAGGCCGCCGCGCTCCGAGGCCCACCCCTGCGCGGGCCCGACCCGCAGGAGGTCGTCCGCGAGCGGGTCCACGTCGAGGTGCGCGGGCACCCAGGCCAGCGCGGCGTCCGCGAGGGCCGCGCCGAACGCCTCGCGCGAGCTCGCCGAGTCGCGCACGCCGCCCCAGACGGTCTCGATCTGCAGGCCGTCCACCGCGCCGCCGTCGCGCGAGCCGTGGCGGGACGTGTTGTATCCGCCGTTGAAGTAGTTGCCCTGGTTCCCCTCGTCGTCGTAGCCGGGATCGGGGTGCGCCGGGCTCGGCACCGCCTCGAACCCGGCGGCCTGCAGCCCCGCGCCCAGGGACGTCACGCCCCGCAGCAGCTCCACGAGGTCGCCGCCCTCCTCCGCCACGGTGCGGATGCTCGCCCGGCGCGCGTAGGCGGGGTGCTCCAGCCGCGCGTCCGACTCGTAGAGCTGGGCCTTGTAGAGCAAGTAGCCGATCTCGTTCTTGTCGCGGCCCGCCGCGAGGCCGTGCAGATCGATGTACAGCGCCCGGCCGAACTGGGCCACGGCCGCGCGCTTCGCGGCGTCGATGAACGCGTGGTACTCGAACCACGCCGCCTCGGTCTCGGGGTGTCCGTCCTGGGCGACGTCCAACGATCGGTTGCAGTCGATCTTGTCGCGGTGGAGCTGGCAGATGATCAGGTGGGCGTGGCGCCCCGTGCGCTCGAACAGCGCCGCGTCGAACGCCCGCGCGAGCTGGATCGTGTTGGTGTCGCGGGCCCCGGTGGCGGCCGCCCGATCCGGGATGTCCGACGGCTCCAGGAGCCCGCCGTGGGGGGCGCTGATGACGATCGGGAGGTTGCCCGCGTCGTACTCCACGAACTCACGCGCCCCGTAGGCGACGCATGCGTCGTCGATCGTCTCGCACTCGTCGAGGACGCCGTTCGCGTCGCAGTCGAAGGCCTCGCCCGCCGCCAGCTGGTCGACGTCGGGGACCCCGTCGGCGTCGCAGTCGTCGGGGGTGGCGACCGGGTCCTCGACCTCGGGGTACGGGCAGTCGAACAGGACCGGCGCGGCGTCGTCGTCGTCCGTCGCGTCGTCGTCGTCCACGGCGTCGTCGTCGTCCACCGCGTCGTCGTCGTCGAGGGCGGGCGTGGGCTCCCCCGGGTCGGCCGGGCAGCCGACCCCGACGATGGCGAGCAGCAGCGCGATCAGGAGGCGAGCCGACACGCGCGGGAGCATACCTACTGGCAGGTGCCTTCGCGGCAGGGGCCGCCGTCGCGGCAGTGGGCGTCTTCGAGGCACTCGACGAAGGACGCGCAGATGCCCTCGTGGCAGAAGCGCCCCCCGCGGCAGTCCTCCGTCGCCTCGCAGGCGTGCTCGGTCTTCACGAACACGCTGCAGCGGCCGTCGTGGCAGCCGGTGCCGTCCGGGCAGTCGCCGTGCTTCAGGCAGTTCCGCTCGTGGGCCTTGCACAGGCCCGCGACGCAGCGGCCGTGGTCGCAGTCCGGGTCCTCCCAGCACTCCCGGCCGCCCTCTTTGCAGCGGCCGAACTCGCAGCGGCTGTCGCGGCCGCAGTCGTCGTCCTCGGAGCAGTCGCGCGGGGAGCTGCCGCAGCGGCCCCAGATGCAGCGCCCGGCGGGCTCGCGCCCCTCGCAGTGGACGTCCAGCCGGCAGTCGCGGTCGCCGGTCCGGCACACCCCGAGGACGCACCGACCGGGCTCGGGGCAGTCGAAGTCGACCTCGCAGGGCCCGTGCGGATCCGGGAAGCAGAGCCCGAGCAGGCACGCCTTGGCGGGGCCGCAGTCGTCCCGCTCGACGCACTCCCGGGGCCGCGGGATGCAGACGCCGCCGGCGCAGCGGTTGCCGTCGCCGCAGTCGACGTCCTCGTCGCACTCGCGGGGGCTCGAGAAGCAGGCGCCTCGGAGGCAGCGGCCGTCTTCGCACTCGCGGTCGGCGTCGCAGGGGACGGGGCCCGGGTCTTGCCACTCGGGGGGCACCTCCGGCCGGGCGATGGCGCGCGCGCCCGTGATCGGCTCCGCGGGGGCGACGGCCGGGGTCGCCTCGGAGGGCTCCGCCGTGACGAAGCCGGTGCTCGGGTCCAGCGCGGTGCGGGTGGTGCGCGGCGCGGCCTCCGCCGGGGCCTCGGGGGCGGGGGGGGCCGGGTCGTCGCGCAGGAGGCCGGCGATGAGCAGCGCGGCCCCGAGCACGATGAAGACGAGCGAGAGGAGGCGGACGCGCTTCACGCCCGGGAGACTACTGCCTCTCGTACACGTAGACCGCGTCCGCCTCGTATCCGACGACGATCAGCTCGCCGTCGCCGTCGCCGTCGAGGTCCACGATCTGCATGCCGCCGGCCTGGCCGAACTCCTCCTCGACGGCGTGCTGAGCGAACGAGCCCGCCTCGGTCTGCTCGAAGAGGAAGACGCGCGGGTCGCCGTCCCCGGACACCAGCACGTCCACGTCGCCGTCCGCGTCCGCGTCGCCCGCGCCCAGGACGCCCGGCGCGAAGGCCCCGGTGCCCGCCCCGGAGACGATCCCGCTCGAGATCTTCGCCCGCGACCACGGGGCGGTGACGTCCTCGCCGGGGGTGTAGACGAACACGGCGGACCCGGGGGCCGCCTCGTCCTCGGCGGTGTTCGTGTGGTTGGTCGCGACCGCGCGGAGCAGGCCGTCACCGAACAGGTCCGGGACCATGGTGATGTCGATGGAGCCGCCCACGGCGTCGTCGATCGCGTGGAAGGACCAGGTGCCCGCGTCCCCCGCGGGGGCGGCGACCTGTTCGAACCAGCCGAAGGAGGCCCCGTCCATGAAGAACTGCGCGCCGTACACGTCCATGTCGCCGTCGCCGTCGATGTCGAAGAGGTTCGGGATCGTCCCCAGGCCCTCGCCGACCACGTGGGCGGGGGTCGCGAACGCCTGCCCGTCGCCGGTCCCCCCGAACCACTGCGTGGTGGCGACGCCCGCGCCCAGGTCGCCGCCGTAGGTCTCGGAGACGGTCACCAGGTCCTGGACGCCGTCGCCGTCGAGATCGGTGAGCAGGGGGGCGTGGAAGAAGGCCTCGCCCGTGGGCTCCACGAGGTCGTGTCGCACCCAGCCGTCCGCGGTCTGCTCGAACCACACGAGGCCGCCGCAGGGCTCGGTCCCGGGCACGACGCCGCAGATGAACCAGCCCACGGTCACCACGGCGTCCTGGTCGCCGTCGCCGTCGACGTCGTGGAACGCGGTCTCGGCGGGGAAGACCAGCTCGTCGCTCTCGGCGAGCACCGCCTCGCGGGACCACCCTCCGCCCAGGCCGTCGTCGGCGCGATAGACGACCACCTCGCCGTCGGGGACCCCCGCCCCCTTGCCGTACCGGGAGACCGCGAGGTCGGGGCGCGCGTCCCCGTCGACGTCCGCGACGGTCACGAAGGCGGGGCCGCACGCCGCCGCGTCCACGGTGTGGCGGACCCATGTCATGGGCCCGACGGCCACCTCGACCGACTCGCCGGACCCCTCCTGGGGCCCCATCGCCCCCTCCAGGCGTTCGCACTGGTGCTCGCAGCCCGAGGACGTCGCGAGGACCGCGGTGAGGACGACGATGGGGACGGGGACACGGAGGTGGTTGCTGCGCATGGGCAGCTACATACCGACCGATCGGTAGATAATCAAGGACGACGTCGGCGCGCTACTCCCCGCGCTCGTTGTAGTAGTTCGGCTCGTCGTCGCGGATGAGGCGGACCTCCACCGGCGCGCCGTCCACGGCCACCCGGAGGACGTACTCCCCGGCCTCGCGCCCGTCGCAGCCCTCGGCGACGAACGCCCCGACGTGGATCGTCAGCGCCTCGGTGAAGTCCAGGGCGGTGTGGTCGGCGGTGGGGCAGCCGTAGTCGCCGGTGGGCACGAAGGCGCAGGTGCACTCGTCGTCGCCGGTGGTGACGTACCCGCCGATGGCGTCCAGGACCACGAAGCGGGGGTCGAAGGTCGTGTCCGCGGCCACCGTATCCACCGTCATGTCCACGCGCGAACCCTGGGGCACCACGACCTGCCACACGTCGCCCCCGCCCGCCTCCCAGTCGCACGGCACGTCCTCGGTCTCGCCCTCGATGTCCACAAGGGGGCAGTCGCCGTCGCCGGCGTCGTCGTCGTCGCCCGACGCGGAGTCGTCGTCGTCGCCCGAGTCGTCGTCGTCGGCCGTGTCGTCGTCGTCCACGGGATCGGGGACGGGACAGGCCCCCGCGAAGAAGAAGAGGGACGCCGCGAGGAGGAGCGTGGGGGTGATGGTCACGCGGCTCATGCCGAGACTCCGTTCAGCCAGTCTTCGAGGATCGTGCGGAACTCGGCGGGCCCCTCCAAGGGCATCCCGTGGCGTGAATCGGGGCACGTCAGTCCAGGAGCCAGGGAGTCGCCGCGCCCCCGGTGAACCACTCGACCGCGGTGGTCCCCACCAGCTCGACCTCGCACGGCGTCATCGCGAAGCTGCCCACGGCGTCGCCCGCGTCGTCGCCGCCCTCGTCCTCGAGGGCCGCGTCCAGCTCCAGGCGCCACCCGTCGTCGTCGGACCCGGCGACCTCCAGGGTGCCGCTGTCGGCCGCGAAGACCGTCGCGAGGTCTCCCTCCGCGCCCACGTCGCAGCCCGCGTCGCCCTCGGAGAGGACGGTGTACGGGTTGTCGTCGAAGTAGTGGAGCGTCACCCCCCACTCGCCGTCGCCGACCTCGTGGGTGCCCGTGTCCGGCGGGTCGAAGCCCCCCAGGTCCTCGGCGTGGTTGACGACGAGGTAGTTCGCCCCGTTGCGGAACATGGAGTCCCAGGCCTCCTCGAGGTCCGCCCAGAGCGTGTTGCAGGCGGCGTCGTCGAAGATCGCGAGGCCCCACCGGTCCACCGCGTCCATGGCCGCCGGGTAGGCGTCCTGGACGTTCGAGCAGAAGCCGGGCCTGCTCGACACCATGAAGAGCTCGAGGTGCTCGTCGTCGAGATCGACCTGCAGGAGCGAGCCGGACGAGGCGGCCCCGAAGGAGTCGGCGTCGCCGTCCACCGAGACGGTCCCGACGCAGCCGGGCAGGAGGAGGAGGCCGAGGAGGAGGCGGTGCATGGTCGGAGCCTAGAGGACGAGGGGGACCAGCGGGGCCCTCAGCGGACGACGTCGACGCAGGCCGGGGCGGTGTTCTGCAGGAAGGAGCGCATGGCGGCGAAGTACGGGGTGAGCCCCACCTCGGGCACCCCGCCGTTGGCGATGCCGTGCTTCGCGCCCTCGGCGATCCACATCTCCTTGGGCCCGGGGGCGTTGTCGAAGAGCGCCTGCTGGTCCTCGAGCGGGAAGAAGTTGTCCTCGTCCGCGGCCAAGACCATGAGCGGGCCCGCGTAGTCGGCGATCTTCTCGATGTTGTCGAAGCGGTTCTGCGAGAACATCGACTCGCCGAAGGACGTCGTGGAGTTCGCGCGGCTGATCGCGGACATGGACGTGAACGCGGCCTCGAGCATCACCGCGCACGGCCGCTCGTCGAGGGACATCTCGATAGCGGGGATGCCGCCCAGCGAGTTGGCGTACACGACGGCGCGGCTCAGATCGACGCCGAGGTCTCCCTCCGCGTAGTCCAGGAAGGTGTGGGCGTCGGCCAGGAACTGGTCGGTGTTCGGCGCGCCCTCGGTGCTCTTGCCGAACCCCCGGTAGTCCCACACCACCACGCGGTAGCCGGCCTCGTGGAGGAACCGCACGCGGGGGGCGTAGTGCTCGATGCCGAGGTAGTTGCCGTGGTTGTAGAGCACGGTGACGTCGGCCAGCAGGGGGTCCTCGCCGTGGCTGGGGAGGACGTACACGTCGAGCTCGGCCTCGCCGTCCTCGGTCGTGATCGTGCTGCGCTCGACCGCGGTGGCGACCGGCCGGACGTCGGGGGTGCCGTCGTCCAGCGTGCCCGCGATCCAGTCGTAGTCCCGGGCCCAGTCGTACTCCTCCTCGCAGGGCACGCAGGCCTGGTCCCAGGTCGGCCGACCGCTGTCCTCGCAGGTGTCGGGGCCCACGGTGGAGCAGTGGACGGGGTTGTAGACGAAGCCGTCGAGGTCGAGACAACCGACGGACGTCGCCACGATCAGCAGAGGCAGGAGGGTCCTCACGACGGGTCCTCCGAGGCCACGACCTGCGGCTTCGGTCCACCCGGGAAGACGAACGACATGCCGCCCCCGAAGCCGAAGGCGCCCTGACGGCGCGGGAACCACTTCACCGCGTCGTACCGATCGGTCTGGCTGAGGGCGTACCAGCGGAAGTCGAAGTGGAACATCAACCCGCCGTCGGTCTTCGGCGACGTGTCGAGCACGACCCCGATCGACGGCGTGAGCGTCAGCTTCGGGTTGCCGAAGTCGAAGTACTGGCTGATCCCGGCGTAGATGATCTGTCGCTTCACCTTCCACGAGAAGTCGAGCTCGAGGTGGTTCACGCCCCAGCCCTCGACCTCGGCGTGGGGCTTGTTCCCGAGCCCGATCGCGTTGGTGGCGAAGTACTGCTTGTCCGAGATGGAGAGCGCGGGCGCGGGCCCCGCCTGGTGGATCAGCAGCCACGACACGCCCACGTGCCCTTGGAGGATCCCGAACGGCATCGCGATGACGTTGAGGCCGTAGGTCAGATCGAGCGGGCGATTCAGGGGGGCGGCGAGGCCGTGGCGACCCTGCAGCACGATGTTCGGCACCGGGATCACGACCCCGCCGCCGAGGTTCAGGACCGGGCCGCCGAGGGAGACTCCCACCTCGTGCTGCCCCGGCTCCAACGGCCGCGCGGTGGGGATCGTCGCGCAGCCGGACGCGACGCAGATCAGCGCGATGAGGAGGACGCTGGGGACGGTGCTGCGGGACATGCCGGGGATGGTAGCGACCAAAACGTCCCCTCCGCGTCACAGAGATGACACATACGGGGCTCAAGGTCCCCGCCATGAAACGCACCCACTCGCTCATCTCGGTCCTCGCCTCACTGCTGATCGCGTTGCCTGCCTCGGCCGAGGAGCCCGCCCCCGAGGAGCCCGCCCCCGAGGAGCCCGTCCCCGAGGAGCCCGCCCCCGAGGCGAAGGCGGCGCCCCTGCCGCCTCCGAAGGTCGGCTTCAAGAAGGGCTTCTTCATCACGTCCCCGGACGGGAAGTTCGGCATCAAGCTCGGGGGACGCGCCCAGTTCCGGTTCACGTACGAGGCCGGCGGCGACGAGCACGAGGCGGCGTTCAGCCTCCCCCGCGTCCGCTTCAAGTTCAGCGGCCACGCGTTCGACGAGTCCCTCGAGTACAAGTTCCAGATCGACTTCGGGAAGGGCGGCGTCAACCTCAAGGACGCCTACATCGACATCAAGGCCCACCCCATGGCGATCGTCCGCCTCGGTCAGTTCAAGGTCCCGAACTCCCGTCAGGGGCTGGCCTCGAGCAGCAAGCAGCAGCTGGTCGACCGCAGCATCACGAACAAGGCGTTCGGCCTCGACCGCGACGTGGGCATCATGCTCATGAGCGACTACAAGAAGGCCCCCGTCGAGTACTCCGTGGGCATCTGGAACGGCACGGGCGACTCCGGGAGCCTCTCGGGCGACGTGACCGTGGAGCCGCTCACCGGCGAGGGCACGATCGACTCGGGCAAGTTCAGCAACGTCCCGGACCTGCCGAACCCGCTCTTCAACGCCCGCTTCGGCGCCCACTCCCCCGGCCACGACGGCTACAGCGAGTCCGACCACAAGACGTCCGAGCCCGGCGTGGGCTTCGGCGGCGGCGTGTGGATCAACTTCGACGCGGACGACGACGACGACGCCTCCATGGGCGGCAACGTCGACTGGTCGGTCAAGGCGAAGGGTTTCGCCCACAACGGCGCCGTGTACATCCGCGCCGACCAGGACGGCGAGGAGCTCAGCGACCTCGCGCTCAGCAACATCGGGGTGCACGCGTCCGTCGGGTACACGATCAAGGGCAAGGTCCAGCCGGTCTTCCGGTTCGCGCGCCTCCTCCCCCCCGGCGAGGACAACGACACCACCGAGCTCCTCGGCGGCGTGAACGTCTACCTCTTCGGCGACAACGTGAAGTGGGCGACCGACGCCGGCGCCATCCTCAGCGAGACGGGAGGCGGCGCCGAGACCGCCGTCCAGGTCCGCACCCAGTTCCAGCTCGACTTCTAGTGCACCCCTCTCGACAAATCGCGGGCGCTTGCGGCCCCCACAAGGAACTGCTCATGACCCTCTCCCGAACGACCCTCATCCTCGCGGCCTGCGGCCTCGCCGTCGCCTGCGGACGCCCCGACCGATCCGCCTCCGGCGACGCCGACGGCGGCAAGGCCAAGCGCGTGGTCCTCCAGAACAAGGGCTCGGACACGCTCGTGAACGTCGCCCAGGCCTGGGCAGAGAACTACCGCGACGTGAACCCGAACGTGGCCGTCGCGGTCACGGGCGGCGGCTCCGGCACCGGCATCTCGTCGATGATCAACGGGACCGTCGACCTCGCGAACGCCAGCCGCGCCATGAAGGACAAGGAGAAGGAGGCGGCCGCCGCCAACGGCATCGAGCCGGTCGAGCACACGGTCGGCTACGACGCGCTCGCAGTGTTCCTGCACACGGACAACCCCATCTCCGAGCTCACCGTCCAGCAGCTGGCCGACATCTACGGCGAGAACGGCACCACCGACAAGTGGTCCCAGCTCGGGATCACCATGCCGGGCTGCGACAGCGACGAGATCGTCCGCGTCAGCCGCCAGAACAACTCCGGCACCTACGCCTACTTCAAGAAGGCCGTGCTCGGCAAGAAGCGCGACTACAAGCTGGGCAGCCGCGACATGCACGGCAGCAAGGACGTCGTGGACCTGGTGCACAACACGCCCTGCGCCATCGGCTACTCGGGCCTCGCGTACGCCAACGAGCACGTGAAGATGCCCTGCGTGAAGAGCGACGACGCGGGGGCCTGCGTCGCGCCCAGCGCCGAGACCGCGATCGACGGCTCCTACCCCATCGCGCGGCCCCTGCTCATGTACTCGGCGGGCGCACCGGAGGGAGCGGTCAAGGACTACCTCGACTGGATCCTGTCCGATGCCGGCCAGTGCATCATCACGAAGAAGGGCTACGCGCCCGCCAAGCCGGTCACCTGCGAGTAGTCGCGTGACGATCTACGAAGCGAGGCTGCAGGCCGACCTGGACACGATCCGCCACCGCGTGGACGTGGTCGGGCAGATGGTGCTCCAGGGCTCCCGGGAAGCCGTCAACGGGTTGCTCACCGCCGACAAGGCGCGGTGCTACGACGTGTGCTTGGCCGACCGCCAGGTCAACCGGGAGACCCGCGCGATCGACGTGCTGTGCCACGAGTTCGTCGCGAAGCACTTCCCCGCCGCGGGCCACCTGCGCTTCGTCTCCTCCGTCCTGCGCCTGGACATCGCCCTCGAGCGCATCGGCGACTACGCCGTGAACATCGCCCGGGAGGCCGTGCAGCTGCTCGAGCCGCTGCCGGACGCGCTGGCGGCGGACTGCAAGCTCATGGGCAACATGGCCAACAAGATGCTCGACGAGGCCCTGGTGGCCTGGAGCTCGAGCAGCGCCGACGCAGCCCGGACGCTGATGCGCCGCCAGCGAGAGGTCGACGCCCTCTTCCGGCGGATGTTCCGCGAGCTGCTCGCCCACAAGCACGAGGCGCCGCTCAAGGACTTGTTCGCGCTGCTCGACGTCTTCAAGAACATCGCGCGTGTGGCCGCCCAGGCGCGAAACATCTGCGAGGAGACGGTGTTCGTGGCCACCGGCGAGATGAAGCAGCCGCGGGTGAGCAAGGTCCTGTTCGTAGGCCGCGGCAACTCGAACCTCACGCAGCTCGCCGAGGCGTACGCCCGCAAGGCCTTCCCGGACAGCGGCGAGTACGCGAGCGCGGGCTGGGAGCCGGCCGAAGCCCTGAACTCCGACATGTTCCGGCTGGCCGCCGGCGTGGGCCTCGACCTGGGCGGCGCGGTCCCGCGGCACCTCAGCGAGGAGATGCCCAACCTCCGCCGCTATCACGTGATCGTCACGTTCGAGGACGGCGCCGAGAAGGCCCTGGGGCCGATCCCGTTCGAGACCATCTTCCTCCGTTGGGATCTGGGGGAGGGCGAGCTCCGCGACAAGTTCCGGGAGATCACCTCGCAGATCAGCGACCTCATGGACATCCTCCGGGGGACCGGAGCCAACTGATGTCTGCGGCTCCCGAGACCGACATCGACCGGAGGACACCGTCCTGGTGGGTCGACAAGGCCGTCGCCGGCCTCGTCTTCCTGGGCGGCATCTCCGCGATCGTCTTCATCTTCGGGATCTTCGTGTTCATCACGAAGGAGGGCTTCGGCTTCGCCCTGGGGCCGTTCGAGTTCGGCGAGTTCTTCGGCTCCCCGAAGTGGACCCCGACCTCCGACTACAAGCCCAGCTACGGCGCGCTCGCCCTGATCGTGGGCACCGCGAGCGTCACCGGCCTGGCGGTGCTCACCGCCGTCCCCTTCTCGGTCGGAGCGGCGATCTACATCGCGGAGTTCGCCACCGGCCGCACCCGTGAGGCCCTCAAGGTCCTCGTGGAGCTGCTGGCCGCGATCCCGTCCGTCGTGTGGGGCTTCATCGGCCTGTCGATCATGAACCCGCTGATCATCAAGGTGTTCAACGTGCCGGTGGGCCTCAACGTCCTGAATGCCGGGATCATCCTCGGGCTCATGGCCGCGCCGATCATGACGACGCTCGCCGAGGACGCGCTGAAGGCGGTACCCGACACCTACCGCGAGGCCTCGGAGGCGCTGGGCGCGACCAAGTGGCAGACGATCCGCCGCGTCATCCTCCCCGCGAGCAAGAGCGGGATGATCGCCGCGATCCTGCTGGGCGTGGGCCGCGGCTTCGGCGAGACCATGGCGGTCCTGATGGCGTCGGGACACTCGGTGAACCTGCCGACGTCGCCGTTCGACTCGGTGCGCGCCCTCACGGCGACCATCGCGGCCGAGCTGGGCGAGACGGCCCGGGGCAGCGACCACTACCAGGCGCTGTTCACCCTCGGGATCCTCCTGTTCGTCGTGACGTTCGTGATCAACCTCCTGGCGGACCGCTTCGTGCGGCGGGGGCTGAAGTAGATGTTCGAAGCCACCGAACGAGACCTCGCCGCCACGAAGCGGGAGCGGCTCGTCGAGCGCAGCCTGCTCGCCATGACGCTCCTCCTGATCCTCCCCGTCCTGATCATCCTCGCGGTGCTCGTGGTCGAGGGCGGGCCGGTCCTGTCCCTGGAGTTCCTGTTCAGCGAGCCCACGAACGGCATGACCGCGGGGGGGATCTTCCCGGCGCTGATCGGCACCGTGTGGATCGTCGTCGTCGCGCTCATCGCGTCCGTGCCGGTGGGGGTCGCGGCGGCGCTCTACCTGTCGGAGTACGCGCCGGACAACACCGTCACGCGCGCGATCAACCTCGCGATCATCAACCTCGCGGGCGTCCCCTCCATCGTCCACGCCCTGTTCGGGGTCGGGGCGTTCGTCCTCTTCTTCGGCTTCGGCACGTCGATCCTCGCGGCGTCGCTGACCCTGGCCGTCATGACCCTCCCGGTCGTCATCGTGTCGACCCGCGAGTCTCTGCAGGCGGTGCCTCAGGAGTACCGCGAGGCGTGCTGGGCGCTGGGCGCGACGCGCTGGCAGACGGTGCGCAAGGTCGTCCTGCCCAACGCGGTCAGCGGCATCCTCACGGGGGTCATCCTCGAGGTGTCGCGGACCGCCGGAGAGACCGCGCCGATCATGTTTACTGGAGCAGCGTTCTTCCTGCCGTTCCTGCCGGAGTCGGTCTACGACCAGACGATGGCGATGTCCCTGCACCTGTTCGTCATCTCGACGCAGGTGCCCGGGGTCCCGGACGCGCTCCCCTACGGCGTGGCGCTGGTCCTGGTGGCGATGGTGCTCGTGATGAACAGCGCGTCGGTGGCCCTGCGCGTGTGGCTGCGAGGGCGACGCAAGTGGTAGCCGACGTGCCCCTCCGAGTCCGCGACGTCGGGATCTCCTACTCCGGGGAGTCGGTCCTGAGCGGCGTGTCGTTCGACGTCCGCGAGAACGAGATCTTCGGGATCATCGGGCCTGCGGGGGGCGGCAAGACCTCGCTCATCCGAGCCATCAACCGCATGAACGACTTCACCCCGGGCATGGAGGTGACCGGCTCCATCGAGTTGGCGGGCAAGGACGTGCGCGAGTGGCGCAACGTCTACGCGCTGCGGCGGCGCGTGGGGGTGGTGTTCCCGCTCCCGGTGGGGCTGCCGCTGTCGATCTACGAGAACGTGGCCATGTCCCCGAAGCTGCGCGGCATAAAGAAGCGCGGCGAGCTCGACAAGATCGTGCAGCAGTGCCTGACGCGCGCGGCGCTGTGGGACGAAGTGAAGGACCGGCTCGACAGCCTCGGCTCGCGTCTCTCGGGGGGGCAGCAGCAGCGGCTCACGATCGCCCGCGCGCTGTCTCAGGACCCCGACGTCCTGCTGTTGGACGAGTTCAGCATCGCCGTGGACCCGGTCACGACCATGCGCATCGAGGACGTGCTCCGTGGGCTCAAGGACGAGCTCACGATCGTCCTCGTGACGAACCTCGTGCAGCAGGCCCGGCGCCTCGCGGATCGCACCGCGTTCATCCTGCAGGGCGAGCTCGTGGAGGTCGGGGACACGGCCGACCTGTTCGCCGGCGGAGCGAAGGACGAGCGCACCCGCCACTACATCGCCGGCCGGTTCGGGTGATGCACCCCTCTCGACAAACGGCGCTCCCTTCGGTCGACCGTTTCTCGCCGGGGGCCCCGCTCTACATCCTCCGAACTCCGCTTCGCTGCGCTCCGCTGCGCGCGCTTGATGCGCTTGCGGCCCGATCGGGACGTTCTCATGACTGACCTTGCGATTCGGACCCGCGGATTCTCCTTGTGGTACGGCACCTTCCAGGCGTTGTTCGACGTGGACCTCGAGGTCCGGGAGAAGACCGTCACGGCCATGATCGGCCCCTCGGGGTGCGGCAAGTCGACCCTCCTGCGGAGCATGAACCGCATCGTCGAGCGGCTCGGCTACGTCCACACGAAGGGCCGCATCGAGATCCACGGCCAGGACGTGACGGCGGACTCGGTGTCGCTCCCTCAGCTGCGGCGGCAGGTGGGCATGGTCTTCCAGCGACCGAACCCGCTGCCCCTGTCGATCCGCGACAACGTCCTCTTCGGCCACCGCCTCCACGAGGCGGCCCACGACGACATGTCCGAAGCGGACAAGGACCAGATCGTCCAGGACGCGCTGGAGCAGGTGCTGCTCTGGGATCGACTCAAGGACGACCTCGGGGGCAGCGCCCTGTCGCTGAGCCTCGAGGAGCAGCAGAAGCTCTGCATCGCGCGGCTGCTGCCCACTTCGCCGTCGCTCCTCCTCATGGACGAGCCGTGCTCGGCGCTCGACCCCCGCGGCACCGCCGCCGTCGAGGATCTGCTGTGGAAGCTCAAGGAGCGCTACTCGATCCTCATCGTCACCCACAACATGGCGCAGGCACGGCGCGCCTCCGAAGAGTGCGTCTTCATGCTCATGGGCGAGATCATCGAGCACACGCGCACGGCGAGCATGTTCGTGAGTCCGCAGGACACCCGCACCGCCGACTACATCGAGGGCCGGTACGGGTAGTTCCCTCGGCTACATGACGGCGGCGAACGTGAACCAGATCTCGAAGCCGCCCTCGCCCTCACCGGGGAGTTGGAAGCCGGTCTCGACGTACGCGGGCTCGACCATGAAGCGGAAGCCGGGGCCGCCGTCGAACTTGCGCACGATGAAGCCGGCCTGGCCGCCCACGGAGACCGTCGGCTGGGGGAGCGCGACGTCGGCGTTCAGGACCATGGCCGGCCCGCCCGCGATCTTGAAGCCGAACATCGGGTGGAACACCGGGATCGGGATCGCGATCCCCACGTAGCCCTGGCCGAGGAAGCGGATGGGGATGTCGCGCTGGAAGTCGACGTCGAACCCGCCGCCGCCGTAGAGCATGAACGTGTAGGCGCCGAGGCCGAGGGTGAACCGGCCTCCGGGCAGGAACAGCTCGCCGAACGGGTCCAGCGCGAACCCGAACCCGCCGCCCACGTGGAACCAGCCGGCGTTCACGTCGCCCATGTACGTCCGCTTGTCCTTGTCCTTGTCCTTGTCGTCGTCGCCGTCGTCGCCGTCGCCGTCGCCGTCGTCGCGATCGTCGTCGCGATCGTCGTCCCGGTCGTCGTCGTCCAACGGCGCGACGCCTCCGACCACGCCCCCGACCACGCCCCCGCCCCCCAAGGCGGGCGGCGGGCTCGGCGCGCTGGACCCGCTCGCGTCGGTCACCGGCTCGTAGTGCCACTGAACCGCCACCCACTGGCCGTTGCCCATGCCCACCCGAGCTCGCACCCACCACAGCTTGCCGCTCGCGCGAGGCACCACGCGGATGGCGCCGTTCATGGTCGCGGGGCCGTCCGATCCGTGGTGGAAGAAGGAGTCGCGGCCGGGCGTGCCCGAGAGCGGGACGGGGGGGACGGGATCCTCCACCGGCACGACCGACGCCACGGGGTAGGACTCGTAGATGACGCCGCCGTGGTCGCCCGAGAAGGTGGTCTTGAGGTCGACCGGCCCGTCGGTGCACCAGACCTGCGGGGGCGCGGACCAGGCGAGCTGGGCGCGATACTCCGAGCGCTCGACGGTGGCGCTCTGGTGGCCGTGCAGGAGCACCGCGCCGCTCGGGTTCTTCTCCACCAGCCGCCACGTGGAGCCGTCGGACGAGGGCTCGAAGGCGGCGGGGCTGTAGGGCACGACCTCCACCGTCGTGCGCTTGAAGCACTCCTCCGCGGCGGCCGAGGCGGGGATCAGGGAGGCTGCGAGGACCAAGGCGGCGATCTTCATGGCACGCAGCCTATCGCGGGGGGCGGCCCCGCTGCCCCCCGACTTCCCGAGGTCTACTCGGCGCAGCCCAGGAGCTCGACCACGCCGTCGCGATGCACGGCGGCGATCCGCGAGGCGTCGGCGGCCAGCCCGATCGCGACGGGCTCACCGAGCGACAGGGCGCCCATCTCGCTCAGATCCTCGGCGGAGAAGAAGCGCAGGTCGCCCTCGGCGCCGACGGTCACGATCCAGCTCCCGGTGGGATCCACGGCGACGTCCACGGGGTCGTGCTCGTCGAACAGCGCCAGGGCGAGGGGCTGCTCGATGACGGCCGAAGAGCGTCCCTCGACCTCGACCACCGCGGCGAAGCGGTCCCCGACGACCACCACGCGGGCTCCGTCGGGCGTCCAGGCGGCCGCGCGGGCGCCGATGCGGCCGTGCTCGATCTGCAGGTCGAGACCCTCCCAGACGCCCAGAGACGCGGTGGGGAAGGCGGACGAGATGATGTCCACGGAGGGCGAGCCGTAGATGTGGCCCGTCACCGCGACGGACCCCCCGTCGGGCGAGTAGACGACGTGGGCGGCCTCCCAGAGGTTGCCCGGACCGGCCGGGATCTCGGTCCCCGAGTCGACGTCGCGGATCGCCACCCCCCCGCCGTACTCGTTGGTGGAGGTGACGACCTGCGCACCGCTGGGCGCGAATCCGACCGACGTGATCGAGACCCCCTCCTCGGACGGCGCGAACTCCTGCACGAGCTGGGAGTTCTCCACCCGCCACACGGCGGCGCGGCCGCTGCTCTCCCCGCTCGCCGCGAGGGCGCCGGTGGAGTCCAGCGCGATGGCGGTCAGGTCCGACCCCACGTCGAAGGCGGGCATGTACATGAAGCCCTCGACGGCCCCGGCGAGCTCGCCGGTCTGCGCGTCCCAGAACTTCAGGGTCTGGTCCTCGGAGGCGATGCCGACCATGCCGGACGCGCCCACGTGGGCAGCGCGGACCTCGCCGTGCCGGTTCTCGACGGTCGCGACGGTCACGAGGTCGCCGCCCGCGCAGACGCCGAGCTCGGCGCCTCCGGCGATCGGGTCGTCCGACACGTCGGGGGCGTCCGTACCGGGGCAGCCGGCGGAGGCGAGGGCGAGAGCGAAGAGGAAGGGAGAGGGACGCATGAGGAACTCCGTGGTTGGTGTCCTCAGCATGGGCGACGCCAATTCGATTCTCAATCGATACGTTTCATCTAGAATTATGAAGTGTCACAATCCAAATGATCTGCGACGACGGGCGAACCAGGGGAGCAGGAGCGGGAGGGCCGTCCAGACAGGCGTCCGGTCGCAGGAGCAGCCCTCGTCGTCGGGCCGAACCCCGACCCGCTCGCCCGCCACGGGCGGCCCGCCCTCGCCGGCGTCGTCGTCGTCCGCGGCGTCGTCGTCGTCCACGGCGTCGTCGTCGTCCACGGCGTCGTCGTCGTCGCCGGGGTCCGGGAGATCGAGCCGGGTGAGGCGGACCGCGTCGGCGGGGATGTGCTGTTTCGAGGGGACGGAGCCCGCGGCGTCGTCGCGGATCGAGATCCACTGGCCGCCGCCCGCGTCGAAGTCGAACTCACCGAGCGACGTCCACCCGTCTGCGGCGCCCAGATCGACGACCACGTCGGCGACGTCGGTCGATTGGACGGTGTAGGTAGCGTCCTCGTACGCCGCGAACTCGGGCTCGACGTACACCTCCACCAGGTACTCCCCGGCGTCCTCGAGATCGATCTGCCACCACGCCCAGTTGCTCGGGTGCGCGGACTGGAAGGCGTTGGTCCACAAGAGGTGCCCGTCCCACCCCGACGACTCCTCCCGCCAGTATTCGTCCGGGCCGAAGCGCCGGAAACAGGGGCCCGCGTCGTCCAGGACGCCGCCCTCCGGAGGAAGGACGGCGCACGGAGGCCTCGTCGCGCAGTGCGCGGGCCGCTCCGGTCGACCCCCGGCGACCCCCGCGAAGACGCCCCAGTGGTTGGTCACGGCCCGGGTGCCGCCGCCGTTGTTGCCGCTGTGGTTGTTGGCGTATCCGCGGTCCTCCAGCCACATCTGGCTGCTGCCGCCGCCGTCGAGGTTGAAGGCCGTCCACGCGCCCAGCTGGTCGAGCACGTCCACCAGCTCGAGCCCGTACATGCCCGACGACGAGCCCGTGCGGCCGTCCACGGCGACGAGGAGGAACGTCCCCCGGTCCTCGGTGAGCCCCATCGCGGTGCGCGGGTGCCGGTCGCGCATGTCGCTCCGATCGGGGAAGCAGCTCGAGTCGATGGCCGACGGGCAGGTGATCGGGCTGCCCTCGACGATCAGCTCGGGGAACCCGCTCACCAGCGCGAGGGTCCCCGCAGGCAGCGGCGGCCGCGGGGTGTCGTTCCTCCAGCCTTCGGCGAGGCCCCCGAAGTCGGCGGCGTGGTCCTTGACCCAGCCGGTGTGCGTGAACTCCACCCAGTCCGGCCCGAAGGCGATCCAGCCGTAGCGCTCGTAGAACCACTCGAAGGCGTACTGCGGGTCCGCGCCGGTCTGCTCCAGGGGCCACTGGACGCCGCCCCCCGCCGCGTCGCCGTAGACGCGCAGCACCGGCGACGTCCGATAGAAGTCCCCGTTGGTGGCGACCTGCACGCCCACGCCGGACGCCCAAGACCCCGTGCTCTCGCGCGACGTCGTGGGACGGGTCGCGGTGACCTCGACGCGGCCTTCGCACAGGTCCACGAGCGTGACCCAGGTGTCCGTCGCCGGGCTCGCGGTGCGGTACTGCCGGTGCACGACGCCCGGGTAGGGCGACTCCTCCGCCACCAAGGTCATCGTCACCGCCCACGCCGGGGCCGGGAGGAGGAACACCGAGGCGAGCAACCCACGCATCACGCCGACATCGTAGGCATTCTCGACGCATGCGGAGCCTCGGCATCGATCTGGCGTCCCGGCCTCGGGAGACCGCGGCCTGCCTGCTCCTGTGGCGCGAGGGCCGGGCGACCGTCGAGTTCCTGGAGCGCAACCTGTACGACGACGCCCTGCTCGACCTCGCGGGCACCGCCGACGCGATCGGCATCGACGCCCCCTTCGGCTGGCCCGCGACGTTCGTGGACTTCGTGACCGCCCACCACGCCGGCCGCCCCGTGGCCCCGAACTGGGAGGACCCCGATCTGCGACGCAGCCTCCGCCTGCGGCGGACGGACCTGTGGGTGTGGGCCGAGGGGTTCACGGGGCGACCGCCGCTGAGCGTGTCCACGGACCGGATCGCGATGCCCGCCCTGCGCTGCGCAGGCCTCCTCGGTCGCCTCGGGGTGCTCGACCGGGCGACGGATCCCCGCGTCTTCGAGGCCTACCCGGCGGCCGCCCTGGGCGTGTGGACCGGCGTGTCGAGCAACTACAAGCGCAAGCAGGGCGCGGCGACGCGGGCCGAGATCGTGGGCGCGCTGCGCGAGGCGGCGCCGTGGCTGGAGGTGCCCGACGAGTGCCTGGACGACGCCGACCTGCTCGACGCGCTCGTCGCGGCGCTGGTCGCGCGGGCGGCGGCGCTGGGGAGGACCCACCCGCCGCCCGACCAGGAGCGCGAGGCCGCCGTGCGCGAGGGCTGGATCGCCGTGCCGCTGCCGCACACGCTCGCCCACCTCCCCTTCCCGTCCTGACCTACGGCGCCAGCTCCTTCTCCAGGGGGGTGCGGAACCGCGGGACCGGGGCCGCCCCGTCGAGGATCGCCGTGAGCCGCTCCGCCTCGCCGTCTACGGCCGCGCGGGCCTCGGTCCCGACGTCTTCCAGGAGCCGCACGACGACCCCCACGTCCACCTGCTCGGCGTCCAGGGCGGCGAGCGCGACCTTCACGTCGCGCGCGGTCCAACCGGTCCACCAGCGCAGGTCCTTGGTCGTCGCCGGGCCGTGGTTCGCCAGGTAGCGCCGCAGCACCTCGGCCCGCGCCGTCGCGGGATCGGGGCCGTCCGGACGCGCCCCGAACCACCCCTCGCGCGCCGCCCACCGGTACCGGCTCGACCGCCAGGTCCCGTCGGCCCCGGCCCGCACGATCGCCCCGTCCATGGCCATCACGTACAGCAGCCTCGAACCGAGCGGGACCGTGGAGGACCACTTGCCGGTCCCGACCTCCACCCGCTGCGTGAGCTCCGGGACGGCGGCGAAGAGCTCCTTCGTGCTCCGCTCCCCGTCGCCGAGCGCGTCGACCACGGCCGCCTCGAGCGCCCGGAGATCGACCCCCGGGGCCCAGCCCTCGACTCGTCGCCGCTCCTTCGCGGCGATGGGCCGGGTCGCTCCCGCTTCGAAGATGCCGACCTCGTCGGCGGGCACGACGAACAGCGTGCGCCGCATGGCGTGCATCCGGCACACGGAGCGGGCGTCGCCCAGCGCGCGCGCGAGGTCCGAGAACGCGAAACCCCGCACCCGGGCCCAGAGGCCCAGATACGGGGTCAGCGGATCGCTGGAGTGCATGGCCGTGACCGACCGCACTCCCTGGAGGACGTCCTCCGCGGCTCGGTTCAGCCGGTGGCGAGCCACCAACCGGGCGCGGCGGGCGCGATCGTCGATGCGGAGGGGCACCGACGGAGCATGCCCGTTACTGGATGTCGATGACGTACGGGCCCGAGTCGTTCACCAGGTAGAGGTCGTTGGTGATGCGGATCGAGTAGGTCCCGGTGGTCGCGAACGTGTAGGTGATCGACGGGTCGAACAGCGGGTTGTTGTCGTTGTCCGACGCCAGCTCCGTGCCCGCCGCGTCGTACAGCTCGAGCTGCGCGGCGAGGGTGGAGCCGATGGACAGGGCCGCTACGTCGAAGTCGATGGTCTGCCCCGCGAGCGCGGTGAACTCGAAGTAGTCGTAGTCGCTGAAGATCAGCGAGCTGGTGATCGAGCCGCAGGCCAGGCCGCCGACGGTCGTGTAGTCGGCCAGCGCCTGGGTGTCGTTGGGCTCGAGCTCCACCGCGTTGCAGCCGGGCGCCATCGACACGATGACGTCGTAGCCGTAGTTCACGCCGCCGCCCCCGGAGAGGTCCGTGACGGTCACGTGGTAGGTGCCCGCGGCCGCGACCGTGACCTGCAGGTACGAGTCGAGGTTGCCCGCGGCCTGGTCGTCGTTGTCGGCGATGAGGTTGCCTCCGTCGTCGAGCAGCTGGATGAAGCTGTCGAGGTTGCTGCCGTTGCTCACCGCGTTGATGTCGATGGTGATCTGCTCCCAGGCCGCGGCCGTGAAGCTGAAGACGTCGACGTCGCCGGGCGTGTCCATGGCGCCGCAGGCGACGCTGTTGGGGACCATCGAGTCGGCGGACGTCCACGCGTCGTTGGGCTCGGTCTCGGGCTGCGCGCAGTTCAGGTTGCCGCCGCCGGTCAGGCCCTCGTCGACCTGCCCGTCGCAGTCGTCGTCGATGCCGTTGAGCACCTCGACGGCGCCGGGGAAGACGGCCGCGTCGTTGTCGTCGCAGTCGGCGGGGACGGTGAAGCCGTCGTTGTCGTTGTCCACCGCGGGGGTCGCCGAGCAGCTCGGGTTCGCGCCGAACGGCGTGCCGCTGCCGCCCGCGCCGTAGCTGGCGGCGGGGGTGTCGCACCAGTTGAGCGGGTCGTCGTTGAGGGTGCCGGTGAGGGCGGCGACGTCCAGGCTCTTGGCCATGTTGGCGACGTCGGGCCAGCCGAGGTCGTCGTCGTACGCGACCTCGTCCACCACCACGCCCGAGGGGTCCGTGAGGATGATCTCGTCGTCGCCGTTCGCGAGGACCATGTCCGCGCCGTAGCTGTAGTTGACGACCGCGCCGCCGTTCAGCGTCGTGTCCGTGCTCTGGCCGAGGACCAGGTAGCCGCCCGGGCCCACGAGCGCGCCGCTGATGACGTGCCAGTCGGCGCCGTTGTCGGAGATCGTCCAGCCCGCGAGGTTGATGGCGGCGGCCGTCGTGTTCTTGACCTCGAACCACTCCATCTGGACCGTCTCGTCGGCGCCCGCGGGGTTGTTCATGATCTCGGTGATGATGATGTCGCCGACGCCCTGGATCGGGCCCACGTCGTCGTCGTCGCCCGCCGCGTCGTCGTCGTCGCCCACGTCGTCGTCGTCGTCGTCGTCTCCGGGGTTCAGACCCGTGTCGCACACGACGTCGAGGGTGAAGGTGCCCGCGGCGCCGGCGTAACCGTCGACGACCACGTAGAGCTGATCACCCTGCTGGGCCGCGACGGTCGCGGAGGTGTCGCCGTAGCCGACGCAGGCCTCGCCGGCGCAGCCGAGCGTGGGGTCGTCCTCGAGGATCCAGATGTCGAGGTCCACGCCGTCCTGGATCGCGCCGAAGCCGACGGTCAGCTCCACGTCCTGGCCCGCGTAGAAGCTGTAGATGAGCTCCGGGCCCGACTCGTCCCACGAGCTGCAGCTGTAGGCGTCGATGGCGCGGGTGGCCTGCGCGGAGTTCGTGTCGCCGTCCACCGAGTTCCCGCAGATCAGCGGCGCGACGGCCGCGCACGAGCCCGTGTCGTCGTCGTCGTCGCCCACCGCGTCGTCGTCGTCGCCCACCGCGTCGTCGTCGTCGTCCACGACCTCGGGACCGGCGTCGTCGTCGTCCATGGCGTCGTCGTCGTCGTCGTCCGCGAGGGTGTCGTCGTCGTCGGGGACTTCGGTGGGCGTGGAGATGGTCTGCTCGCAGCCCACGAGGGCGAGGGCGAGACCGGCGGACAGGAAGAAACGAGTACGCGACATGATGATTCGACTCCAACGCTCGGGCCGATCGGCGGGGGGCCGTCGCGGCGAGCGATAGGTATGTCGCATGCAATTCGGTCGGCGCCTACCCCCTCCACCACCTCTTCGCAGGCTCTCACGCAGCCCGCCGTGACTGCTGCGCGGATGTTGCGGAGCGGTGATCCGGCGGGGCCGTCACGAAGTTGTGACGAACCCCCACCGGATGGGGGTCAGCGGGCCCGCCGCAGCTCCTGCGCAGGGACGCGGAAGGCGCGGACGAAGGCGATCCCCCACAGGAGCGATCCACCGATGTAGCCGAAGAAGCCGATCCCGAAGGTGCTCGGGAGCACGGGGTCCATCGCGCGGTTCACCTGGAAGAGGAGCTCGTTCAGGGCCACGAGGCCCAACAGGGTGGCGAACCCGTACGCCTCGAGCCACGTCCCGATGCGCTCCACGGACTCCGCCCGACGCTCGGGCGCGAGCCAGTACTCCTTGTTGGGGAGGTTGAACCACTTCGCGGAGATGCGTCGGAGGGCGAACCGCGGGGCCCAGAAGGAGAGCGTCATGATCGCCCACATCCCCGCCATGAACCACGCGAAGGTCGACGGGCTCATCCACCCGTTGGGGGTGCCGCCGCCGTCGAAGTGGGTCGCCAGGTAGGGGGGCATGCCCTCGAGCCCGGCCGCCGCGTGGAACCAGGCGAACGCAGTGAGCAGCAGCCAGAGGATCCAGGAGGTGCGGGCGGTGTTCTGCATGGTGTCTCCGAGTGTGGAGGAGGTACGCCGATCGCGCCCCCGGATTGCAGAAAATCGGACTCGTAACTCTGAATAGAGTTACTAGTCGGTCCGGCGATGCTAGAACCGGCTCATGAAGACGACGAACGCAGACCAGCACCCCATCCGCCGGGTGGGGATCATCTTCTCGGGCGGGCCCGCCCCCGCCGCCAACGCCGTCATCTCCGCGGCCGCCATCTCGTTCATCGACGAGGGGCGCGAGGTCGTGGGCTTCTTCCACGGATACGAGGACCTGCAGGAGTACCACCCGCTCACGCACCGCCTGGTCGACGACACCCACTACCGCGTGTTCACGGAGCGCGACGTCGCCTCGCTGCGCAACCGCCGCGGCATCGTCATCGGCACCGCGCGCGCCAACCCCGGCAAGGGCATCGAGCGCGCGAAGGACCTGGACGACCCCACCAAGATCGAGCGCCTTCGCCGGGTCCACGCCGCCCTGGTCGACCTCGAGATCGACGCGCTGATCAGCATCGGCGGGGACGACACGCTGAAGACGGCCAACTTCCTGTACGAGTACCAGCGGCGCCTGCCCGCGGAGGCGCCGCGCGTGCGGGTGGTGCACCTGCCCAAGACGATCGACAACGACTACCGCGGGATCGACTTCACGTTCGGCTTCTTCACGGCCGTGGACGTCATGGGCAAGGAGCTCCTCAACCTGCGGGCGGACGCGATCGCCACGCGCACCTGGTTCGTCGTGGAGACGATGGGTCGCAAGGCGGGCTGGCTCTCCTACGGCGTCGCGATCGCGGGCGAGGCCAACCTGGTGGTCGCGGTCGAGGACCTCGACGAGTCGCTGACGTCCGAGTACGCGGAGGACAACCGCAAGGTCCGTCGCCTCGACCTCGACAAGCTGGCCGACCGCGTCGTGGACCTGATGCTCGTGCGCGAGGAGCGGGACGGGAAGCACTACGGGCTGGTCGTCCTCGCCGAAGGCCTCGCCGAGCACCTGCCCGAGGCGTTCCTGCGCGGCGTGGGGCGGGACGAGCACGGCCACATCTCTCTGGGGAAGCTCGACCTGGGCAAGATCGTCGCGGCGGTCGTGGCCGACCGGTATCGGCTGCGGAGGGGCGTCGATCGCAAGGTCAAGCCCATGCAGTTGGGGTACGAGTCGCGCTGCGCCGCGCCCCACGCGTTCGACGTCATGCTCGGCTGCCAGCTGGGCGTGGGGGCCTACCGCGCCCTCGTCGAGGAGGGCCTCGACGGGCACATGGTGTCCGCGTCGGGGCAGCTCGACCTGGAGTACGTGCCGTTCGGGGAGCTGATCGACCCGGTGACGATGCTCACGCAGGTCCGCGTCATCGAGCCCGGCAGCGACTTCCACCGCCTCGCTCGGTTCCTGGAGACGCGCACCGATCGACTCCCGCAGTGGACCGCCCGTTCGTGAGGCATGATCGGCGGCCATGAGCCGCCTGTTCCCGTCTCTCGCGCTCGCGATCCTGATCTTCGCGGGCTGTCCTCCCGACCTGGGCAACCCGCCGGACGACGACGACGACCTGCTCGACGACGACGACGCGACGGACGACGACGACGTGACGGACGACGACGACGCGGTGTCGACGGATCCGCCCGGCATGGCCTGGGGGTGGTGGTTCGGCGAGTGCGGCGGCGGGTGCCTCGGGGACATGACCTTCGCGGCCGACGGGCCGGTGACCTACGCCATCACCGGGTGGGACGGGGAGACCTATGGGCTGGCCGAAGCGCCCGCCCTCAACGACCGCGGCGACGACCTGCTCGAAGAGGCGATGGACGCGACCCCGATAGGCGATCTCGAGGAGACGTACGGCTGCCCGGACTGCGCCGACGGCGGGGGCTCCTACTTCCAGTTCGACCTCGGCCCCGTGAGCCTTCGCACCGAGTACGAGTACGGGCGCGCCCCGGACGAGCTGGCCGTCCTGGCCGAAGCGATGGCCGCGATCCTCTGGGACTTCGAGGCCTGCACGTTCGAGTACCTCGAGCCCTTCGACTGCGAACCGCGGGTCGTCATCGGTCGATGACGGAGCTGCCGCGCAACGTCCTCCGCACGGCGGATCTCGACGCCCCCAAGCCCTGGCCTCTGCCGCCTCCGTTCGCGGCCACCCGGACGCCGCTGGTGCCCGGCGAGAAGGCCCTGCTGGGGGCCGGGATCGTGGAGGTCCCTCCGGGGACGCGCTCCTGTCCGCTCCACTCCCACCGCTTCGAGGAGGAGCACTTCCTGGTGCTCGCCGGCGAGCTGGTGGTGCGCGAGCTGCACCCCGGCGCGAACGACTACGTGGAGTACGCGCTGCACCCCGGGGAGCTGGTGGCCTACCCGTCGAACACGGGGATCGCGCACGGGTTCTTCAATCGCGGGGACGTGCCGGCGCGGTTCCTCGCGGTCTCGGAGGACCGCTGGGGCGAGATCTGCCAGTACCCGGACAGCGGGAAGACGATGCTGCGCCCCCTGCAGAAGGTGGGGATCTTCGGGGCCACGGCGGCGGACGTGGTCCTCGCGGAGGCGGCCGAGCGGGCGTCGGGGCGCAGGGTGACGACCTTGGCCGACGACGACCGCCCGTCGTGGGTGGCGTCGCCCTCGCTGCTCGTGGAGCGCGACCTCGGCGGGGACGGCTTCGGGCTGCCGCTGGCTCGGGAGGCCGGGGCCGTCGCGGTCTTCCTCAACCGAGACCGACTCCCGCCCGGCGGCCGGACCGGCCCCCTGCACGCGCACACCGGGGACGAGGAGCTCGTCTACGTGTTGGAGGGGACGCCGCTGCTGCAGCAGCTCCGGGGCACCGTGGACAAGCGCGTCCCTCGCTTCGAGGACGCCACCCTCGAGGAGGTCCGCCTCCAGCCCGGCGACGTGGTGCGCTGGCGACCCGCGGACGGCGTCGCCCACCACATCCTCAACCCGCCCGACGCGCCCGAGGCGGTGCTCCTGGTGGTCGGCACCGACGTCCCCGACGACGTGTGCATCTTCCCCGACACCGGCCGCGTCCACGTGCGAGCCCTGGGGCGCACGGCGTCGTTCGCGCCCCGGTCGTACTTCGATGGCGAAGCCGACTGAGCCGCCTATCTCGAGGACGTGAGTCGACCTGCCCTCCTCGCCCTGGTGCTCCTCGGCTGCCCCGCCGGGTCTCCGGACTACCCGGACTACACACCTACGGACCGACCGCCCGACCGCGACCCCGGCCGCACGGACTGCGAGGTCGTCGAGCGGGACGGGGACCTGACGGTGAACGAGGAGTGGGTGGAGTTCTGCGGCCATCTGTAGCCGAGCTGTTCGCAGACCATCCGCTCGCTGCGGACGCTGTACAGCGCCATTTGGGGTCGGGACTTGCCGCGCATGGGACGTTGTCTCACGCACGTGCGTCGCAGTCGATCCTCACCACGCTCGCCGCACGGACGAGAAGAACCTCTCGTCCCGGGCCGAAGCGAGCGTCGCTTCGGGCGATTCCGAGAGGTTCTTCTCGCTCCCGGCCGAAGCGAGCCGCGGGGGGGCGAGCCCTCCAGGTTCGAGAGGAGGCGTTCTTCAGCCGGCTCTAGGCGATCGCGGCGACCGCGGCCTTGAACTCCTCGATGTCGGAGGCGTGCCCGGCCCCGTCGTCGATGTGGCTCCACAGGACCTCGCCGCCCTTGGCGAACAGCACGACGCCGCCCTGCTGCCACACGTCGCCCGCCGTCTTGCCCTGCCGGAACCCCTTCTTCGACGCGCGGGCGCCGCGGCCCAGGGACTTCATGAGCCCGAACTTCCGCTTCATGCCCAGCGCCGCGTAGGACTTGCGCCCCGGATCGGTGTACAGCGGGGCCTTGATGCCGAACTTCTCCACGAAGTCGTTGGCCATCATGACGTTCCCGTTGCCCACGAACGCGAGGCCCACGCCCGCGGCGTCCAAGGTCTCCTGCTCCTCCTGAAAGCGAGCGGCCCGCTCGCGGCAGAAGATTCACCCGTAGTGGCGGAGCCACACGACGGCGGTGGGCCTGTCCGCGGACAGCGAGGACAGCGGCACGGAGGAGCCGTCGAGGGCGAGGATGGTGACGTCGGTCGCGCTCATGGGCCGAGGGTAGCCGCTCACACTCCCTTACATCCGCTCCGTGGTTCCTCACGCGGCTCTGCCCGAAGCTCCGCCCATGACCGACCGCACTCGAATCGCCGCCGTCCTCTCCACCCTGGCCTTGGCCGCCGTCGGCTGCGACGGCGACGTCCCGACCGTCGAGCCCGTGTTCGAGGACCCCGTCTACGAGGGCCTCGAGGGCGTGACGTGCGGCGAGGCCGACGACGGCGAGGTCGACCAGGAGCGACCCACCGGCTGGACCGTCGCCTCGCACTGCAAGGGCGCGGACGCCGACTACGCGCGCCTGTTCGACGCCGAGACCGTGCACCGCATCGACATCACCGTGTCGGCGGTCAACTACGCGGCCACCATGACCGACCTGGACGCCACCCTCGGCGGGTCGGGCCAAGGCGGCCCCGGCGGCGGCGGGGGCGGCGCGGACGTGGACGAAGAGCCCATGTGGGTCCCCGTCACGGTCGAGTACGACGGCCTGACCTGGTGGCAGGTCGCCATGCGCTACAAGGGCAACAGCTCCCTGCGCAGCGCCTACAACAGCGGCATCGAGAAGCTGAGCTTCCGCCTCGACTTCGACGAGTACGAGGACATGTACCCCGAGCTCGACGACCAGCGCTTCTGGGGGTTCAAGAAGATGACCTTCAGCAACGGGTTCAACGACGACTCGCTGATCCGGGACAAGGTCGCCGCCGACATCTTCCGCGACGGCGGCGTGCCCGCGGCCCGAGGCTCCTTCGCCCGCGTCTACGTCGACTTCGGCGAGGGCCCGACGTACTTCGGCCTCTACACGATGATCGAGGACGTCTCGAACAAGATGCTGGACACCCAGTTCGACGACGACAGCGGCAACCTCTACAAGCCCGACGGCACCGGCGCGGCCCTCGGCACGTTCGTCGAGGCCGACATGATCAAGAAGACGAACGAGGACGAGGCCCGGTGGGGCGACGTCCAGGCCCTCATCGGCGCCATCAATGCCGACCAGGGCGACGCCGCCGCGTGGCGCCGGGGCCTCGAGTCGGTGCTCGACGTCGACCGCTTCCTGGTCTGGCTCGCCCTCAACCAGTCGATGGTCAACTGGGACACGTACGGCTGGATGACGCACAACTACTACATCTACGCCGACCCGACCGACGGCCGCTTCACCTGGATCCCGTGGGACCTGAACGAGTCGCTGATGGTCCGCAGCGGCGGCGGCGGCATGGGGAACAACGCCGACTCCGTGCTGCTCGACGAGATCGGCTCCGGCTGGCCCCTCATCCGCAACGTGCTCGACGACCACGTGTACGCCGCGCAGTACCGCCAGGAGCTCGACAACGCCGCGGCGGGCGCGTTCGCCGAGGACACCGTCGCCGCCCGGATGCAGGCCGCCCACGACCTCATCGCCCCCTACGTCACCGGCGCGGACGGCGAGCAGGCGCCCTACACCTTCCTGCCTAACGACGCCGCCTTCGCGAACTCCGTGGACGGCAGCGGCGGCCTCCTCGACCACGTCGAAGACCGCCACGACGCCGTCGCCGCCGCCCTGCGGTAGGTCCCGTCAGTCCTCCCTCTCGGCCTCGAGGGGGAGGACGAGGCGGAAGCCGTTGATCATGTGGACGTTGTGCGGCGCGTTCCCGTTCCGGTCGGCGCAGCGACAGTGCCGCGCCACCGACGCCCAGGACCCGCCACGGACGGCGCGTCGCTCGGGGTCCCCGTGAAACGTCGGGTCCCCGCACCACTCCCGCACCCCGCCCGCCATGTCGCGAACGCCGTACACCGACACGTCGGTCGGGAACGCGCCCACGGGCTCCGGATTGGGGCGCCCCTCGCGGCTCGCGATCATCTTGCAGAGCGCCGGATCGAAGCCGTCCCCCCAGGGATGCGCGCGGCCGTCGACCCCGCGCGCCGCCTTCTCCCACTGCTCCTCGGTGGGCAGCGCGTAGGCCACCCCGTCCCGCGCGGACCGCCACGCCACGTAGGCGCTCGCGTCGTGCCAGGAGATGCCGATCACGGGCCAATCCGGATCCCATCGATCCCCCTCGCGGTCCCGCTCCGGAGCCGCATACGCCCCGCCGGGCCCCGGGCGGTCCAAGTACTGCCCCGCCTGGTCCCGTTCGCCCACGACCTCCTGCCGCGGCACGTGCTCCCAGGCCGCGTCGGGATCCGAGGCGTGCAGGTCCGTGAGGAACTCGCAGTACTCCCGCATCCGCACCGGGAACTCCCTGATGTGGAACCCGGCGATCGACGGACGGCCCGCGGGCAGAGGCGTCATGGCGTCGGGGTCGCCCCCCCGCCGAAACGGCCCGGCGGGCACGTACACGAAGGACTCGACCGCGTCGGGGAGCTCGATCCGACCGGCCTCCCAGTGGTCGCCTCGCGCCAACTGGACGGGGTAGCGAACGACCGGACGACCGGGCGCCCGGAGGGTCAGCAGCCAGGACCCGGCTGCGAGGGGGACCCGATCCAGCGGGGTGCTGCCCAGGGACGTCGCTTCGGTGGGCCGGAGCAGGGGCCCGTCGCGCTCGAGCCGTCGCAGCTCCACCTCCGCGGGCACCACCGTGTCCAGGGAGAGTGTGCCGCGACCGTGGAGCTCGCCGACATATCGGCCGTCGTCGTACTCCCGGACCCGCTCCTCGAGGAAGCGGACCTCCGCCGCGTCGCCCCGCGCCTCGGCGGCGAGAAACCGCGTCCAGTAGGCGCGGGCCAGGAACGCCCGCGCCGCGACGTTGCCGGGGTCGACCGAGAGGGCCTTGTCCGCCTCCACGAGCGCCTTCGCGAAGACGGCTGCGCGGCGCGGCGCGAGCGTCTCCAGCGCCCGACGCGTCGCGAACAGGTCGGCCTTCTGCGCCAGCGGAGCCCAGCTCGGCAGCGCCGCCTTCAGGGCGTCCTCCCGTGCCGTCAGCGCGGCTCCTTCTTCGTCGAGGGCCTGGTGGCGGGTCCAGAGCTCCTCGGCCCCCGCGAGCAGCGCCCGCGCCTCCTCCCGGCGACGACTCCCGTCCAGGAACCCCTGCACCGCCGCCGCGAGGTCGTCCGCCCCCGGGAACCGATCGTCGCGGTGGGAAGCCAGCGCGCGGAGGCAGACCTCCGCGATCTCGTCCGGGACGGCGCGCCCCCCCGCGGCCTCCCGAGGGTCGGACGGGGGCCCGGTCGACGACCGCACGAGGATCTCCAGCGGGGTGCGACCGCGGTAGGCGACCACCCCCGTCAGCATCTCATACAGGATCGCGCCGAGGCTCCACACGTCGCTGCGGCCGTCCATGTGGGCCAGGTCGCCGCGGGCCTGCTCCGGGCTCATGTACCCCGGGGTGCCCACCGCGGTCCCGGCCTGCGTCTCGCCCAGGAGGCCGGACTCGACCCCCACCGCCTCGTGGGCCTCGGTCGAGCCGAGGGGACGGGCGAGGCCCCAGTCCATGACGTACACCTCGCCGAAGGGCCCGAGCATCACGTTCGCGGGCTTGAGATCCCGGTGCAGCACGCTGCGCTCGTGGGCGTACGCGACCGCGTTGCAGATCTGTACGAACACCCCCAGGAGGCGGGGCAGCGACCAGGGGGCCGCGACGTCGTCGAGGAGGTCCCGCAGCGACCGACCCTCTACCTTCTTCATCACGAAGAAGAGGCCGCCGTCGTCCGAGGTCCCGACGTCGTAGATGGGCACGATGTTGGGGTGCTGCAGCTGGCTCGTGATCTGCGCCTCCGCCGCGAACCGGGAGGCGCCCTGCTCCCCGGCGCGACCGACCTTCACCGCGACGATCCGCCGCAGCCGGCGGTCCTCCGCCTCCAGGACGACGCCCATGCCTCCCCGGCCCAGCTCCCCGCGCACGTCGAACCGGCCGAGCCGCTCCGGGAGCGCGACGTCGCCCGGCTCCCCCGGTGCCCGCTGCGTCGGCAGCTGCGTGCCCAGGTCCAGAGTGTCCGCGAGCCCGCCCGCGCCTTCGTCCCGCTCGCCCATGCGACGCCTCCCTCCTGCGTGAGGTTACCCTCCACGCCCCCACTCGCACGGGGGATCGGAGCGCCGGCGTGAGCATCTTGACCATCCACCCCCTCACCGAGCACGGCGTCGCCCGGCTCTCCCTCGCGTCGGGCGGCGGCAACCCGCTGACCCCGGAGGTCCTCGAGGCCCTGTCCAAGGCCCTCGACCACCTGGAGGCGAACCCGCCCCGGGCGTTCGTCCTCGACGGCGGCACCGGCAAGCTCTTCTCCGGCGGCTTCGACGTCGTGCGGATCGCCCCCTACGGCCGCGACGAGCTGAACGCCTTCTTCGGCTCCTTCATGCGCAGCCTCATGCGCATCATCACGCTCCCCTGCCCCACCGTCGTGGCCGTGCATTCGACCGCCATCGCGGGCGGGTTCATCCTGTGCAACGGCTTCGACTTCCGCGTCGTGGGCACGAGCTCCCGCATCCGCATGGGCCTCAGCGAGGTGAACCTGGGCATCGCCGTCCCCGCCGGAACGCAGCAGATCGTGGCCGAGCGCAGCTCCCAGCAGTTCGCGCGGCGCATCAGCATGACGGGAACCCTCGTGGACCCCCAGGCCGCCCTCGCCGCGGGCTGGGCCGACGAGCTCGCCGACGATCCCCAAGCCCGGGCCCTCGCCTTCGCCACCGAGCTGGCGCGGAAGCCGGGGGACGCCGTCGCCGTCACCAAGGGCTTCCGGGCGGGCGGCATCGCGCGGCGCGTCCAGGCCGAGGAGGAGGCGTACATGTCCGACTTCCTCGACAGCTGGATGTCGGACGCGGGGCAGGCCGGGCTGAAGATGCTCGTCGCGAAGCTGACGGCCCCCCGGGGCGGGTGAGGCCGGCCGCCCGTGAAGCGCGTCGCCGCGGTCCTGCTGCTCGCCGGCTGCGTCCCCGAGGAGGCGCCGGACATCGAGTGGTCGATGCTCGCGGTGACCTTCAACACGGGCACCACCGACGGCCTCGGCCACGACGCGCCGCCCGACGACGGCTACACGTCCGCCCACGCCGCCACCTCGGACGAGCACTACGGCGACGGCCTCGCGTGGCTGCCGGCCGTGGACGCGACGGCCGCCTTCTTCGCCGACCTTCAGCCCGACGTGGTCGGCTTTCAGGAGGCGTTCTGGACCGGCGAGTGCGGAGCCATCCCCCCCGAGGCCCACGCCGACTTCCTGTGCGAACGCGAGCCCGCGGACGTCGACGGAGGCGCGCCTTCGGTGGCGAACCTGGTGCTCGGACCGGAATACGCGGTGGCCTGCCACGTGGGCAAGCCGGACAAGTGCGTCGCCGTCCGGTCGGCCTGGGGCTCGATCCGAGGCTGCGCCGGGGAGCTGTGCCTCGACGGCGCGGCGGGGGAGGCGGTGGACGGCTGCGGCAGCGGCGCGCGGGTGGCGTCGGTGATCGTGGACCTGGTCGGCGGGGGCGAGCTGTCCGTCGTGCACGTGCACGGCAGCTCGGGCATCACGGGGGACGATCAGCGCTGCCGGGAGGCACAGTTCGACCAGGCCTTCGCGGCCACGAACCCGGCGGTCCCCAACCTGGTGCTGGGCGACCTCAACACGGACCCGGGGCGCTACTCAGGGATCGACGGGTCGGCCGCGCGGTGGAACGAAGGCATCGCCGACGGCGGCTTCGTGGTGCACACGGACGTGGGGATCGAGGCCACCCCCACGTACGGGGGGCTCACCAACATCGACCACGTGGCGTCGGACGCGTTCGTGGGCGACTGCGTACACCCCGGGCTCGGCACCAGCGAGCCGGTGATCGAAGCGACGTACTTCGATCACCTGCCCGCCGTGTGCCGGCTCGAGGTGCCGTAGGGGGCGCTACTCGAGGATGTTGGTCCGGGTGCACTCGGCCTCGCCGAGGACCACGGGGTTGCTCCACTCCGTCTCGAAGGGCGCGCCGACGGTGCCGCCCTGCGTGTCGGCGCCACCGAGGCCGTTGCCGCACAGCCAGCACAGCGGGTTCTCCTGGGCCTTGTCGAGGTCGTCGTACCCGCAGACCATCACGTTGTGACTGTTCGGGTTGGAGTTCGCGTCGAAGCAGTCGAGGATCGTGCCGGCGTCCGCCGCCGCGGCCTCCTCGATGGTGTCCCAACCCGTGACGGTCAGGTCGTGCTGATCCCACTGGCTGACCTCATCGGAGAAGTCGAAGTTGTTCATCTCGAACGGGCCGTCGATGTAGTGCCGGCCCTCGAAGGTGTACTCGTCCCACATGTACAGGACGATCACGTCCAGGGCGTGCGACCACCCCTCGAAGTCCGCGAAGAACTCCCAAGTGGAGGACTGCGCGCGGGCGCCGGCGGTGCCGGTGCAGGAGATCTCCAGCTCGAGCAGGTCGAGAGGCAGCGGGTCGGGCGCGGCGTCGTCGTCGTCACCCGCGGCCGAGTCGTCGTCGTCGCCGGACGAGTCGTCGTCGTCACCCGTGGAGTCGTCGTCGTCGTCGTCGAGGATCGGACAACCGGGGAGGGTGGCGAAGGGGAGCAGGACGGCAGTGGCCAGGGCGGGGAAGACGAGCTTGCGAATGGACATTGGAATCTCCTTGGAACGGCAGCGTTCGCGGCGCGGAGTGTAACGCCTAGCGAGGAGCCCCGCCCAGGTCACATCCGGGCCCGAACTCGTTCGCGTTGTAGGCGAACGAGACGGTGCTGCTGCCCTCTTCCAAGGCGACCTCGACCTCCAGGGTGTGACGCCCCGCGCGCAAGGGGCTGCAGTAGGCGACCGTGTAGTACTTGTCGGTCTCGGCGACCAGGGAGTCGGTGAGCTCGTTGAACGCCGTGATCAGCTCCGAGGCTTGGGTGGCTTGGAAGAACCCGTCGGGGCCCAACTTTCGCAGCTGGTCGGCCTCCTCGGCCTCTCCGGTGAGGGCGACCAGGAACACGTCGTGCTCGGTGCCGTTCACCGCGTTTAGGGCGGCGTTGTCGGACGCGCGCTGGGCCCGGTCGACGCCGTCGGTGAAGGTGACGAGGTTCGCGACCGACTCGAGCTCGGCCTCCACGTCCGGCACCACGACCGCGTCGAGCTGCTCCAACGCCAGCAGGATGGCGCCGTTCAGGTTGGTGGACGGGTCCCGCTGGTCCTCCTCATCGATGCCCGCGATGCCGTCGGCGAGGGTCTGCGCGTTCGTCGTGAAGTCCACCACCGTGCGGATCTCCGGGTCCCCGTCGAACACGGCGACCGACACCGAGATCCCCTGCTCCGTGAGGCTCGTGGCGAAGTCCGTCGCCACCTCCCGGGCCGTCTCGAGCGTGCCCTCGGCGACCACCGAGGCCGACACGTCCACCAGCAGCAGGCTGAAGACGTCGAGGTCGGCCGTCACGTCGCGCAGTGCCCACGCCGACTCGCTCCGGGACGCCTCCTCGCCGTCCTCGCGCACGGTGACGTCCGCCTCCGCGAGGTCCGTCACCGGCTCGCCGGTGCACTGCACGGAGAACAGGATCTGCACGAGCCCCGGCGCCTCGGCCGACGAGTCGAGCTTCTTGGCATACGGGCAGCTGTTCTCGCAGCCGGCGAGGGGGAGGAGGAGCAGCGGGAGCAGGAGCAGCAGGGCGCGCATGGGGCGGTTCTACCCGGCCGATCCCGCCACCGCGAGCCCCACGATCCCCATCCCGCGCAGTCGGGCTTCGATCGCCGCCCGCGCCCCCGCCGCGCCGACCGCGATGAGCACGCGGTCCGCGTCCAGGCCGGCCAGGCCCTCGGGAGCCACCACGGGGGCGCCGAACCGGTCGCCGCCGATCACCCGGGGATCGATGTCCACGACGCCCGCGAGCCGCCCCGCGTGGGCGAGCGCGCGGATCCAGCGCTTGCCGCCCCGGCGGGCCCCCCAGACCACCATGCGCGTCGACGGGTCCGTCGCCTCGAAGTGCGCCCACTTGGCGGCGAAGAAGGCCTCCTTGCGGTAGCGGTCGTCCGTGCGGGTGGTGCGATCGTCGTGGTCTCGCCACCCGATCAGCCGCTCGGGCAGCTTGTGGAAGCGCAGGCCCGCGCGGACGAGGCGCAGCCACAGGTCGTAGTCCTCGGGCCCGTCGACGTCGCGGTATAGGGGGCCGGGGGGCAGCGACGCGGCGCGCATCATCACCGCCGGGTGGCAGACGGGGCTCTCCACCAGCAGCTCGCGCACCACGTCCTCGTGGGTGGTGATCGAGTCGTGCCAGGCGCGGTATCGCAGCAGGCCCCCGGGGGCGGGGCCGGCCGTCAGGGGATCCCAGCGCGAGTCGAGCACGTCGACGTGGGGCTCCGCGTCGAGGAACGCGACCTGGCGCGCCACGCGGTCGGGACGGCAGACGTCGTCGGCGTCGAAGCGCGCGATGTAGGCGGCACCGGACGCCCGCGCCGCGGCCATGCCCGCGTCCAGGGCCGCGACGAGGCCCCGGCCGGGGCTGGGGATCACCGTGATGCGGGGGTCGACCGCGGCGAGCGCGGGCCCGTCGTCCTCGGAGCCGTCGTCCACGAAGACGGCGGTCCAGTCGGGCGACGTCTGGGCCCGCAGCGAGGCCACGGCCTCGGGGAGCCACCGGGCCGCGTCGCGAAAGGGCACCACGAAGCAGACCCGCGACACGCGCCCTCCAGAACGAACCAGGCCCGCCCGAGATCACCCCGAGCGGGCCTGAAGGCTACGTGGTCGTCCTCAGACGGAGACACGATCCTTGAGGTTCTTGCCCGCCTTGAAGGTGGGACGGGTCTTGGCAGCGATCTGCATCTTCTGGCCGGTAGCGGGGTTGGTGCCCGTGCGAGCGGCCGCGCGCTTCGTAGCGAACGTGCCGAAGCCGGGGATCGTGACCTTGCGGCCCGCGTCCAACTCGACCGCGATGATGCCCTTGCCGGGCTCGGTGGCGAAGATGTGGTTGATGATCTCCGCGGCCTTGACCTGCGAGATGTCCGCCTTCTTCGCCAACTTGGCCGCCATTTCCTTCTTGTTCATCGTCGACTACTCCGTGTTCTGCCGGTCCGTTCTTCGAATCGGCTGTTTCGCTGAGTGCCGAACTCTTCCCGGAAACAGGCCCCCTGTCCACCGAGCCGCGGGGTCCCCGCTCAGATCAGAACAATCGTCCCGCGCCCGAGCGACGAAAACGATGGACTGAGCCGTGATCGAGGGAACCGGACCGGCCGCGTGTCGTCCCCGAAATGCCGACGAACAGCGCCGATCCGACGAGGACCGAACCGTGCGGAACGCCGGGCCGTCGTCGGCCCAGCGGGGTTTCGGGGACTCAGAGTGACGCGATGAACGCGATCAGCGCGGCGCGGTCGTCCCCCGACGCGGCTTCGTACGCCGCCCTCGAGGCCGCCCCCTCGCCGTAGTGCCCGAGGACGGCGTCGTGCAGCGTCGCCGCGCTGCCGTCGTTGAGGTACGGGAAGGTGTCCACGACACCCCAGAGCGGGGGCGTCCCGAACTCCGTGGGGAGGATGTCCGGCTCGCGCCCGGCCAGGGGCCCGTCGGGGTTCGCGACGTCGTGGAGGAGCAGGTCGGTGTAGGCGGGCAGCCCTCCGAGGTCCGGGAGGTGGCAGGAGTCGCAGCCGAACTGCCCGAAGAGCGTCTCGCCTCGGCTCACGTCGCCCGACTGGGGTTGGGGCGGCGGGGGGGCCAGGTGGGCCAGGTAGAAGGCCATCTCCAGGAGCCCTCGGTCGTTGAGCTCGGGGTCCTCGTACCAGTCGCCGTCGTCGGTGGTGGTGTACGTGGTGTACCTCGTCTCGACCGTGATGCTGAGCTCCCCCAGCAGGGCGTCGGCCGTGAAGTCGAGCAAGGTCGGGACGCGGTTCGTCCAACCGAAGCGGCCCAACCGACCGTCCCCGAGGATCCGCGGGCGACCCGAGATCCCGTCCTCGTCGGCGTCGTCCGGGTCTGCGTTGGCCAGGACCACCGCCGCAGGCACGCGCTCGAGGGGTCCGCCACCCAACACGGACGGCGCGTTGCGCGGCTCCACCACGGTGACGGACTCGGGCAGACGGAACGGGGCCACGCGGGTGATCACCGAGCGCGGCATCGCGCCGCCGATCGGGGAGGCGGCCTGGGGCTCGCCGGGGGGCGTGCCCATGACGAGGACGTTGACGTCGTTGCGCCCCCCGCCGCCGAGCACCGGCTCCTTGTGGCAGGCCCGGCAGGAGTCGGCGTTGAAGTGGGCCCCGAGGCCGCTGTTGAACGACGGCGCCGTCATGCGGTCGAACTTCTCGCGCCCCTGGACCCACAGGGACTGCTCCCAGTCCGTGAGCTCGCGGTCCGGGCCCCCCAGCGAGCCCACGGGCGGGATCGGCGTGCCCTCGGGCGCCAGGAAGCGGCCCTTGGGGTTCCAGCCGCCGAGGGAGTCCAGGAAGGTCTGGATCGCCAGGCGCTGGTCGTCGTTGAGCGCGGCGTACGCGAGCGCGGACGCCTGGGCCTCCCCGCCGTGGGCGAGCATCGTGAACTCGTAGGCGGGGGCGCTGCTGTCGCGCAGGTAGGGGACGTACAGGCGGGGCGCCCACAGCGGCGACGTGCGGAACTCCTGGGCGTCCGCTTGCCCGTAGGCCATGTCCCGACCGAGGCCGTCGCCCATGTCGTGCAGGAGGAGGTCCGTGTAGGCCGGGATGGGGCCGAGCGCGGACTGGAGCGCGGGCACGTGGCAGCGCTCGCACCCGATCTCGCCGAACAGGGCGCTGCCGCGGTCGACCGTCGCCTGGTCGAACTCGCCCGGGGGCGACGGCGGGGGCGGCGCGAGGAACGTCATGAAGACGAGCAGATCCTCGAGGTCCTGGGCGCCGATCTCGGGATCGGGGATCGCGTCGCCGTCCCGGTCGAGGGCCTCCCCGCGGTTGTGCGGGTGCGCCTGGGCCGAGCCCATCAAGAGGGTCGCGAGGGAGACGATCGCGGCGCCGTCGGCGTCCCAGGCGGCGCCGGGCAGGGGGGGCTCCCACTCCAGGGGCGCCGACGTGATGCCCATCTGCTCGCGGAGGGCCGTGCGCACGACGTCCACCAACGTGCCCGACTGCGCCTTGTAGCCGTAGCGACCGACCGACTCCCCCAGGAAGTGGGCCCGGCCGGAGATGCCGTCCCCGTCCGCGTCGTCGGGGTCGGCCCGGGAGAGGATCTCATCGTCGGAGACGAACTGGAACAGCCCCACCCCCAGGGACGGGAGCGGCGCGCGGCGGGCCACGAGGTTCACGCCGTCCGGCACGGGCCGATGCTGCTCGTCCACGCTGTACAGCTTGCGCAGCGGGCCCTCCTCGGGCTCGGTGCCGAGGTCGGTGCGGGTGCCGTCCTCGCTGCGCTGCATCAGGAACAGATCCCGGTGGCGCGTGGCGGCGGCGCCGGTCACGGGGAAGTGATGGCAGGCGTCGCAGCTCTCGCTGTTGTAGAGCGGCCCGAGCCCGTCCGCCGGGGTGAACAGGCGCGTCATCACGTCGCGGCCGCGCTCCCACTGGGCCGTCTGCTCCTCGTCGAGGCCGGGGATGGGGTCGCCGATCGTCTCGGGGTACACGGAGATCGGCTCCCGATCGATCTCCGTGGGGCACGCGGCGACGGCGGCCGATAGCGCGAACAGAGCGGCGACGAGCAGGCGACGAGTCATGGTCTCGCCACCATACCGCGAGGCTCCCCAAGCGCGAGTTCCGACGTCGTCCCGTAGAATCCGGGCGCTTTGACGCTCCTGATCCTCTACGTCTCCCTGGCCCTCGGCTTCTCGTTCCTGTGTTCGGTGCTCGAGGCCGTCCTCCTGTCGGTCTCGATCTTCGAGCTCACCCCGCGCGCCGAAGACGGCGACGGCGGCGCGAAGGCGATGATCACCCTCAAGGAGACGCGGCTGGACGAGGGGATCACGTCCATCCTCGTCCTCAACACCATCGCCCACACCGTGGGGGCGACGATGGCGGGCGCCCAGGCCTCGAAGGTCTTCGGATCCGGCGCCATGGGCATCTTCTCGGCGCTGCTGACCCTCGCGATCCTGGTGGGCACGGAGGTGGTCCCCAAGACCCTCGGCGCGAACTTCGCGAGTCGCCTCGCGGGTCCGGCGGCGCGCACGATCTCGCTGCTCGCCACGCTCCTGAAGCCCGTCCTGTTCTTCACCGGCTTCCTCACGCGCCTGCTCGCGAACAAGGAGGAGGCCCCGCTCTCCCGGGCCGAGCTCGCCGCCTTCCTCGCCGCCGCCCGCCGTGAAGGCGCGCTGCACCGCGATCAGTGGCGAATCTTCGACAACATGCTGCGCTTCGAGGAGATCCGCGTGGAGGACGTGATGACCCCGCGCACGGTCGTCGCGATGTCCTCGGTGGACACCACCATCGAGGCGCTGCTGGCCGACCCCGTGGCCGAGCCGCACAGTCGCATCCCGGTCTTCGAAGGAGCGCGCGACGAGGTGGTCGGGTACGTCCTCAAGCGCGACGTGCTCGAGATCCTGGCCGAGGGCGGGGACCGCGGGATGCCGCTGCGATCGCTCATGCGCGACGTCGCCCACCTCTCCGAGTCGACGTCGTTGGCGGACGCCCTGCGAGGGTTCCTGGAGCGTCGCGAACCCATGGCCATGGCGCTCAACGAGTTCGGCGGGGTGTCCGGGCTCATCACGCTCGAGGACGTGCTCGAGACCATCCTGGGTCAGGAGATCCTGGACGAGGCCGACCGGGTCCCGGACCTGCGGGCCACGGCCTTGAAGCTGCGCGACCGACGGCTCGAGCGGATGCGCTCGAAGCAGGCGCTGGTGGCGGAGCCGCCCCCCGAAGCCGAGCCGAAGACGCCCGTCGCCGGGACCGATCCCGGCGCGGAGCCGGCCGCGGGGCCGTCCGAGGAATGACGCCTCGGCGCGGGCCGCGTTGTAGGCTGGGCTCGTGATGACTCGGACTCGCCCCCTCCTCGTCTGCGCGGTCCTCCTGGCGGCCTGCCCGTCCGGAGACGAAGCTCCCACGCCGGAGCCCACCCCCGAGCCCACCCCCGTCGCCGACGACGACGACGGTCGCGGCGCGCCCCCCTGGCTCGTCGCCGAGCTCCGTTCGAACGACCCCGACGCCCTGCTGCGTCGCATCAACGACGTGAGCGGCTACATGCGCCTCGCGGTGTTCGACGTGCAGCCGCCCCTGAAGGACCCCGCCGCGATCACGTTCCTGGGCGAGATCAACCCGACGATCAAGATGCTCGACGTGGACGGCGACGGCGTGCTCGACGTGACCGCGGACGTCGACGTGCCCAGCCTCGAGGGCGGCGACCCCCTCGCGACCATCCAGATCGGCTCCAGCGAGGCGAACGACGGGCGCACGGCCATGCTCGGCCTGCGGGCCGTGGACTTCCTGGGCAACGTCGTGGCCACGGCGGACAGCGACGAGCGCGTCCCCTTCTCCGCCCCGAAGACGGAGCCTTTCTTCCTCTCGCTGGGGCCCATCGACCTCGCCGGCGGCGCCCCGCCGCCCTGCGAAGACGGCCAGGACAACGACGGCGACGGGTGGGCGGACGGCGAGGACCCCGACTGCGACGGCGGCGCCGCGCTCGAGGTCGGCTTCGGCACGGACGCGTGCAACGACGGCGTGGACAACGACGGCGACGGGGGCACGGACCGCGACGACGGGGACTGCCTGAACGCCCGCAGCCTCTCGGAGCTCCCGGGGTGCGAGGACGGCGTGGACAACGACGGCGACGGGTGGATCGACGCCGCCGACCCGGACTGCCCGGGCGGGCCCGAGGCGGGACGGAGCGGCTCCGGCTGCAACAACGGCGTGGACGACGACGCCGACGGCCGCGCCGACCAGCTCGACGTGGACTGCGCGTCCGCGGAGGCCTCCGAGGAGTAGGCTCCGGCCCGCGCGTCAGAGACCGAACGAGGCGCCCGCCTCGGCGAACAGGAACTTCACCACGCCCGCCGACTCGCCCGCGAGCCAGGTGGTGATCGCGGTGCCCATCGCCGCCGCGACCACGCCGCCCAAGCCGGTGACGGTGGGCGAGTCGTAGAGACGCAGGAGGCGGCGCCAGTGCCGCCCGGCGGAGACGAGGTCGAGGATCACGCCCGCGGCCGTCAGCACGGCGAGGAGCATCATCCCCTCCACCACGTACCCCCAGAACTCCGCGGGGGTCCCCGCCTGCGCGATGGACGGCAGGCGGGTGAGGATGGCGAGGCTGCCCCCGAGCAGGATCCCCTTCTGGAGGCCGTTGTTGCCCGCGAGGAAGCGGAACATCGCGCCCAGGAACGCCGTGTAGAAGATGAACGCCACGGGCTCCACCTGCTTCGTATAGAGGGCGAGCAGAGCCAAGGGCGGGGCCGTCCCCGCGACGGCCAGGGCGGCGTTCTTGAGGGGCGAGCTGAAGGGGCCGAGCAGCAGGACGGCGTCTGAGATCCGGTCGCGGGTCTCGGCGTCGCGGTTGCGGAGGCCCAGGACCGAGATGGTCTGGGTCGGATCGTCGCCGATGCCCTCGGCGAGGTCGGACTCCACGTCGTCGAGGCCCTCCTCGCTGCGCTCGGTCCACGTCCGGATCGCCTCCTTGGCCTTGAGGAACTGCTCCTCCGTCTTGGAGCCCGCGGCGATCTGGGGCGGCCACTCGGCCAGGGCGCGGCGGGCCGACGCGAGCTGGAGGCGATCGATCGCCAGCGTGAGCAGGCGGTCGCGGTGCTTGCGCAGGACCTCCGGCGACAGGGCGTTGAGCAGCCCCCACGCCTCGGCGCGGGGCATGATCTTGAAGTAGTAGAGCGCCGGGGCCACGGCGAACGCGACCACCACCCACTCGACCCACGTCGCGCGATCGAGGCGGATCGCGAGGTAGCCGCAGAACAGCACGGCGCCGACATGGCGCAAGAAGTCCACCGACGTGCGCTGGGTCCGCCGGGTCACGAGCACCGCCACGATCGCCGCGCACGCGACGAACAGGTACTCGAGCTTCATGGTGCCGCGCAGGGCGGGCGACGCGAGCACCACCAGCGCCGACTTCTCGCGGATCAGCCGCACGAGCGTGACGCCCCAGGTGGGCGCGAGGAGCGCGACGACGAAGCCCGCCTGGAGGAGGTCGGCCCCTCGGGACCAGGGGTCCTCGGGATCCTTCGTCCAGGTCCCGAAGGAGCGACGGCGCAGCACGATCGCCGTGAAGATCAGCACCACCAGCAGGGCCGCGATGGCCTGAATGGCGGGCGGCCAGAGCGGAGACCGGTGCGCCACCGCCCCGAGCAGTCGGGACTGCCGCCCCATGTTCAGCGCCACCCGCAGCCGGTTCGCGGGCGCCGTGCCCGTGGACGCCGCCGCGCCCGGCGGCAGCCACTCCCAGCCCACGGTCGACGCGGTGCGCGCGCTGGGCACCGGGTGGAGCCGCCCCAGCTCGACGGCCTCGCCCTCCACCACCACGCTCGTCCGCGCGCGGTCGGCCCAGGTGGGCAGGACGACCTCCAAGACCATCGTGCCGTCGGCGCGCGTCGCGCCGCGCCAGAGGTCGTCGCGGTCGTTGTCGAACCGGAACGTGGCCGTGTACTTGAACAGGGCCCCCCGGTCGACCACCTCGGGCCGATCCGGCACCTCTTCGGCCCCGCCCTCCGGCTCCTCGGCGATGGGCTCCGCGACCGAGGCGGCGGGTTCGACCGCGCTGTCCGCGAACCGCTCGAACCGCTCGACCCGCTGGGACGCGGGCACCTCGTCGAAGAGGAACCGACCGTTGACGCGCGCCGCCCCGAACACCCCGCCGGGCAGCGTCGCGAACCCCTTCGGCTTCAGCGAAGGCTTGAAGGCGCCCGCCGTGAGCACTTCTGACAGGCGGACGGGCTCGGGGCGCGCCTCCTTGGGCGCGAGGGCGCGGGCGAGCTCGACCAGCTCGGCGTGGGGTCGGACGACCTGCACCTCGACCAGCGAGTGGTGCCGACCGACCTTCACCCGGACCCCGAGCTCTCGCCCCGGGAGCGACTCGCCCGAGGCGACGAGCGCCAGCTCGCCCGTCGCGCGGTCGCAGACCACCTGCAGCGGCGGACCGCGGTAGTCCGGTGGCGCGGCCGGCGGCTTCGACGGAGTGGCCGCGTAGCCCGCGAGGATGTCGAACTTCTCGCGCGCGGCCAGCGACTCGCCCAGCGCGCGGTGGCTGTCCGCCAAGAGGAGGCACGACCGCATCCGGTCGGAGTCGTGGGCCTCTTCCAGCGTGCGGATCTCGTTGATGACCTCTCGATAGCGCCGCTGGACCCAGGAGACCCTCCCGGCGAGCTTTCTGTGGTCGTGCGTCGAGTGGTCGTGGCCGCTCGCGCCCTCCGCGCGCAGCTGCTCGAGGGCGAGCCGACGGCGCGCCCGCTCGAAGCCCCAGTTGAGGGCCGCCGACTTGCCCCTCTCCCGCGCGGTCGCTTCTTCGCTCCGGGCTCCGGCGGAGGGCTTCGCCTTCGCCTCGCGCTTCTTCTCCACGGCGTCGAGCTGCCGCATGCCGTGGGCGGGCGTGCCGATGCGGACGAACCAGCGGGCGAAGGCGTCCATCATGTCCGGGAACGCCGCGTCCTGACCGGCGCGGATCTCCTCGATCGCCTTCTCGAGGGCGGCCACCTGCTCCTGGGCGGCATCCACCAGGTCCGCGGGGTCGGGCGCCTCCACGGGGTCTTCCACGGGCGCCGGGGTCGCCTCGACCTCGACCTCCACGGTGCGGCGCTCGACCGGCCGCGGCGGCCCGGCGGCCACCGTCGCGGCTTGGGAGGAGATGCGGCTCAGCATGGAGTCGCGCCAGAGGGCCAACGGGTCGTCCGGCGCCTTGACGCGGGGGTCGTCGGCGCGGGGCTTGACCTTCGGCTCCAGGACGATGGCGCCGCCGCTGCTGTAGCCCAGCTCCTTCTGCTCCGTCCCGAGGCTCTTGGCCGCCTCCGCGAGGCCCTCGCCGAGGCTCTTGCCGGCGTCGGCCACGCCGTCGGTCGGGGCCGACGAGGGCCGGGGCGCGCCGCCGCATCCCTCCAGCGTCACGGTCGCGCTCGACGACGGGATGTCCTCGCACGCAGGCGGGGGCTCCGAGTCCGCCCCCAGCGCCCCGCACAGGGCCGCGAGGCAGCCGACCGCCGTCTCGTAGGCCATGGCGTCGGCGATGCTCGCGGCGAGCAACTGGAAGTCGACCTCGGGGTCGGGCGTCGGCTCCGGAGTCTCCTCGACCTCGGCCTCGGCGATGGCCTCCGCCTCGGCCAGCAGGGCGTTCGCCGACGCCAGCCGCTCCCGCGCCGCCGCGAGGTTCTCCTCGGCCACGGCCTCGCAGGTCCACGGGTCGAGGTCCTCGCAGATCTCCACCTGCTTCGCGGTGTGCTCGTAGTCGACCACGGCCCCGGTGATCGCTCGGGTGCGCTGGATGTCCACGGCCCAAGAGACCCCGATCCCGAGGACGACGGCGAGGAGCGTGAAGCGATTCGTGGGCGTCCGCAGGACCTCCCGCAAGACGACGATCGCGCGCAGGAGCGGGCGGCGTGCCCAGGACGGGCTGTCGGTCATGTGCCCCCCGCCGCTCAGTCGAGCTCGAGCTCGACCGTGATCGTGTAGTCGGTGGGCTCGCCCGTCTTGCAGAAGACGCCCACGCTGATGTCGTCACCCTCGTCGTGCACGTCCTCGCGGGCGTACTCCACGGGCTGGTCGTCCGTGTCGTCGAGCATGTGCCGGTCGCGCCCGTTGGTGCGCACGGCCATGTCCAGGTCCGAGCCTTCGTCCCAGTCCAGGGACACCTCGAGCCAGCCGTCCGCGAAGAGCTCGAACTCGTAGTAGTCGCGGTCTTCGGTGTACTCCCACTCGCTGCCGTTCTCGTCGGCGCCGCAGGCCGCCATCGAGCCGGTGATGGTCAGGCCCGCGCTCCAGTCGCCGTCGATCTCCTCCGCGAACGTGCGCCGGTGGTTGCCTCCGTCGTCGTCCTCCTCGTAGGTGAGGGGCGCGGCCGGGGGGGGGCCTTCGTCCTCGGAGGGGCAGCCGACCGAGATGAGGAGGATGGCGAGGGGGAGGATTCGGGGCATCAGCTCACTCGGGTGCGGGTGCCCAGGGGGACCGCCTCGTTCATGTCGACGAACACGTCGCCCGCCGCGTCGATCTCCACCGAGAAGTTCCGCAGATCGCGCACGGACGGACCCTGCTCGACGTTGCCGTCCCGGTCGTAGCGGCTCCCGTGGCAGCCGCACTCGAACCCGTCGAAGTCGATGCGACCGTCGGTCGCGCGGTCGGCGATGTTGCATCCGAGGTGGGTGCACTGGGTCGAGACGGCCCACACGCCCTCGGAGTCCCGGCCCACGGCGAGCCGGTAGCCGTCCACGGGGGAGAGGACGTCCAGATCCATGTCGTCGACGTTGCCGACCAGGACCGGGTCTTCGGGGATGGGGCCGGGGCCCGCCGGCGTCGGGTCGCCGGGCTCGGGCGTCTCCTCCTCCGGCATGCAGCCGGCGAGCGGCGCGATGACCGCCAGCTTGAGGAATCGGCGCCGGCTTCCGCCGGGGGTCTCGTCGCGCGACATGGGCCTCCTGGGGGCTCGGGCTCCGGGTCCGCCCAGCATACGCCGGCGGCCGGCTCTTGTAGTCTCGGGGCATGCCCAGGCTGGACGACTTCACCCCCTTCGATCCCGACGCGCCCCGCCAGGGCGACCGCACGCGCTACCCCGGCGCGGAGGTCGAGCTCCTCTACGACCGACGGCGCTGCATGCACGCCGCCGAGTGCGGCCGGGCGCACCCCGACGTCTTCAACGCCCGGAGGTCCCCCTGGATCTCGCCCGACGAAGGCGACGCGGACGCCATCACGGCGATCGCCCTGCGCTGTCCCACCGGCGCGCTGCACGCCGTCCGGGAGGGCGAGGTCGTCATCGGCGCGGCGCCCCCGAGCAACGAGATCCTGGTCTCACCCGACGGCCCCCTCTTCATCCGTGGGCGCGTGTTCGTGGCGGACTCCGACGGAGGCGAAGACGCGCCCCAGGCGCGGGTCGCGATCTGCCGCTGCGGCGCCTCGCGCAACAAGCCCTACTGCGACAACAGCCACACCAAGATCCGCTTCCGTGACGCCGGCGGGGTGGCCGAAGACCCGGGCCGGGACGCACCTCGGGGCGGCGAGGTGAAGGTCATGGCCTTCGAAGACGGCCCCCTCAAGGTCTCGGGCGACGTGGCCCTGCGCGCCGCCAGCGGGCGCATCGCCTCGACGAAGTCGCGCATGTTCCTGTGCCGCTGCGGGAACTCGAAGAACAAGCCGTTCTGCGACGGGACCCACAACACCGAGGGCTTCCGCTCGGTGGACGAGGGCTGACGTGGTCGGCCCTTCGCTTCGGGAGCGGCTCGAGCGCCTGCAGCAGCCGGTCGAAGTGGACGCCATCGAGGGCGTGGTCGACGCCGCGGTGCGGACGGGGGAGCGCACCGCCGACGGGCTGGTGGATCGCATGCACGACATGCCCGCGGTGCTCGCCGAGACGGCCGAGGACACCCGGAAGCGCGCCGAGACGGTGGCGACGATCAACGAACAGACCTCCCAGGGGGTGCTCGCCACGCTGATGGCGTCGCACGACGAGGACAGCGTGGTGCGGACCCGCGAGCGCGCGGCGAGCTCCCTGTCGGGCAGCCTCGGCGTGCTCGAGACCCGACTGGTGGAGGCGCGGTCGCTGGGCCGCCAGGCGACGACCCTCATGGACGACGCCCGGTTCGGGGTCGAGGTGCTCGAGGGGCTCGCCGACCGGGCGGCGCGGGGAGGGTTGGAGGCCGGGATCGTGGGGACGATCCGTCGCGCCGCCGCCTCGCTGACGGACCTGCCCGGGCGGGTCGCGGGCCTGGAGGGGCTGCTGCTCGGCCCCATCGCGGCGGCGGAGGAGACGGCCGACGCCGCCGCGGGCGTGCTCGCGAACCTGCGCGGCACGGAGGTCGCGGCCACCGTGGGCGAGGCCCTCTACGATCGCGTGGCCCCGAGGTGGATGCCGGGACGGGCACGGGACGCGGTGGATCCGGCCCGGGTCGAGGCCCAGGTCGCCGCCGAGCGGGCGTCCGCCCGAACCCGCGCCCGACGCGACGCGGAGGCACGCGCCGCGGCCATGGCCGAGCTCGACGCCCTCGATGACTGACGTTCCGGCGGCATCGCACTACTCTGTGCGCCGGGTCCGCGACTGGACCCACGGTGGAGCCCGAACATGATCAAAGAGATCTCGGCCGACGACGCGCTCGCCCGCCTCGAAGCAGGGGACGCCACGTTCATCGACGTGCGCGACGGCGGCTCGTTCCGCAGCGGACACATCCCGGGCGCCCAGTCCGTCGGCGACCACAACATCACCGAGTTCGTCGCCCGCGAGGACAAGAGCCGAACCGTGGTCGTGTACTGCTATCACGGCAACAGCAGCCGAGGCGGAGCCGCCTACCTGCAGGAGAACGGCTTCGCGGACGTCTTCTCGATGCGCGGCGGGTTCGGCGCGTGGGGCGGCGGCAAGCCGGTGGAGAAGGCGCCGCCGCCGCCGCCGCCGCAGGCCTCGGACCGGCAGCCTGCGTCGGCGGAGATGTTCGACATCCCCGAGCCGAAGCCCGAGACCGGGCGGCGCCGCAAGCGCGACCGGCTCAAGGCGCGCCTGCAGAAGGCAGCTGACGACGCCAAGGCGCTCTTCGAGTTCATATAGGCCGAATGCGCTTCGCGACCCCCTGGGTGGCCCTCGTGCTGTGCGCCGTCGGTTGCGCCGGCCCTCCCCCCCCGCCTCCGGCCCCCGACGTGGTGGTGCAAGGCGCCGAACAGACCCGGGTCGACGCCTCCTGGATCGCGGCCAACCCGGCCCCCCTCGAGTGGGGTGAGGGCCGCGCGTGGCCCCTGGGGCCGCTCCTCGGCGAGGCGTTCGCGTCGGGCGGCACGCTCCGGGTCACCCCCCGGGGCGGCGAGGCCGTCACCTTCGACGCGCCCGGAACCCGTCGGGACGGGCGGGTCCCCCTCCTGGTGGTCAACCGCAAGGGCGAGGCCGTCGTGACGCTCGGCGACCCGGCGGCGGGGCCGGCCGTCTTTCACGGGCGGGGAGGAGCGCGCGGGCGGGCGGGCGACGGCGCCACCCGGGTCGTCGACGTGGTCCGCGTGGAGCACGTCCCGGGCCAAGCACGATCGGCGCCCACCCCGGCGGAGCCCGGCCCCATCTCCGTGGTGGCCGCGGGCGACCACGCCTCGCCCCTCGCCCTGATCACGGCGGAGGCGCTCGACGCGGTCCCCGAGATCGCCCTGCAGAGCGCCGACGGCGCGCCCCTCGACCAGCGCTGCCGGGACCTCCGCGCCGTGGCGGAGGCCCTCTTCGGGGGCGCCCGAGTCGAAGCGGTGGTCGGCGAGGACGGCGCGCGCCTCGCGATCTCCGAGGCCCGTTGGATGGACCCCACCTGGATCCCCGCCCTCCGCGTGAACAAGCAGGGCCACTGGCGCTTTCAGTGGGTGAAGGGCCGCGTGCTCCGGCGCGGCGTGCCGGGCGTGCGCGACGTCACCGGCCTGATCGTCGCGCCGTGACGATCGATCCCCGGGCCCGGGTGCTCTACCTCGGGCTCGTGGCCGTGGGCGTCTTCTTCCTGCGGGAGCCCTGGCAGGTGGGGGCCGTGGCCGCCGCGCAACTCGTCGGGTGGGCCGTCGTCGGCCGGGACCCGCGCCGCATCGCGCGCCAGCTGCGCAAGCTGATCGGGATCAGCGTCGTCATCGTCGGGTCCTACGCCCTCACCGAGCCCGACCGGACCCAGGGCGCCATCGAGGGCGCGGTCATGGTCGTGCGCATCCTCGCCGTCGTCGGGGCCTCCCAGTGGGTCCGCCTCGGCGACCCGCGGGCCATCGCGTCGGGGCTCCGAGGGGTGGGCGCGCCCCGGTCCGTCGCGTTGTCGATCGACGCCGTGCTCGCCCTGTTCGGCGGGCGGCGCCGGGGCGGGGGCGGCGGCGGCGGCGGGGGCGGCGGGGGCGGCGGAGGAGGAGGAGGCGGCGGAGGAGGAGGCGGCGGCGGCGGACGTCGACACGCGGCGGACGAGGCGCTGGAGGGGAGCCGATGGGCGGCGTTCAAGGACGCGCTCGGGCGTCTGAGTCGAGGCGACGTGCGTCCGCTCACCCACGCCCTGCAGCGGAACATCCGCCGGGCGGAGCGTCACCTCGAAGAGCAGGACCTCGACGAGCGGTCGCGCGCGGTGGCGGCGGACGTGGCCGTCGTGGCCGGGGTGTCCCTGGCGATGTTGGCGATCAAGGCGGCGAAGATCCTGCCGTCCCTGCCGTTCGCCCCGGGGCACAAGGGCGTCCTGTTCATCCCCCTCTACATCACCGCCACGCTGCTCACCCGGGGCCGCTGGGGAGCGACGCTCACGGGCCTCACGATGGGCACGGTCGCCTTCCTCATGGGCGACGGGAAGTACGGCGCATTCGAGATCGTCAAGCACGTGGCCCCGGGCCTCATCTGCGACCTCCTCCTCCCCCTCTTCCTCCGCCGTCGGCTCCCCGGGCCGGTCTTCTGGACCCTGTTCGGCGGGGTCGTCGCCGCGGGCCGCTTCGGGGCGATCCTGGCCATCGTCGCGGCCGTGCAGGCCCCCGCGGTGGCCTTTGTTATCCTCGCGCCCGGTCTCGCCATCCACGTGACCGCCGGCCTGCTCTCGGGCTACGTCACCTGGCACCTGCTGCGCAGCATCGAGGCCGTCACGGACCGATACCGCACCCTGGACGCGGCCGACCGAGAGGCCGCGCCCGACCCGCATCCCGAGGAACCATGACGAAGCTCCTCACCGGCGACGGCCGGACCCACATCGCCAGCGACCTGATGCGCGAGTCGCTGCAGGACCGCGGCGTGCTCGAGACGACGGACTCCGCCACCGAGCTCGAGATCATGCCGGACGTGGTGCTGGTCTCCATCGGCGGGCAGTCCATCTTCGACCGCGGCGGCGCCGCCATCCTCCCGGTGGTGGACGACCTCGTGGCCGCGCGCACGGCCGGCGCCCGCATGGTGATCGGGGTCGGCGGCGGCACCCGGGTGCGCCACACGATGTCCATCGCCCTGGACCTCGGCCTCCCCACCGGCGGCGTCGCCCAGCTGGTGGGCGCGATGGAGGAGTGCAACGCCGTCTTCCTGAACGCCCTGCTCGCGGACCACGGCTCCCTGCCCATGCAGCGCGAGCACTTCTGGGACCTGCCGCTCTACCTCAACGCGGGGATGCTCCCCATCGTCATCTCCGTGCCGCCGTACCACTTCTGGGAGCCGCCCCCGGAGGAGGGCGCGGTGCCCGAGCACGGCTCCGACTTCGGCCTGTTCGTGCACGCCGAGGTGCTGGGGATGAAGCGCGTGATCTTCGTGAAGGACGAAGACGGGCTCTACGACAAGGACCCGAAGAAGCACGACGACGCGAAGCTCATCGAGCGCATCACCCTCGACGAGCTGCTCGCGGACCTCCCCCAGGAGCTGATCCTCGACCGCCTGTTGTTCACGACCTGGGCGTCGTCGCGGCACGTGCAGACGGTGCAGATCATCAACGGGCTCGTCCCCGGGCTGCTCCGGCGGGCGCTCGCGGGCGAGGACGTCGGGACCATCATCACGAAGACCGCGCGGGGCGCCGGCGATGCCTGAGCGTCGCGTCATCCCGTCCACCCTGTCGGCGTCCCCGGGCACCCTCGGCGGCGACTCCTACTCCCCCATCGCCCTCGACCCGGACGTGAAGGTCCTCAAGATCGGCGGCCAGTCGATGCTGGACCGGGGCCGCTCGGCCATCTATCCGATCATCGAGGAGATCGTCGCCAACCAGGCCGATCACAAGCTGTTCATCCTCTCCGGCGGGGGGACGCGGGCGCGGCACATCTACTCGCTGGCATCCGAGCTGCACATGCCCACGGGCGTGCTCGCGAAGCTGGGCGGCTACGTGGCGATGCAGAACGCCCGCATGCTGCAGATGCTCCTCGCGAAGCACGGCGGCATCTACATGCTCCCGGACGACTTCGAGAAGCTGCCGCTGTACTTCCGGCTCGGCTGCATCCCCATCGCGTCGGGCATGCCGCCCTTCGAGTACTGGGAGAAGCCCTCGGCGCTGGGCCGCATCCCGCAGCACCGCACCGACGCGGGCGTGTGGCTCACGGCGGAGGTCCTGGGGGCGAGGCGGGCCATCTTCGTGAAGGACGAGGACGGGCTGTTCACGGACGACCCGAAGAAGGATCCCACGGCCACCCACATCCCTCGGATCAGCGCGAGCGAGCTCATCGCCAGGGACCTGCCGGACGTGGTGGTGGAGCGGGTCGTGCTCACCTACCTGCAGCGCGCGAAGCACTGCACCGAGGTGCAGATCATCAACGGCCTGAAGCCCGGGATGCTCACGCGAGCGCTCGCGGGCGAGCCCGTCGGCTCGATCATCCACAAGGGCTGAGGCGTGGCGCGACTGCTCCTGGTGATGCTGCTCCTCGTCTCGGCGGGGTGCGCGCCGTCCCCGGAGGCGGAGGCGCCGGACCCGCCCACGATCGCGGCGGCCGCGAGCCTGCGGAACGTCATGCCGGACCTGGTCGCGGCCTGGGGCGACCGGGCGACGGTGACGTACGGCGGATCCGGCACCCTGCGGCGCCAAGTGGAGGCGGGGGCGCCCATCGACGTCGTCGTGTTCGCGGCGGCCGCCCCCGTGGACGCGCTGATCGAGAAGCACCTCGCGGACGCCGCGAGCCGAGAGGTCCTCGCGTCCAACGAGCTGGTCCTCGTGGGCCCGCGGGACCAGGCCTCGGAGCTCACGTGGGCGACCTTGGGCGATCTCCCGGCGGACGCGAAGTTGGCCGTGGGCGAACCGGCCGCCGTCCCCGCCGGGGACTACGCGAAGCAGGCGCTCGAGGGCCTCGGGTCCTGGGACGGGCTGAAGGACCGCGTGGTGTTCGCGGGCGACGTGGCGATGGTCCTGGCCTACGCGCGCCGGGGCGAGGTCGCGGCGGCCGCCGTCTACGCGACGGACGTGGCCGGCGTCGAGGACTTGTCGGTGCTCGACCGCGCGACGTGGGAGGGAGCCCCGCGCCCGGAGGTCGTCGCGGCCTCGGTCTCGAGCTCCGACCGAGGCCGGGCGTTCCTGACCTTCTTGGCCACTCCCGCAGCCCGGGCCGTCTTCCAGAAGCACGGCTTCGGTCCGCCCTAGGGCCCTGACGATGTCGACGGAGTTCTTCCCGGTCGCGCTGACGCTCCGCGTCGCCACCCTCGCGCTGGTCCTCACGACGCCGATCGGCCTCGCGCTGGCGTGGGTCCAGGCGCGGAGGCGCTACCGCGGACGCTCCCTGGTGGACGGGCTCATCCTCCTGCCCCTGGTGCTGCCGCCGTCGGTCGTGGGCTTCTTCCTCGTCGTCCTCCTGGGGAGACGCGGCCTGATCGGGGGGTGGCTCGACGCGGCCCTGGGCGTGCGGCTGGTGTTCACCCCCACGGCGGCGGTCATCGCGTCGGCGCTGGTCGCCCTGCCGCTGCTGGTGAAGACGGTCCAGCCGGCGTTCGAGGCCGTGCCCGTCGAGCTGGAGCACGTCGGACGCACGCTCGGGCTGTCGCCCCTGCACGTGTTCCTGCGCGTGACGGCGCCGCTGGCCTGGCGGGGCATCCTCGCGGGGCTCGTGTTGGCGTACGCGCGCGCCGCGGGGGAGTTCGGCGCGACGCTGATGTTCGCGGGCAACATCCCCGGCCTCACGAACACCATGCCGCTCGAGATCTTCGCCGCCTATCAGGCCGGCGACGACCCCCGCGCCTTCCTCTATGTGGCCGTGCTGACGGTCTTCTCCGTCGTCGTCGTCGTGGCCGCGGCGCGGTTGGGGCCCCGCGTGGAGCTGCGGTGACCCTCGCGGCCGAGTTCCACCTCGACGTCGGCGGGTTCTCGCTGGACGCGCAGCTGACGCTGGAGGACGGCGTCCTCGTGCTGTTCGGGCCCTCGGGGGCGGGGAAGTCGCTGACGGTCGCGGCGCTCGCGGGGCTGGTCCGGCCTCGCTCCGGGAGCATCCGCCTCGGGGATCGCCTGCTCTTCGACGCGGCGGCCGGGATCGACGTGGCCACGCACCTCCGCCGGGTGGGCTACGTGCCTCAGCACCACTCGCTGTTCCCGTTCCTGAGCGTGCGCGACAACGTGGCCTTCGGGCTGCCGAGGGCCCGCCGCAGGACGGACCCGGGGGTCGACCGGCTGATCGGCGAGCTGGGCCTCACCGACCTGGCCGACGCGCGACCGGCGTCGCTCTCGGGGGGCGAGCGCCAGCGTGTCGCCTTGGCCCGCGCCTTGGCGGTCGAGCCCTCCCTGTTGCTCCTCGACGAGCCCTTCGCGTCCATCGATCAGGCCGGTCGGCGGGCCCTGCGGGCGGTGCTGGCCGACGCGCTGCGGGCGCACGGGATCCCCGCGGTGCTGGTGACCCACGACGCCGACGAGGCGGTCGAGCTGGGGACGCGGGCGGTGATCTACGAGCGCGGCCGGACCGTGCGCAGCGGCGCCCCGCGGGACGTGATCGGTGGACGTCGCTACACCCTCAGGGGGACGCTGCGCCCCGACGGGACCCTCGAAGGGGCGCGGCTCGAGGGCGACCTGGACGGCCTGCCGGAGGACGTCGAGCTCACGTTCTGCTGATCTCTTCTCCGGCCCCTCGATCCCCGGCGTTCCCATGATCTCCGGATATCTCGTTTTCTATCTCTACTTGGAGTCCGACATGCCCTCAGTTCGATCGCTCGCTCTCGCTTCCGTCCTCCTCGCCCTCCCCGCCGCGCCCGCGCTGGCCGACGACGTCCGCGACCTCTTCGCAGGCCAGAACACCGACATCGTTGAAGTGCTCGTGTGCGACGACGGCACCGACCTGTTCGTCACCTACGACACGTCCGACTCGGACTGGTACCTGACGACGACGCACCTCTACGCGGACATGTAGGCGCCGAAGCACCACGCGCCGGGCCGGTTCGGCTACAGCAACAAGAACATCCTCACGCAGGAGGACGAGTACGTGATCTCGCTGGGCTCGCTCGGGGCCGTCGCGGGCGACACGGTCTTCCTGGCGGCGAGCTACACCGCCGAGGTGTATCGTCCCACGAGGCCGCCGCGGCCGGGTTCGTGCCCCACGCCGCCAACCTCGACCTCATCAACCACATCATCAACGAAGACTGGGTCGACCAGACCAGCGGCGCGTGTGGCGGCTCCTACACCCGCGGCGACGTGCAGCGCGCCATCGGGGAGCTGATCGAGACCCGGCAGTCGACGTCGGGCCTCGGGTCCTGGAGCCAGCGCCGCGCGGACGAGATCGTCGCGGACGCCATCGTCAACGCCGACCTCTACGAGCCCGGCTGCTTCGACCAGATGGCGGTGACGCTCGTCCCCATCGGCGCGGGCGGCAACGTCACCGCGCAGGTCATCGTGGCGCAGGTCACGGTCATCGAAGTCGACCTGGACTGCGACCCCATCCTGAGCGGCAACGGCGAGACCGCCTGGGCCGACGGCAACATCTCGCTCAAGCGAAGCTGGGCCGGCTACTGGGACTACACGCTCGGCAGCGAGACCTGTCAGTAGGCCCGAGTCGGCGGCGACGGGACCAAAATCCCGCCCAGGGCCCGCGGGGCCTCCCCATCGACCTCATACGGGATTCCCGTCCCGGATGAGGGCCTCGCAGGCTCCTCGCTACCAGCGTCGCCGTCGCCCGGCGAGCGGTCCGAGGAGGATCAGGGGCAACCAGGCCGCGCCGCCGTCGCAGTGGTAGGCGACCCCGCAGCCGGAGGCGGTGCATCCCCGAAGGGCCTCACCTCTCCCCTCCCCGGGGGGGGGCGACGGCGTCGCATCGACCACGTCGTCGTCGTCCACAGCGTCGTCGTCGTCGGCCGTGGACGGCGGATCGACGATCCGCGAACCGGGGGGACACTCCCAGCACGTGTTCTCGAGTTCGTAGCAGTCTTCGGTGGTGAACCCGTCGAGAGACGGCAGCACCGGCACCACGCGCTCATCCTCATTGTCGCAGTCGACGGCGTGCGAGAACCCATCGCCGTCGCCCCATCGCCCGTCGCGAGAGGTGTCCAGGGGGCCGTTGGCCAAGATGCACGTCCCGCCGGTCGGACCCGCCCGCGCCGAAGACTCGTCGCTCAAGAAGAAGTCGGTGCCCCAGGGCCAGAAGGTCCACATCGCGTCGACGAAGTCCGACGTGGGGATGAACTCGGCGGCCCGATCCGTGGGGCAGAGCCACGTCTGAGGGAGACCACTGCAGGCAGCGTGCTCCTCTTCAGGGCTCCCGCCGGCGATCAGACCGAACTGAAGCCGGGGGGCGAGTTGTCGGACCGTCGCCGCGGACTCGAATCGCAGGGCCTCCAGCCCCACCTCTTGGTTGGGACCCAAGAGCGCGAAGGGCACCCCCACCGGCCCCTGCCACCAGGTCACGTCGGGCACGCCGACATTCATGGTGATCTCGGCCGTCGCAGGGCCGGATATCCCGAGGTCCACGGCAACCCCGCTCCCGAGTACGAGGTTCCGCAGAAAGGCGAGCGCCCCATCGCCCCGAGTCGTGACCAGCCTTACCCGCTCCGCCGAGGCGTTGTCTGCGAACATCGAGTGGGTCACCGACCCCCTCAAGTCGACGCCATCCATGTCGAACTCGATGAGGGGACCGGATCCGGTTTCGTTGCCCAGGAGCCAGATGCGGTACATGTCCAGGGCGGCGGCTCCCGGCTTCAGCAGATCGGCGTCTATCCGCACCAGCGCCGAATCGCCACTGGGGAGAGACTCGAATGGCGACGCGCGCAGGTGGGAAGGGAGACCGACCGCCTCTCCCAGGCACCTCTCCCCGGGTGACTCGGGACCCTCGACCAACGGCTGGGCGGGCGCGCCCCCCGGGGCAGACGCCGAGGCGAGGGCCCGGTTGCGAGAGACCACCATGTTGTAGAGAGCAGCTTGGACGGGCTCGATGCTTCCATCACCCGCCGCCTCGACCACACCCGCGTATCCCCGGAGCAGAAGCGGAACCTCCACGAGCCCATTGGCGACCCATGCGCTGTTGTTCGACGCCGCCCGGGGGCCGAAGAACAGAGCCTCGGCGCTCCCCTCCTCTCCGCCAAGCACCAGATTCCCGAACACCATCGAGTCGCTGACCCCGATGTGCCCCTGGTCGACCTCCTCGAACAGCGCGCGCCCGCCCGCAGCGCCCACGGTATTTCCCGCCGCTTCGAGACCGACGACGATCCCACGCCCCGAAGTCCTCAAGACCGGCCCCACCCCGTTGAGAATCGCCCCTCCCAGCGACACCTCGGGGCGCGTCCCCGGTTGCGCCGCGTCCACGGCGTACCCTTCGTAGCCGACGATCCACCCCCCCGAGATGGCCACGACACCGTCGCCGAGAATCTGAATGGCCGGGCTCGCCGCACCTGGGCAGACCGCCTCCGGAGCAAGCCCCTCCGCCCCGACCCCGAAGGCGAGGCGCGGGATCACTCGATCCGGCCCCTGCGCCCCCGTGCCCGGCGTGAACGAGAGGACCGGCGTCGCCTGCGGGCTGCCTTCCGGCAGACACACCGGTCCGTGCATGTCGACGGTCAGCGGCGCCGCCACCCGATCGTCCGAGTTGTCGAGTTGAATCGCCTCGACGTGGCCCCACGGCACGCAGATCCGCGCGTCGGACACTGAGTTCGCCTGCAGCTCACTGAGCGCATCTGCCGCCGCCCCCACGGTTGGAAAGATCCCTTGGGTGCATTGGGGAGCGCAAGGCGCAGGTGCTTGGCCATCGCTCACGCACGCGGTCCGCGACTGAGCCAGCGCACCCCCCGCCACAAAAGGCGAGCAAACCAACAAGAGCGCTCCGAGGTACCCCGCTCGGTCGATGTTCACTTCCCCTCCGGCGCTTGCTCCATCACCCCGAGTCTACGTGGGTCCCCGCGGCTTCACTCCCGCCGCATCCACCCGGGTCGCTTCATCTCCTCCGGCGTCGGCGCGCTGAGGACCGCCAGGGAGCCGAGGCCGGCGCCGAAGCGGGACTCTCGACGGAGCCGCTGGAACGCCTCGCGCCCGTCGATCCGACGTTCCAGGGCGTCGGTGTACAGCGCGACCAGCGGGGCGACCTCGTCCGGTCGGTGGTCGACCAGCTCGAGCCGGAAGCGACGGACCCCGGCGTCCAGGAACCGACCGACGTCGCGCAAGCCGGACTGGGCCTCGGCGTTGAAGACCGTGTTGCGGCAGCCCATGTCCGCCTCCACGCGGTGCCGCTTGCCGTCGCGACCCTCGAGGTGCAGCACCTTCGTCTCGCACGGGGCCCCGCACGTGCGCTTGTCGTCCCCGTCCGACAGGAACCGCGCGAACACGCAGTGCTCCGTGTGGAAGATGGGCAGGTGGTGGTGGACGATGACCTCCAGGCGGTCGGCCACGCCTCCGCGCGCCAAGGCCGCGATCTGGGCCGCGTTGAGATCGTGCCCCGGGGCCAATCGCGCGAGCCCCGCCCCCAGCAGCAGGTCCGTCGTGCGCCGGTTCGTCGCGTTGAGGCTGAAGTCGCCGTGCAGATCCGGGGCGCCGTCGGCCTCCAGCAGGGAGTGGAGCAACCCCAGGCTGCGCACCAGGATCGCGTCGGCGCCGAGCTTCACCAGGAACGCCCGGATGTTCTCCTCCGCCGGCTTGAGGACCCGCGGGGACGCGGCTACGGCGCGGATCCCCGCGGCCTTCACCTCCGCGACCGCCTCGCGCAGCCCTTTCACCTCCAGGAAGTCCACCACGACCTCCCCGACCCCGGTCGCGATCGCCGCCCGCACCTGCGCGAGATCCCGGCAGAGCACCGAAACCGAGGGATCCCGGCAGAGCACCGAAACCGAGGGATCCTTCAGTTTTTGATCTACAACCTCCCGAGAGTTGCTCGACGTCAGCCGGACGTGCCGGGGCGCCACCTCCACGACCTCGACTTCCCGCACCCGGAGGCTTCGACGCGCGGCGATCAGCGCCTCCGTGGCCGCCCGACGCGCGCGGTTGAGCGACGAGATCGGGAGGAACGCCCGCTCCGGCAGCTCCACCCGCAACGCGCCGAGCGCGAGCGACGTGCCCCCGAGCCGGTCGACCGCCCCTCGCACGGCGTCCTCGTCCAGCGACCGCGCCCGCGCCGGCTCCAGCACCCGATCCGTCGTCCCGAGCCCGACGCGCCCCGAGCCGTCTCGAAGCTCGACCCGGGCGGGCTCCCCCATCACCCCCGTGACCGCGGCCTCCACCGACGTCCGCCGACGCACCGAAGTCCACGTCGCTTCGAGCCGCTTCACCAACTCCGGGTCCCGCGTCCGCCACACGAGGTCGCCGACGGCCAGGTCCCGGAGACGCACCTTGACCCCGAGCTTGATCGTCGCCTCCCCGGACGCCACCTCGCCCTCGACCGGCGCGTCCGCAACGAGCAGCGTGTGCACCGTCCCCCCCAGCTCACGCTCCTGCGGCCGACCCGCGTCGAACACCACCCCGTCTCCCGCCTTGAGGGGGCCCTCCAAGGCGACCCCGATCCGCCGCCCGGACACCGAGGTGACCCGCCCCACGCGCAGCCCGCGATGCTTCGGGAACCGCCCGGCCACGAGCCGCTGGTGGCGCTTGCCCTCCAGGAACCCGGGGGTGAGACCCCGCGAGAAGACCTGCTGGAGGTCCCGGCGAGTGGCGGCGTCCACGTGGACGTCCCGCCCCGCCCAGGCCGCGTCGACCGCGTCTCGGTAGACCCGCGTCGTGAGCGCCACGTACTCGGGACCCTTCAGCCGTCCCTCGATCTTGAGGCAGGCGACCCCCGCGTCGATGAGCGCGGGGACGTGCTGCACGCCCATCAGGTCCTGGGGCGAGAGGACGTAGCGGTGGTCGACGTCGCCCGCCGCGACGCCGTCCACGACGAGGTCGTAGGGGAGCCGACACGCCTGCGCGCATTGCCCGCGGTTCGCCGAGCGGCCGCCCCAGGCCTCGGACGAGAAGCACTGGCCCGAGTAGCTCACGCAGAGCGCCCCGTGGACGAAGACCTCGAGCTCGAGATCGGTGCCCGCCGCCACCGCCGCGACCTCGCGCACCGACAGCTCGCGCCCGAGCACCACCCGCTCCAGCCCGAGCCCGGCCACGAGCCTCGCGGACTCCGCGGAGGTGACCGTCATCTGGGTGGAGCCGTGCAGCGGCACGTCCGGCGCGATGCGAGCCAACGTCGCGCACACACCCAGATCCTGGACGATGACGGCGTCGACCCGCGCGTCGCTCAGCGCCCGAGCGTACCGCTCGAGGGCGGGCAGCTCCTCGTCGAAGATCAGCGTGTTGAGGGTGACGAAGCCCTGCACCCCGCGCTCGTGCAGCTCCGCCATCACGTCCGGCAGCTCGTCCGGAGTGAAGTTCGCGGCCCGGGCCCGCGCGTTGAACGAGGTCAGCCCGAAGTAGACGGCGTCGGCGCCGTTCTCGATCGCCGCCGCGAGCTGCGGGCGCCCCCCCACGGGGGCCAGCACCTCGGGGGGCGACGCGCGTCTCACTTGTACTTGGGCTGGTACAGCTGGACTCGGATGTCTCCGGGGAGCACGAGCGACGTCACGAGCCCGAAGCCCTGATCCTCGACCCCCGTGGCGAACTCGACGCCCCGGTCCTTCATGCCCGCGACCTCGGCCTCGAGGTCCTCGCAGTAGAAGCTGATGTCGTGCGTGCCGGACTTCGGCTTGCCCTCCGCCGACAGCGGATGGACGCCCATGTCGGCCTCGAGCTCGTGGAAGATCAGCCAGCCGCCGCCCGAGTCGAAGCAGGGGATCTGCATCTTGTCGCGCAGGAACGCGCGGGTCTCCTCGGGGCGGTCGCTGAAGAACATCGCATGCACACCCTTGATCGCCATCTCGTCCTCCTGGTGGTCGTCGCCCCGGACACGGGAGCAGCGGCACGATGACACAGCCCCCCGTCGATCGGTGGTAGAGGATCGGGGGTGACGTCGGGCTCCCCTTCCCTGTCCCTGGGCCGACTGCAGCTGCTGGGCGAGCTGGGCCGCGGCGGCATGGGGCGCGTGCTCGAGGCGCACGACCCCGACCTCGGCCGCTCCGTGGCGGTGAAGATCGTCCTCGATCCGGCGACGACGTCGCCCGCCCAGCTGCAGCGCTTCTTCGCCGAGGCGCGCATCACGAGCCGCCTGGAGCACCCCAACATCATCCCCGTGTACGACATGGGGCGCACCGGGGACGGGCTCGCGTGGTTCGTGATGCGGAAGGTCGAGGGGCGGTCCCTGGCTGCCGTGCTGCGGGCCCTCGCGGCGGGCGACGCCGAGACGCGCCGGGACTGGTCGCAGCGGCGCCTCCTCAGCGCGTTCGTGCAGGTCTGCAACGCCGTCGCGTTCGCCCACGACCGCGGGGTGCTGCACCGCGATCTGAAGCCGTCGAACGTCATGCTCGGCCGCTTCGGCCAGGTGCTCGTCCTGGACTGGGGCGTCGCGCGCGCGCTGGGAGACGACGACGAGGAGGTCCTTCGCGAGGTCGCCGACGAGGAGACCACGCTCGCCGGCTTCTCCCTGGGCCCCACCGCGCAGGTGCTCGCCGAGGTCGTGCCCGACGACGACCGCGACCGCAGCCTGCCCCCGAGCAGCCTCGACCCCGAGGCGCGGCTCACGATCACCCGCTCGATCGACGGCTCGACCATCGGCACCCCCGGTTACATGGCCCCGGAGCAGGCCCTGGGCGAGATCGAGGAGCTGGACGCCCGGTCCGACGTCTTCAGCCTCGGCGCGATGCTCTACGAGATCCTCACGCTGCGGCGGATGCTGGACGGTCGCACGGTCTACGAGCTGCTCCACCTGACCGTCTCGCACACCGCCGCCGATCCCCGGGAGCGGGCCCCCGAGCGCAACGTCCCCGACGAGCTGGCCGAGCTCTGCGTCCGCGCCACCCGGAGATCCCGGGGAGACCGCCTCCCCGACGTCGAGGCCCTCGCCCGGGGCATCGACGACTTCCTGGACGGCGCGCGTCGTCGCGAGCGGGCGGAGGTGCACCTCCAAGAGGCCCGAGACGCCTGGGCCCGCTTCGACGGGCTGGTGGCGGAGCAGTCGGCCGCCCGGGCTCGCGCGGATCGGCTGGACGAGCAGCTGCCGGGGTGGGCGCCCGCGACCGAGAAGTCCGAGCTGTTCGCCCTGCGTGACCGCATCGACGGGCTGACCGAGGCCCGCGAGGACGCCTTCCGCGACGTGCTCAGCGGGTGCGACCGAGCCCTCGCCCAGGTGCCCGGCGACCCCGACGTCCGGGCCGTGCTCGCCGACGCCTGGTTCCGCCGGTTCGAGGAGGCCGAGCACGCGCGGGATCGACGGCAGGAGCGCACCTGCGCCGACCGGGTCCGCGCCTACGACGACGCCCGCCGATACGAGGTCGCCCTCCGCGGCACCGGGGCCCTGACCCTGCGCACCGACCCGCCCGGCGCGACCGTGGTCTGCGAGCGGTTCGAGCAGCGCGGCCTCGTGTGGCCGCTCACGGCGCGCCGCGTCTTGGGCAGGACCCCGATCCTCGAGCTGCCGCTCGAGATGGGCTCGTACCTGCTCACCATCCAGCGCCCCGGCGTCCGCGACGTGCGCTACCCCGTGCACATCACCCGCGGACGGCACTGGGACGGCGGCGCCCCGGTGCCCCTCTACACGGAGGCGGAGATCGGGCCGGAGTGCGTCTACGTGCCGCGCGGCCCGTTCCTGGTGGGCGGGGACCCCGAGACGAACGAGTCGCTGCCGGGCGGGTTCCCGTCGATCGGCGGCTTCTTCCTCGGCCGGCTGCCGGTCGTGCAGGAGGAGTACTGCCGATTCATCAACGACCTGCGGGCCCAAGGACGGGACGACGAGGCCTACTCGCGCGTCCCTCGCCAGAGCTCGGGCGTCCAGCACGCGGGCGGTCAGTACTGGGAGCGGCCCCCGCCCGGGGGTCTGTACCGAGTCCCCGAGGAGGACGCCGACGGCGACCGGTGGGACCCGCGATGGCCGATGACCGCCGTGTCCTGGAACGACGCCGCCGCCTACTCCGCCTGGTTCCGCACCCACGACGGCCGACCGTGGCGGCTGCCCACCGAGTTCGAGTGGGAGAAGGCCGCGCGCGGCGTGGACGGGCGCAGCTATCCGTGGGGCGACGGCTTCGACCCGTCCCTGTGCAAGATGGAGGAGAGCCGCTCGGTGCGGAACACGCCCGAGGTCGTCGCGGCGTTCCCCACGGACGTCTCCGTGTACGGCGTCCAGGACATGGCCGGCGGCGCCCGGGACTACTGCGAGGACGGCCCCCACATGCGTGACCCCGGATCGAAGCCGGTGCGCGGGGGGTCCTGGGCGGGCGACCGCCGCACGTCGCGATGCGCCAACCGCCGCGAGCGGGCCCCGTGGGTGGTCGTGTCCGGCTTCGGCTTCCGACTCGCCCGGGACGCGCCCCGGGGTTGAGGCGCTATCGTCCGCGCCATGGGACGACCGAAGATCAAGCGACGCAAGCCCGGAAAGAAGGCCGGGCCGACCCCCAAGACCCGCTTCAAGGTGCGCCTGCGCAAGGACGAAGCGCTCGAGCTGATGCGCATCGGCGCCGACAATCCCGGGCTCGCGGACACCCACCTGCGGATGCTGCGCCCGAAGCTGAGCCTCGAGGCTCGCAAGGAGGTCGCCCTGCGGTGCAGCGACCCGGGGACCCACGGCGGGATCGAGACCGGCCACGACCCCGAGTGGGGCGACTACGCAGACGTCGCCGTCACGACCGCGTCGTCGTGAGGCGGCTCCTGCTCCTGCTCCTGCTCGTCGGGTGCACGGGACCCGCGCTGGACGACGACGACACCGGCCCCGTCGGCGACGACGACGACGCGCCCGACGGGCTCCCGCGCTTCTGCCCGGACTTCGAGGGACCCGCGGGCGCGTCCGACGGCGAGCGCCTGGACGTCGTGCTGACCGACAGCGTGGGCGAGTGGGAGGCGGAGATCGCGGGCGACGGCCTCGAGGTCCCCACCGGCGCGGGCGGCTACTTCTGGGACGGGTCCTGCGTGCGCCTCGGCGTCGTCCCCTCGGGACCCTCGAGGATCTGCCCGCGGACGCCCTCGATCGCTGGGACGACGGCGTGGCGTTGGACGACGTGACCATCGGCCTCCAGCACCCGGGGCGACCGCTGAGCATGGCGCTGGTTCGGTTCCTGCAGTTCGACGACGCGCTCGGCGACGCGTTCGCCGACTTCCGCGCCGCCGTGGACGCGGGCGTGGACGACGAGGGGGCCGAGTTCGAGTCCCGCGTGGGCAGCCTGGCGGACCGGGAGGACGACTTCGACGCGTGGCTCCGCCGGGAGCAGACGCCCCTCACGCCCGTGTACCTGGAGTGGCTGCACGTGGACCCGACGACGATCTTCGGGTTCGCCGACGGCGTCGTCTCCGTGGCGCGGTTCAAGGACGCGCCGACGACCTACCGACACCCGCCCGGCGACACGGTGTCCTGGGAGCAGTCCTTCGACGGCGACGAGGTCGTCCTGCGGATCGACGGCGTGGAGCTTCGCCGCCCGATCGTGTTCCCCCCCGCGGCCGGCCCCGCCGTGCCCGACTCGGACGTCACCTTCCTCGACGTGGCCTGGACGCCGTGACCGACGCGCGGCGGATCGAGCCGCCGCCCGACCTCCCCGAAGCGCTGGGGGTCTACTTCGACTCGCCTGCGTCGGGGGCAGGGTTCCGAAACCCCTGGGGGGTGAACAACGACAAGGGCTTCCTGGACGTCCTCAAGTGGCAGGCCGCCGCGAACCCGTGGAAGGGAGCGAAGCGGGGACGGCCCGTCGCCGACGTGGTGCCGCACGCCGCCGCTGCCTACGACGACCTGGCCGACGGTCGGATCTCGTGGCTGGGCCACGCCTCCGTGCTCACCACGATCGACGGCGTGACGGCGCTGATCGACCCGGTCCTCGGGAGCGTCTTCCCGGCGATCCGTCGGCTCGCGCCCGCCGCCTGGAGCGTCGCCGATCTGCCGCACATCGACGCCGTGCTGATCTCCCACGGGCACTACGACCACCTCGACGGGGCGACGGTGCGTCGGGTCGCCGATCGGTTCCCGGAGGCCCTGTTCGTGACGCCGAAGGGGCTGGGGCGCTCGCTCCCCCGCGCGTGCCGCAACGTCGTCGAGCTCACGTGGTGGGAGGCGGCGGTCGTGCGCGGGGTGGAGCTCTGCCTCGTGCCCGCCCAGCACTGGCATCGGCGAGGCCTGGCCGACATGAACCGCGCGCTCTGGGGCGGCTGGGTCGTGCGGGGCTCCCGCAGCGTCTACCACTCGGGGGACACCGGGTTCTTCGGGGGGTTCGAGGCGGTCGGACGGGCCTTCCCGTCGTTGGACGTCGCGGTGCTGCCGATCGGGGCATGGGCCCCCCGGTGGTTCATGTCGACGCAGCACATGGATCCCGACGGCACCGTCGAGGCCTTCCGCCTGCTCGGCGCGAAGCGCTGCATGGCCATGCACTGGGGCACCTTCGACCTCACGGACGAGCCCGCGGACGAGGGTCCCCGGGAGCTCGCCGCCGCGATCGCCCGCGCCGACGCCGACGCCGACGCCTTTCACGTGGTGCCTCACGGCCACTCTTCGCTTCTCTGATCCCGAAGAAGATCCTCTCGCAGTGGCCCGAAGCGACGTTTGCTTCGGGCGGATCCGAGAGGTTCTTCCCGTCCGAACGCGGAGCGACCATCCGCGAAAAAATGAGGATTGCGCTTGTACCCCCGCGCCCCATCGCCTAGACCGTGCGTCCGCGCCGCCCGAATCCACGGGAACTTGAGTGACGGATCGAGAGAGAGAGACAGAAGAAATGACGAAGAAGCTCTTCGTGGGCGGGATTGCCTGGGCCACGGACGACCAAGGACTGCGGGCTGCTTTCGAGCAGTACGGCCCGGTGGTCGAGGCGAAGGTGATCCTGGACCGTGAGACGGGTCGAAGCCGAGGCTTCGGCTTCGTGACCTTCGAGGAAGGCGAGCACGCCGATGCCGCGGTCCAGGAGATGAACGGCGCGGACTTGGACGGTCGAAACATCCGTGTGAACGAGGCGCAGGAGCGCAGTCGTGGCGGCGGCGGCGGTGGTTACCGCGGCGGCGGCGGCGGCGGCGGTTACCGCGGCGGCGGCGGCGGCGGTTGGGACAACAACCGCGGCGGTGGCGGCGGCGGTGGTGGCGGCGGCCGCGGCGGTTGGGACAACAACCGCGGCGGCGGTGGTCGCGGCGGCTACGGCGGCGGCGGCGGCGGCGGTGGTCGTGGCGGCGGAGGCCGTGGCGGCGACGACTGGTAGGGAACCCTTCGGGTTCCTTGGCGAATCCTCACGGCTTGCTTCGCTCGCCGGGATTCGTGGCCTAAGCGCCCTTCGCAAGACGAACTGAATGTCCCGGGTCCGCTTCTGCGGGCCCGGGATTCGTCGTTCTGGGGAACCCTGCGGTTTCCTTGGCGAATCCTCACGGCTCGCTTCGCTTGCCGGGATTCGGCATCTGCCTTGTCGAGGTTCTGGGGTTCGCGGTCGACGCGCGCCTACCCATTCATCGACATTTACCTAATAGGTAGTAGACAAACTCCGAGCGACTCTTAGACTCCGGGGCGTGACACTCCCTGCCCCTGCCTCATCCTCGAAGACGAAGTCCCCTCGCTCGGACAACCGCGAGCGCATCCTCGCGGCCGCCACGCGCCTCTTCGCGGAGCGCGGCTACGACGCGACGTCCGTCTCCGCCGTCGCCGACGAGGTGGGCATCCGTGCCCCCTCGCTCCACTATCACTTCGCCAGCAAGGAGCAGCTCCGGGACGCCGTCCTGGAGGGGCTGCTGTCGGGCTGGAAGGAGATCGTCCCGCGGGTGCTCATGGCGGCGACGTCCGGCCCGTCCCGCTTCGCCGGCGTGCTCGCCGAGGTCGTCCGCTTCTTCGCCGAAGACCCGTCCCGCGCGCGCCTGCTCGCCCGCGAGTGCCTGGATCGGCCTTGGGCGGTCCGCGCGATGGTCGAAGAGCACCTCGCCCCCTGGATGTCGCTCCTCACGGAGTACCTCGAGCGCGCAAAGACCGAAGGCCGCGCCCACCAGGACCTCGACCCGAAGGCCTACATCACCGAGGTCGTCCTCCTCTGCATCGCGCACTTCGCGCTCGCCCCCGTGACCCTGGCCGTCGGCAACGCCGCCGACGCGGACCTCGACGAAGAGGATTGGGAGCACCGTCGCCTCACCGAGCTCCGCCGCATCTGCGCGGCCGCCCTGTACCTCCCCCGGACCTGAGGAACCGCCATGGCTTCCAACGACTTCTTCGCCGACAACGACGACCTCCAGTGGCACTTCGACAAGGGCATCGACTGGGCGGCCCTGCACGCCCAGGTGGCCCTGCTCGAGGAGGGCGACGAGCCCCAGTTCGCGAGCACGGACGAGGCCGTCGAGTTCTGGCGCGACATCGCCTCGCTGGTGGGGACCTTCTCCGCCCAGGAGATCGCGCCTCGAGCCGCCGCCATCGACCGGGAGGAGATCGAGCTGCGCGACGGCCGCGTGTACTTCCCGCCCGCGCTCACGGAGATCTTCGACCAGATCAAGGCGCTCGAGCTCCACGGCATGTGCCTGCCCCAGTCCCTCGGCGGGATGAACTGCCCGATCCTCCTCTACATGCTCACCGGGGAGCTGATCGCCCGGGGCGACGTCTCCGTGATGACGCACCACAGCTTCCACGGCGGCATGGCCATGGCGATGCTCACGTACTCGCTCGAGGAGGGCACGACCGAGCTGGACCTCGAGAACCGCCGCCTCGTCTCCACGCGGTTCGACGAAGAGATACGACGCATCGCGGCGGGCGACGCCTGGGGCTGCATGGACATCACCGAGCCGAACGCCGGGTCGGACATGGCGGCGCTCGTCACCCGCGGGGAGCAGGACGACGACGGGAGCTGGTTCGTCACGGGGCAGAAGATCTTCGTGACGTCCGGGCACGGCCGGTACCACTTCGTCATCGCCCGCACCGAAGAGGTCGACGGCGACGACCCGAGCGCGGGCCTGCAGGCCATGTCGCTGTTCCTCGTGGACACCTACACCGAGGACGAGGACGGCAACCACGTCTCGATCGCCACGCTGGAGCGCCTCGAGGAGAAGCTGGGCCACCACGGGTCGCCCACCGTCGCCGTCAGCTTCGAGCGCGCCCCGGCGCGCCTCGTGGGCAAACGAGGCGAGGGCTTCAAGGGGATGCTGCTGCTCATGAACAACGCGCGCATCGCCGTGGGCTTCGAGTCCCTCGGCATCGCGGAGGCGGCCTACCGGATGGCCAAGGAGTACGCGGCGCAGCGGCCGAGCATGGGCAAGACCATCGACCGCCACGAGATCATCGCCGACTACCTGGACGAGATGAACGTCGACATCCGGGGCCTGCGCGCCCTGAGCGTCAAGGCGGCGTTCGAGAGCGAGCTGTCCCACCGCGCGCGGCTCCGCCGGGACCACGACCCGCGATTGACCGACGAGGAGCGCGCCGACCTCGACACCCTCGTGAAGGACATGACCTGGTCCGCGCGCCTCACGACGCCCCTCATCAAGTTCCTGGCCGCGGAGAAGGCCGTCGAGATCAGCCGCCGCGCGCTGCAGATCCACGGCGGCTGCGGCTACACCAAGGAGTACGGCGCCGAGAAGCTCCTCCGCGACGCCCTGGTGCTCCCCATCTACGAAGGCACCAGCCAGATCCAGGCCCTGATGGCCACCAAGGACACGCTGCTCGCCATCACCCGGTCCCCCGGCGCCTTCTTCACCGCGTGGGCAGACGACAAGCGCGTCGCGGCCCTCCCGGGCGACCCCCTCGTGCGAGGCGCCGCGCGTCTGCGCACCTACGCCCGCGCGGCCCAGCTCGACCTGATGCGCCGCATCCTCAAGGGCAAGCTGCAGGGCCGGTCCATCGGCGCCTGGAAGGCCGCGCTGTCCGACTGGGACCCGAAGACCGACTTCTCCCCGGCGCTGCTGCACGCCGAGCGGCTCACCCGCCTGCTCGCCGACGCCGCCATCGCCGACGCCCTCCTGGAGCAGGTCGACAAGGACGCCGGGCGCGCCTGGATCCTGGAGCGCCACCTCGAACGCGCGGAGCCCCGCGGTCGCTACCTGCTGGACTGCATCCGCTCCACGGGCGAGCGCCTCCTGGGCGAGCTGGCCGACCTCGCGACCGCCGACGAGCCCGCCCCCGACGCCCAGCCCAGCGCGGCGAAGGAGCGAGCGGCATGACGCAAGCGCCCCAAGCGCGCGCAACGGAGCGCAGCGAAGTGGAGTCCTCGAGGGTCCCCGGGGCCCCCGGCGTCGAATCTCTGATTCGGCGAGAGGGGTGACAGTGGTGTCTTTGCTGCACGTACGCCACCAGATGGCGAACCTCGCGGCGCTGGGTCGCCTCGGACGGCTCGCGCTCGCCAAGGAGCGGACGCGGCCCGAAGCGCGGGTGCTGTCCGCGGAGGTCTCGGCGCCCTCGGACGGCCTCGTGAACGACTACCTGCGCTGGTGCGGAGGGGACCCCAAGGCGTGGCGCGGCCGGGTCCCGCCCCACCTGTTCCCCCAGTGGTCTCTCGCGCTGCTGGCCCGCGCCCTCGAGCCCATCCCGTACCGCGTGGAGCGCGTCCTGAACCAGGGCTGCCGCGTCACCCTGAACGGCCCGATCCCCCGCGGCGAGCGGCTGCTCCTGACGGCCGACCTGCACGAGGTCCGCGAGGAGGAGACGAAGGCCCGCATCCACCAACGCGTCACGACGGGCCCCTCGTCGCAGCCCGACGCCCTGGTCGCCGACGTGTACGAGGTCGTCCCGCTGCCCAAGAAGCGAGACCCGGACGCACCGAAGCCGCCGCCCCGCGCGAAGGCCCGCGTCCCCCAGGACTGGCGCCCCCTCGGAGAGCTGAAGCTCGGACCCCACGCGGGCCGGCAGTTCGCCCTCCTGACCGGCGACTTCAACCCCGTGCATTGGCTGAAGCCCTACGCCAAGGCGGCCGGCTTCCGATCCACCATCCTCCACGGCTTCGCGCAGATGGCGTGCGCGTCGGAGATGCTGGTCAAGCGTCGCTTCGCGGGCGACGTCGACCGGCTCGCGTCCATGGACGTGCGCTTCACCCGTCCCCTCCTCCTGCCCGCGCGACCGCGCGTCCTCATCGGCCACGACGCCCACGGCGACGGAGTTCACGGCATCGCCGTCGGCGACGCGCCCGGTGGCCCGGCCTACATGATCGGCACCTACACGACCCGCTGAGCGCAGCGGCCCTCGGAGACCTCATGTCCGACCTCCTCCTTCAGCTCGGCGGCAACAAGGCCGCCCGCACCGTCATCTCTTCGCTCGGCCTGCCCGTGCCCCCCCAGCTGCGTCGCGGCCGAGGACCGTGGGAAGACCGTCCCTTGGACGACCGCACCGTGCTCGTCGGCGGCACAGGCGGCGCGCTGCACGACACCCTCGCGAGCATCCTCGCGGCCGCCGGGGCCTCCGTGGGCGTGCACGGGACGGACGGCGCGCCCTACGAAGCGGCCGCGGACGCCTGGTCCCGCCCCGGGCCCGATCCCGAGGAGATCGGCTCCGACGCCCTCGTCTTCGACGCCACCGCGCTCTCCGGGGCGGCGGGGCTGCGGGCGCTGTACGACTTCTTCCACCCGCGCATCCGGGGCATGCGCCGATGCGGCCGCGTGGTCGTGCTCGGGCGTCGCGAGCAGGACGCGGGCACCGACGGCGAGGCGATCGTCGCCGCCGCCCTCGACGGGTTCACGCGGTCCCTGGCCAAGGAGCTGGGCCGACGGGGCTCGACGGCGAATCTGCTCCGGGTCGCGCCGGGCGCGGAAGCTCGACTGGCTCCCGTCCTTCGGTACCTGCTCTCCGACCGCTCGACGTACATCAGCGGGCAGCCCTGGACGGTGACCGCGGACGTCGCCGGGGACGCCGTGGAGCCGACGCGCCGACCGCTCGACGGCGAGGTCGTCCTGGTCACCGGCGCGGCCCGAGGGATCGGAGCCGCGACCGCCAAGCGCCTCGCGCTCGAGGGCGCCAAGGTCGTGTGCCTCGATCGTCCGGCGGACGACGGCGCCGTCGCCAGGCTCGCCGAGGAGATCGGAGGGGTCCCGCTGCCCGTGGACGTCACCGACCCCGCGGCGCCGACGAAGATCCGGTCGGCCCTCACGGCGCTCGGCGGCGTGTACGCGGTGGTGCACAACGCGGGCGTCACCCGAGACAAGACGCTGGGCCGCATGTCCGAGGACGCCTGGGACCTGCTCATGGACGTCAACCTCGGCGCCATCGTGCGGATCCACGACGCCATGGCGGCCGACGGCGGCCCGCTGCAGGACGGCGGCCGGGTGGTGCTGCTGTCGTCGATCGCGGGGCTCGCGGGCAACGTCGGTCAGACGAACTACGCCGCGAGCAAGGCCGCGGTCGCGGGCCTCGTGCGTCGCCTCGCGCCACAGCTCGCCCCGCGCGGGATCGCGGTGAACGGCGTCGCGCCCGGCTTCATCGAGACGCGGCTCACGGCCGCCATCCCGTTCGCCACCCGCGAGGCGGCCCGGCGGCTCTGCAACCTCTCCCAGGGCGGCCTGCCCATCGACGTCGCCGAAGCCCTCACCTTCCTCTCCTCCCCGGGCGCCCACGGCGTGACCGGAAACGTCCTCCGCGTGTGCGGGGGCAGCCTCGTCGGAGCCTGATCCATGCCTCACGCCATCACCCACAAGGTCAAGAAGGCCCGCCGCGCCGTGGTCGTGGCGGGCAACCGCACCCCGTTCGTCCGCGCCTTCGGCTCGCTCATGAAGCTCGACGCCATCGACCTGGGCGCGGCCTCGGTCCAGGGCCTGCTCGAGCGCACCGAGCTCGCCCACGCCGAGATCGACCGCATCGTCTGGGGCGGCGTGGTGCTGCCGCCCGGGGCCCCGAACGTCGGCCGGGAGATCGCCCTGGACGTGGGATTGCCCCGCGACGTGGACGCCTACACCGTGAGCCGCGCCTGCGCGACGGGCATGCAGTCGGTCGTCGACGCCGCCGCGGCCATCGAGCGCGGCGAGGCCGACGTCGTGATCGCGGGGGGCGGCGACTCGACCTCCAACGCGGTCGTCCCGCTCCCCGCCAAGCTGATCCAGGCGGTCGCGCCGGTGGCGATGTCCAGCAAGTCGACGTGGAAGGACTGGCTCGGCGTCGTGTCCCAGCTCACGCCGATCAGCGAGGTGCTGCCGCGTCGCCCGAAGATCGCCGAGCGCACCACCGGCGAGGTGATGGGCGAGGCGTGCGAGCGCATGGCGAAGCGCAGCGGGATCACGCGCGAGGCTCAGGACAAGTACGCCGCGACGTCGCACCACCGGGCCGCCCAGGCGCTCGCCGACGGCCGGTTCGACGACGAGCTCTCCCCCGTCGCCCGCGAAGGCCGCGAGCCGGTGTTCGCGGACGACCTCATCCGCGCCGACACCTCGGCGGAGAAGCTCGCGAAGCTCCGCCCCGTGTTCGACCGCAAGGACGGGACGCTGACGGCAGGCAACTCGAGCGCCCTGACCGACGGCGCCGGGGCCGTGCTGCTCATGTCCGCGGAGAAGGCCAAGGCCCTCGGGTACACGCCCCTGGCCGCGTTCCGCAGCTGGTCGTTCGTGGGCGTGGACCCCGCGGACCAGCTCCTGATCGGGCCCGCGCTCGCGATGCCGGCGGCCCTCGCGCGGGCGGGCATGGAGCTGGCCGACATCGGCGTCGTCGAGATGCACGAGGCCTTCGCCGCCCAGGTCCTCTGCGTCCTCAAGGCGCTGGGCTCTCCCGCGTTCGCCCGGGAGCGGCTCGGTCGCGACGGCGCGGTGGGGCAGGTGGACCCGGCGAAGCTCAACCCCCTGGGCGGCAGCCTCGCGCTCGGCCACCCGTTCGCGGCCACGGGCGCGCGCATGGTCACGACGGCGTCGCACCAGATCGCCCGGGGCGACGCCCAGGCCGCGCTCCTCGGCATCTGCGCCGCCGGCGGCCTCGGCGCGGCGGCGGTTCTCGAGGCCGTCTGACGTCAGACGGTCACTCCAGTGACCAGTTCAAAAGTGTTGACATCCTAGAGACTTGAACCGACACTCCCTTCGACTCTGAAGGGTGAATCATGCGTCCGTCCGTACTCGCAACACTGTCCGTCCTCGCGCTCCTCGGCTGCAACGAGTCGGGGCTGCATACGGTCGACGACGAGCAGGTCGGCGGGGAGGAGTCCGGCCCCGTCATCCGCGTCGAGCCCGCCGAGGTCACCTTCGACGAGGTGGGGGTCTTCTGCAGCACCGACACGCTGGTGCGCATCTCGAACGTCGGCACCGAGACGCTGGAGGTGGGCGTGCCCGCGCTGCTCGGCGAGCGGGCCGTGGACTACGAGATCGACCTCGCCGAGACGCTCTCCCTCGAGCCCCTCGAGAGCCGGGAGGCGACCGTCACCTTCACGCCCGCGGCGGACGGGGACTCCACCGCGGCCCTGTTCATCTCGTCCAACGACCTCGCTCGCCCCGAGCTGAACGTCCCCCTGCAGGGCACGTCGGGCGACGGCGAGTGGCTGATGACGGACGACTTCGTCCAGAACGACATCCAAGCCGTGGACGTGCTGTTCGTCATCGACAACTCGAGCTCCATGGGCCCCGAGCAGGCCCTGGTGGCGGACAACATCGCGACCTTCTTCCAGTGGTTCCGGGCCCTCGGCGTCGACTACCACATGGGCGTCATCACGACGGACGTGGTGCAGCCGGGCCACGCGGGCGAGCTCCAGGGCTCGCCGAAGTACATCACCCAGAACACCAGCGAGCCCGAGGCCACCTTGGCCGCGGCGGTGGGCGTCGGCACCGACGACATGGGCGTCGAGTCCGGGCTCGCGGCGCTGAAGCTGGCGCTGTCCGAGCCGATGCTCAGCGGGGCCAACGCGGGCTTCTACCGGGACGACGCGCACCTCTCCGTCATCATCCTCACGGACGAGCCCGAGCAGTCCAACCGGGGCTCCGCGCACTACATCGACTTCCTGGCGGACCTAAAGGGCGACCCGCTCGAGGTCAGCGTCTCGGCGATCGTCGGCGACCGCGAGGACGGCTGCCAGGGCCAGTGCGGCGGGACCCCCGTCGGAGCCCAGCCCGGCGATGAGTACATCGACGTGCAGGAGGCCTTCCCCGGCGTCTTCCAGAGCATCTGCAGCTGCGACTTCCGCCCCGCCATGGAGGCCGTCGGCATCACCAGCGCGGGCATCGTCGTGTCGTTCCCCCTCAGCCGCACGCCCAACGACCTCGCCCGCATCGAGGTCACGGTGAACGGCGTCGTGCACGAGCAGTGGGAGTACGACCAAGGCGCCAACGCCGTCGTCTTCAACACCGACTCGATCCCGGACGGGCGCTCCGACATCTTCGTCACCTACCCCGTCGTCGGCCCCTGCAACTGAGGGCGGGCGCCGGCAGTCGCCCCCATGAGCTGGTACCGAGACGCGGTCCTGCCGCGCGTCCTGAACCTGTGCATGACCTCGCCCGCCGTCACCGAGCTGCGCGGGCGCGTCACCCGAGGACTTCACGGGACCGTCGTGGAGCTGGGCTTCGGGTCGGGCCTCAACCTGCCGCACCTGCCGCCGGAGGTGGACCGTGTGCTGGCGGTGGACCCGGCCACGCTGGGGCGCAGGCTGGCGAAGGAGCGCATCGAGGCCGCGGACGTCGAGGTGGAGTTCGCGGGCCTCGACGGCGCCCGGCTGGACCTCGACGACCGGGTCGCCGACTGCGTGCTGGTCACCTGGTCGCTCTGCACGATCCCGGACCCGGAGGCCGCCGTGGCCGAGGCCCGTCGGGTGCTCAAGCCCGGGGGCGCCCTCCACTTCGTCGAACACGGGCGCGCGCCCGACCCTCGCCCCGCCGCGTGGCAGGACCGGCTCGACCGCCCCTGGGGGTGGTTCTCGGGGGGCTGTTCGCTCACCCGAGAGGCCGTCCTCACCATCCCGAAGCACGGGTTCCAGCTCGGTGACGTCGACGGGTTCTACATCCCCGAGACCCCCCGGTTCCTCGGCTGGACGACCCTCGGGACCGCCCGCGCCGTGTGAGCGCTGTTTCACCGAGTCCCCCGGGCCGGCCCGCGGAGCGCCGGCGTGTCGGACCTCTCGGGCACCCTCGAGATCGGGATGACGATGAACGGGACCGTGGACGGCCCACCTGGACCAAGGACGGCGACGCCGCCTTCACCTACGCGGACGGGACCGCCCCGCCCGCGGCGGAGGTCTCCTGGCTCGGCGAGGAGTACGACCTCCTCGGGACCGACAGCAAGTTCAGCCGCATGGTGGGCGGCGAGCCCCTGGCCATCGGCGCGGACCTGAGCGCGGACAAGAACCTCATCAAGGACGTGTTCGACATGGGCGCCGACGACGGCGACATGACGATCCACGACTCCCAGGCCGTGTCCCTGACCATGACGGGCCCCATGACCCTGGCGGGGGCCAAGGAGGTGCAGCCGGGCGTGAACCTGGTCCTGGCGGGCGACGGCTCGGTGTCGGGCACCAAGACCCGATCGAAGCCGGCGAAGAAGTAACCGTCGCGGCCGTTTGTAAAGCGTTGCCACACAACGCTGGAACAGGTTGCTATTCGACGCACGTCAAGCCCATGTCAAGGATGTCCGGGGCTCGTTCAGGCTGTGTGCGGGGCGTGAAACCTGGGTGAATGAAGGGCCGGATCGTGCCCGATTGAATGGCGACTCATTACAGTGACGACCACACAGCGACACCGCCGTGGAGGTCACACATGTCCGTCCCGCTCCGAACCTCGCTCTCCGTCCCCGCCCTCATCGGCGCGCTCGGGCTCTTGTGCCCCCTGTCCACGGCGTTCGCGCTCACCGGCGACGCCCCGGTCAAGTACACCGAGGCGCGGCAGAACCGCGTCGCCCACGCCCCCGTTCAGGCGCGCATGAACCGCCTGAACGTGTGGAAGGAGTTCCTCGAGCGCCGCGGCGACTGGACCGCCCGCTGGGACGAGGCCACGCGCACGCCCGTCCGCTTCTACGGCGAGGGCTGGGACGTGGACCCCGCCGCCCTCCACGACGACGACGCGGTGTGGGATCTCGCCTCCTCCATCCTCGCCGAGGAGCTCGCCCTCCTCGGGCCCGGCGTGGCCCTCTCGGACCTCGAGCCGTGGGCGCTCGACCGTCGCCAGGGCATCACGACGGTCTCGTTCCGGCGCCTCTACGCGGGCCTGCCGGTGGACGGCGCGCGCGTGTCCCTTCGCTTCAAGCACGACCGCTTCGTGATGGGCCAGTTCGAGTCCATGCCCGGCATCGAGGCGCACCTGGACGCCCTCCCCAAGGCGGACATCCCCGCCCACGCCGTCGCCTCCGCGGCGATCGAGGCCATGGGCTGGACCGCCGAGCGGTCGATTTCGAGCGCCCCCACCCTCGTGGTGCTCCCGCAGCTCGGCGAGCTGACCGCCGACTACCGCCTCGCCTGGCGGGTCCGCGTGGACTCCACCGCGTTCCCGTCCCAGCGCACCGTCCACGTCGACGCCGAGACGGGCAAGCTCCTGCAGTGGGAGGACTCGGTCCGCTGGGCCGAGGGCACCGTGATGGGCGAGGTCGACGACCGGTATCCCGACAACGGCATGGTCGAGCAGCACCTGCACGGCGTGGAGCTGAACCACGCGGGCGGCAGCTTCCGCGCAGGCGTCGACGGCGGCTTCAGCGTGGACGCGGACACCCCCGTCGAGTTCACCTTCACGGCCGGCTCCAACCGCATCGTCGTCGAGGACGCGGGCGGCTCCCTCGCCGAGTTCACCGCGACCCTCGAGAGCGACGGCGGCCTGCTCGTGGCCTACCCGACGGACCTCACGGACGACCCCGCGGCCGAGCGTCGCATCCGCGCCCAGCTCGGCGTACACGCCGCGGCCCACCGGGCGCGCGCGCGCTCCGTCCTCATCGACCCCGGCTTCGGCTGGGCGAACCGTCGCGCCACGGCCGAGGTGAACATCGCCGACGGGGGCTGCAACGCCTACTACAACGGCGACATCCACTTCCTGCGTCAGAGCCAGGACTGCAACAACACCGGACGGGTGGCCGACGTCGTGTATCACGAGTACGGGCACGGCTTTCACCGCTGGTCGATCGTCGAGGGCGTCGGCGGCTTCGACGGCGCGCTCTCCGAGGGCCTCGGCGACTACATGGCGGCCACGATCACCGGCGACCCGGGCACCGCGCGCGGCTTCTTCCGCGGCTCGACCCGCCCCCTGCGGGACATCGCCCCGAACCACGTGTGGCCCAACGACGTCGGCGAGATCCACTACACCGGCATCATCATCGCGGGCGCGCTGTGGGACCTCCGCCATGCCCTGAGCAACGAGCTCGGCGAAGAGGCCGGCGTGGCGCTCGCGGACCAGTACTTCCTCGCCGTCGCCTCCCGCGCCACGGACATCCCCACGGCCTACGAAGAGGTGCTGCTCGCCGACGACGACAACGGCAACCTGGCCGACGGCACCCCGAACAAGTGCCTCATCGACGACGAGATGGGCCGCCACGGGCTCGGCCCGGCCGCCCCCGACGCGCCGCTGTTCACGCTCGCCCACGTCGCCCCCGCGGGCACGTCGGGGGACATCACCCTCGCGATCGAGGCCGGCCTCGCTCGCCCCGACTGCACGACCGGCGAGCTCGACCAGCTGCGCGTCCGGTACTCGTTCGACGCCGACGCCGACCTCGACGACTTCGAGTCGGTGGTGGTCGAAGGCAACGCCGGCGGCACCTACGACGTGAGCCTCCCCTCGGCGCCCGACGGGACCTTCGTGCGCTACCGCCTCGAGGTCCTGGACCGCGACGGCGACGTGGTCGGCAGCGAGCCCCAGGGCTCCGTCACGGACCCCTGGTTCGGCCACTGGGTCGGCACCCACGAGACCGTCTTCTTCGCCGACTTCGAGGACGACGACGGCGACTTCACCCACGAGCTGCTCGCGGGCGACAGCGAGCGCGAGGGCGCCGACGACTGGGGCTGGGGCACGCCGAAGGGCGACTCGGGCGACCCCGACTTCGCCTTCTCCGGCGACTCGGTCTGGGGCAACGACATCTCCCCCGCCGACAACTGGAACGGCGCCTACCAGCCCGACGTCCACAACGTGCTGCGCTCCCCCGCCATCGACGTCGAGGGCGCCACGGAGGTGCACCTGCAGTTCCGTCGCTGGCTCACGGTGGAGGACGGCTTCTACGACGACGCGGCCGTGCGGGTGAACGGTCGGACGATCTGGTCCCAGCACGCCTCGACCGACCAGGACGACGCCGGCGAGCACCACCAGGACCTCCACTGGGCGCTGCGGAGCTACGACGTGACCGACCTGATCGACGCCACCGGCACGCTCCGGGTCGAGTGGGAGCTCATCACGGACGGCGGCCTGCAGCTCGGCGGCTGGAACCTGGACGACGTCCGCGTGGTCGCCAAGTTCGGCGACGACGAGCCCATCCCCGGCGCCGAGGAGCCCGGCGGGCCGTTCGGCGCGGGCGCGGGCTGCGAGGAGTGCAACGCCACGGGCGGGGCCGCTCCCTCCAGCGCGTGGATGCTGCTCGGGCTGCTCGGCGTGGCCGCCGGGAGCCGTCGCCGCCGCGCCTGAGCCGCGCTCGGTGGTAACTTGAGCGACGCGTCGTCCCAGGGTCGGGGCGGCGCGTCCTCGGTTTCCCGGAGGCGCGCTCCGTGCGGATCCTCAGCTTCGTCCTCCTCCTGTGCGCCCTCGCGGCGCCGTCTTGGGCCGCCTCGGTCCTCGCCTGGGACGTCCCCACCCTGACCTCCCACTCGACGTACGTCGTCGAAGCCCGCGTCGATCGCGTGCGAAGCGAGCGGCACGAGGGCGACATCCGCACCGTCAACTCGGTGACCGTCACGCGCGCGCTCAAGGGCTCGCCCGCGGATCGCCTGGACGTCGTGCAGGGCTCCGGCCGCGTGGGCGACACCGTCAAGACCATCCACGGCGACATGGAGCTGGCCGCGGGGTCCCGCTACGTCCTGTTCCTCGAGGAGCGGGGCGGGGAGCTGCACAGCACGCTGCTCGGCTGGTCCGTCTTCCGCATCGACGGCGAGGGGGACGACACGCCGCTCTCACGCAACCTCGCGGGCCTCTCGCTGATGGTGCGCGCGGAGGACGGGTCGCTGGTGCCCGCCCCCGAGAGTCGCGTGATCGCCGCGACGCCCCGCACCCTGGCGGCGCTTCGAGCGGAGGTGGAGGGTCGATGAGGCGCGCCGCGGCCGCGATCGCGGTCTCCCTCGCCGTCGTGGCGGCCCCGGCGCAGGCCTGGACGCCCACCGGAGCCACCTGGAACGGCACCCTCGGGTGGTGGACGAACCAGGGCGGCAGCACGTCCCCGGCGTACACCAACATCGGGGTGGTGGAGAGCACGCTGCAGATCGCCTACGACCAGTGGGAGGACCCCGGCTGCTCGAACTTCGCGAGCGCGTACCAGGGCCGCACGTCGCGGCTGTCCACGAGCAACGGCGACTCGTTCAACGTGCACGGGTTCCCACAGGTGTGGCCGGCCGGCTACGGCAACGTCGTGGGGACCATCGGCATCACCGTGAGCTACAGCAACGGGTCCTCCTACGTCGAGACGGACGTCAGCTTCAACGAGGAGACGTACACGTTCGTCGACGGCAACCCGAGCGCCCAGGGGCAGGCCGACCTGCTCTCGATCGCGGTGCATGAGTTCGGGCACAGCCTCGGGCTGGCCCACAGCAACCAGAACGGCTCGTCGATGCTGCCCGGCTACAGCGGCGGCACGGCGGAGCGATCGCTGTCCAACGACGACATCAACGGCGTCTGCGCCCTCTACGGCGGGGGCGGCAACCCCGGCCCCACCGAAGACGACGACTACGAGGAGAACGACGACTCGGGCGACGCCCCCACCCTCTCCTGCGGCGAGACGATCGAGGCCGTCGCGCTGGACGTGGACTGGTACCGGGTGCGCACGACCGTCACCGGGGAGGTGCGGGTCATCATCAGCAGCTGGGATGCGGGGACGGACCTCGATCTCTACCTGTTCGACCAGACGAGCCCCGACCCCATCGACGTCGCCGAGGGGCCCGGCGCGGGGCCGGAGATCGTGTCGGTCCTCGACCGCCCGGCGGGCTGGTACTGGTTCGTCGTCAACCCGTACGTGGGCGAGTCCGAGTACCTGCTGACGGTGATCTGCGACCAGGGCACGCCGGGGGACGACGACGACGACGACGACGTGGCGGACGACGACGACGCGGGGCCGGACGACGACGACGCAGCCGACGACGACGATGAGCCCGTCGACGGGGAGGGCAGCATCGACGGCACCCCCCAGACCGTGGTGGACGGGGACGCCTCCTGCTCGGGGTGCGGGTCGTCCGTGAGCGGGGCCGCCTCGGGGGGCGCGCTCCTCCTGCTCCTCGCGCCCGCGCTCCGTCGCCGCCGCCAGGGGTCGCGTTGCCGAGACTGATCCCGGACATGCTGACCGACGGGGACTTCCCCGTCGAATTCGGTCGGTACACGCTGCTGGGCGTCCTCGGCGAGGGGGCCATGGCGCGGGTCTACCGCGCGGAGCTGCGGGGGCCGGGGGGCTTCAAGAAGCCGACGGCCGTGAAGATCGTGCGGGGGTCCGTGGCGGGGCGGGGCGCGGCCCTGCGCGACGCCCTCCTCAACGAGGCCCGGCTCGGGGGGCTCCTCGACCACCCGAACCTCGTGCAGACCCTCGACTACGGCGTCGTCGACGGCCTGCCCTTCATCGCCATGGGCTACGTGCGCGGGATCGGGCTGGACCGCCTGCTCGCGAGCGACCTCGAGATCCCGCCCGAGGTGGCGCTCGAGATCGCGATGCAGGTCGCGGGGGGGCTCGACCACGCCCACAACCTGGAGGGGGCCGAGCAGACCTCCGAGCTGGTCCACCGCGACCTCAAGCCGAGCAACATCATCCTCGACCGGCACGGGCTTGTGAGGGTGCTGGACTTCGGCATCGCGAAGGCGGCGGCGCTGTCCGTGGACACGACCGCCGTGGGGGCGACGAAGGGCACGCCCGCCTACATGTCGCCGGAGCAGGCGAACGGCGAGGAGGTGGACCGACGCTCGGACATCTTCTCTCTCGGCGTCCTCATGTTCGAGTTGATCACGCGGGAGCGCCTGTTCGCGTCCACGTCGCCGCTCGCGACGCTGCAGGCCGTCCTGCGGGTCGAGGACGTGATCTGCGACGAGGGGTTCGAGGCGCGGTTGGACGCGGTGGTCCCCGGCCTGGGCGCGGTAGTGTCGCGGTGCCTTCGGGAGGCGCCGCGCCTGCGCTGGGAGAACTGCGGGGCGGTGCAGAGCGCGCTGCGCGAGGTGGCCGACGGATACACGCCCGCGCCGCTGCTGCGGGAGTGGGTGCGCGAGACGCAGGACGCCCTGGGCCTCGGCCATCACGATCCCGCAGGCCTGAGCATCGACGCCCCGGGGCTCGGCCGGGACGTCGTCGGGTTCGACCCCCACGGTCGCCCCCGCGCGCTGTCGGACGTGGACGAGGACGACGTGGACACCGACGCCCCGCTGCCGGCGTTGAGCCAGGCACAGATCGCGCGGCACGCGGCGGCCACGCTGGTGCCCGAGACCCGCCGGATGCCCGCGGCCAAGGCGCCGACCTCGCCCGGGCGGGGGAGAACCGTGGGGCTGATCCTCGTCGCCCTGGGGGGCACCCTGCTCGCGGCGATGATGTGGACGATGGTCCGGGACGTGGGCACCGAGCCGACCGCGGCCACGGATCTCGGCGAGGTGGAGGCGGCGGCGGCTCCGCCGGATCCGCGGGGCCTCTCGGAGCCGCTCGAGGAGGTCGTGCAGGACGCCACGCCCGCCCCTCGGCGGTCCACGAGCCGACGCGCTCCGACCCGCCCCCGCTCCCGGGACGCGGTCGCGACCAAGAAGGCGGCCGTGGCGGTCGACGACCCGAACCCCAAGAACGAGGGCCCTCCCCCGCTGGAGGTGTCGCTGCAGCAGGCCGATCGCACCGGGGGCCAGGCCCGGGTCATGGTCACGGCCCGGTTGGACGCCTCGGACGCGGCCGACCTCGTGGTGCACTTCAAGCCCCCGGTGGGGCCCTGGCAGCGGGCGAAGCTCAAGTCGATGGGGCCCGGCGGCTGGTTCCGGATGCTCGAGCTGAGCATGCCGCGCGGGGCCACCCTGCGCTGGTACGTCACGGCGGAGTTCGAGCACGGCGGCCGGAAGGCGCGCACGCGCTACGGCACGAAGGCGGCGCCGAAGAGGTTCGTGCTGCCCCGGAGCTGATCGGCGGACGTCGCGCCTGCGACCGTCTTGCGACATTGTCGCGAGGTCGCGATCCCCATGGTCCCCCCATGAACACGAACGCACTGCACGCCGCCGCCCTCGCAACCTTCACCGCCGTCCTCCTGGTCGGCGTCCCCGCCTTCGCGGACCCCGACGCCGGGGTCAACGCCGACGCCGAGATCGACGTCCAGAGCGAAGCCGAGGCGAGCTCGATCAAGAACGACATCACCCAGGCGCTCGAGTCGGGCGAGCTCACGCTCGCGAGCCTCTCCGACCTGCCGCCGTCCGGGCGCGTCGACCCTTCGGAGCCGATCACAGTGGACATGAGCGCGCTCAGCGGCGCCACGACCGGGATCGCCTTCCTGGACCACCTCATCGCGCGCGTGATCGAGGCCGGTGGGGTCTTCGGCGCGGCGCTCGCCGCCCTGCTGGACTGAGCCCGGGACCCGTCTAGATCGAGATCGATCCCTCGCGGAAGTCGCTCGCCGCGAGGTGCACGTTGATGCACACCGGGGTGCCCTCCGCGGACAGGCGCTTCGCCTCGTCCAGGACCTCGTCGATCCTCGCGGGATCGGTGAGCAGGAGGCCTTTGCCGCCGTAGCCCTCGGCCACGTCGTGGTAGTCCGTCTTCCGCAGCACGGTGCCCACGTCGTCGCCCAGGATCACGATCTGGTCCCGGGCGATCTGTTGCCAGGACGCGTCCGTGCCGATGACGGCGATCGGGGCGAGCCCGAGGCGGACGTAGGTGTCGAACTCGGCCAACGAGTACGCGCTGGAGCCGTCCCCGTAGAAGAGCCAGACCTCCGCGTCCGGCCGCGACGTGGCCGCCCCCACCGCGAACCCCCCGCCCACGCCGAGCGTGCCGAACACCCCCGGGTCGAGCCACGACAGCGGGCCCCGCGGCCGCACGATGTATGCCCCGGTGGCCACGAAGTCCCCGCCATCGACGACCAGGACCGAGTCGTCGGCGAGCTTCTCTTCGATCTTCAGGAAGAGGTGGATCGGGTCCACCAGCGGGCCCTCCGGCTTGGCCTTCGCGGCGATCTCGGCGTCGCGAGCCTCCTCGCGCTCCCGGAGCGTCGCGAACCACGCCGAGCGGTCCGGCACGGCCGCCTTGAGCTCGCCCAAGGCGGTCAGGAAGCGGCCGGGGTGCTCCCGGAACCCGTGGGTCGGCTTTCGGTTCTTCTTGAGCGCGACCGGGTCGAGGTTCACCGAGATCAGGTTCGCGTCGCGGTTGATCTTCCGCCCGTAGCCCATGCGGAAGTCGAAGGGGAAGCCCGCCACGACCACGACGTCCGCCTCGCGCAGCGCCTTGCTGCGCTTGTGGCGGAACTGTAGCTCCGACGTGCGGCCGAGCAGGCCGCGCGCCGAGCCGCCGAGGAACGTGGGGATGCCCAGGTGACGCACGGCCTGGGCCAGCCGCCCCGCCTCGGCCGCGGACAACGACACCACCGCCTGGCTCCCGATCACGAGCACCGGCTGGGCCGCCCCCGCGAGGGCCGCGCGGACCGTGTCGATGGCCGACGCCGCCACCGGCTTGGGGGGCCCGGCCGGGCGCTGGGGGGCGCCGACGTGGGGCATGTGGAACTGGTGCTTGAGGTACGTCTTGAGCCCCGCCTCCGCGGCCTTGCCCACCGCGCCCTTCATGGAGTCGACGCCGGACTCCTTGAGGAACCACTCCTCCACGATCTCCTCGGGGTACAGCAGGTCCACGGGCACCTCGAGGAACACCGGCCCGGGCACGCCCTCGGCCGCCACCCGGAACGCCTTGGTGACCATCGGGACGATGTTCTGGACCTTGCTGATGCGCGCACACCACTTCGTCACGGGCTCCATCAACGACATCTGGTCGATGTCCTGCAGGGAGCCGCGACCGCGCAGCACCGTGGCCGTCGCCCCGCCGAAGATCACCATCGGCTGCTGCGCCATCTGCGCGTTCTTGACGGCCGTCATGGTGTTGGTCACGCCGGGGCCCGCCGTCACCGCGCAGACGCCGGGCACGCCGGTCATCCGGGAGGCCGCGTCCGCCGCGAAGGCCGCCGAGCGCTCGTCCCGCACGTCCACGATGCGGACGCCGTGGTCCTTCGCGCCCTGGAGGATCGGGCTGATGTGGCCGCCGCAGAGCGTATAGAGGCAGCTCACCCCGTGGGCTTGGAGCAGCTCGCCGATGATCGATCCGCCGTGCTTGTGGGTCATGTCGGTTCTCCGGGCGCGCGCCGGCCGCGCGGGCGGGGAATCTATCCTCTCCGCACCGAGCGATTCCACCGACATGCTGCCCCTCCCCATCGACGCCCACCTCCCCGAGGTCCTGGCCGCCCTCCGCGACCGGGGCGGGGCCGTGATCGTCGCCCCTCCGGGCTCGGGAAAGACGACGCGCGTGCCCCCCGCGATCGCCGGGGAGTTTCCGGGCCGCGTGCTCGTCTCCCAGCCCCGACGGGTGGCCGCTCGCCTCGCCGCGACCCGCATGGCGAGCGAGGCGTCCGAGCGGGTGGGCCGCACGATCGGCTACTCCACGCGCTTCGACCGGAAGACCAGCCGGGCGACCCGGGTGGAGCTGCTCACCGAGGGGCTCCTCGTGCGACGTCTGCAGGCCGACCCGTTCCTCGAGGGCGTCGACTGCGTGGTGCTGGACGAGTTCCACGAGCGCACGCTGGACGTCGACCTCGCCCTGGCCCTGCTGGCGGACTGCCGCCGCTCCGCCCGGGCGGACCTCCGCCTCGTCGTGATGTCGGCCACCCTCGATCCGGCGCCCGTGGCGGCGTTCCTGGAGTGCCCCGTGATCGAGGCGCCCGGGAGGACCTTTCCGGTGGACGTCGCCTTCTCCCGGCCGTCCCGGGCGCGGCCCGAGGCCCGCTGCGCCGCCGCCGCCCGACGCGTCCTCGAGGAGGAGCCCGACGGCCACGTCCTCGTCTTCCTCCCCGGCGTCGCCGAGATCGAGCGCACCGTCCGCGCCCTTCGCGAAGCTCCCCTCTCCCCCGAGGTCGACGTGCTGCCCCTGCACGGTCGCCTCTCGCTCGACCGGCAGGCCGCGGCGCTCGCTCCGTCGTCCCGTCGCAAGGTCGTGCTCGCCACGAACCTCGCCGAGACCTCGGTGACGCTCGAGGGCGCGCGGGCGGTCGTCGACACCGGCCTGGCGCGGGTGGCGGGCTACGACCCGGCGGTCGGGCTCACGCGCCTGGAGACCCGAGCCGTCAGCAAGGCGTCCGCCGACCAGCGCGCGGGACGGGCGGGGCGGACGGGACCGGGTCGGTGCATCCGCCTGTGGACGGAGGCCGAGCACCGATCGCGGGCCGCTGCCGACACCCCCGAGATCCGCCGGGCCGACCTCGCGCCGCTGGTGCTCCAGGTGCTCGAGTGGGGCGAGGCGCCCGAGGCCCTGCGCTGGTTCGAGGCCCCGCCGACGCCCGCCTTGGAGCGGGCCCGGGACCTCCTCCGCAGCCTCGGCGCGCTGGACCGCGGCGGCCTCACGGAGCGGGGCCGCAGCCTCGGTCGCCTGCCGCTCCATCCTCGCCTCGCCGCCGTGCTCCTCGCCGGGAGGGCCGCCGGAGTCGAGGCGTCGGTCGCCACCACCGTCGCGCTCATGACCGAGATGGACCCCTTCCGAGGTCCCCCGGATGCCCCCGGCGACGGCGATCTCGAGCCCCGCCTCGCCGCGCTCGCGGAGGCCGAGTGGCGCGATCGCCCGCCCGACGGCGCCGACGTCCGCCGCTGGCGCGAGCTGCGACGGGTGCGCGACCAGCTCCTGGCGCGGCTGGCCGACCTCCCCCCCGAGCCCGCCCCGGAGGCGACCCTCGACCCGCTCGTGGGGGCGCTCCTGGCGGGCATGCCCGGCCGACTGGGCCGTCGTCGCGACCCCGGCTCCCCGCGCTACCTGCTCGCGTCGGGGCACGGCGCCTTCCTCGACGACCGGAGCCGCGCAGGGGGCGAGTTCCTCTTCGCCATGGACGTCCGCGCCGCCCGCCGGGGGGAGCGCGCCGAGCACCGGATCCGGCTCGCCCATCCCGTGGACATCGACCTCGACGCCCTCCCCACGACCGACGAGCTCCGCTTCGAGCCGAGCACCGAGTCCGTCGTGCTGCGGCGGGTGATCCGCATCGGGGCCCTCGTCCTGCGAGACACCCAGAGCTCCACCCGCCCCGCGGCCCCCGACGCCGCGCCCGTGCTCGAGGCCGCCGCGCGCGACGCCCCCGATCGGGCCCTCACCCCGTCCCGAGAGGCCTCCCGGACGCTCGCTCGCCTGCGGTTCGCCGCCTCGCTCGTGGACGATCTCGTCGCCCCCGACGCCTGGACCGACCTCCTCCCCGAGCTCTGCGCGACCCGACGCTCCTTCTCCGAGCTTCGCCGCGTCGACCTCGCCCGCGCCCTCCTCGACCGCCTCACCTGGAAGCAGCGAAGCGAGCTCGACCGCCTCGCCCCCGAGCGCCTGAAGGTCCCGAGCGGCGCCCACCTCATCGTCGACTACGACGTGGACGGACCGCCGGTGCTCGCGGGCCGCATCCAGCAGTTCTTCGGGGCGACCACCACCCCCACGATCGGCGGAGGCCGCGTCCCCGTGATGCTCCACCTGCTCGCGCCCAACGGCCGCCCCGCCCAGGTCACTCGAGATCTGGCCGGCTTCTGGGAGCGCACCTACCCGGACGTCCGCAAGGAGCTGCGCGGGCGGTACCCGAAGCACCCCTGGCCGGACGATCCGGCCCACGCCGAGCCCACGAATCGGGCGAAGCGCCGCCGTTGAGGCATCAGCGGGTCCGACTCCAAGCGAACAGCGGGGCGCCGAGCACGTCCTTGAAGGTCACCTCCACGGCGTCGCGCCGCACCACCACGAGCGCGTAGCCGTACTGCGCCCGCGTGAACAGGAGCCCCGCCCGGTCGCACGCCGCCTCCTCGCCGCCGCACGCGGTCGTCGCGCGCAGCTTCCCCGAGGCGCCGGAGGTGACGGCCGCCACCCCGTCGTACTCGCCCATCTGGAGCAGGTGCGCGTGCGCGTTGAGCCACAGGTCCGGCGTGGACCCCACGCGCGCCGCCCACCGCGGTCCGTGGTCCTCGCCCTCCTTGTCGTCGTACGTCTTCCACACGTGGTGCGCCGCGAAGAACGTCCACGCCCGCGTCGACGACTCCACGACCGCCGCGACGTCCGCCGCGAGCGCCGCGTCCGGATACCGGTTCGTATCGAACACCGGGATCGTCGCGGGGCCGATCTCCACGACGAAGTTGCGGGCCGGCAGGTGGATGTCGGGCTGCTCGGCCGCCCACGCCAGGTAGCAGGCCTCGGCTGCGTCGTGACCGGTGGTGCTCTGGTGCACGTCGTGGTTGCCGAGGGCGAGCACCAGCGGCGCGTCCACCCCCGCCTGCAACGTGCCGATGAGGTCGTCGAACCGCGCCCGGGACGCGTCGTCGAGGGTCCCGCCGCAGTCGGGCCCGAACTCGTAGACGAGGTCGCCGAGCACGAACACGGCGTCCGGCCGATCCGCGGCGATCGAGGCGAGCAGCGCCGCCCGGCACGGGGCGGGGACCGGGGTCTCCGAGGTGCCCGGATCGCAGGGCTGCTCCGTCTCGGTGCGCACGCCGGAGTCGCCGAAGAGCACGAGCCGGCCCACCTCCGGGCTCGATCCCAGCGCCAGGACGTCGGGCAGATCCTCCTGGGGCGCCGCGCAGGACGACAGGAAGAGGAGCCACGCGACGGTGTACCGTGGCGTGGAACGGAGGCGACGTGCCCACATACGACCCGAAGATCATCCAGGACCACGCCCAGGATCTCTACGCCCAGGCCGACAAGGCCCCCTTCCTCACGGCCTACGCGGCGGCGCTCATCGGCGTCGTGGTCGGGCTCGGCACCGGCATGGGGATCGAGATCGGCATGGCGGGCGGCGCGGTCTTCGGGATCCTCCTCGGCGCGGGCGCGGGCGTCCTCGGCTACCAGGTCGGCAAGAGCCAGGCGATCCGCATGCGCGTCGCCGCCCAGACCGCGCTCTGCCAGGTGGCGATCGAGCGCTCCCTCGCGAAGGAGTGACCGTGCGCCTCCCGCTGCTCATCGCCGCCGTCGCCCTCGTCGGCGCGTCGCTCCCGGGGACCGCGAGCGCGCAGAACCAGGTGATGTCGGGGCCGAACCTCGTCAACAACATCTCGGGTTGGAACGACTCCGGCATGCGGTTCGTGGCCAACCAGAACGTCGACCTGGTGAGCTTCCGGTACGAGAACCAGGGCAACGCCGACATCATCTGGCTGCTGAACGGGAGCCGTCAGATCATCCAGACGGTGAACGTCCCCGCGGGCAACCCCAACTACTTCGTCAACGCGAACTGGACCCTCACCGCGGGGCAGACCTACTACCTGATCGTCGACAACGCGAACAACGGCCGGTGGGTGTCCTACGGCGCGTTCCCCACGTCCAATACGCACATCTCGGTGCAGGGCGTCTGGAACAACTCGACGAACAACTTCTATACGACGTGGTGGTTCAACTTCAAGGACTGGACCACGGGCTCGGCCAACGCGGCGCCCACGGCCGATCCGGGCCCCGCGGGCGGCGGCGGATACACCGGCGTGGAGGGCTCGCCGGTGGCGCTCGACGGCTCGGCCTCCACGGACCCGGACGGCACCGTCGTCACGTGGGAGTGGGACTGCGAGACGGACGGCACCGTGGACGTGGCGTCCAGCGTGGGCACCGGCGACACGTGCATCTACCCCGACGACGGCACCTTCACGCTCACCTTGACCGTCACCGACGACTCGGGCGGCACGGGCAGCGCGGCGACCACGGTCACCGTCGCGAACGTCGCGCCGACCATCACCACCACGCCGCCCCTCACGGCGGTCGAGGGCTCGGCCTACACCTACGCCGCCTCCGTCACCGATCCGGGCGCCGACACCTTCACCTGGAGCCTCGCGGCGGGCGGCCCGACCGCGATGACGGTCTCGGGCGCGGGCGTCGTGGACTGGACCCCCACCTTCGCGGACGCGCAGGCCGGGACCGCGAACGTCGTGCTCGACGTGCTCGACGACGACGGGGGCGCCGATCAGCAGTCCTGGACGATCACGGTCGACTACCTGGACGCCGACGGCGACGGCATGCCCGACACCTGGGAGGGCACCTACGGGCTCGACCCCACGGTCGATGACTCCGGCCTCGATCCCGACGCGGACGGCCTGTCGAACCTCGACGAGTGGCTCGGCGGCACGGACCCGACCGTCTACGACGGCCCCGCCGCCCCCCTGCAGGTCTCGCCCATCGCGGGCGTGGAGGTGGACGTCCTCCGGCCCGATCTGCTGGTGGCCAACGCCGCCGACCCCCAGGGCGACGTGCTCACCTACGACTTCGAGATCTACGCGGACGCGGGCGCCCAGACGCTCTTGGCGTCCGTCGCCGACGTGCCCGAGGGCGCGACGCTGCTGCAGCAGACCGCTTGGACCGTGCCGCTCGATCTCGCCGAGAACACCGACGCCTACTGGCGGGCGCGCGCGGCGGACCCGTTCGTGGCGGGGGCGTGGACTCCCCTGGAGGGCTTCTTCGTGAACGCCGTGGAGGAGCCGCCGGAGGTCCCGGTGCTCCAGTCCCCGGTGGCGGGCGAGACCGTCGCGGCGACGCCCGTGCAGCTCGCCTGGAGCGCGGGCGGGCCCGACCCGGATCGCGACGCCGTGACGTGGGACGTCTCCGTGTTCGACGAGGCGGGGGTGGTGCCCGTGACGTCGGTCGCCGATCTGGTGCCCGGCGGCGGACCCCAGGACACCTGGGACGTGGACGTCGCCCTCACGGAGGACGCGCGGTACCAGTGGACGGCCCGCGCGGTGGACGAGCACGGGAACACGAGCGAGTGGGCGGCGGGCGAGGTCTTCCTCTACTCGCTGCTGGACGGCGCCCCGGGCACCCCCGTGTGGGTGGCGCCTCTGGACGGCGAGCAGGTGGACTCGGTGTCGCCGTGGCTCGTGTGCGAGGAGGTCTCGGACCCCGAGGGCGACGAGATCACCTACGAGTTCGAGGCGGCGCCCTCGGCGGACTTCATGCCGCCGGCGACCGTCGGCGGCTCGGTCGTGGGGACGGGCGAGGGCACGGCGTCGTTCGCGCTCGAGTCCATCGGCGCGGCGCTCGAGCAGAACACCTGGTCCTTCGCCCGCGTGCGATCGACGGATGGAAACTCGACGTCGCCCTGGACTGCCATCACCTTCTTCGTGCGCGGGGACAACGATCCCCCGGCCGTCCCCGTGCTGCTGGCGCCCGAGGACGACTACGAGACGGCCACGGTCCGCCCGGGCTTCGTGGTGGCTCACGCCGAAGATCCCGAGGGCGACGACGTGGTCTACGAGATCGTCGTGGCGCGGGACGAGGCCTTGGACGAGGTCGTCGCGGCCGCCCTGGAGCTGCCTCCCGGCGCGGGCGAGGACGGGGACGAGCTTCAGACGTCGTGGCGCCCCGCCGACGAGCTGTCGGCCGACATGTTCTGGTCGGCGCGGGCGGTGGACATCCACGGCGCGGCGTCCGAGTGGGCGGTGCCCCACACGCTGAAGATCCTGCCCGTGATCACCGACGACGACCGCATCGGCTGCCAGTGCGGCAGCTTCGTCCCGGCGGACACCGGGCCCGTCGGTCTCGGGCTGCTCGCGCTCGCGATGATCGCGGGGATCCGTCGGCGCCGCTGAATTTAGTCAGTCGAGGGACGCGTTGTAGGCCTCCACGGCCTCCCACAGCCGGGGGACGAACACCAGGTTCTCGAGGGGCACCTGCGGCTCGGGCGGCATCTTTCGCGCGTTCTTTTGGCGCACAGACCCGTCGACGATGAGGGGGATGCCGCTCGCGGCGAAGATCCCGATGGCGACGGCGGTGAACGCCAACGGCGGCGGCCCGCAGGACCCCTCCCAGCACCAATCGACCGACACGCTCGCCGTGACGGGGATCAGCGCGGCGGCAGTGATGGCGCCGCTCGCGAGCCCCCAGCCGACGGCGACCCGCTCGTCTCCGCCCTCCGTGGGTCGGGCCGCTCGATGGATGGACCACAGACCCCAGAACCGGTCGGACAGCACCGGCTCGTCCAGGAGCGACAGGAACCTGGTCTGGGACAGCGGCTCCCCCGGGCGGCTCGCGAAGACCACGTCGAGGCGGCCCGCGTCGTCCTCGGGCACGGCGTCCGCGCGGGGCAGCGCCCGCCCCGTCTCACGATCGACGAGGACCAGCGCGCGCGGATGCACCCGAGGCTCCGCGCGGACGATCCGGGGGAGGCCCGGTCGGAGGACGACGGCGAGGTCCCGGGCCTGCTCGGCGACGGTCTCGAGGGCCGCAGACAACATCCGGTCCTCCGCGAGGTCGCGGAACAGGGCCCCCTCGCGGGCCTCGATTCGACCCTCCCAGCGCCCCGCGGCCAGGAGGAGGCGAACGCTGCACGTCCCTTTCGCGCTCTCCAGGGACGAGCACCAGAACTCCAGGACATCCACGCGCAGGACTCGGGCCGAGCCGGCGCCCACCGTCCGGGCGTGGATCCCCCCCGCGCGCAGGCCCCGCAGGACGGTCTCCCCGACGACGTCCGACACCGACCGACGTCGGAGCCGAAACTCGAACTCCTCGTCGCTGTTCACGTGGCGGGCGGTGGCGACCTCGGGCCACCTCCAGCCGATGAGACGCGGGCGGAGGTCGCTCGCGCTCGCGGCCCGGGGAAGAGGCCGGACCCCGTCGCCGAGGCGCATGTCCCGCACGACGATCTTCACCGGGCCCACGGGGTCCGACGCCTCGGGCAGATCCGGGTACGTCACCCGGACGTAGTTGACGGCGTGGGCGGGGGTCGCCACGGTCGCGGCCGCGCCCAATGCAAGCGCAGCGGCGACCCGTCGCAGGGTTCGCCTCATGGCGTCTTCGGGACGCAAGAATCGAGCCCCGGACGCGGGCGGATAGGGGCTAGCACTGCTTGGTCACTTTGCGACCGAGAGCGGCGAAGAACCGGGGGGCGGGGCCGATGAACGACGAGGAAGCGGGTCGAGACCCGCGACGAGGAGTGAAGAAGGAGCCCGTGCCTCGGAGCGAGCCGGTCGACCGAGCCAAGTGACCAAGTGGTGCTAGTCACCCGGATCAGTGATTACTGGTCAAATTCGGCGCGATGAACCTTCAGGG
>CAZUHI010000027.1:35483-102960 GCA_964620495.1 uncultured Rickettsiales bacterium | reverse complement strand
CGCGTCGTCGTCGTCCACCGCGTCGTCGTCGTCGGTGGCGTCGTCGTCGTCGGTGCCCGCGTCGTCGTCGTCGTCGGGGACGTCGCCGGGGCGCGTGTCGTCGGGACAGCCGACGGCGAAGAGGAGGAGAAGGACGGCGAAGAGATGTGCGTATCGAATCATGGCCCGCGGGATCTAGCGGACGGGGCCCGTGGGAGCAAGCAGCATCTGGTTCTTGCCGCTCGCCGAGGAGTGGCTATGGTTCCCGACCCGCGGCGACCGTGCCGCTTCGCACACCCCTCCGAGGTCTCCATGTCCCTCTCCGATGCCCTCCGCTCCGAGCTCGACGGGCTCGTCAAAGACAACCAGGTCGTCCTGTTCATGAAGGGCAACCGCCGCTTCCCCCGCTGCGGCTTCTCCGCCACGGTCGTCGGCATCCTCGACGAGCTGCTCGAGGACTACCGCACCGTGGACGTGCTCGATCGCCAGGACGTCCGCGAGGGCGTGAAGGCCTACTCCGATTGGCCGACGATCCCGCAGCTGTACATCGGCGGCGAGTTCCAGGGCGGGTGCGACATCGTGCGCGAGATGGCGGGCAGCGGCGAGCTGCACAAGGCCCTGGGCATCGAGATCGAGGACGTCGCGGCGCCGAACATCACGATCACCGACTCGGCCGCGGCGGTCTTCAAGGCGGCGCTCGCGGACGGCGGCGGCCCGCTCCGGTTCCGCGTCTCCGCGCGCTTCCAGTACGACCTCGCCTTCGACCAGGAGGGCGGGCTGGACCTCGAAGTGGAGAGCAACGGCGTGACGCTGATCCTGGATCGGTCGTCGGCCAAGCGCGCCGAAGGCACCGTCATCGACTACGAGAAGAGCGCCATGGGCGAGGGCTTCCGCATCTCGAACCCGGGCGAGCCCGCGAAGGTGCGGCAGGTGTCTCCGACGGCGCTCAAGGGCTGGCTGGACGAGGGCAAGGACGTGGCGCTGTTCGACGTGCGCACCGCCGAAGAGCGGGCGATCGCGGCCATCGCGGGCGCCGTGCACCTGGACGAGGCCGGTCGCTCGACGCTGGCGGGCCTCGCCAAGGACGCCGTCATCGTTCTGCACTGCCACCACGGCATGCGCAGCCAGCAGGCCGCCGAGCAGATCGTCGCCGAGGGGTACAGGAACGTCTTCAACCTCTCCGGCGGCATCGACGCGTGGTCCCAGACGGTCGACTCGGGCGTCGCGCGCTACTGACCCTCCCCCGGGGTCCCGGGCTATCCTCGGCGCCATGAGCACCGATCGGCCCATCGAGTCCGCGATCCGCAGCAAGCTGCAGGCCACCTTCGCGCCGCACGAGTTGCAGGTCCTGAACGAGTCCCACATGCACAGCGTGCCTCCGAACTCGGAGACCCACTTCAAGGTCGTGGTGGTGGGCGACGCGTTCCAGGGCAAGTCCCTCGTGATGCGCCACCGCGCCGTGAACAAGGCGCTCGCGGACGAGCTCGCCGCGGGCCTGCACGCGCTCTCCATCGAGGCCCTCACCATCGAGCAATGGGTCGATCGGGGAGGCACCGCGCGCACGTCCCCGGAGTGCCGAGGCGGCAGCAAGGCGGACTGATGCGGTCCCTCCGCGTCCGGTGTCGTGATCGTGTCACCCGCGCGCCGTGGATGGCATCGACGCCCGCCTGGTGTCGCATCTGCGTCATCTCGGCCCTCTGCGTCTCGCTGGTCGCCTGCCCGGCCGACCCGGCCAACACCGACACGGACGGCGACGGCGTCTCGGACGCGACGGACTGCTTCCCCGAGGACCCCACCCGGAGCTTCGCCGCCGTCGATGAGTACGGCGACGGCGTGGACCAGAACTGCGACGGAGTGGACGGCAACGACCGCGACGGCGACGGCTGGCCCGGCGACGCCCCCGAGGACGATCCCTCCCACGACTGCGACGACGCCGATCCCCTCGTGAGCCCCGACGACGGCGACGGCGACGGGTTCTCGGGCTGCGCCGGCGACTGCGCCGACGACGACCCCGCGCGGCACCCGGGGCTCTGGGAGGACGAGTTCGACGGCGCGGACACCGACTGCGACGGGGCGGACTCAGGATCCCTCGACGCGGTCACGCACGCCGCGTTCGTCGGCGACGCGGGGGACCGGGCGGGCGAGTCGCTGGCCGCGGGGATCGACCTCGACGGCGACGACGTCCCGGACCTGGCCGTCGGGGCGCCCTACGCGGACGGCGACGGCTCCGAGCGGGGTCGGGTGTACGTCGTCTTCGGGACCACGCTCGCGGCGGGGGGCACCCTGACCGCCGACGCCGCGGACGTCGTGCTGGAGGGCGTCGCGGACGACGACCGGTTCGGCTCCTGGCTCGCGCCCGCGGGCGACGTGGACGGCGACGGGCTCGTCGACCTGGTGGTGGGCGCGGCGCGGTCGGACCTCAACGGCTTCGGCTCGGGCGCGGTGCACCTCTTCTACGGGGCGAGCCTCGCCGCGGCAGCGGGCCCGATCTCGGCGGCCGACGCGGACGCGACCTTCGTGGGCGAGGGGAGCACCGACGCGCTGGGCCTCGCGGCGTCGGCGGGGGACGTGGACGGCGACGGCCGGGACGACCTGCTGTTGGCGGCCCCGTTGCAGGACTCGGGGGGGCTCGACGCGGGCCGCGCCTACCTCTTCCTCGCGTCCACGATCGCCGCCGGCTCCCTCGACGAGACCCCCGACGGCGAGCCGCTGGGCCCGTGCTCCCGGCGGGGCGGCTTCAGCGCGTGCGACGCCGACCTGATCGTCACGGGCGAGAACCCCGACGACGAGCTGGGCACCAGCATCGGGGCGGCCGGCGACCTCGACGGGGACGGCCTCGACGACGTGCTCCTGGGGGTGCCGGGGTCCGACTTCAACACCGTGGACGGGGGCCTCGTCGCGGTCGTCTTCGGCGACGACCTGGCGACCCTGCTCGCGGGCCCGCAGGAGGTGCCCGCGACGGCGGCGTCGCTCTTCCTGGTCGGCTCCGCGTTCGACGCGCGGGCGGGGCGGAGCGTGGGCTCGGCGGACGTGGACGGCGACGGCGTTCCGGACGTGTTCGCGGGCGGCTGCGCGGCCCAGAGCGCGGGCGACGACGGCGCCTCCTTCCTGCACGTCTGGTCGGGCGCGAGCGTGGCGGAGGGGCCCGAGGCGGTGGCCCTGCTCGCCCGGTTCGAGCGCGACCCGAAGAGCGGGGCCGGGTTCTGCGCCGCGGAGCCCGCCGGGGACGTGGACGGCGACGGGCGGGGGGACGTGATCGTGGGGGAACCCGAGGCGTCCCGAACGGCGCGCACGGGGGCGGGGGTCACGGCCGTGTTCGCCGGGGGCGCGCTCGTCGCCGGGGCGCTGCCCACCGTGCTGGACGCGAGCTGGTCCTTTCACGGGGACGCGCGCGACGGGCGCTCGGGCGGGGTCGTGCGCGGCGCCGGAGACGTGAACGGCGACGGCCTCGACGATCTCGTCACGTCCGCCGTCGGCGACGAAGAGGGCGGAGAGAACGCGGGCAAGGTCCACCTGCTCCTGGCCCCCGCCCGGTGATCCGCCGCCTCCTGGAGCGGCTGCCGGGCGCGATCGTCCGGCGGCCCGGGCGGTTCGTCGTCGCGACCGTCCTGCCCTGCCTCGTGTTCACGGCCTTCATCGCGGTGATCCCCATCGACGTGGGGATGCTGTCGATGCTCGACAAGAGCCACCCCGACGTGCAGCGCTACCTCGACATCACGCGCACGCTGGAGCTCGGCGCCCGCATGATCGGGGTCGTCGAGGGGCCCGAAGACAAGCTCGACGCGGCGGGCGCAGCGCTCGCCGAGACCCTGGAGGCGCAGGACGGCGTCCAGCGCGTGTTCCACGAGCTTCCGGACGCGTGGTTGGAGGCCAACGAGCCGTACCTGGTGCCCCGCCCCGTCTTCGACGCGTGGGTCGCGATCGCGAAGAATCCGGTGGACGTCGGGGCCCTGACGACCCTGCAGGAGGGTCTGGAAGAACTCCACGCCGAGCGCACCATGCTGCGTCGTGACGGCCTGCGGCTCCTCGAGATCAAGATGACCCTCGACCCGCTCGAGGCCCCCATGGGCGGCGCGGACTACTTCATCGCGGCCGCCGCGGCGGAGGACGTCGCCGAGGCGCACGGAGTGACGATCCAGTTCGCGGGGATGCCCGCGGTGGGCGCCCAGGACCAGGCGCAGGTCTTCAAGAAGATCTACTGGGTGAGCCCGATCGGCCTCCTGATCGTCCTGCTGTTGCTGCGGATGGTCGAGCGTCGTCCGCTTCAGCTCGCCGCGGTGGCCCTGCCGATGGTGCTCTCCGCCGGCGCCACGGTGGGCCTCGTCGGCCTGCTCATGGGTCAGATCTCCGCCATGGAGGCCTTCTTCGGGGTGCTGATCTTCGGCCTCGGGGTCGACTTCGCGATCCACCTGATGGTCCGGCTCCGGGAGGAGCGGGCGCGCGGCCTGTCGTTCGAAGAGGGCCTCGCGGCGGCCCTGCGCGGGGCCGGCCCCGGGATCGTCGCGGGCGGGCTCACGACGGCGGGGGCGTTCGCGATCCTGGCCATGGCGCCGGACGTGGGCGCGCAACACCTCGGCACGTCCGGCGCCCTGGGCCTGCTGCTGTGCCTCGTCCTCATGCTCACGCTGCTGCCCGCCCTGTGGGTCCTGCTCGAGCGGCGGGGGGTGTCGCCGTCCCCGCGCGAGCTGCGGGTGCCCGGCCTCGCCCGGCTCGCGCGGATCGGCGTGGAGCGTCCCTGGACCGTGATCGTGCTCTCCATGATCGTCGCAGGCGCGGCGCTCTCGGGCCTGCGCCACGCGTACTTCGAGACCGACCTGGAGAACGTCTTCAGTCGGGAGGTGCCCGCCCTGCGCACGGCGGAGCGGCTCGTCGCCGAGTTCGAGTTCAACCCCCAGCCCTGGGTCGTCCTCGCCGACACCCTCGACGAGGCGCGACGCCTGGCGGACGAGTTCGAGGCGACCGACACGTTCGTCCGCGCCGAGAGCCTGGGCGACGTCTTCCCCGAGGACATGGAGGGGCGCGCCGACATCCTGCGGAGCCTGCGGGCGTTCCTGCCGGTCCCCGCGCTCACCGCCGCGGCCGCCGCCGGCCCCCCGGAGCCCGCCGATCTGCCCGACCTCATCCGGGAGCGCTTCGTGGCCCCGGACGGGCGCTTCGTGGTCCGCGCCTACGCCGAGAAGGCCACCATGGACGGGCTCGTCGCGGCGGCGGAGCGGCGCGCGGCGCAGGAGATCCACCCCGACGCGACGGGCATGGGCATCACCTTCGAGCACACCCTCGGCGGCGACCGGCCGTGGCTGAAGTGGGTGTTCCTGGGGATCCTGGCGTTCGTCGTCTCGCTCCTGGCCGTCGACACACGCTCCTTGCGCTGGCTCGTCATCGCGGCCACGCCGGTGCTCTTCGGCACGGCGGTGTGTCTGGGCACCTTGTGCTGGGCGGGGGTGTCGTTCAACGTCATGACGACCGTGGTGATCCCGCTGCTGATCGGCCTCGGCGTGGACGACGGCATCCACGTCGTGCACCGGATCCGGGACGCGGCGGGCACCCTCACGCCGGACCTCGCGGCGGTGTCCGTGGGGCGCGCGATCACCATGACGACGGCCACCACGTCGACGTCCACGCTGGCGTTCCTGATCGCGGATCACCCGGGGCTGGAGTCGCTCGCGCTGGTGCTGATCGTCGGGCTGCCGATGTGTCTGCTCGCGTCGGTGCTGCTGGTGCCCGCGCTGACGGTGGTCACCGCCCCTCGAACACCCGCTTGAGCCTCACCTCGTCGATGGGGCCGGTCCAGGTGCCGTCCTTCTTCCGCGCCGTGGCCCGACGGATGAGGATCAGCCGCACCCCGAGGTCCGTCCAGTTGGTGATCTCGTGGACCTCCGAGGCGCTCTCTCGCCGCTTCACCGCGCCCGCGCCGAGCCGACGGGTGAGCACCGCCTTCAACCACTTCGCCGCCTGCTCGGACGGCCGCTCGAAGACGATCCGCGCGTCCTTGACCCAGTAGTCCTTGTAGACGCACGCGGCCTCGCCCCGGCTCCGCAGCAACCGCACGTCCTGGGACTTGCGCCCCTTCGGCATCGTCGAGTCCTGCTGGGGGCAGTACGTGTCGGGGAAGGGACAGCCGCTGCCCTGCGGCAGCATCGCGCACACGATCGCGTCCGCGCGGCGCCAGTCTTCGATGACCGCGGCGGAGTAGTCGAGGCGTTGGTACTGCAGGCGCCCGTCGTCCTCCACGGACCGGAACTCGACGCCCTCCCAGGGCCACGACCAGGTCCGCTTCTTGCGGCTCCCGTCGCGGTCGACGGTCTTCAGGGGGGCGCCCCACTTGGGCTCGTAGAAGCGGATGAGATCTTCGAGGTTCTTGGGCGTCTCGCGGCGGTACTTGAGGCGGATGATCGACAGGCCGGAGTCCCCGAAGAAGGCGGTGACGTCGACCTCGGACTCGAAGAACTTCGCCCCGCGGATGCTGATCGCGGCGCCCGAGGTGTCCGCCGGCGGGTTCTTGGGCCGCGGATCCAGGATCGCCTTCGGGCCGAACTTCTCGGTGATCTCGTCGCGGCTCATGCCCCACTTCATTCCCGCGAAGCCGTCGACTGCGGCCGCGGGGCGAGGCAGCAGCAGGGCGAGCGCGAGCACGGCGAGGGAGGCGACGTGGCGGATCATCGAGGCAGCCTCCTCTTCGTCTTCAACACCGAGCGGACGAGCGCGGTCCAGGCGATCTTGTCCCGAGGCGCCCCCCCGACGGCGAGCAGCGCGAGCCGACGACCCTCCGAAAAGTCGCCCCGCTCGCGCATGACCCAGTGGGCGGCGGCGGCGTTGAGCACCCCCAGGCGGCGCGCCCAGTTCGGCTCGTCCTTCGTGAACCCGGGGAACCCCGACTTGGCCAGCACCTCGAGGGTCGCGGCCGCCATCAGGCCGCAGTCCCGCCCGATGCCCTCGCCCGTGTCCGTATAGGTCGCGAGCACGTCGTCGAGCACGTGGATCCGCATGCCGTAGCGGGTGACGCGCAGGTACAGGTCGTAGTCCTCGGCGAGGCGCAGCGTCTCGTCCATGCCCCCGGCGTCCTCCCACTCCTTGCGGCGCAGGGTGACGGTCGACGTGCAGACGAACGAGTCGAGGGTGAGGTCTCGGTGGTGGTGGTCCCCGCGGCGCCGGTCGGCCCCCAGCCAGAGGCCGCCCGAGGCGCGACGGGCGTCGCCGCACACGATCCCGATGTCCTCCCGGGCCTGGAGCACCTCGATCGCGGCGTCCAGGCGGTGGGGCTCCCAAAGGTCGTCGTCGTCGAGCAGCGCGAGGAACTCGGCGTCCCCCTTGGCCACGGCGCGGTTCCGAGCGACGGACGGACCCTCGCCGGAGCCTTCGGACTCGTCGACCACCTGCACCCGGATGTCTGCCCACTCCTCCGTGGCCTCGCGCACGGCCTCGACGCTCGCCAGCGCGCGCTTCAGCGCCTCCGGGCGTCGGAACGACGGGACGATCACGTCCACCGTGGCCGGGGCCGGGCTCATGCCGACGTCGTCTCCTTCAGGGACTCGCGGGCCCACGCGACGGTACGACCGAGGCCGTCCTCCAGCGAGGTCGTGGGCTTCCAGCCGAGGACGTCGGCGGCGCGCTGCACGTCGGCCTGCATGTGACGCTGATCGCCGGGCCGGACCTCCTCGTAGCGCACGGGGTAGGTGCTCGGATCGTGACCGCACACCTCGGCGAGCCGTCGCCAGAGGTCGTTCATGGTGATGCGGGTGCCGGCGCCCAGGTTGATGGCCGTGGGAGGGCCGATGTCGAACTCGAGCGCCCGCACCCAGGCGTCCACGACGTCCCCCACGTAGACGAAGTCGCGGGACTGCTCGCCGTCGCCGAAGATCACGATCTCTTCGCCGCGCAGGATCCGCCCCAGGAAGATGCCGAGCACGCCCTGGTACGGGTTCGTGAGCGACTGGCGGGGCCCGTAGACGTTGAACATGCGGAAGGCCGCGGTGCTCATGCTGCCGCCCGAGTGCTCGCCGTTGATGAGGACGGCGCGCTCCGCCGCGTACTTCGTCACGCCGTAGAACGAGATGGCCGCGCACGGCATGTCCTCGTGCACCGGGAGGGCGGCGGGCGGTCCGTAGGCGGTCATGGACGACGCGAACAGGAACTTCCGCACGCCCCGCACGTTGGAGGACTCGAGCAGTCGGGCCGTCCCGACGCCGTTGACTTCGAGGTCCCAGGACGGGTTGGCGAAGGATCGGAAGGTGCTCGCCTGCCCGGCGATGTGACACACGGCCTGGATGCCGGGCAGCGCGTCGAACGCGGCCTCGATCGCCTTGCGCTCGCGGACGTCGCCCTCGATGAACCGGGCGCCGCGGGGGACGTTCTCGCGCAGCCCGTTGGACAGGTCGTCCAGGACCACGACGTGGGATCCGCGGGCGATGAGCTCCTCGGCCACGTGGCTTCCGATGAACCCGGCACCGCCGGTCACGAGGACACAATTCACCGCAGCTCCCACGACGACATCGTCGCCTACCAGCGCGGACGCGCCTGCGCCCGCTCTCGCCTGTCGACCCAGGCCGCCAAGGCCCGGGCCAGCGCCGTTCGCCCTCGCCGGGCCGCCGAGGCGGGACCCTGCTCGAGCTCGAGGAGGCGCGCCTCCGAGTCGCGCAGGATATCCCCGATCCACGCGTCGTCCACTCGCCGGGCCCCGAGCGCGGCACCGCGGGCCGACGCAGCCTCCCGCAGCCCCTGGATCCCCTCGAGGGTGCCGCGCAGGGCGGGGATGGCGTGATCGCCCCGCGTCGCCCGCAGCGCGAGGTCCGACAGGACCGACACCGCGAAGGCGGGGGCCCCGGCCTGCAGGGTGGTCCGGGGCATGGACCGGGCGTAGAGCCGCCAGCGGTTTCGGGCGTGCAGTCGCTCGGCGCGGCCGTTCCCGCGCCCCCAGCCGTAGGTCGCGCTGCCGCGGTGGGCGACGCGGGCGGCGGGGACGTAGAGGCACGGGAAGCCCAGGGCCTGGGCGCGCAGGCTGAGGTCCACGTCCTCGAGGTACGCCTCCATCGCCGCGTCGAAGGCGCCGCAGTCGCGGATCAGCTCGGCGCGGTATGCCGACGCGCAGGCCGGGGCCCCGAACACCCAGCGCTCGTCGTCGAAGGCCGGTCCGTCGGGGACGCCGTGACCGATGGCGAAGGGCTCCCCCCAGCGGGTGAGGCCGTGGCCCGCGCTGTCGATGGTGCGGGGGTCGTCGGCCTGCAGGACGCGCGAGGCGAACGAGCCCGCGTCGGGGTTCCGAGAGGCAGCGTCCAGGAGGGCCGCCAGCCAGCCCGGATCGGGGACCGCGTCGTCGTTGAGCAGCGCGACGATCGCGCCTCGGGCCGCGCGCAGGCCCGCCGACGCAGCCACCGCGAACCCCCGGTTCTCCCGGAGATGAAGCTGGCGCGCGACGGGGACGATCGTGCGCGCGATCTTCGCGGCGGTGGGGGCCGGGCCGTCGAGGACGACGACGATCTCGGGGACGACGTCGCGCTGGGCACGAACTCCCGCGAGGCACTCGCCGACCCAGTCGGCGGCCCCCTCGTGGGAAGGAATCACCACGGTGGCGCGAGGTCGATCCGACGCGTACGTCGCGCCCGCGCCCGTCACTCGACCGACCACCGCGCGGCGAAGCGGTCCGGGGCCGCCGCCGCCACCCCGAGGAGCGCGCGCTCGACCCCGCTCAGGCCCTGCAGTCGCTCCGCCATCCGTCGGTTCTCGGCGTAGTTGTCGCATCCGGACTCGCACCCGCAGGCCGCCCCCTCGTCGTTCCCGATCGAGGCGAAGAGCGCGCCCTCCTTGCGGGCCGCACGAGACGCCTGTCGGAACGCCTCCTGGTTCGCTCCGCGCCATATCTCCCGGAAAGGCGTGTCGTGGATGTTCCCGGACGGGATTCGGTGCGCCTTGAGGCACGGGATGACTCTCCCATCGGCCATCACCCGCGCGTAGTTCCACCCCGCGAAGCAGGGGATCGCGTGCACCAGCTCGCCGTCCGGGGGTCGGCTCTCGGCGATCGCCTGCAGTCGCGCGAGCGTCGCGTGGATCCCCAAGGGGCGGGGCGCCCGCCACGGCGCGCGATCTCCGAGCGGACGGAGGACCTCGAGCAGGGCCCCGGCCTGGTCCGCCGAGAGGCCGAGCCCGTCCGTGTGCCCGGGGACCACGTCGGCGACGGCCCACTCCACGGCGTCGCACCCGAGGTCCTCGGCGAGGGCCAGCATGGCCGCGGCGTCGTCCGCGTTCTCCCGGGTGAGCACGTGATACAGCTTCGTGCGGGGCCGATCGACGCGCCTCGCGTTCAGCGCGCGCAGCCGCTCGGTCACCTCGTCGAAGGTCTCGGGCTTCGTGCCCGGGTGGGTCGCGGCGTAGGCCTCCCGGGTCCCCGCCCAGAGGCTCACCGTCACGTGGTGGACGCCGAGGCGGATGATTCGGTCGACGTCGTCGTCGTCCACCAGCGAGAAGTTCGTGTGCAGCGACGCCGTGAACCCGCGCTTCAGCGCCTCCTCGAGCGCGTCCCAGGCGCGCGGATGGACGAGCGGCTCGCCCCCGCCTGCGAAGTAGATCTCCTCGGTGCCGAGGGCCCGGAGGTCGTCGAGCAGGCGGACGTAGACGTCCCAGGGGAGCGTCGCCTGGCGGTCGATGCGCGCGCGGTTCCGCTCCTGCAGGTCGGGGGCGTGGAGCCAGCACACGATGCAGTTCTGGTTGCACGCGTCCGTGAGGTCGACCTGCACGGTCGTGGGGCCCGCGAAGGCGCGGGCGCCGTGTCGATGGCCGGCGAGCTGCAGCGCCGAGAGAGGGAGGCGCGCGGGGAGCAGGGCCACGCGCTACCGACGACCGAACAGGGTCTCGGCGATGAGCCGAGCGTCCAGGCCGGGCGACCACCGCAGGAGGTAGAGCAGGTCGGAGGCGACCATCTCCTCCAGCCGCCATCGGCGCAGGCGGTCCAGCTGCCAGATGCCCGTGATGCCGGGGCGCACGCGGAACCGGGCCTGCTCCCAGGGCTCCAGGCGGGCCGCGGTGTCGGGGTCCACGGGCCGAGGTCCGACGAGGCTCATGTCCCCGCGGAGCACGTTCCACAGCTGCGGGAGCTCGTCGAGGTGCAGGCGGCGGAGGAAGGCGCCGAACCGACCGCCGCCGTCGTCGTCCGCGCCGCTGGGGAGGCGCCACATGGCGAAGGGGCGGAGCGACCGACCGATGCGCGGCACGGCGATCAGGGGCGCGCCGAACCGGGCGGCGGTGAGCGCGAGGAGCGGGAGGGCGGGAAGCGCCAGCAGGATGAGGCCCGCCGCCGCGGCGAGGCGCTGGAGCGCGTTCTCGACCCGGGCCAGGGCGGGGGCGTCGGCGCCGGGGCCGAGGGCGAGGACGGGCAGCCCGGCGAGGCGATCGGCGTCGTCGGACTGGAGGAGCTCGGTGGGACCGGTGAGCGCGAACGCGGCGGGGACGCCCAGCTCCCGGAGGTCCGCGACGCCGCCCGCCATCCGCGACAGGGACTCCGCCGACCCCGCGAGGAGGACGACGTCCGCGCGCTGATCCGCGGCCGTGGCGGCCACCGACGACCACCCCGGGAGGCGCGGCACGGGGCCTCCCTCGGCGAGGGGATCGAGGGGGACGAACCCGAGGACGTCGAGCCGCTCGGCGCGGTCGTCGCGGAGCGCGCGCGCCACGGCTTCGGCGTCTTCGGGCTCGCCCGCCAGGATCACCGTGCGTCGAGGCGGACGGAGGCGGAGGCGACGGCCGAGGTGCAACCCGAACACCGCCGCGAGGGCCCAGGCGCCGAGGGCGGGGGTCCAGGCCGTGAGCGCGCCCCCGAGCACCGTCGCGAGCAGGACCCCGGCGAGGGTGGCGCCGAGGCCGGGCCGGGGAGCGCGGCCCACCGCGACGCTGCGCGGCCCCGGCGTGAGCAGCGAGCCCACCCCGGCGAGCACGGCGGCGGAGGGGGCGGCGAGACCGAAGGCGAGGGCGAGCAGGCCGAGGACCGCGGCGCGACCCGAGAAGCCCAGGGCGCGGCGGGCGACCTCACGCCACCAGCGAGCGCCCCACCAACGTCGGCTCCAGCGCAGGCCATAGCGGGCGCCGGAGACGAGGTGGTGGAGGAACGCCCGGTTCCAGGGCACCTGGCGGCGGCTGGCGCCTCCGAAGCGGTGGGCGACGCGGGCGTCGGCGCGGAAGGCGACGCGGCGCCCGGCGGCGCGCAGGCGACGGCAGAGGTCCACGTCCTCGAAGTAGAGGAAGTAGCGCTCGTCGAAGGGCCCCGACGCGGGCACGGCGTCCCGATCCAGGAGCATGGCGGCGCCGGTGACCCAGTCCACGTCCGCGGAGGAGACGTCCGACGACGGGACGTGGTTCGCGGCGGCCTCGCGACCCCTCGCCGTGCGGCCGAACGGCGTGCGTCGGGCGAGGACGGCGGCCAGGTCGTAGAAGCGGCGGGGCGACTCCTGGTCGGTCCCGTCGGGGAGGATCAGCCGGGGCGCGGCGAGCGCCGTCTCGGGGTCGTCGAGCGCTTCGAGCAGGGGCCGGAGCGCCCCTTCGCCGAGGTGGGCGTCGGGGTTGAGGAGCAGGACGCGTCGCCCCCGGGAGCGCCGGAAGCCCTGGTTCACGGCCGCCCCGAACCCGCGGTTCACGTCGTTCCGCACCAAGCCGAGATCCGGGAAGGCGGCGATGAGCGCGTCCGGTTGCCCGTCGGTGGACGCGTTGTCCACCACCACGTACTCGGCGTCCAGCGCGGCCGCCGCGGCCTCCCGACGGGCGGACTCGAGGCAGCGGATCGCGGTGGGGCCGTCGTCGTGGACGACCACGATGACGGAGAGGTCGGGGCGCCCGTTTCGCACGACGTCAGTCTATGCTCCCGCCCGCCGCGATGCGCGTCCTCCTCGTCACCGACGCCCTCCCCCCCCTCGCCCGCGGCGGCCTCGACCTGCATGTCCGCGAGTTGGCCGCCGAGCTGGAGCGTCGGGGTCACGCGGTGGACTTGTGGGCCGCCGCCGGGGACGCCGCCGACGCCATGGGCCCGCCGGACGACGGCCCCCCCGGGTCGCGCCTCATGCGCTCGATCCGCTCCGAAGAAGCGGCCGAGGAGTTCGAGGAGCGGCTGCGCGTCGACGACCCCGACGTCGTGCACTTCCACAACTTCCAGGGGCTCTCGGTGAAGCTCCCCGAGGTCGCCCGCAGCTTCGGCGCGCAGGTGGTGTGGACGCACCACGATCTCTTCGCCTTCTGCCCCCGCGTCCACCTCCGCCGCGGCGACGGCGCGGACTGCGACGGGCCCCGCAGCGGCGTGGCCTGCGGGACCTGCGTCTCGGGCCACGTGAAGGGCCTGCTCGCGGCCCCGGTCTTCGCCCTGCGCCACGCGACGTTCAAGGACGCCTGTCGCCTCACCCACGCCCACATCGCGCCGTCCTCCTGGGTGCGCGACTTCCTGGTGGCCGAGGGCGTGGACGAAGGCCGCGTACACGTGGTGCCGCCCGCCGTGCCGAGCCCCGACCGCATCGCCGCCCTCCCGGGGCGCAGCGGCCCGGCGCGGTTCGTCTACGCCGGGGATCTGCGCGAGGCGAAGGGCGCGGACCTCGCCGTGGAGGCGATGCGTTTCCAGGATCCGGGCCGGGTCCGGCTCGAGGTGCACGGCGGGTCCCCGGCGCCTCCCGCGGCCCCCGAGGCGGCCTTCGAAGCGGAGCTCGCCGCCGCCGCGAAGGGCCTCGCCGTCTCCTTCCACGGCCGCTTCGAGCCCGACGCGCTCCCCTCGATCCTCGACGGCGCGGCGGGCCTCATCGTGCCGTCCCGGGTGCGCGAGACCTTCGGGCGCACCGCCAACCTCGCGTGGCAGATGGGCATCCCCGTGATCGCCGCCGATCACGGGGCCCTCGCGGAGCTCATGGACGAGGGACGCAACGGCACCCTCTTCGCCCCCGGCGACGCCCGCTCCCTGGCCGCCGCCGTCCAGCGCGTGGCGCGCGACGGGATCCTGATGCAGGCCGAGCTCGATCGGTGGCCCCCGATCGCCACCGCGGCGTCGGCCGTCGAGGCGCTGCTGCCGCACTACGTGTGGAGGCCCTGAGGCCTTGTCCATCGAGTCGCGGGCCGTCGCGATCGGGGTGCCCTGCTACAACGAAGCGCCCCGGGTCCCCGCCCTGGCGGAGGCGCTCGCGGGCCTGCACCCGTCGCCCGGCGCGCTGCTGGCGGTGGACGACGGATCGACGGACGGGACGGCCGCCGCCCTCGCGGACGCGGGGTTCGAGGTCCTCGCGCACGAGGTCAACGCGGGGCTCGGGACCGCCCGCAACACGCTGTGGCGACGGGCCCTGGAGCGGGGCTTCCAGGCGATCGCGTTCCTCGACGCGGACGTGGCGCCCCCGCCGGACTACCTGCGTCGGGTGTGCGAGCTGCTGGCCCAGGGGCGAGTCGCGGGGGTGGGCGGCCGGAACGTCGACGACGGCGACCACTGGGTCGACGCCTGGCGCGGGCGGTTCTTCCCCCAGAGCCTCGGCGATCGCGACCTCATCGACGCGCCCATGCTGGTGGGGGCCTGCGCGACCTACCGGGTGGCCGCCCTGCGCGACGTGGGCGGGTTCAGCCCCCGCTTCCGCACGCACGGCGAGGACGTGGACATCGGCCGTCGACTGCGGGCGGGGGGCCATCGACTGCGGTACGACCCGACGATCGTCGTCCGCCACGCGCGGCGCGACTCAGCCGGGTCCCTGGTCCGCAACTGCTACCACCACTGCCGCGAGGGGATGCGCGCGACGCTGGCCACCCGAGGCCTGGAGCCCGGGCCGCCCGATCTCGTGCTCGGCATGACGCGCAAGGCGCTGCGAGCGCCGGTGGCGGCCGTGGTGCGGCGGGGCGACCCCCGAGAGGCGGCCCTCGGCGTGGCGGCGTGCGGGGCGGCGTTGGCGGGTTACGCCGCAGGGCTGCTTCGACCGAGGTAGCTTGGTCCGCCGTGCGCCCGCAGTTGACGATCGTCATCTTCACGCGGAACGACGCAGACCACCTGCGTCGGTGCCTCGGCGCGCTCATCGCGTCCCCGGCCACGGCCTCGATCGAGGTGGTGGTCTTCGACAACGCGTCCCAGGACGACACGCCGGACGTGGTCGCCGACGCGGCCCTTCAGCTCGAGGAGTGTCGGCTGCTCCGCACCGAGGTCGAGACGTCCTTCTCGGACGGCAACAACCGCGGCCTGGCCGAGGCCCGAGGCCGCTACGTCCTCTTCCTGAACCCCGACACGGAGCCCACCGGCGCGGTCCTGGACTCGGTCCTGGACGTGGTGCACCACGACGCCGCGATCGGCCTCGTGTCCCCGCGGCTCCACTACCCGGACGGGGAGCACCAGGCCACCGGATGGCACCTCCCGACCCCGGTCGGCCTCGCGCAGGAGCGGCTCCGTCTGCGGACCCGCGACGTGGAAGCGTCCCCGGGGATCCCGCACACGGACGTGGGGTGGCTCATGGGCTGCTTCCTGCTGGGGCCCACCGAGTTCGTGCGCGAGCTGGGGGGGTTCGACGAGGCGTTCTGGTTCCACGGCACCGACCTCGAGATCTGCGCCCGCGTGCTGCGGGCGGGGCGTCGGGTGGTCCGCCTGGAGACCGTCTCGATGCTCCACGTGGGCCACCGCGAGTGGGACGCCGACCGCACGCTCAAGTCCCACGAGGCGCTGGTCCAGTACCTGCGGCGAGACCACGGCGTGGCGGTGGGGGCCATCGGAGCGCTGACGGTCGCGGCGGAACGACTTCGCCGGTGATACGGCTCGTCGGTCGTCGAGGCGCGGGGCGGCGACTCGGCGGGGATGCCCTGCAGATCGACGAGGCGGCCCAGGTGCTGCGCGAGGCCGGGATGCCCGCGTCGGTGGAGGCGAGCCCCGACTTCACGCCCGAGGCGGGGGACGTCGTCTTCCTGCACAACATCCAGCGCGTCCTCGACTGGGAGGACCTCCCGGAGCGAACGCACGCCGCCGGGGCCGCGATCGCGCTGGCGCCGCTGTACCACCCGGTCGAGGACTACCACCGGCGGGGGCGGCGCGGCCTGGACGCCGGGATCGGCCGGCTCGTTCCGGACGCGGACGTGTTCGCCGGCCTGCGCTGGGGTCGCCTCTCGGGGCTGCGGGCGCGGGCGACCGAGGTCCTGGCCCTCGCGGACCGCCACGTGTTCGTCCACCCCGGCGAGGCGCACCTGCTGGCGCGGGACTTCGGGGCGCTGGATCGGCCCGCGTCGGTCGTGCCCGTCGCGATCCCGGGGGCGACGGCCGAGGGGCCCCCCGAGCCCGACCTCGTCGCGTGCGTCGGTCGCATCGAGCCCCTCAAGAACCCCGTCGCCGTCCTCGAGGCGACGCGGGGGCTCGGGGCCAGGGTGGTCTTCGTGGGGCCCACGGGCGGGGCCCGCCACGCCGGCTACGTCGCTCGGTTCCTCCTGTCCGTCGCGGCCTCGGAGCACGCCGAGCACGTCGGGGCGCTCCCCCGCGCCGAGGTGCTGGAGCTGCTCGCGCGGGCCCGGGTGCACGTGCTCGCGTCGTGGACGGAGGTGGTGGGCCGGGTGACGCTCGAGGGCGCCCTCTGCGGGGCCGCGACCGTGGCGACGGACGTCGGCTTCGCGCCCGAGTACCTCGCCGGCACGTCCGCCGCGTTCGTGCCGGTGGGAGACACCGGAGCCCTCCGGGAGGCCGTGAAGGCGGCCCTCGCCGCGGACCGACCGGGCGTGCATGGCCCCCTCGCCGCGCGCGTCCGAGGGCGCTACACCTGGGACGTCGTGGGTCCGGCGCTGGTGACGGCGCTGCGGGGGACGGTGCCGTGAGCGCCTCCGTCCGGGCCTTCGCCGTCCTCCTCCTGTTGGTCCTGATGTACGGGCTGCTCGGGCCTGCCCGCGGCATGGCCGAGTACCTTCGCGAGACCCATCGGCTCGCGGCGACGGTCGACGGCCTCGCCCTCGCCCTCACCTTCGTGCTGCTGCGCCACGCGCTGACCCAGGACGAGCCCGCCGAGGGAGGGGGACTGCAGCCCGCGAGCCTGGGCGCCGCGGCCCTGTTCGCCCTCGCCGCGTACGGGTTGGCGATGCACTGGAGCCTCCCCGAGGAGCGCTTCCACCTGCCGCAGTACTTCGCCGTCGCCCTGGTGGCGTGGTGGGCCGTGGACCGCCGGCTGCGACCGGCGCTCGCCCTTGCGCTGGCGATCGGGCTGGGGGACGAGCTCGTCCAGTGGGTCCTCCCGAACCGCACCTTCGATCTGCGCGACGTGCTCGCCAACGCGGCCTGCGGGGGCGCCGGGGTCCTGTTCCTCGCGGGCGGTCGCGCGCGGTGGGTCTCCCCGGCGGTGCTCTTCGCGACGTGGGCCGTCCTCGCGATGTTCCCGCCGTACATCGCCCCCGCGCCGCTCGTCCCCGAGGCCCCGGCGCCGACCCTCGAGGCGCCGACGCCTCAGCCCCCGCCCACGCTCGGGGCCGCCGCGCCCGCCGACACGACCCTCGACGCGGCGCCCTACCGCGGGGCGCCCGTGATCCTCCTCACGATCGACGCGCTGCGGGCCGACCACGTGGAGCCCTGGGGCCGCGCTCCGGTCCCCACCCCTCACCTCGACCGCCTGCGTCGGGAGTCGGTCGCCTTCTCCGAGGCCCTCTCCGAGGCGGCGTGGACGTCGCCCGGGATCGTGTCGCTGCTGACCGGGCTGTCCCCCGCGGTGCACGGCGTCGAGACGCGCGGCGTCGACCTGAACCCCTCGGTGGTCACGGCCGTGGACGTGCTCCGGGGCGCCGGCTATCGCACGCTGGGGTTCGCGGGCGACGACTCGGAGACCTACCGCAACCTCGGGTTCGAGGCCGTCCTGCAGCGCGATCTGCCCCCCGCCGAGGCGCTCGCCGCAGGACTGGACGTGGCGGCCGCAGCCTCGCCCGGCGCCCCGGTGTTCGCGTGGCTGCACCTCCGCCAGGTCCACGCGCCCTACACGGCCTCGCCGGACCGCCTCGCCGCGCTGGGGCTGCCCGCGGAGCTGCCGGACGCGCCCATCCTCGTGCGGGCCCGCACGGCTCACACGGTGCCCCGGGCCATGTTCCCCGGGCGTCACCACTGGCTGAAGGGGCCGATCGCCGCCCTCTATGCGGCCGAGGTGGTGGACGCGGACGCCGCCCTCGGCGACGTGCTGGCGTTGCTGGACGCGCGAGGCCTCACCGACACCGCAATCGTGGTGCTCACGGCCGACCACGGCGAAGAGCTGCTCGAGCACCACGGCATCGGCCACGCCAGCACCACCCTCGACACAGCGCCCCACCCCGAGGTCACGCGCATCCCGCTGCTGCTGCGGCTGCCGGACGGCAGGAGCGCCGGCAACATCGTCCACGAGCGCTTCGTGCAGTCGGACCTCGCTCCCACCCTGCTGGCCCTGCTCGGCGCGCCGCCGCCGCCGACCACGGGGCGGGACCACGCCGGGGCGGTGCTCGACGGCCCGAACCTGAAGGCCTCGCACCCCCGGGATCCGGACTACGTCCCGCCCGTCCGCGACGTCCTCCTCACCACCAGCCCGTGCGGCTGGCAGTGCCCCGACGACCGCCGCGACGAACGCGTCCACGCCCTGCTGTCGGGTCGTGACCGGACCTTCTGTCGCGCCTCGGTGGACGATTCGTCCGCATGTGACCCGGCCATCCGGGAGGCGCTCTCCGCGGCGTCCGCCCTGCGCGCGGAGCTGGGCGCCCCGGTGGTGTCGCCATGACGGATCTCGTCCGCGTCCGCGCGTCCGACCTGCTCGCCCGCATCCCCACGCCCGCGGGTCCGGGGGCCCGGCTGGTGGCGAAGGGCCTGCGCGACGCGGGGCTCGAGCCGCGCGGGGTGCGCCTGGGGTCCCAGCCCGTCGCGGTGGTGGATCCGTCGCCCCCCGAGACGCGAGCGGCGGCCCTGCGCGCGTTTCACGGTCGCTTCCGGGTCCATCTGCCGGTCCTGACGCCGGCCGAGTACGTCGTGTGGGCGACGGCCGCGGAGTCGGGCGCGGCGGCCTGGGGCGAGCTGCCCGCGACCCCGTCGGCGCCCGAGGAGACGCGTCGGCGACGGGTGCTGCGTCGGGCGTCGGGGCTGCTCCTACACGACATCCCGGCGGCGCTCGGGGCGGTGGGCCGGGATCCCGACGCCCGGACGAGGGGCGTGGCCGCGGTCCTGCGCCTGCGGGCCCTGCTCGAAGAGGTGGCGTCGCCGTCGCGCTTCCCGTCCCTCCCCGGCTCGGACGCGCGGGCTCGGGAGCTCCAGCGCACCGCCATGGGGGCGGCTCACGCGGTCTTCGCGTCGGTGGATCTCGCCCAGCCCGGGCCCTCCCTGGCGCCCGCCGCGGTCCCCGAGGCGCCGGCCCGCACGGCGGCCGCCGTCCGCTCGCTGTTCACGCCCCTGCTCGCCGATCTCGGAGGCCCCGTGCGGGCGGCGATCCGGTCCCTGTCGGCGATCCCGGGACCCGTGGGCACCCGCCACGCGTGGACCCTGCTCGCCCTCGTCGACGACGACGCCCCCCTCCACCGCGCCGCGGCGGTGAGGGACGCGCTTCAGGGTCACCTGGGCATGCTCGACGGCCCGGCCGCGACCGCGCTCGCTCCCCGCGCCCCGGTCGTCCTCACGGGCGCGACGTTCCGCTCGATGCTCGCCGGTCGCCTGTTCCGACGCCCCCTCCGTCGGCTCGCGATCCGGCTCCACCGAGTCGTCCTCACGGGCGAAGACCCCGGCGTCGACCCACGGGGGCTGGACGCCTCGGACGAGGACCGTCGGGCCGAGATCGCCGCCCTGCTCGACGTCTCCGCCGCGGCGTGGAGCCCGTCCGCCCGCGCGGTGGATACAGGCGACCTGGTCTTCGGCGCCTGGCCCGCCGCGCTCCATCACGCGACCTACGGGGACCCGCACGCGGCGCAGTCCTCCGTCCTCGAGGCGCTGGCCCGCCGTACCGATCCGGCTCTGGCACGCGTAGGATCCGGGGCGCGTCGTCGGCCGTGGGGTGATCCCGAGGCCGTCGATCGGGGGCGCGCGAGCGCGTTCCTGCGGGATTGGGGTCCGGCCCTGGTCCGGCTTCAGGAGGTCGCGGTGGAGTCCCTTCGATGACGCAGCCGGTGCACGAACAGCAGCACGTCCAGCTCGTCGGCGTCGACCACGAGTGCCTCTTCAGCGTCGTCCTTTACGCCTACGGCAAGGTCCTGAAGGGTGCAGACCGCGCGATCCTTCACCGGGCGGTCCTGTCCCTGGACTACAAGCCCGACTCGGACGAGGTGAACCGGCTCCGTCGCCAGCAGAACCGGCTGCGCGACGTGGGGGCCGAAGCGGCGCTGATCGACGATCTCGAGGCCCGCATCGCGATCGAGCACGGCCGCGGCCGTCGCGCCTCGGAGCTCGCGGGCATGAAGCTGGAGGAGGTGCGGGACGCGGGGATCCGCTGGTCCGTCATCGGCAAGCGGGGCGATCCCATTCGCCTCTCGCCGGAGCTGCACGGGCTCCTCAAGGCGCTGTACCCCGACGACCTCGTGCGGGGCGTGCCGGGCACCCTCGCCGGCACGGAGCGACCCACGGACCCCCAGGGCGAGGACCTGTTCGGGGACGGGCCGTGGGAGGACACCAACGTCTACCGGCCCCCCGACTCGGTGCTGGACGCGTACCGCGCGCTGTCGTTCGTGGACCGCCCGACGCTCGACGCGGCCATCGACGGCGTCGTGGGCACGGGGCCCGACGCCGAAGAGACCGCGACGTGGTTGGAGGCCGACTTCGAGGCCCTGACCGCGCGCTACGAGTTCGCGGCGGCGAAGGGCCTCGGGCTCGACTACCGATACAGCTGAGGTCTAGAAGCCGTTGACGGTGTAGTCGAAGTACTGGTTGCCGCCGGGGGTGATGAACAGCGTCTCGCCGGACAGCGAGCCCGCGGGCACGGTCACGGTGGTCGTGGAGACGGTCAGCCCCTCGAGGTCGTCTTCGCTGATGTCGACGTCCGGGTTGTCGGTGACCTGGGAGATCGGGACGTCGGGGTCGTAGTCGTCGCCGCCGGTCTCGACCATGGCCGCCTCGCCGTCGAAGAAGCAGTACCAGAAGTCCTCGTTCTCGAACTGATCCACGGCCGTGTCGTCGGTGGACACCGAGTAGATCTCCACCTGCTCGCCCACGCGCGCGGTCTGGGGCGACACGCCGATGACCTCGAAGGACGCGGAGCCCTCGGGGCGGTCGAAGTCGTTCCCCCACTCGTCCATCGGATACGGCTCGATGTCGCCGTCGTTGGTGCCGAAGTAGGAGTCGCAGCCCACCAGCAGGGAGGCGGTGGCGAGGGCGACGAGGGGGAAGAGGCGGTGGGTCATGGGAGTCTCCGAGGGGTGATGCTCAGGGTCACTGCATCAAGCGGGCCGGCGCGCCGTTCCTGATCGTGCCCCGACTCAACCTAGGGCCGGGAGCGACCCGCTACAGCAACTTCCCTGGATTCAACACGTCGGACGGATCCCACTGCGCCTTGAGCGCGCGTTGGAGGCCGAGCACGTCGGCCGACTGCTCCATCGGCAGGTAGGCGCGCTTCAGGGTCCCGATCCCGTGCTCGCCGGAGATGGTCCCGCCGAGCCGCACGGCCAGCGCGAACACGTCGTGTACGGCGTCCGGCGCGCGATCCGCACCGTCGGGCTCCTCCCACAGGATGTTGACGTGGAGGTTGCCGTCGCCGGCGTGGCCGTACGTCGCGATCACGAGGTCGCGCGCCTCGGCGATGTCGGCGAGCCGACGGATCACCTCGGGCAGCGTCGACAGCGGGACGGCGATGTCCTCGGAGAACCAGCCGACGGCGCCCTCCTTCACCAGCTTCGACATGAACCTGCGGGTCGCCCAGAGCGCCTCCCGCTCCTCGGGGTCGTCGGCCCGGCGCACCTCGATCGGGCCGGGGGCGGGCAGCCCCGCGACGAACCGCTCGAGGTCCTCCGCCGGGCGCCCGAGGTCCCCATCGAACTCCACGAGCAGGAGCGCCCCCCAGGACGAGTCGACCGGGAAGGGGGCGTGGGGCCGGATCCGGCGGAGCACGACGCCGTCGACCAGCTCCATCGCCCGCGGCGTGATCCCGAGGCCGCGCGCCGCGCTCACGGTGGCGGCGGCGTCCTCGACGGTGCGGAACGGCATGAGCGCCGTGACGACCTCCCGCGGTCGAGGCAGCAGGGCGAGGCGGATCCCGGCGATCACCCCGAGCGTCCCCTCCGACCCGACGAGCAGGGAGGTGAGGTCGTACCCCGCCACGGACTTGGGCTGGCGCTTGCCGGTCTCGATCACGCGACCGTCGGGCAGCACGGCCGTCACCCCCAGCACGAAGCGGGAGGTGACCCCGTACTTGAGCGCCACGGGGCCCCCCGCGTTCGTGGCGACGTTGCCGCCGAGGGTGCACGTCGCGAGGGAGTTGGGATCCGGCGGATAGAAGAGCCCGCGGGCCTCCATGGCCTCGCGGAACGGCCCCGTGATCACGCCCGGCTCGACCTCGGCCCAGCCGTCGTCGGGCCGTACGGAGAGGACGCGATCCATGGACGCCAGCGAGAGCACGACGCCCCCGGGCGACGCGATGCAGCCCCCCGCCTTGCCGGTGCCCGCGCCCCGCGGCGTGACGGGGACGCGGTGCTCCGTGGCCCAGGCGAGGGTGGCGGAGATGTCGGCGATCGTGGCCGCCCGGACGACCGCGCGAGGAACGACGGGGCGGGCCGGGGAGGCGTCTCCGGCGTAGTCCGCCAGGGCCTCGGGATCGACGAGCACCTCGCCCCCCACCGCCTGCCGCAGCGCCTTCAGCGTCACGGGGCGTGGATCCGGCGGACGCCCTCCCGCCAGTCGAGGATCGGGGCGATGCCGCGAGCGACGCACCACTCCGCGGTGGCGGCTCCGTCCAGGCGGCTGTCGAGAGGACGGGCGGCGACCAGCGTCGACGGCGGGGCCCCCTGATCCACGACGGCGACGTCCGCGTGTCCCCGCGCGTCCAGGACGGCCCGGGCCCACGTCCCCCGATCGGCGGCCGGCCCGCCCGTGGGGTGGAGCACCGGAGGCACCCGAGGGGCGCCCGCGCGGTCGGTGTCGCCGGCGGCGTCGGACTCCAGGGCCCGGCACACGTCCAGCAGCCAGCGCGCGAGGTCGGGCACCCACGTGGGCCGCGACTGCTGCGACGTCATCACCGCGACGTCGCCCCCGGAAGCGACCTGGCCGAGCACGAACCGTCCGAAGGGATCGCCTCCGGGCCCGAACAGCCAGGACACCCGCGCGACTGTCGTGAACCAGCCCTGGGCGAGCACGAGCTTCTCGCCCTGCGCCTTCGTGGCCCCGTAGGACTGCACCGGACCGTGGCGGGCGCGCTCGGCGTAGGGGCCCGGCCCGCGGCGCTTCTGGTCGCCGAACACGTAGTCGGTGGAGACGTGCGCGAGCGGCACCCCGGCGTCCGCGCAGGCGAGCGCGAGGCGCCCGGGTCCGACGGCGTTCACGGCCGAGGCGGCCTCGATCTGCGACTCGCAGCGGTCGACGCGGGCCATGGCGGCGGCGTTGAGGACGGACGTCGCGCCGACCTCTCGGATGATGGCCTTCCAGTCGTCCACGCTCGCCACGGCCAGGTCGGCGCGGGCCCGATCGGGGACGATCACCTCGCCCGCGCCCGTGACCGCCCGGCCCAGGAGCCCGGTGGAGCCCAGGAGCACGGTCGTCATCGCACCTCGATGAGCACGGTCTTGAGGTAGCGCGCCTCGGGGAAGCCGACGGGCACGGGGTGGCACGGCGACTGGCCTCCGCGCACCACGATCACGGCCTCTCGGCGGGCCTTGTAGGCGGCGTCGACGATCGCCTTGTGGAACCGCTCGTCGAACAGGTGGTGGGAGCAGGACGCGAGCACGACGTACCCCCCCAGCTCGACCTTCGTGATCACCTTCTGGAAGAGGCGCGCGTAGGCCGACGCGCCCTTGCTCGCCTGCTTGCGGGAGCGGATGAACGACGGGGGATCGCACACGACGGCGTCGAAGGAGCGGTCTCGCTGGGTGTCGAGCCACGTCGCGACGTCCGAGGTCTCGGTGCGCAGGGTCAGCCCGTTCGCCTCGGCGTTGGCCTGCGCGATCGCCAGCGCGGCCTCCGAGCTGTCGACGCACACGACGTCGGCGGCCCCGGCCTTCGCGGCGTGCAGACCCCACTGACCCACGTAGCTGAACAGGTCCGCGACCCGCCCGGTGCCCAGCATCGGGGCCATCCGGCGGCGGTTCTCCCACATGTCGAGGAAGAGGCCGGTCTTCTGTCCGGCGGCGGGGTCGAAGGTGACGGCGACTCCATCGTCGTCGATCGTCCACGGCCCGTCCACGTCGCCCCAGGCGGGGACGACCTCCTGCTCGAGGCCCTCCAGGACGCGCCCCCGGCCGTCGTTGCGCCAGAGCCCGCCCCGCAGATCGGGCGCGATCTCCCGTACCGCGTCCACGATGTCGTCCCGTCGCTGATCCATCGCCGCGGTGTTCGCGCTCAGGACGACCCGGTCGGCGTAGCGATCGATGACGAGCCCGGGGATCGCGTCGGCGGCGGCGTGGACCCAGCGATGCGCGCTGCGGCCTCGGCAGGTGCGCTCGCGACGCTTCAGGGCCTTCGTGAGCGCCCGGCGCAGCCACGCGCCGTCGAGCTCGCCGGGATCCCAGCGGCCGATGCGGATCGAGATCAGCGAGTTGGGGTGACTGAACCCGCGGCCCACGAACTTGCCGCGGCCGTCGAGCACGTCCACCTCGCCGCCCAGGGGCAGGTCGCGGGGCGACGACGCGAGCTCGTTGGAGAAGACCCAGGGGTGGCCCGGGCGGGCGCGGCGCTTGAGGGAAACCTGCATCAGACCTTCTCGATGTCGGGCGCGCCGAGCAGTCCGGAGGGCCGGAAGCTCAGCACGACCACGAGGATGAGGAACGCGATCGCGTCCTTGTAATCGTGGAACTCGGCGTGGGGCCAGTCGTCGTCGCCGGTGCGGGCGCCGATGCCCTCCCAGCCGAACTCCATGGTGGCGATCACGACCGTCTCGGACAAGCCCAGCAGGAAGCCGCCGAGCATCGCCCCGCGGATGTTGCCGATGCCGCCCAGGACGGCCGCCACGAACGCCTTGAGTCCGATGATGAAGCCGTCGTTGAACTTCACCCCGCCGTAGCGGAGGCCGTAGAGGATGCCCGCCGCCGCCGCGAGGCCGCTGCCCACCACGAACGTCGTGGTGATGACGCGGTTGACGGGGATCCCGAGCATCATCGCCGCCTCGGGGTCCTGGGCGGTGGCGCGCATGCCCTTGCCCAGACGGGTGCGGGAGACGAACACGTCGAGCGCGATCATCAGACCGATCGCGGCGAACAGCGTGATGGGCTCGATGTACAGCAGGCGGATGCCCCCGATGTCCCAGTGCGTGGACGAGAGCCCGGTGAAGTCGGACAGCTGCGGGAACGGCTGCGTGTCGCGCCCCACCATCAGCATCACCAGGTTCTGGAGGAAGATCGACGCGCCGATGGCGGACAGGAGGGCGTTCAGGCGCGGGGTCGACCGAGGGGGCGACGGCGACCGCTCGTCCAGGTGGAACGCGAGCCAGGCGCCGCCCACGAGCAGGACGTAGCCCGCGATCCGCGCCGGGCCCAGGCCCGCCGCTTCGCCTCGGACGAGCAGGGCGAGCCCGGCGACGGCGAAGGACGCCATCAGGATCGCCGACCAGGTGGGCGTGCGACGCAGGGGCTTGTAGGCCACCGAGTCGAGGGCGACCCCCAGGGCGGCGCAGGCGACCATGGCGAGGATCAGGGCCGCCGGCCCCACGATCCAGATCGACGTCACGCCGAAGCCGAAGCACGTCTGGATGGCGATCAGGCCCACGAACGAGCCGACCATGAAGACCTCGCCGTGGGCGAAGTTGATCAGCTCGATGATCCCGTAGACCATCGTGTAGCCGAGGGCGATCAGCGCGAACAGCGCGCCGAGCGTGAGCCCGTTGATCAGGTGCTGGGCGAAGACCTCGGGGGTCGTGTAGAGCATCGCGGCCGCGGCCACGGCGAGGCCCACGGCCAGCGGCAGCAACACCGCCGCCACGCCGAGCTGGATGCGCTCGGCGGTGCCCCGAGAGCCCGCCACTACTCGGTCGCGGGCGCGGCTTCTTCGGTCGCCGGAGCCTCTTCTGCGGCCTTCGCTTCGAGCTCTTCGGCGGTAACGATCGAGCCGCCTCGGGTCGCCGTCCCGAGGAACTTCCAGGTCTGCTTCTCGACCTCGTAGAAGGAGTACTGCTGGTTCAACGTGTCGCCGTTGTCGTCGAACTTCGTGACGCCGATGGCGCCGTCGTGCTCGATGGCGCGGGCGTTCTTCACGACCGCGGGGCGCAGGTCCTTGGCGGACTTCGCGCCGCCCTCGATGGCCGCGAAGGCCGAGGCGAGCAGGATGTTCGCGGTGTCGTAGGCGTAGGGGCCGTAGTTCTGGACCTTGCGCTCGTACTTGGACTCGAAGGCCTTCATGAACTCCTGCGCCGAGACCATCTTGTCCAGGGGCGTGCCCGGGAAGGAGAGGACGGCGCCCTCGGTGGCGTCGCCGCCCACGTCGAAGAAGTCCTGGCCGAAGCTGCCGTCGTCGCTGATGAACGTGGCGGTCATCTGCAGCTCGCGCATCTGGCGAACCAGGAAGCCGGCCTCGTCGTAAAGGCCGCCGAAGTACACGGCCTCGGGGGCCGCCTCGCGGATCTTGGTGAGCAGCGCCTTGAAGTCCTTGTCGCCGACGTTCACGCCGTCGAAGGATTGGATGTCGAGTCCGATGGTCTTGCCGTGGTCGCGGAAGACCTCCGCGAGGCCCTGGCCGTACTGCGTCTTGTCGTGCACGACGGCGATCTTCGTCAGCTTCAGGTGGTCCTTCACGAAGGTCGCGGTCAGCTCACCCTGGACGCCGTCGTGAGGAGTGACGCGGGCGATCTGGGCGAGGCCCTTGCGCGTGATCTCGACGTTCGTGGTGGCGGGGCTGATCGCCATCGTGCCCGCCTGCGCGTAGATGTTCGAGGCGGGGAGGAAGCAGCCCGAGTTGTAGTGCGCGACGAGCCCGAAGACGGCTTCGTCACCCGTCACGGCGTACGCCGCGGACACTGCCTGCTTGGGGTCGGAGGCGTCGTCCTGCACGTAGAAGCGCAGGTCGAAGCCCTTCTCGGCGAAGCGCACGGACCACTCGTCCACCGCCATCTGCGCCGCGTCCGACATCTCCTTGCCGACCGACGCGTTGGGGCCTGAGACCGGGAGGACCGCGCCGAGCGCGACGTCGGTCATGCCGCCTCCGCCTCCGCCTTCGGTGCCGCTGGAGGTGGACTCTCCGCCGCCGCAGGCGAGGGCGAGGGTGAACACGGCCGCGAGGGCGGCGGAAGACGAGAGGCGAAGGGACATCGCAGAGGCTCCGGGAAGAAACGAGGCGCGAGTGTACAACCGGGGGGGCGCAGCGGCCGGCGTCAGCCCCCGAACAGCCGCGCCAGGAAGCGGGGCAGGCAGCCCTGGTCGCCGTCGACCGCGTCGGGGGTCGCGGGGGACTACAAGTCAGGGCACGGCGAGGTCGACGACGAGCCCATACTCGGCGAACTCCAGCTCCCGGCGCAGGAACAGCGGGGCCTCCGTCGCGCCCTTCTCCCGGGCGAGCGCCGCGAAGTGGGGGACGCGCTTGAAGCGCTCGTCCAGGGGGACCGGCCCCCGCCCGGGGCCGAGCTCGGCGGCCAGCGCCTTGAGGTTCACGAGGGCGCTGATGCCGACGTGCTCGCCCACGCTGCGGAAGTCGAACTTGTCGGACCGCACGCGGATCGGCCGACGCGAGCCCCGTACGAGGAGGTCCAGCGCCGTGTACGGGCCGCCGCCGCGACCCAGGGTCCCGCCGCCGCGCTCCTGGGCGTCGGGCTCGAGGCGACCCAGGATCGCGACCCGGACGGCGCTGCGCAGCACGGCCACCTCGTCGCCGTCGGTGGTGCGGAACCCCACGGCGTCGTCTTCGTTCGCGGTCATGGCGACGACCTCGAGGGGCCCATCCCACGCCTCGATCGTAGACCGGAGGAGCACCCCGGCGTGGAGGCCCCCCTCGCGCAGGTGGCAGGCCGCGGCCGCGGCCTCCTCTTCGCTGTCGAGGAACGCCAGCGCCCGGGGCACGTCGCGCTGCAGCGCCTGCACGGCGGTGTAGAGGTCGACCCCCAGCGTGTTCGCGAGGCGATGCTTCAGCCAAGCGATCTTCGGCTTGTAGTCGGGGTGGGGATGGAGCACCACGCGAGCGACGGTGTCGCGGTTTCCGAAGGGCCCGCCGCCTCGGACCAAGGCCTCCGCGTACGTCTTCGGAGGGGGCGGGGCGTCCGCGAGCAGGGTGACCGTCGGCGCGGCCTTCCCCTTCTTCTTCTTGCCTGCTCGCGCCTTCGCGACCGGCGCCGCCCTCTCCCGCTTCGGGAGCGACGGGAAGCGAGGCAGCTTCGGCAGCTTCGGCAGCTTGCGAGGCGCCCGCGTCTCGGGAGCGTCGGCCTTCGGTTTCGCCCGTCGCTCGAGCTGCTCGAGCATCGCGAGGGCGGCCGGATCGAGCGCGGGGGCGGCCGTCGGCGACGGGTCGGCGCTCTCGGACGGAGGCGGCGCGCCGAGGGGCGGGAGCTCGCCGCCGCAATACATGCAGCGCGCGTGCTTGGGGCCGCTGTTTCGACCGCAGGCCGCGCAGGTACGAACGACAACCGCCATGCCGGACGGGTATAGCAGCCGTCGTGTCCGCGCCCGAGCCCAGGCCCCCGATCGTCCACCGCGTGCGCCGCGACGGCGACGGCATGGAGCTGCTGCCGTACCTCCTGCGGATGTTCACGTCGGTGCCTGAGGAGGAGTTCCGCAAGGCCGTCGACGAGGGCTGCTTCAGCGTCCGCGACGACGACGCCCCCGACCGGGCGCGCGTCCTCGGCGGCGGCGACCGGCTCGCGGCGGGGGAGGTCCTGCTCGCCCGCGTGCACTCCCGGATCCCCGAGGACCCGTTCGAGCCGAGGCCGCCGCACCGCCTCGACGTCCTCTTCGACGACGAACACCTGCACGTCGTGAACAAGCCCCCCGCGCTGCTCTGCTACCCGCTGGGCGTGCGGACCGTCGCCGCCACGACGATCGCCGAGGCGGGCCTCGAGGACCGGGGCGAGGTGATCGGGCTGCGCGTGCTCCATCGGCTGGACAAGGACACGAGCGGCGTCCTCGCCTTCGCGAAGCACCTCGAGCCGGACAAGCGCATCAAGCGAATGTTCGTGAAGCGACAGGTGCGCAAGACGTACCTCGCGCTCGTGCGCGGCGAGTTCCCGGGCGGGATGCAGCTCATGCGGGCGCGGATCGGCAAGGACGAGGGCGGCCCGATCCGGATCCGCATGCGGATCGACAAGAAGGGACGCGACGCGGAGACGATGTTCCGACGCGTGGGCTGCTTCGGCACCGAGGAGCACGACCACGGGCGTGGGTACTCCTGGGTGGAGGCCCGGCCGCTCACCGGGCGGACCCACCAGATCCGCGTGCACCTCGCGCACATGGGCCACCCGGTCGTGGGCGACAAGCTCTACATCGACGACGGTCGCCCCTTCCTCAAGAAGTGGGACGGCCTCCTCGAGCAGTCCGACATCGACCGGCTGGGCCTCGCCCGGCACGCGCTGCACGCCTGGAACCTGGTGCTGCGGCACCCCATGGTGGAGCAGGTCCTGCGTCTCCGCGCACCGCTCGCGCCGGACCTCGTAGACTTTGCTCGACGGCACGGGGGACAGGTCCCCGAGCCGCTCCCGTTCCCGGAGCTCCCATGATCCCCGAGACCCCCGACGCGCCCGCCCCCGGCACCGTGCTCCCTGCCCTCCCGATCTTCCCGCTCCCCGACACCGTCTTCTTCCCCAACACGCTCCTGCCCCTGCACGTCTTCGAGCCCCGCTACCGCCGGATGATCGAGGCGCTGCCCGAGGAGCGCCCCCTGCTCGCCGTCACGCTGCTCCAGGGCGATTGGGAGCCTCGCTATCACTCGGCCCCGGACTTCGCGGCCGTGATGGGCCTGGGCGAGGTGGTGCATCGCGAAGAGATGTCCAACGGGCGATACAACATCCTCCTGCGGGGCCTCGCCCGCGTCCGCGCGCTGGACGAGCTCGCCACCGAGGAGCCCTTCCGCACCATCCGCGCCGAGGTGCTCGGAGAGGTGACCGAGCCCGAGGACGAGCTCGAGATCCGACGCTCGCTGCTCACGCTGCGTCACTTCTTCGCGACGATCCTCAGCCGGGTTCCCGGCGTGGACATCTCGGAGGCCTCGCGGCTGTTCGACTCCTCGACGGCCCCCGGCGTGGTCGTCGACTCCATCGCGAGCGCGCTCCCCGTGGCTCCGCCGGACAAGCAGTCGCTCCTCGAGGAGCTCCGACCCGCGGCCCGCGCCGGCAAGCTGGCGGCGATCCTGGCGGAGATGGTCGTGCGCGACTTCCCCGAGACCGGCGAGCACCGTCCGGTGGGCGGCGGCTCCGAGGCGTGACCGCCGGGGGGCGCCCGGGGGACCTCCAGTGAGCCCTCGGTGACGCATCTGTGACACCCGCGCCCCGTGGATGCCATCCACGGCCCGCGGGTGTCACGATCGTGACACTTCGCTTTCGCGCTAGGTGAGCAGTCGCCGGAGCAGGCGGCGGATGCTGGGCCGTCCGGGCTTCACGAGCGTGGCGGCCTCGGCGCGGGCGTCGAGGTCCCGGGCCAGGCGCAGGACGGCTTCCTTGCGGGCGTCCCCTCGACGTCGCGCCTCGAGCGCTTCGGTCAGCGCCTCCGGCGAGGCGAGATCCTCGTCGTCGAGCTCGACCATCACGCGCCCCTGGACCGCGACGCCGGCCTCCTCGAGATCCAACAGGAGGCGTGCGTCGGCGTCGGCGTCGGCACCGGCACGTCCGAGGGCGAACTCGGCCGTGGTCACCCACCCTGCCTCCCGCGCTCCGACCGCGGCCCCGATGGCGGCCTGCGCCGAGGCCGCGTCGAGCAGCCCGTAGTCCAACGCCACGATCCCCGACCCCCGGGCGGCCTCCTCATCGAGCGTGCCCCCCTCGCGGGGGTCGATCCGGAGACGCAGCCCGCCCAGGTCGGGGTGCAGCCCCGGGGTCTCGCGACGCAGCCGGGCGAGGCGCGGCAGCAGCTCGCCGAGCAGGTCGGAGGACACGCAGCCCCGGAGGTCCACCCACGGGATGCCCAGGAGCACGCACTCGTTCACGTCGCGCACCACGGCGTCGATGTCGTCGGCCAGGAGGACGGACGAGGCGGCGAACCGTCCCTTGTCCGACAGCTTCGAGCCGCTCAGCTCCCCCACCGGCCGAAAGGCGCGCACGGCCGCTCGCCATCGGGCCCCCGCGCTGCCCTGGTAGCGGGCGTAGTCCAGGAGCTTCCGGTCGGTCATGAAGGGTTGGTCGAGGCTCCCGCCCACCTCCAGGGACGCGGCGACTCCGGCGTCGGCGGCGTTCTCTCCGAGGGCGTTCATCAGGGCGATCAGCCCCTTCGTGTTCGCCCTATCCAGGGCGCCGATCCAGGGACCGTCGGCGGCCGCGACGGGCGCGTGCCTCCGGTCGTCGACCACCGCCACCACGGCCTTCACGTCCCGGGCTGCTTCGGCGATCGCGCGGGCTGCGTCGCGGGCCGCCGGGTGCCAGGCGATGAGCACCGCGTCGGGTCGATGTACGGCGATCGCGCGGCTCGCGTCGCCCCCGGGACCGCCGCGGGCGGCGTCGTGCATGGACACCCGGTGGGGGCTCGCGAACTTCACCGCCGACGCGAACGCCAGCAGCTCCACGGGCAGCACCCGACGGTCGAGATGAGGAGGGTCGAAGAGGTGCTCCGCGGCCCATCCGTCACCGGGAGGACGGATCACCAGGGCCTTGCGGACGCGCACCGGGGGAGTGTAGCCCCCCGGGGTCAGGGCATCAGGCCGCCGGAGACGCTGTCCTCGCCCACGGGCGGGTAGATGTCGATGCCCAGGTAGTCGATCGCGCCGCGCACGTCGTGGAACTTGTTGTCGTAGTACGTGTTGTCGTTGATCGCGAACGAGATGTACCCGTGGTCGGGGGCCTCGAACTCCATCGACTGGCCGAGGGTGTAGTGCTTCGTGTAGCTCTCGTCCTCGGACTCGAACTTCATGAGCAGCGCACCCAGGGGCATGTCCGAGACCAGCCCGGCGTCCCCCGCCTCCGCCTGGAGCGGCCGGCCGACCTTGCCCTCGGGGTCGGCCTTCTCGAGGAGCCCGGCCGCGACCACCCGGCCGTCCGACAGGATGTAGACGTTCTTCTTCGGCTTGCCTTGATCGGTGACCGTGTACTTGCCGTTGTCTTCCTTCGTGGACTCGAGCAGGAGCTTGTTGCCCTTGCACACGTGCAGCCGGAACTGCCACGAGGCCGCGATCTCCAGGAAGTTGTGATACTCGTACGTGAAGGGCTTGTAGCACTGGTCCGACTCGAGCTCTCGGCCGATCTCGGACAGGTAATCGAGGTAGTCCGCGGCCGTCGCCTTGCCTTCGCCCACGGCCTTGCAGCGCTCGAAGTTCTCGCTCAGCCAGGTGTCCAGCAGCTGGGGCCGACCGAGGAAGGCCGTCTCGAAGTAGGTGAGGGCCTCGTACCCGTCGATCTTGAAGTCCTCGCGCTGCTTGCCCGTGACCAGCTTCTCCACGAACTCGTAGCCGGCCTGGCGGGCCTCGGCCCTCTTCGTGGTGTTCAGAGCCGCGAAGTCCGGGGGCGCGTAGCAGGTCCAGTCGCCGACCTGGACCGGGCCGACCACGGCGGCCGGCTCCTCGCCCTTCTTGCCCCTCTTCTTCTTCTTCTTCTTCGCCAGCGCGGGCGAAGCCACCAGGGCCACGGCGATGAGGAACAGCAGGCTGAGAATCCAGGTACGTCGCATCAATGTCTCCCGAAGGGCGCGCAGGTTACCGCAGCGTCGAGTAGGACCGAGCGCGAGTCGCGATCGGGCCGGGCAGAACAAGAAAAGGGAGGCCTGGTCGGGCCTCCCTCCTCCGTGTGAGTGTCTTCGAGACGCTCTCGATCAGCCGATCTTGCCCTGGAGCAGGAAGCCGATGACGAGCGCGTAGATGCACAGCGACTCGATCAGGACCAGGCCGAGGATCATCGGGGTCTGGATCTTGCCGGCGGCGCTGGGGTTGCGGGCGATGCCGTGGAGGGCGCCGTTGGCGCAGATGCCCTGGCCGATGCCGCACCCGAGGGCGGCGAAGCCGATGGCGAGACCGGCGCCGAGGCCGACCCAACCCTGGTCACCGGCGGCGATCCCGTCGGCGGCGAAGGCCATGTTCGGGACGATGGTGACGAGGAGGACGGTGGTGAGCGCGGTGAGGGCGGTGCGGATGCGGTTCATCTGATGCTCCTGTCGGGCTTCGAGCCCGGTTCCGACGACCTCCAGTGCCGTCGGTTGGGAAGTAAACACTGCGCGCCGCTTTGCCGGCGGGGCGCAACCATTTGCTGCGGGGTTTTAGGGACTTGCGAGGTTCTCTAGTGGTCGTGTTCGACCGCGAAGGCGACATAGACGGCGGCCAACAACGAGAACACGAACGCCTGCATGAAGCTGACGAAGACGCCCAGGCCGATGAAGATCGCCGGGATGACGAAGCCGAGAGCCATCGAGATGGTCTCCGGCAGCGCGTTGAGGAAGATGTCGAGCACGAGGTGGTCGCCGGACATGTTCCCGTACAGCCGGATGGCCAGGGACGCGGGACGCACCAGGTGACTGATGATCTCGATCACGACCAGCATCCAGGCGAGGTACCAGACCGGGCCCAGGAAGTGCTTCAGGTAGGGGACGAGGCCCTGCTCCTTGATGCCGTGATAGTTGTAGTAGACGAAGACGATCAGGGCCATGCCCACGTTGCTCGAGAGCACCGCGTGGGGCGGGGCGAGCCCCGGGATGACGCCCATGACGTTGTTGAAGAAGATGTAGACGAAGATCCCGGCGATGAGCGGGAAGTACCGCTCGGCGTGGTGAGGGATGACGCCCTGAATCATGTTCAGGAGCCCCTCGGTCAGGATCTCGAAGAAGTTGCGCGGCTTCAGGTCGGCGGCGGGGACGAGGCCCTCGCGGCCCTCCGGGCGGTTCTTCAGCGCCGCTCCGGCCATGGCCGCGAGCACCAGGATGAACACCATCGTGACGACGGCGTGAGCCACCGGCAGGAAACGAGCCCCCTCGCCGTGCAGAAACGGCAGGGTCCCGAGCCAGGTGAACGCACCCTCGGCAGCCAAGACGACCGGACTCATCGCGCTCCTTCTCTCCCCGTCCGAGGACGGTTCAAAGCACCCAGGACAGCACCGACGCCGCGATCACCGCCGCGACGACGACGCTGAGGCCGAGCAGCAACCCGATCGGGTCCACCTCGACCACCAGCACCAGCACCCCCAGGACGGCCGCCAGACCGGCGAACTTCGCGAACAGCCGCCCGATGAGGATGGCCGGCGGGACCTCTTCGCCCGACGTCAGCTTGACGACGATGCGGGCGAGGACCCAGAAGTTCGCGAGCGCGAGGAGGCCGCCTGCGACGACCCCGACCGCCCCGGGGACACCGGACAGCTGAAATCCCCCGACGATCGTCGGGACCAGCAGCAGCCCGGCCAGGGCGGCGATGCGACGGGCTCCGGGAGGGATCCCTTGCGAGGTCGGGGGAGGGAGTGCCTCGCCCGGCCTCGCGGCCGCGTTCTCGTGCTCATCCATCAAGGGAAGTGCTCTGAATGCGGCGACGTCGATCGATGCCGCCGTGTTCGGGCGGTGACCTACAACGCCCGTGTGAGCGTGTCAATCGAACCGGGGTGCAGCCGATCGTTGCGATCGACTCGCAGCGGGGCGATCCCGCGTCAGCCCACCGCGCTCCCGCCGTACCGGACGGCCTGTCGTTCGGCCCACTTCAGGCGCGCCGTGCGGCCGCCCACGTAGCCCACCGGGGCGAGGATCAGGCCCGCGATCACCGCCATCCACGCCGGCTGCGAGGCCATCACCAGGAGCACGAGGATCGCCCCGGACAAGGTCCCCGTGGCCACCTCGACCTCCGAGACCGCGGGCTTCGGCGGCTCCTGCCACCCCTGAACGTGGGGGCTGTTGACGTGCGTCAGCGGCCACAGGCGGGCTGAGATCCACACCAGCCGGTAGTAGTCGTTGTCGCCGCGGCCCGCGAAGTTGGTCTGCGGACCGGCGCCCCACGGCTCGGCGTTCGGGCCGAGGCACCGCATCGGCGGCGAACCCTCCTTGGCCGCCTCCTTGAGCGAGTCCTCGAACCGGATCGGCAGGTACGCGGCCAGCTCCGGGTTGCGGTGATCGCGCAGGCTCGTCATCCCGCCGAGCCCGTTCTTGGGCACGAGCGCGTCCGGTCGGGCCTCGCGCCACTGCCCGTAGAACCGGGAGTGCACGCCCGCGCGGATGAACCAGATGGCGAGGCACGCGAGCGCGAGCACGAGGCCGACGGTGAGGAACCGGGCGTCGAGCAGCCTCGAGGTGTCCCCCGCGAGGGAGAAGACGGCCATCGCGGCCCACACCACGAACAGGTTGTAGACGACGCTCAGGACGTTGTAGATGGAGTGCGTCTTGGGATCGAGGTGGTGCTGGGTGCGGAAGTCGAGCAGGGCGACGCAGCCGTCGCAGGCGTAGTAGCCGCGGCCGAGGACCTCGCGGGGGGCGTTCTCTTCGTCGTCCGGTCGGGAGCCCACGCGGCCGTGGTTGGTGCCGTGGTTCGTCTTCGACCGGCCCGGCGCCAGCTTGATCGTGCGGGCGTAGCGGACCTCGATGACGTTGTAGGCCTCGAGTCCGCAGTACACGCAGGGCGTCATGGGGCGGAGTCTATCGGGCGGGCCGCTTCGACGCTGTCAGGGCGTCCACGAAGTGGTGACGCCGGTGCCGTCCACGACGTCGACGCGGGTCACGCGCGCGGGCCCGTCCAAGCGGCCTTGGAGCTCGACTCCGACCCACTCCGCGATCCCTCCCGCGGTGGGGGGGCGCCCGTCGCGGAACGGCGCGAGGTCCTCCAAACGACGGTGATCGACGGGCTCCACGACGTCCCAGAGCAGCGCCTCGAGTCCCCGCGGAGCCGCCACGCGGCCGTCCGTCAGGGCCTCGGCGGAGACGGTCGCCCGGACCCGCCAGTTGTGCCCGTGGACGCCGCCGTCGGGCCCGTGGGCGGTGCAGATCGTGCGCTCGACGGTCACGTGGAACATGGCAGCCATCCGGACATGCGCACCATGTAGCATGCGCGGCCATGTCCGAACGCACCCCCTCCGGATCCCTGGGGCCCGCCACCATCATCGCGGCCCTGCTCCTCCTCCTCGGCGCCGGCGCCTACGTCGCCATGACGCAGGCGGACGACGACGCCGCGTTCCCGACCGCAGGCCCGCACCGCGCGCCGCTGGATCCGGCCCCCGCGGCCGACCCCACCGCCAAGGAGGGCCTGGTCGAGGCGGAGCCGCCCGCCGACTCGGAGTCCGAGACGCCCAGCGGCCCCGCCCAGGCGGCGCTCCCGGTGCCCGGGGCGACGGTCCTCGACATGGCGTCGGGCCCGAAGGTCACGCCCGACACCCACTCCGCGCGGATCCTGTCCTCCCTCGGCGAGGCCCTCCCGAAGCTCCAGGCCTGCGCCGCCGAGTGGGTCGCGCGCAACCCGAAGCAGACGGCGAAGGCCTTCTTCGTCTTCACGGTGGACGACGCGGGCCATCCGTCGGCGATGACCCTGCAGTTCAAGGGCATGCGCAACGAGGACGTGGACGCCTGCTTCACCTCCATCGTCGGGCGGCTGGAGCTGCCGGGCCCGGGGTCGAAGGTCTTCTGGCCGGTGACGGTGGGCGGAGCGGCCGTGGTGGCACCCCTCGGAGCGTCCGAATGAACCTCGCCCTCACCCCCGCGAACTCGCTCGTGCTCCTCATCGACTGGCAAGAGCGGCTCGTGCCCGCGATGTCGTCCGAGCTGGAGCCGCACCGACGTCGCCACGCGGAGATCCTGCTGCGCGCCGCCGCCGCCGCCGGGGTCCCGGTGCTCGTCACCGAGCAGTACCCCAAGGGCCTCGGTCACACCGTGCCCGAGCTGCGGGCCGCCCTCGACGCCGTGGAGGAGGCGTCGGGCGCGCCGGTGCCGTTGATCGCGAAGCGCGACTTCGCCGCCACGGACGTGGACGAGGTCGTCGCGAAGCTCCGAGAGTCGGGCGCCGAGAACGTTGTCGTGGTGGGCATGGAGGCGCACATCTGCGTGTGGCAGACCGTCCGCGCGCTCACGGAGATGGGCTTCTCGGTGCACGTCCCGCGGGACGCCGTCATCTCCCGCCGCACGCACGACTACGAAGCGGCGCTGTCGCTCTATCTGAACGCCGGGGCGGTAGTGACCTCCGTGGAGGCCGTCGCGTTCGACTGGGTCCGCCGGGCCGAGGGCGAGCTCTTCAAGGCCGTCAGCCGCCTCGTTCGGTGACGGAGCTCGCCGCCTGGCTCCAGGCCGTCATCCTGGGGATCGTCCAGGGCCTCACCGAGTTCCTCCCCGTGTCGAGCTCGGGCCACCTCGTCCTCTTCCAGACCTGGCTGGGCGACGCCTTCTTCGCGCAGGAGCACCCGCTGCTCTTCGTGCTGGCCCTGCACGTCGGGACGCTGCTGCCGGTGCTCTGGTTCTACCGGGACTCGCTGCGGGAGCTGTCCACCGAGCACGGGCGACGGATGGGCGCGCTCGTGCTCGTGGGCACCGTCCCCACGGGGCTGATCGGCGTCCTCTTCAAGGACCACTTCGAGACGCTCTTCTCGAGCCCCGATCGCGTCGCCGTGGCCCTGTTGGTCACGGGCGCCCTGCTGTTCGCCACCCGCGGCCGCGAGCCCACCGGCGACGACGACGCCCTCACGGTGCGCACGGCCCTGATCATCGGGCTGGCCCAGGGGCTCGCGATCACGCCCGGCATCTCGCGCTCGGGCACGACCATCGCTGTGGCCCTGTTCCTGGGGCTCAACCGCGAGCTGGCCGCGCGCTTCTCGTTCCTGCTCTCCATCCCCGCGATCTGCGGCGCGGTGGTGCTGGAGATGAAGGACGGCGTGGACGTGTCCGGTACGGACTGGTCCGCCGTGGGCGCGGGCTTCGCGGCCTCGATGGTCGTGGGCTACGCGGCGCTGGTGATGCTCGTGGCGCTCGTGAAGCGCGGGGGCCTGCACCACTTCGCGTGGTACCTCTGGCCGGTGGGCGTCGCCGCCCTGATCTTCATGTGAGCGAGCGGGCTACTCGCGGCGGCGCAGGACGCCGGCGCCGATGAGTCCCACCAGCAGCGCGATCCCCGAGCCGCCCGCGGGGGCGAAGGACGCGTTGCAGCCCTCGTCCGACTGGCGGTTCACCTCCACCTGCACCGTGACCTCCGCCTCGCCGCCCGGGCCGATCGCCCGCAGGGTGACGTCGTGGGTCCCGGCCGCGTCGAAGGTGTAGGTGGGCTGGAACGTGCTCAGGGCGCCGTCTTCGTCGCCGTCGAGGATCCACTCGAACTCGGTCACGCACTCGAACGCGCCGAGCTTGCTGCCGTTCTCCATGGTCACGGTGAAGTCGCCGTCGTTGGAGTAGCTGAACGTCGGATCCGGCTCGTTGCAGGCGAGGACGACCCCGACCTTGCGCTGGGCCGTCTGGTAGTCGCCGCCGCACTCGTCGGCCGTGCCCTGGGCGGTGAGGGTGACCGTGAACTGGCCCTCCTGGTTCCAGGTGTGGGTCACCATCTCCGGGTTGGGCGACACGAAGTGGGGGCTGCCGTCGCCGAAGTTCCAGTCGAACTCGTGCAGCGTCTCGCCGTAGATGTCCGGCACCTCGAAGGAGGCCGTCAGGGGGACGGAGCCGACGAGCGACGGGGTGTCCTCGCTGACCTCGAAGTCGATGGAGGGGCCGTACATCGCGGTGATGCCGCCCACGTCGTCCGGGTTCGGGCTGCGGCGGGAGCTGTCGCAGGTGCCGCCCGCCCAGAACATCGTGGCGGAGCGCAGGACCGGGTCCGCGCACGGGTCGCCGTTCTCGCAGGAGTGGGCCATGCCGAGGCCGTGGCCGACCTCGTGGACCGACGTGGAGAGGAAGTCGTTGATGCCGCGGCAGTCGGGCGAGTCGATGTCGGCCTTGGTGCCCCAGGTGCGGCCGTCGTTGAACACGATGTTCATGGCCCGGGCGCGCTGGAAGACGAGGCCGTTGTTGGTGACCGTCTGCCCGCTGTACCGGTAGGTCACGGCGGCGGCGTTGGTGCCGGACTCGGTGAGGTCGTTCTTGCTGCCGCCGTCGAAGGTGAAGATCGAGGCGTTGTTGCTGCTGAACCCGCCCTGCTCGTTGTCCGTCTCCCCGACGTACTCGCCGTCGATGGGGGAGCAGGGGACATCGCCCCAGCGGTCGAAGGACTCCTCGATGAGGTCGACGGCCTCGTCGTGGGTCATGCCGGGGGGGCTGCTGTTGCCCACGCGGTAGGTGATCGGGATGTCGTCCTGGGACCACTTCCAGCCGAGGTGGGCCCAGCCCGACAGCGCGGTCCAGAGGAACAGCGCGAGCGCGACGAGGGCGAGGCGCTTCATCGCTCCACCTCCGTCGCGGGGGCGGCGCGTTCGACGTATCGCGGTCGACTGTTCCAGACCGGGTCGATGGTCTGCCCCGCGGCCTCGGCGGCGGCCTGGTAGGCGGCGTCCTTCTCGCGGGTGACGCCGGGGATCGGCTCGTAGGGCGGCACGTAGCCGAGGATCACCTCGTCGCGGACCTTCGCCACGAACTCGGCTCGGTACTTCCGCAGGGCGGGCAGCCGCACGAGGCCCTCGTCGAACCACTCGAGGCCGAAGGGCAGGTGCGGGAGCTTGATGAGGACGTCCTTGCCCGTGTCGGGCTCGACGATCAGGTTGAACTTGCCCTGGATCATCCCGACCGTGCGGTAGAGGCCTTCGCTCTCGTCGCGCCACTCGAGGAAGCTGAGCACGCGCTCGCCCGGGTTGTACGCGGGGCTGCTGGGCAGGGTGGTCTCGGAGTCGCCGATGGCGCCGCCGGTCTGGGCGACGAACAGCTCGTCACCGACTTCCACGTCGCCCTTGATCACGTCGAGCACCCGCAGCGTGGAGACCGTGCGGATGATCTCCATCCCGGGGATGAACTCGGGCTCGGCCGAAACGACCTCGGCCTCGACGATGACGTCGGCGATGAAGGTCAACTCCGACGTCGTCATGGGGAACAGGGAGGTCGCCTGGGCGACGGTCGGGGCGGCGAGGGCGCCGATCATCGCGAGAAGCGCCGGGAGGATGCGTGTCATCGGGCAGGCTCCGAGCCTTGCGGGGGTCGAGTGGCGCAAGCTATAGCATGTCGTCGCGGCGGCTCCATCGGGTCGAAACCCGGCTTCCCGCGGCGGCTCCAAAGAGAGCCGTGCACGCGCGCGAGGGTGCGAGGATTTGTAGATGACGACCAGGCGACTCCGATTTCTGCCGGCTCTGGGGCTCCTGCTCCTGGGCCTGGTCGTGCTCCCGCCGTCGGCGTTCGCCACCGAGCAGACGGGCACGGTCCGCGGCACGGTGCTGGACGAAGGGGGGCAGCCCCTCGAGGGCGTCCGCGTCGTCCTGACTTCGGACTCGCTGCAGGGCGAAAAGGACGCCACGAGCTCCGCGAAGGGCCTCTTCTGGCTGCCCGGACTCCCCCCGGGCACCTACTCGATGCGGGCCGAGAAGGAGGGCTTCGTCGCCTTCCGGCAGGACGGCATCCGGGTCAGCATCGGGGCCGTCCTCTACCTGGACGTGACGCTGAAGATCGCCGAGGCGGGCGAGGGCGTCACCGTGACGGTGGACGTCGAAGAGAAGCCGATCCTGGACGTGTCGTCGTCCACCACCGGCGCGGTGATCACCAAGGAGCACCTCGAAGCGCTCCCGTCCCAGCGGTCCTACCAGGGCGCCACGAAGCTCACCCCCGGCGTCACCGGCGGCAGCAACCCGAACGTGAAGGGCGGCAGCAGCCGCGAGAACAAGTGGCTGCTCGACGGCGCCAACACCACCGACCCCGTCACCGGCACCTTCTCGTTCAACTTCAACTTCGACGCGATCGACGAGATCGAGGTCATCACCGGCAACTTCAAGGCGGAGAACGGCGGCTCCCTCGGGTCGATCATCAACGTCCGCACGAAGTCCGGCGGCAACCAGGTGCGGGGCGCCGTCAACGCGTACACGAGCAACGGCAACTGGTCGCCGCGGCGAGACGGCGTCTTCACGCCCGACGGTCGGCAGATCGAGAGCAGCGAGTTCGATCGGGACAACCGCGACCTCAACGTCAACGTCTCCCTGGGCGGCCCGATCATCAAGGACCGCCTGTGGCTCTTCGCGGCGCTCACCTACATCAACAACGTCTCCACCGCGGCGGGCGCGCGCAGCCCCCGGGTGTTCAACGGCCTCAACTTCTTCGGGAAGATGACGGCCAACCCGCACCCCGCGCACCGCCTGATCTTCTCGGTCGTCGGCAACACGGCGAGCATCGGCAACCGGAGCCAGAGCTTCACGGTCACGCCCGACGCCCAGAGCCACCAGTTCCAGAACTCCCTCGTCATCACGCTCGAGGAGGAGTGGAAGATCACGAACGCGCTGTTCGCGCGCATCTCCTACAACCACATGAAGACGGCGATCGACGTGACGCCGCAGCCCTGCACCCACAAGGACGATCTGCGGTTCAAGCAATGCGACGAGGGGCAGGAAGAGGGCTTCATCGACTTCACGACGCCAGGCGTGATCGGCAGCGGCGGGGCCTTCTGGGAAGACAACTACTACCTCTACTCGCTGAACGATCGCTGGCGTGATTCGGTGCGCGCGACCCTCAAGGGCTTCCTGCAGACGCCCATCGGCACCCACGAGATCAAGGGCGGCGCCGAGCTGAGCTGGGTGCGGTCCGAGAACACGTTCGGCTATCCCGGCAACATCTACTACGTCCAGCGGCTGCAGGACTCCGGCGACCCCACCTCGACCGTCGGCTACTACTGGCGGGAGACGGGCGGGCAGCTCTTCTCGCGGCACAGCGGCTCCACGATCTTCGCGTTCCTGCAGGACACCTGGGAGCCCGTCCGCGGTCTCACGATCGACTTCGGCGTCAAGTACGACCGCGCCACCATGCGCAACGACGAGGGCGAGCGCATCGTCGGGTTCGACTCGGTCACGCCGGTCGGCGGCCTCACCTGGGACCCCACCCAGAAGGGCCGCGCGAAGCTGTACGTCGGCGGCGGCGTCATCATCGACGAGAGCCGCATCGGCATCTCGAGCTTCCTCGACAAGAACGGCCTCGGCCGCAAGCTCTACCTGGACCCGGAGTTCTTCGACCGGGCCGACATCAACCACTCGTACGACCTGTATTCGTACAGCCGCGGGCAGAGCAACTACGAGTCGCTCGACAACCTGACCGTCCCCCGCACGTACGCCCTGAACGCGGGCTTCGAGATGCTGCTCGGCAAGGCCACGAAGGTGGGCATCGAGGGCACGGCGAAGTGGTTCCGTCACCTCTGGGAAGACGACGAGATCAACTACATCTGGAACGGCCGCGGCACGAACACGATCGGCGTCGTGAACGGCGTCCAGAGCAACTTCTTCCGGCTGCGCACCCCGAACCAGGGGGCGCGGAACTACTACAGCCTCACGCTCAAACTCGAGCGTCGGATGTTCAAGAACCTGCTGCTGGACATCAACTACACGCTGTCCCTGACGCGCGGGCTGACGGCGACGGCCATCACGGCCGCCCTGGACAACCCCACGCAGGAGGAGTTCGAGCACGGCTGGCTGTACTCGGACCGGCCCCACGTGTTCAAGGGCTCGGCCGCCTACCGTCTCCCGTTCGGGCTGCTGGTCGGCGGCACGCTGCAGATCTACAGCGGCAGTCGCTTCGACCGGAAGTTCTACAACGACAAGGGGGGCTACGATAACTTCGTCGCCGCCCGAGGCACGTTCGACTCCGTGAACGCGTGGTGGCAGCTCGACCTCAAGCTCCAGTACAAGATCCGGCTGCCGCGAGGCGCCGTGGCCATCACCGCGGAGCTCTACAACGTCACGAACAATCGCGCGGCGACCGGCATCTCCCAGGGTGCCCTCGACTCCCGCGGCGAGTACTACGCGTCCGGGCGACAGGGCCCGATGGAGCTGCAGTTGGGGCTCGGCTATGACTTCTAAGGCAGGGGCGACTTGCGGGGCGACCTGCGGCGCTCTGATCGCCCTCTCCGCCCTCCTCGTGGGGGGCTGCTTCCAGGAGGATCTCCCCGAGGAGAACCTCGAGGGGACGGTGGTCGTGCCGTCGACCATCGCGGGCGATTCGCGCGACATCGGCCTCGTCTACCTCGGGGTGTACGAGGGCTACGACGACCAGCAGCTCGGGTACCCGTACCCGACCACGGGCCCGCGGGTGGGCGACAACCCCATCGGCGACGCGCTGCCCTACGGCGGCACGAGCGTGGGCTCCTACACGTACGCGTGTTTCCAGGCGCTGCGCTGCAACATCCTCACCGGTCGATACATCGACCTCCAGTCGATCCTGGAGGCCCACCCCGTCGAGCACGCGGACGGCGAGTCCGTGGAGGTCGAGGAGCTCTACGACCAGTGCCAGTGGTACTACGGCTGGAACTCCATCGAGGAGTTCTCGTTCATCGGCGCCGAGCAGCTCGACTTCGAGGCGAACGACGACGGCGACTGGGAGGCGACCTTCAACGTCATCCACTCCCGCCTGCCTCACGGCTCGCGGATCTGGGCCTTCGTGGACAGCGACTTCACCAGCTGCACCGAGGACGACGGCTCCATCAACCGTCGCCGCAGCGAGGACGGGCTCTTCTTCCGCGAAGGCACGAACTTCGCCGACGTCCTCAACTTCCCCGACAAGTACATCACCCCGGGCGACCTGCTCAGCAGCGACCCCGCCACGGTGGTGGACGGCGAGCGCTCGGGCTACCGGGTCGTCGTCGACCACGTGAAGGAGTGACCGCGATGCGCCCGCTGCCTACCATCGCCTGCGCGCTCGCCCTCGTCGCGTGCGACCTCGACGCCGAGCCCCTGCTCCAGAACTACGGCCAGGGCGGGGTCGCCGGCGCGGACGTCGTGGACCTCGACCGGAGCGAGGATCCGCCGGAGCTGGACGGCGACACGTTCATCGGTCGCGTGGGTCCGTCGGACATCGGTCGCGGCGACCACTCGGGCGCCACCGCCACCTTCACCGGCACCGGCGGCCGCGTGTGCCTGATCATCGACCCGCAGTCGGTGTGGCGCGACGACAAGTGGATCGACGAGTCGGGCTCCGAGCAGAACAACCCGTTCATGCAGGACTACCCGTACGACGACGGGGACGTGGACCTGCAGGCCGGGCTCGCCGCGTACTACACCGGCTCCCCGGGCGAGACGATGGGCGACTTCATCAACTCGTTCCCGGACGAGAACGGCGTGGAGCGACGGGTCGACCTGAACACGTGCCTGCTGGAGGACCGCTGGGGCATCGTCGGCTCCGCGGCCGGTCGCGGCACCCCCGAGTGGTGCTCCTTCGAGACCGTCGCGGACACGCAATACCGGATCGCGATCACCGTCTTCTCGGTGCCCACGGACGACAACGAGCTGAAGTACGCGTTCGAGCTTCGCGACGGCGACTGCCCGGTGCAGGTGGACGAGTGCTCCCTGCGCGGCGACTACGACGAGCACGAGAACGTGGACCTGCCCGAGGGCTTCGACAACGTCGAAGAGATGTACTGCCGGGGTCCCGCCGATCCGCCCGAGCGGTAGAGCCGCGGCTTGATCACCGACGTCCTGCCGTGGTTCGTGGACCACGGGTACCCCATCCTCTTCGGCACCCTGCTGCTCAGCGGGTTCGGCCTGCCGATCCCGGAGGACGTGCCCCTGATCGCGGCGGGGATCCTCGCGGATCACGGGGGCATGTCGGTGCCCATGGCGTCGCTCACCCTCGGCGTCTTCGTCCTCCTGCGCGACGGGATCGTCTTCACCTTCGGGTACCGCTGGGGGGACAAGCTGCTCGAGCATCCGTGGCCCGCGCGCGTGCTGCGGCGCGAGCTGGTGGACAAAGCGACGGAGCGGATCCGCAAGAATGGGGTCCTGGCCGTGGCCGTGGGGCGGTTCCTGCCGGGGCTGCGTGGGGCCGTCTTCTTCGCGGCGGGCACGAGCAAGGTGCCGCCGCTGCAGTTCCTGGCGGTGGACGCCCTCGCGGCCGTGGTGTCCCTGCCGCTGTTCGTGTGGATCGGCTACGCCTTCTCGTCCAACTACGCGGCGATCGAGCTCGCCGTCGGTCGGCTGCGGTTCGTCCTCCTGGGCATCGCCGTGGTGGCCGTGGTGGCCGTGATCGCCCGAACGCTGCTGCGACGGAGAGCCCGCGCGTGACGCTCCCTCCCGTCCAGGTGCGGGACGTCGCGGCCATGCGCGCGGCGACGACGACCTACGCGGGCCCCCCCGAAGGGGTCGGCGCCGCCTTCGAGGCGCTGGAGCGCTGGGTCGCCGAGCGCGGCCTCTTCCCCGCCGGTCCGTTCATCGCCGCCTACGAGAGCCTCGGGGAGGCCGGGCCCGTCGTGCCGGACGTGCGCGCGGAGCTGATGATCCCCCTCACCCGCCTGCCCGACGACGAGGGCGCCGTGCGGTGCCGGAAGGTGCCGACCCTGCGCGCGGCCTGCGTGATGTTCGACGGGGCCATGGACGCCCGGTTCCGGGCCGTGCACGAGGAGCTCTTCGCGTGGGTGGACGCGGCCGGGATGGAGCGCGACGGGACCGCCCACCACCACGCGTACATCCGCACCGGCCGCGGGCTCGGTCACTGGACCGTCGAGATTCGGGTCCCAGTGGGGTGATCAGCCGCGAGCTTCGGGGTGCTCGCGCTCGAAGCGTCGGCTGACGCGCTCCCAGGTCGAGTTGTCCACGCGGTCGGCGAGCTTGTCGAGGAACCTCCGCCCCGTGGCCGCCGCCAGCTTGCGCACCAACACGGAGCGGTCCTGCCTGCGATCGATGCCGTCCCAGAGCTTCACGTAGCGGTCGACGAAGCGGGAGGTCCAGTCGGCGGGGGGGACGTCGAGCAGGTCGGCCAGCGCGTCGCCGCAGAGGTGCCGGACGAGCATGGGCCCGGCCCCGTCGAGCGCCTCGCCCGCGAGCAGTGCGTCGGCGAAGTCCATCGTGCCCTTCATGACCGCGACGCCCGCCTCCGACCGACGATGGTGGCGGCGGCGGACCTCGGCGAACATGGCCAGGGAGTCCTCCACGTCCGCGAAGAGGAGCTCGTCGTCGATGCCCATGAGCGCGCCTACGACGTTCCACCGATGCATCCAGGCGCCGCGCTCGGCGGCGCTCAGCTCGATCCCGAATCGCTCCATGCTGTCCACGACGATCCCCGAGAACGTCACCAGCGTGGCGGCCAGCTCCTCCTGGTTGATCGGCGGCCTTCGCGGGTCCCAGCCGCGGGCGAGGAGGTGGGTCCGGACGGCCGCATGCAGCAGCCGCACCCGCTGCGCGTGGTGGACGCCGAGGCCGTCGGGCTCGAGGGCGTCCGGCGACATGACCTCGATCACGAAGGTGAGCGTCTCCCGGATCCGTCGGTGGGGCAGCACCTCGATCTGCTGCGACCGATGGAGCACCTCGGCGCCGTCGCCCAGGGCGTACAGCTCGGGGAGCGACCGGTACAGCAGGCTCTGCAGGATCGGGATCGCGTAGCGCTCGAAGACCTCGCAGGCGAGCTCGAGCCGCTCGGGATCGGCCCAGGACGGGACGGCCTCCCGCTCGATGAGGGCCCGCGCCCGTGGGGTGAGGGTCGCGGGGAGGCGGTCCGACGTCGTCAGGGAGCGCAGCAGGGCGCGGACGTCGTCGATGTCGCCGTTCGCCAGGAGGGACAGCGCGATGGCGTCGGCGCCGGGATCGCCCTGGGCGCGGAAGCGGTCCAGCAGCTCGTCCGTCCAGCGTCGGTTCGGGGTGCGTCGCCCGGCCCGCTGCTCGGGAGCAGGACGATCGAGCAGCCACCGGCACACGTCGGCGACGGACCCGCGCTCGCCGCTCCGCAGCGCGGCCAGGATCGCGGGCGCGGGGCGGGGAGGATCGAAGACCATCCGGCCCACGTCGGCCACGCGGCTCTCGACCCGGGCGATCTCCGCCCGTCGGGCCGCGGCGTCCATGGGTGCCAGGCGTCGGGCGAAGCGCCAGGCCCCGTCGCGCGCCCGTCGCATGGAGAAGCCGACCAGCTCGTCCTCCAACTCGCCGGGCAGCTCGGAGACCACCGAGAGCAGGGGCCAGACGCGGGTGAGGGTCGCCACGACGTCGTCGGTCAGCTCCTCGAGGACGTCGTTGATGCGCTCGAAGTCGGCGTGCAGGGGCTCGAGGTCGCCGTCGCCCACGGTCTCGGCGGCGGCCACGCCCAGGTCGACGTTGATGTGCGCGTTCATGCCCCCGAGCAGGTGCTGGAGCACCATCGGCTCGTCCCGCTCGGCGTAGGCGAACGCCACAGCCCAGGACTCCGACGGGGGAGGCGACACGCGGCGCCCGCGGTAGGCGGCGAGGTACCGGTCGGCGAACCGGACGTCGAGGCGCTCCATGCGCTCGCCGTCGTCGAACTCGCCCGCCTCGATCCCTCGCTTCACCCGCGCCGTGACCTTGCGGTACAGCGCCGCGAACATGCCGTTTCGATCGCCGCGGGCGACGGTCTCCTCGAGGACGGCGTCGAGGTCGCGCAGGACGTCGTCGATGGTGCGGGCGGTCATGAGGCTCCCCTGTTCCCCGGGCTCGGGGCGCGGTGCGGCGGCAGTTCTATCAGGGGAGCGCGGCACGGGATTGCCTACCCCCTCGCCGCGCGAACCCCATAGACTCCCGCGCGTCATGACGATCTCTCGCCTCTCTCCGCTCGCCGCGCTGCTCCTCCTCGCCTGCCCGAACAACGGCGTCCCCGACACGCAGCCCGACGACACCCTCCCCGACGACGACGACTCCACGGCCCCGGGGGACGACGACGACGCGGGGGACGACGACGACGCGACGGACGACGACGACGCGACGGACGACGACGACGCGACGGACGACGACGACGTGGGCGACGACGACGACGACGTGGCCCCTCCGCCGGTGCGCTTCGTGGCCTTCGGCGACCAGGGCACGGGCAGCGCGAACCAGCAGGCGGTGGCGAACGTGGTGGAGCAGGTGTGCGACGCCCAGGGCTGCGACTTCGTGCTGCTGCTCGGGGACAACCACTACGACATCGGCGTCGAGGACGTGAACGACGACCTCTGGCAGACGCAGTTCGAGATCCCCTACGCGAACATCGACCTGCCCTTCTACCCGTCGCTCGGGAACCACGACGGCGGCGACGACTTCCTGGGCGGCACGGGCATCAACGTGTCCCAGGGCGACAACCAGGTCGACTACACCGCCTTCTCGACGAAGTGGACGATGCCGGGGCGTTGGTACAACCACCAGCACGGGGACGTGGAGTTCCTGGCGCTGGACACGTCCTCGGTGTTCTTCGACGGCCTGTACATCCCGTTCCTGACGGACGACTTCCCCAGCATCGTGGACTCCCAGGAGGCCTGGCTGGCGGGCGCCCTCGCGAACACGACGGCGTCCTGGAAGATCGCCTACGGCCACCACCCGTACCTGTCCAACGGGCCCCACGGCAACGCCGGCTCCTACGAAGGCTTCCCCGGCATCCCGTACGTCGACGGCGGCAAGATCAAGGACTTCATGGACGACAACGTCTGCGGCAACGTGGACCTGTACCTCTGCGGGCACGACCACAGCCGCCAGTGGCTCACGGGGACGTGCAGCGGGACGGCCCTCATGGTGTCCGGCGCGGGAGCGAAGACGACCGACTTCGAGGGCACCAACCAGACCGTCTGGCAAGAGGATCAGGACCCCGGCTTCGTGTGGATCGAGATCGACGGCGGGTCCGCGACGGTCGAGTGGTGGGACCTGAACGGGAGCCTCAACTACAGCGACATCCTCGCCAAGCCGCTGCCCTGAGCGACGACCCCGCGCGTCGCCTCAGGCGACCATCACCTCGGCTCCGTCCTGGAGGCGGAAGCGGGTGGCGCCGCCGGTGCGGGCGCGCTCGATGAACCGCGTGGGGTCCACCCCGATCTTGAGCAGGTCCTTGCGCAGGCGGTGAACCAGCGTGTTCACGTCGAAGTTCGTGCGGTCGTCGCGCCGGGGCCAGATCTGCGGGATGACCAGCTCGTCCGGGATGAAGTCGCCCGCGGAGTAGCCGCCGGGGGGCTGCAGGAGGACCACCACCAGGCGGCTGCGCAGCTCCGACAGGGGGCACGACAGGACGCGGTCGCCGATCTGCAGGGCGAGCTCCCCGCCCGTGGGTCGGTACTGGAACCGCACCTCGCGCAACCTCAGGGAGTCGAGCGACGCGACGGTCGTCTCCTCCTGCGGCTGCTCGGCCAGGACCTCCACGGCGTGCTCCCCGAACCGCAGGACGTCGCCGCTGCGGAGCAGGTGCAGCTCCTCCGTGGGGGCGTCTTCGTCGCCGACCCTGGCCCCCTCGACGTTCGCCTCGGCGAGCAGCGACGTGCCGCCCACGTGCAGCGTGATCGCGCCGTCGGGCCAGCCGGGGACGCGCAGCTCGTCGAGGTCCCCGCCCCCGACCGACATGGCGCCCCCGGGCACCCGATGGAGGATGTCGCCCAGCCGGACGAGCCACACCGGCGCGTGGTCGGCCGGGCGAGGCCGGGGGCGGTCGACCGTGAACGTGGCCCCGGGGACCTCCAACCGATCGCCGTGCCCGATGCGTCGGGCGCCGGAGACCTGCCGGCCGTTCACCTTCGTCGTGTTGCGGCCGAGAGGGTGCACCTCCAGGCCCGACGCGCTGAGGCACAGCAGCGCGTGCCGCTTCGACGCGCGGGGGTCCGACACCACGATGTCGCACGTGGCCGCGCGGCCCACCAGCACGCCCTGCCCGCTCACCCGCCGCCGGGACCCGTCCTCGAAGACCAACCACGCTCCGTCGTCCATCCACGGAGTCTAGAGGGACCGGCTGTCATATGCCCGTCATCGCCTCTCGCCGGCGTCCGCGCTCAATTGGGGGCATGCGCACCTCGACTCGTCGCTCGCCCTCCCGCCCCGTTCGGCTCGGATCCCAGGAGTTTCTGCTCGACGGCCGAGAGGAGGTGGACGACGACAAGCTCCGGGCCGTCGTGCTGCAGATGGCGGGTCGGCTGCGGGCCCTCGATCGCGGCGTCACGGAGCCGCCCCCCGGCGAGCCCCTGGTCGCCCGCCCCGAGTCGCTGTTGGCGCGGGCTCCGGACGCGTCGACGCTGGAGCGGACGCGACGCCTCCCGCTCTTCGACGCGTTCGACGACGACGAGTTCACGGAGCTGGTCGCCGGCATGCAGGAGTGGCGACTGCCGCCCGGCCGGGTCGTCTTCAGCCAGGGCGCGCCCGCGGGCTCGGCCTACCTGGTGGTGCGGGGCCGCGTGGAGGTCTCGACGCGGCGCGCGGGCAAGGAGTACCGCCTGGCGCTCGGCGGCCCGGGCACCCTGCTCGGCGAGGTCGGGCTGCTCGACCGACGGCCGCGCTCGATGAGCTGTCGAAGCCGGGACGCCACCGTGCTGCTCGAGCTCTCGGTGGACTCCTTCGTGAGCCTCTGGAGCGCGCGGTCGGGGGCGTGCCGGGCCTTCGTGCGGGTGGTGGGCCGGGGCGTGCTCGCCAACCTCCGCCGCGCCGAGGCGCTCACCGCGCGGACCGCCGCCCGCGCCATCCTCACTACGTTCCAGGACGACGACGTGCCCAGCTCCGGCGGGGCACCGATGGGCGTCCTGGCCACCCACCTGGTGCGGCCCGCCGAGGACGACGCGCGCCGCCGCTTCGAGGGCGAGGCCCTCATGGACACGGTGACGCGGTCGGTCGTGGGTCGCGACGCCGTGGCCCACGGCCCGTTCGGCTCTCGACGCGCCCTGGACGTGGACCCGGCGTCGTCCGGCCGGGCCCTCCACTTCATCGAGGACTTCCTGCGCGAAGAGGTCTTGGGCGTGGACTCGGAGCACGCGCGGGACCTCCAGGAGGAGGCCCGGGGCATCGTCGGCCGAGGGGTCGGCGCGGGGCCCGACGACGAGGTGCTGTTCGTGCCCGGAGGGCCGCGCATGGCGGTCCAGCGGCTGGTCGAGCTGCTGGCGCTCACCGCGCCCGCCGACGGGGGGAGCGCGGCGGTGGCGGAGGACCTCCGGCCCGTGGTGTTCCTCGGGCCCTACGAGGGCGTCGCCAACGACCTGCCCTGGCGCATCTCGGTGGCCGACGTCGTGTTCGTGGGCCTGAACGCCGACGGCGGGGTGGACCTCGAGGCCCTGCGTCGCGAGCTCCTGCGCTTCGCCTCACGCCCCCTGCGGATCGGCAGCTTCTCGGGCGGCTCCGACGTGACCGGCGTCGTGACCGACGACCGCGCGGTGACGCGGCTCCTCCACGAGCACGGGGCCATCGCCCTGTGGGACTACTCGGCCGTCGGCGGGCGCGTCGTCCTCGACATGAACCCGGGCCTCCACGACGACTCGGCCGCCAAGGACGCCTTGATCGTCGCCCCGTCGCGGTTCCCGGGCGGGGCCTCGACCCCGGCGGTGCTCGTGGTCAAGAAGTCTCTGCTGGGGCTGCGTCGGGTGCCGGCGACGGCGGCCGCCGCGCGCTGGGTGAGCCCCTGGAGCGTCGTCTACGAAGAGGGCGTCGCCGCCGAGGAGGGGCTGGACCTCGACCCCGTGGGCGTCGTCCGCTCCGGCCTCGTGATGCAGCTGCGTGAGGCGATCGGCGTGGCCCGGATCCGAGCCCGAGAGGACGCCGCCGCGGCCCGCGCCCTGGATCGTTGGCGGTCGAACCCGGACCTGTGGGTGCTCGGCGGCGGAGGACGCGACCGGCTCGGCTTCGTGTCCCTGTGCATCCGCCACGAGGGCCGCTTCCTCCACTGGGGCTTCGTCGTCGCCCTCCTGCGCGACTTGTTCGGCATCCGCGTCGGCGGCGGCGTGTCCGGCGCGGGGCCCTACGCCCACACGCTGCTCGGCGTCGACGTGATGACGTCGTGGACCTTCGAGGAGGAGGGCAACGCCGGGTTCGCGGGCCTCAGCCCGGGCTGGTTCCGCGTGGGGTTCGGCTACTTCCTGAGCGAGGCGGAGGTCGACTACCTGATCGAAGCGGTGGACCTCGTCGCGACCCTCGGGTGGCGCCTGCTGCCGCTCTATCGCTTCGACCCCCGCAGCGGCCGCTGGACCTGCATCGAGACCGCCCCCGCCTCGGGCGTGCGCCTGGACGGCGTGCGGTACCCGGGAGGCTCGATGCACTTCGAGTCGGGCCGCATCCGCGAGACGGACGCGGGGCTGGGCGTGTACCTGGAGCTCGCCCGCGAGGTGTTCGGCGCGGCCGAGGAGCTCTCCCGTCGCCTGCCCGCGGTGGCGGTGACGGGGACGTCGCAGCGGTTCGAGAGCGTGCGCTGGTTCACCTACCCCCACGAGGCCCGGGAGGTCCTGCTGGGGCTCACGCTCGCGGAGGAGGCGACCAGCCAGGGCCTCGACCCGCAGGAGCTGGTGCGCACCGAGCAGTAGCCGCCGGTCACTCCTCGGCGGGTTCGAGCTCCTCCCAGAGGGCCCGGATTCGCAACGTCGCGGCGCGGTCCAGGTCGTCGCGCAGGGCTTCGTCGCCGGGCGCGAAGAACCGGACCATGTGGGTCCGGTCCCCGAACGTGTTCATGTGCACGCTGCTGAGCGCCTCGAACTCGAAGGCGGAGAGGAAGTGGTCGTTCAGCGCCTCCTGGGCGGCGATCGAGCCCTCGGAGTCGAGGTCGTTCATCTCGACGTGGATGAGGCAGGGCGGCTCGTCGCAGTCGAGGCCCGCGAGCTTCAGGCCCCAGTCCGCGGGCTGCGTCTTCGCCCACTCCTCGAACCCGTTCATCTCCTCGTGGATCGACTCCGGCGAGTGCAGGTCCGGGAGCTCGTCGAAGGTGTGGGAAGGACCCACGGCGGCGTCGACCTCGGCGGCCACGAGCGCGGCCTCCAGCTCGGCCACCCTCGCGCGCAGCTCGGCGGTCTCCGTGCCCCCGGTTTCCCGACCTTTTGTCTCGGTTTCGGGCTCAGGGGCTGCCTCTGCCGCCGGATCCGAGACGTTTTGTCGGTCCGCGGGCTCAGAGTCCTCCTGCGCGTCCAGCTTCGCCATGCCGGTGGCGTACCAGGCGCCCACGGCGATCCCCGCCACTGCGCCGAAGGCGAAGCCGATCGCCACGGGTCGGATGTCACTGGCCATGCTTCACGCTCCCGGATCGGGGTCGAAGGGCGCCACCTGCGTCACCGCGGAGGTGGGGATGGGCCCGTAGAGGTGAGGGAAGAGGTCGCCCGTGGGGCCGGGCTCCCACTCGAGGGGGACGCCGGCCGCGGCCGGGTCGATCGTCAGCAAGAGCAGTCCCGTACGCCCGGCGTAGTAGCGACGGCCGGTGGCGACGACCTGCTCGGCCGTCGAGCAGTGCACGAAGCCCTCGGTGGCCAACGAGGCGGGGCGGTAGACGTCGTCGGCCGCGGCCCACACGTCGGGCTCGGCGATGTGCAGCAGGGCCTCAGCCACGCAGGATCTCGATGGTCTCGGCGGCGCGGGTGCGGGTGTCGATCATCCACTCCCGCTCGTTCGCCACGGCGGCGGCGCGGTTGAGCAGGATCAGCCCGACCACGAGGTCCACGCCCAGGAGCGCTCCCAACGCGCCCGCCAGGGACAGCGGGGTGTGATCGACGAGCAGGACCACGATCAGCGGCTGCGCGAGCGCCCCCGCGCAGGCGAGCAGCCCCACCCCGACGGCCATCATCCGGGCCACCTTGGCGGCCCGCTTCTTCTCGATCTCCGACTCGGCCTTGGCGAGCTGAAGCTGGGTGTTCAGGACGAGCCGCATCACGCCGCCGAGGCGCCCGAACAGCCGGCTCAGGATCTCGAAGGGCGCGCTGCTCCGGTCAGCGGCCACGGCCGACTCCGAAGATCAGGCCGAGGATGAAGCCGATGCCGAGCGCCGTGAGCACGGCCTGCAGCGGGTTCTCCCGCACGCGCTTCTCGGTCTCCGTCATCAGGTCCTGAGCCATCGCCTCGCCGTCCTTGGCGGCCTCGCGGGCGCGCCCCTCGAGCGCGGCGAGCTTCGCCTCGAGGCCTTCGATGGCCTCCTCGGCGGCGGCGGCGGCGGCCTTGGCGAAGTCCGAGACCCGTTCTTCGGGGGTGGGTGCGGCGTCGGCCGCGGCGTCGTCGCTCATGGGGCTCTCCTCACGACGTCGAGTCTATCCCGGCGCCGTCGCCGGGTCGTCCGCCCCGCGGGACCCGCCGCTCACACGTTCTTACGCGGCCGTCATAGCTATGACATGCGGGTTCGAACAAACCTGAGAGGAGCAACCCCCAAGGAGGTCCTCATGACCCGCTCCTTCGCGCACCGCCTGGTGTTCGCCACGGCATCGCTTTGCCTGATCCCCGCGGCCGACGCCGTCGAGCTGCCCTTCTCTCAGACCACCATCGACGGCAACGAAGACGGCCTCAACGGCCTCATCCACGCCGACATCGACGCCGACGGGGACCTGGATCTCGTGGCGGCGGTCACGACCGAGGACGAGGTCGTCGTCTGGCGAAACGACGCCGGGGCCTGGACCCGCGTCGTGGTCGACGCCTCCCTCGACGCCGCCATCGGTCTGCACACCGGCGACATCGACGGCGACGGCGACCTCGACATCGCGTCCGCGGGCTACAACGCCGACGACATCCGCTGGTACGCCAACGACGGCACGGGCGCGGTCTGGACGCAGACGATCGTCGCGTCTTCGTTCGATGAGGCGTGGGACGTGCGCATCGCGGACCTCGACGGGGACGGGGACGCCGACCTCGTGGGCGCCGCCGACGCCGCGAACTCGGTCCTGTGGTGGGAGAACACCGCGGGCGACGGGTCCTCCTGGACCGAGCACACCATCGACGCGGGCCTCGCCGGGGCCACGTGGGTCGAGGTCGGCGACATCGATCGGGACGGCCGGCTCGACGTGGTGGCGAGCGGGTACGACGACGACGACATCGCGCTCTACCTGAACCAGGGCGGCGCCTCGTCCTGGGTCTCGGTCTCCATCACGGGCTCGTTCGACGGCGCCTGGCCCCTCGACCTCGCGGACATGGACCGCGACGGCGACCTCGACGTGCTCGGGTCGGCCTCGGTGGGTGACGACGTGGCCTGGTTCGAGAACACCCTGGGCGACGGGTCCAGTTGGACGCAGCACGACATCGACCTGAACTACGACTTCGCCCGCGAAGCGGTCGCGATCGACCTCGACCTCGACGGAGATCTGGACGTGGTCGCCACCGCGGGGTCCGCGGACGACGTCACGTTCTTCGAGAACACCGACGGAGTCGGCACGTCGTGGACCGAACACACGCTCGCGGGGAACTTCAACGGGGCCGTGTGCGTCACCGTCGGCGACTTCGACGCGGACGGCGACTTGGACGTCGCGGCGGGCGCGAACCTCGCGGACGACCTCGCGCTCTGGACCAACGACGCGGTGCACACCAGCAGCGACACCGACTCGGGCGCCACGGTCGCCACCGGCGCCGGCCTGCCCAGGGCGCCGACGACCGCCGACGTGGACGGCGACGGCGACCTCGACGTCCTCGTCGCCCGGCACAGCGGGGACGAGTTCACCTGGTACCTCAACGACGGCACGGGGACGTCCTGGACCCAGGAGACGGTCGGCACGATGGACGGCGCCTACTGGGGCCGCGCGGCCGACATCGACGGCGACGGCGACCTCGACGTCGCGGGCAACTCCGGTGGCGAGGCCAGCTTCTCGTGGTGGGAGAACACGGGCGCGGCCTGGACCGAGCACGTGGTCGAGGCGGGCTCGACCAACCACTCCATGTGGGGGATCCGCGCTGCCGATCTCGACCGCGACGGCTCGATGGACCTCGTCGTCACGAACTTCGCCGAGGGACCGAGTTGGTACGCGAACACAGCCGGCGACGGCTCCGCCTGGACCGAGACGGTGATCGAGTCGGGGGTCGTGGGCGGAGCGGGGATCGCGCTCGGCGACCTGGACAGCGACGGCGACCTGGATCTGGTCATGGCCGACAACGTGGGGGACCAGCTCTTCTGGTACGAGAACACCGCCGGGGACGGCAGCGCGTGGACGCGGGCGACCGTCGACACGGGCCTCGACAACCCGCGGGATCCGGAGCTCGCCGACGTGGACCTCGACGGCGACCTGGACATCGTCGTCACCACGCGCAGCGGAGACGAGGTGCTCTGGTACGCGAACAGCGGCGACGGCAGCACGTGGACCCAGGCGCTGATCGGCACGAGCACGAATCCCTGCCACGGGCTCCCCGTGGACTTCGACCAGGACGGCGACATCGACGTGCTGGTGAGCGACGGATCCTCCGGGGACGTCGACTGGTGGGAGAACCAGGACGGCGTCGGCTCCGCGTGGACGGCCCACACGATCGACTCGTCGCTGGGCACCAACTTCGGAGTCGCCGCGGGGGACTTGGACGGCGACGGCGACCTCGAGGTCGTGGCGGCGGCGTACAGCGGCGGCGCGGTCGTCACCTACGACCACACCCGGGCCCACGCGGACGTCGACCACGGCGACGTGGCCGCCGGCACCTACACCTCGGGGACGTCGGTCGCGCTCTTCGAGATCGACGGCGAACACCTCGGCCGGTCCGGAGACTCGGACATCGAGCTCGACACCCTCTTCTTCCTGCTGGACGACGCCTCCGGCGCGGCCCTGACGGGCGCCGACATGGCGAGCCTGTTCACGTCGATCGAGGTGGTGCTGGACGACGGCGACGGCAGCTGGTCGGCGGCGACGGACACCGACTCGGCGGGCATCGCGACGACGTTCTCCGTGTCGGCCGGCGAGTGGATCATGACCCTCACCGACGGCGACCCGGACGCGGCCGTCTCTCACGGCACCGACGTCACCTGGTGGGTCGTGGGCCACCTCGCCGCCACGGCGACGACGAGCACGCTCTCGGGCGGGGTCACGATCGAGCTCGACGGCCCCGGCTCCACGATCGAGGACGCGTCCGCCGACCTCGCGTTGGACGCGGAGAACCCGGACCTCGCCACGGTCGGCATCACCGTGGACATGATCCCGGTGGCCGACGTCGGCGGCGGATACACGGCCGATGAGGGCGACACCGTGACCGTCGACGGCTCCAACTCCTACGACGACGGGGCCGTCGTGTCCTGGGACTGGGACTGCGACGGCGACGGCGTGTACGAGGTGAGCGGGACGAACCCGACCGTCGGCTGCACGATGGTGGACGACGGGACGACCACGGTCGGCCTCGAGGTCACCGACGACACCGGGAACACCTCGTCGACGTCGACCCCCGTCGCCGTGGCCAACGTCGCGCCCACCATCACGACGGTCGACACCGCGGTGCACGCCGTGGAGGGGACCGCGTTCACGTTCACGCCGACGGCGACGGATCCGGGCACCGCCGACGTGCTGACCTGGTCGGCCGTGGGCATGCCGTCGGGCATGACGCTCGACACCGACACCGGCGAGATCGCCTGGACGCCCGCCCTCGACGACGTCGGGGGCACGGCCATCGCCTGGACCGTCGACGACGGCGACGGCGGCACGGACGACCACACCGTCACCGTGAACGTGACCTTCGTCGACGACGACGCCGACGGCCTGCCCGACACCTGGGAGACGGCCAACGGCCTCGACCCGACCGTCGACGACGCGGCCCTGGACAACGACGGCGACGGCCTCGACAACGCCACGGAGTACGCGGGCGGCACCTCCCCCACCACCTTCGACGGCCCCACGGCCCCCACCGCGACCGCCCCCCTGAACGGCGACGAGGTGGAGACCCTGCGCCCGGAGCTGGCCTGGGACGCAGCGACGGACCCGCAGTCCGACGATCTGACGTACGAGGTGGAGATCCACGGCGACGTCGACCTCACGAACCTGCTGGACGCGACGTCGGGGCGGCTCGTCCTGAGCTGGACGCCCGACGTCGCCCTCCCCGAGAACACGGACGTCTTCTGGCGCGTGCGCGCCGCCGACCCGTACACGCCGGGCCCGTGGTCGCAGGTGCAGCGCGTCTTCGTCAACCACCGCAACGACCCCCCGGAGGTGCCCACGGCCTCGGCCCCGCTCGACGGGGACCGCGTCGATGTGCTGCGTCCGCGGCTGTCCTGGACCACCGACGGGGACGTCGACCGCGACGAGGTGCGGTTCGACGTGCGGGTACACGACGAGGCGGGGGACCTGGTGGCCGAGGTCGCGGCGCTCGTGGGCACCGATCGGGACGGCGAATGGGAGGTGGACGTGCCCCTGCTCGAGGACGGGCTCTACACCTGGGACGTCCGCGCGGGCGACGAGCACAGCCTCTTCTCCGGGTGGTCGGTCGCGCAGGGGTTCCTGGTGAGCACGACCAACGCCGTGCCCACGACGCCGGTGTGGCTCGCGCCCGAGGACGGCGAGGAGCTCACGGACCCGTCGCCGACCCTCCGGGTGGCCGCCTCCGAGGACGCCGAGGGCGACGCTCTGGTCTACGAGATCGAGGTGGACGAGTGGGCCGCGACGGTCGAAGCAGACGGCGGCGTGGTCGTGTGGGAGCTCGCCGCGGAGGACATCCAGCTGCCCGTGAACGTCGACCTGACGGCGCGCGTGAGGGCCGTGGACGCCACCGGCGGCGCGTCCGAGTGGGCGGCGATCACCTTCCTGGTCTTCCAGGAGGTCGAGGACGACGACGTGGTGACGGGCGGCTGCGAGTCCTGCGAGAGCAGCGTCGCCGCGCGCCGATCGGGGTCGTGGTGGATGCTGGTGGTGATCGCGATCGTCGGCCTCCGTCGGCGGCCCTGAGATCGGTCCGCGACTGACCGCGGCGGGGGGGATCCGGTACCCTCCGCCGCGATGTTCAGCCGCATCCTGATCGCCAATCGCGGGGAGATCGCCCGCCGGATCATCCGCGCCTGCGACGGCCTCGGGATCGAGTCGGTGGCCGTGCACTCCGAGGCGGATCGGGACGCCCCGTTCGTCTCCGAGGCGACGCACTCGGTGTGCATCGGGCCCGCGCGACCGGCGCAGTCGTACCTCGACATCGAGGCGGTCCTGCAGGCGGCGGCGCAGACCGAGTCCCAGGCGATCCACCCCGGCTACGGCTTCCTCGCCGAGAACGCGCTGTTCGCGCAGATGGTGCTCCAGGAGCGGCTCGCGTGGATCGGGCCCCCGCCGCGGGTCATTCGGCTCATGGGCGAGAAGTCCCCCGCCAAGGACGCGATGCGGGCCGCGGGCCTGCCCTTGATCCCGGGGTCCGACGGCCTCATCGGCGAGTTCGCAGAGGCCGAGGCGCTCGCCGCGAGCATCGGCTTCCCCGTCCTGCTGAAGGCGGACGCGGGCGGCGGCGGTCGCGGGATGCGCCGGGCGGACTCGATGGGGGAGCTGCGTTCCGCGTGGAACGAGGCGCGCGCCGAGGCGATGGCGGCCTTCGGCAACGACGCCATGTACCTCGAGAAGTACCTCGACTCGGCGCGGCACATCGAGTTCCAGGTCCTCGTGGACATGTGGGGCGACGGCGTGCACCTGTTCGAGCGCGAGTGCTCGATCCAGCGTCGGCACCAGAAGCTGCTCGAGGAGGCGCCGTCCACGGCCCTGACCCACGAGCAGCGCATGGCGATGGGCCGTCGGGTGGCCGAGGCGTCGGCGGCCGTGGGGTACGTCGGCGCGGGGACCGTCGAGTTCCTCCAGGACCCCGACACCGGCGAGCTGCACTTCATCGAGATGAACACGCGGCTGCAGGTGGAGCACCCCGTCACCGAGGAGATCACCGGGATCGACCTCGTCCAGGCCCAGATCCGCATCGCCGCGGGCGAGAAGCTCTGGTTCATCCAGGACGACGTGTCCATCGACGGCCACGCGATCGAGGTGCGGGTCAACGCCGAGGATCCGGACGACGACTTCCGCCCCACGCCGGGCCGCGTGACCACGTTCACCGTCCCGGATTCACCCGCGACCGGCCGCCTGCGCGTGGACGCGGCGGTGAACGAGGGCTCCCGCATCCCGCCCTACTACGACTCCATGATCGCCAAGGTCATCGGCTGGGGCCCCACGCGCGAGGCGGCCACGGCCACCACCGCGGCGGCGCTCGACGGCTTCACCATCGAGGGCGTCAAGACCACCATCCCGCTGCACCAGACGATCCTCGCGGCCCCCGACTTCGCGGCCGGCGACCTCCGCGTGGGCCGAATCCCCGGCGTGACCGACTGATGGCGAAGATCCACCTCGAGCCCATCGGCACCCCCGCCGACGGCGTCCTGGACGACGCGACCTTCACGGCCCGCGTGGCCGCCATGGAGGGGCGCGAGGCGAAGTTCGTGGAGGCCCGCGACGTCGTGAAGGACGGCTGGGGCGAGCGCGGCCGGGCCCGCGTGCACCGGAAGGGGAAGCTCACCACCTGGGAGCGGCTGGACCTGCTCAAGGACGACGACGCCTCGCTCCTGCCGGTGGGGACCCTGGTGAACTACGGCAAGGAGTTCGGGGATCGCAAGCAGACGTCGCCGGGCGCGGGCGTGGTGACGGCGTTCACCAAGGTCCACGGTCGCTGGGTGCTCGTGATCGCCAACGACAACACGGTCGCGTCGGGCTCCTGGTGGCCGCTGACGCCGGAGAAGATCGAGCGCGGCCAGGAGATGGCGCGTCGCCTCAAGGTGCCGGTCCTCTACCTGGTGGACTGCTCGGGGCTGTTCCTGCCGGAGCAGGGCAACACCTTCCCCGGGGCGAAGGGCGCGGGCCACATCTTCAAGATGAACGCCCTGCTGTCCGCCGAAGGGGTGCCGCAGATCGCGGGGGTGTTCGGGGACTGCATCGCCGGCGGCGGCTACATGCCGATCATCAGCGACAAGGTCTACATGACCGAGCAGGCCTACATGGTCATCGCCGGGGCGGCGCTCATCAAGGGGGCGAAGTCGCAGAACCTGAGCTCCCACGGCATCGGCGGCCCGGACGTGCACGTCGGCGTGTCGGGCTGCGCCGACTTCCGGGTCCCGGACGACGCCCACTGCATCGACGCCATGCGCAGGGAGGTCGCCGATCTCCCGTCCTCGGCCGTCCCCTACTACCGATACGGCGTGGACGCCGCGCCGCCGCGGTTTTCACCCGACGAGCTGACCGGCCTGGTGCCCGCAGACCACCGGATCTCGTACGAGGTCCGCGAGGTGATCGCGCGGCTCGTGGACGCCTCGCTCTTCTGGGAGGTGATGCCGGAGCTCGGCAAGGAGATCGTCACCGGCATCGCGCGCATCTCGGGCCTGTACGTGGGCATCCTCGCCAACCACTCGGGCCTCGTCGACGACCCGGACACCGGCGGCAAGCGCCCGTCCGGGATCCTCTACAAGCAGGGCATCGCGAAGCTGGCTGCGTTCAGCCGCGCCTGCAACGCCGACGGCATCCCGATCGTGTGGCTGCAGGACATCTCGGGCTTCGACATCGGCCCCCAGGCGGAGCGGCACGGCCTGCTCGGGTACGGCAGCTCGCTGATCTTCACCAACAGCACGAACGACGTGCCCATGGCCACGATCCTGCTGCGCAAGGCGAGCGGGGCGGGCTACTACGCGATGTCCGGGCTGCCCTACGACCCGACGGTCCAGCTGTCGACGCCGGTCACGCGGCTGTCGGTGATGGAGGGCCGCACGCTCGCCATCGGCGCCTTCAACACGAAGCTCGACGACGAGTTCAACATCGTCGCGGACACACCAGAGGAACGCGCGAAGATCGCCGCGGGCATGAAGGCCGTCGAGGAGCGCATCGAGGCCGACATGGACCCCATGGCCTCCGCCCGGCAGATGGACACGGACGAGGTCGTGCTGGTGTCCGAGCTCCGGGGACGCCTCGTGGCGTGGACCGAGATGACCTACCAGGCGATGGGTGTGCGTCGGATCAAGAACCCCCGGATCTGGAGCCTGCACGACCTGCAGCTCCTGACGGAGGGCTGACGTGAAGACCCGCGAGCTGCTGCTGCGATCGACGGACGACGGGGACGTGCTCTGCGCGCCGACCGTCGGCATCTGGCGCGTGGCGGTCGAAGCCGGCGACGCGATGCCCGCGGGCCGCGCGCTGGGGACGCTCGAGATCCTGGGTCGTCGAATCGCGCTGATGGTGCCCTCGGGCGTGCGGGGCGTGGCTCGACCGCTCGGAGCTGCGGGCCCTCGCCCCGTGGAGTACGGCGAAGCGATCCTGGAGGTCGGCGCGGCGATCGGGCTCGAGGACGTCGAATCGACGGACGTCGCGGCCGCGGAGGTCGACGGCGGCGTCCCCGTGAGGGCGCCGATCGACGGCATCTTCTACCGCCGACCGGCGCCGGATCAGCCCAACTTCGTGGAGGTCGGCGCGACCGTCACGGCGGGAACGACCCTCGGCCTGCTGGAGGTCATGAAGACCTTCCACCCGGTCACCTACGGCGGCCCCGGGCTGCCCGATCCCGCCCGCGTGGTGGGGGTGCCGGCGAAGGATCAGCAGGAGATGGCGTCGGGCGACGCGTTGGTCATCGTCGAAGGCGCCTGAGCCCCAGGATCCCCAGCAGCAGGAGCGTGGCGCCCCCTCCGGTCGTGCGATCGCCGGCCGCGCTGCAGTCCGCCGCGCAGGCGGGCGCGGGCGACGCGCAGATCGGCTCCGAAGCGGCCGACGTGCGCCCGTAAGCGTCCTCGGTCACGGCCACCACGCAGACCTCGTCGGCGTCCGACGGGGGGTTGCTCCACCCCCCGAGGAACGACTGCTCGGTGGCGATCCTCGCCTCCACGGCGACGCGGTGGTTCGTCGCGGCGAGGTCGTCGCCCAGGTCGTCCGACACCGTGAAGAAGCGCCAGTGATCGAAGGCCCCCGCGTCTCCGGCCAGGGTGACGTTGTGGATGCGCGTCTCCTCGTAGGCGTCCGTGGCGCCGCCCCCGCAGGGCGTGATGACGGGCGGCGTGGCGGCGTGGTCGAGCACCTCGATGGTGAACTCCGGGGCCACGGGCTCGTCCTCGACGAACGAGCGACCGGTCCGGAACGAGACCGGCGGGAATCGATCGTCGAGCTGCTCCTGCGTCTCCGCCGTGCCGTCCCCGGCGATCAGGCGAAGGGTGAAGTCCTCGTCCGCGGGGAGCACGTCGTCGGGGAACAGGCGGGTCCACGTCGCGCTGCCGCGGAACCCGTCGGCGCGCACGGCGTCCTCGAGGGTCGTGGGCACCTCCACGTCGCCGGCGCCTTCGAGCGCGGGCCGGAAGTCGTCGATGAAGTCGAGGTCGGTGAGGTCCCCGAAGCGGATCAGGGGCGCGGCGTCGTGGGGGAAGGTGTCGCCGTCGGCGGGGAAGCTGTCCAGACGGAAGCTGCCCTCTTCGATGGGGCTGCACGGGAAGGCCACCGCGGGGATGCTCGCGGCGAGGATCAAGAGGGCGGGGAGGATGCGCATGGGGGACCCCTGGTCCTTAATCAAGCGAAGTGCGTGGTGAACCGGCGGCGACGGGAGCCGACGGCGAAGAGCATGCCCAGGATCGCGAGGGCGCCGCCCTTCGAGGGGCCGGCCGAGCTGCAGCCGTCGCAGGCGGCGTTCACGGGGTCGGCGCACACCACGTCCGAGGCGGCGAGGGCGCCGTATGCGTCCTCCGTGGCGCCCACCACGCAGCGGCGGCCGTCGTCGTCCGGCGCGTTGTAGAACCAGGTCGCGACCTCGACCTGGTCGCCGGTGAGGATCGACGGGGCGACCCAGCGGGTGGGGTTCAGGTCGGCCACGTCGCCGTCGAAGTCCTCCTCGACCTCGAAGAAGATCCAGGTGTCGTGAGGGGCGAAGTCGGCGTCGTCCACGACCACGTCGATGTTGATCGAGTGCTGGTGGCTCGAGTTGCGGAAGGGGGTCGCGGGCTGGAACCCGTGATCGCGGACGCGCACGTCGATGTCGGGGGAGATGGGGGCGCGCGCGTCGGCGGGGCCGGCCACGAACTCCACGGGCATGAACTGGTTCCCGATGCGCTCGTCGGCGTTCGGGTCGGGCTCCTCGCCGTCCTCGATCGGGGCCTCGAACCGCAGCTCGTAGCGGTCGCCGTCCACCAGGAGCTCGTCCGGGACCAGCCGGATCCAGTCGACGCTGCCGCCGGGCATGGGGAACGTCGACACGTCCAGGGTGACGTCCACGCGGACGGGCACGCCTCCGTCGGGGAGGTGGAAGAGCCTGGCCTCGACCCCCTCGCCCATCTGCATGAGGGGGCCGTCGCCGATGCGGATGACGGGGGAGGCGTCCACGGGGAACGGGACGGTGTCGTCGCGCGGGACGGTCTCCTGCGTCCAGTTGCCGGGGATGATCAGGGCGACGTCGGCGCCGAAGGGGCTCGCGGCCTGCGCGGGGACGGCGGACAGGGCGAGGACGGGGAGGGCGAGGAGGGCGAGGCGGTGGGTCATGGCCGTTCTCCGGGGGGCGGTTTGCCGGGCGCAGGGGGCATGAGCAAGAAGCGGACCGGCCCGTGGGGAGATCTTGCGTCGCGGCCCCATCATGCGGCGCCTGCGGTCGATCCGGGGAGGTCCGCGACGGGTTGGAGTTCGTCGACCTCCAACCACGTGTGGCCCCCGTCGCGACGGACGGTGCCGCTGAGCAGGACGGCGCCCCGGGGGATTCCGACGGGGGTGCGCCGCAGCCTCTGCACGATGGCGTCGGGTACGGTCGCGCTCACGAGCCCGTCCTCCAGGTCGTAGACCACCGGCCAGCGCAGATCGTCGGGGGTGGAGCCGCGCCCCAGTCGAGGCCCGGCCGTGTCGTCCGCGGCGGGCCACCCCGCCACGCGCACCCGCCGCCCCTCGAGCTCCTCCAGCTCCGTGGCGGTGACGACGTCCGCCGGGATGCGGTCCGCGACGATGGTCAGCGGGTGCCCCGAGACGGTGCAGCCGAGGGTGTCGAGCTCGTCCCTGACCACGGACGCCAGCTCGAAGGCGCGGCGGCGCACGAGGCGGGGAGAGATCAGCGCCGAGACGTCCTTGGGCGGCGGTCGTCGCACCCCCGGGCGGGCGCTCCCGGCGCGTCCGCGGTGGGGCCTCAGGTGCCGATGCAGGACCCGCAGCGCCCCCCGGGTCCGGCCGTCGCCGATCGCGTCGATGGCGCCCGCGGCGATCAGCACGTCCACCTCGTCGTCGCCCGCGGGGACGCGATCCAGGAAGTCCGCGAGGGACGTGAACGGCGACTCCTCTCGGGCGGTGACGACGGCGGCGGCGAGCTCGTCGCGGATCCCCCGCACGCGCTCGAGCCCGATGCGCACGACGTCGCCCTGTCCGTGAGTGTCGAGCCGCCCGTCCTTCACGCAGGGGCCGAGCAGGGTGAGGCCGGCGCGACGACAGGCCGACGCGTGCACCGATCGAGGCCACGCTCCGCCGTCCGTGGAGAGGACCGCGGCCCAGAACGCGGCCGGAGAAGACCGCCGCAGGAGCAGGGCCCGGAGGCCCGCGGTGAGCCTCGGGAGGAGGTCCGCGCAGGACGGCGCCGCCGGGATCCGCACCGACAGCGAGTCCCACAGGCGCCCCGCCACGGCGGCCGACAGGCCCCCCGCGATCGCGCCCTCCACGAAACGCCTCCGCATGCGGGCGCGTTGGGCGGGATCGGTGCCCCCCACGAGCGCGCGACGCAGGAGGTCGGCCGCCTCGTCGGTGAGCCCGGAGGTGCGCGCGGCCTCGTCCACGCGGTCTTCGCGACAGTCGGCCCGGGGGACGCCGAGGCACGCCTCCACGAGCTCCTCGAACGTGGACGGCGGGGCCTTGCGGAGGGTCGCCCGGACCCGCGGCTCCTCGAGGAGCGGGACGCCCACCAGCTCCCCCGTGCCCAGGGACTGCAGCGGACCGAGTCGGCCCACGAGGACCTCGGGGGAGGGGGTCGTGGCCTCCGCGAGCAGGGCCTCGACCTTCGGAGGATCGGCGTCCTCACGCAGGCGCGCGAGGGTGCGCAGGGCGACTGTCGCGCCGCGCTCGATGGGCATGCCGAAGACGAGCAGCCCCCGGGACTCGGCCGCCTCCCGGTCCCACTGGGCGGTGAGCACGCCGTCGGTCGTCTGCAGGGCGGTGTGGTCTTCCAGGGGCCCGCTGGAGACCACGGCCCCGGTGCCGGGAGCGAGGCGGATCGGGACTCGGTGCAGGCGCACGGCGGACCGCAGAACCCCCTCCCACGGCCGCTCGTCCAGGCCCGCCCCCTGGAGCCGCGGGTGCTTCGCGATCAGCTCGTCCGGCCCCTCGCCGCGCCAGTCCGGGGGGAGGATGTCGAGGACCCGCTCGCAGTCGTCGGCGCGCAGGGCGAGGGTGCGGGAGACGTCCCTCACGGCGTCGCGCAGGGACCACCTCACGATCGCTCCGGGGCGTCCCACCCGGGCCTCGCCGCGGACCTCGTGCAGGCGCCCCACGAGGCGGACGCGTCCCCCTTCGGGAGGGCTCAGGTCGAGCCGCAGCCCGCCCCCGGCGGAGGGGTTGCACAGGGGCGCGAAGGGCAGCCGGCGGGCGATCGGATCCACGGGCGCGAGGTCCAGGCAGTAGGCGACGGCCGACCCCACCACGGCGGGCGCGGGCTCCACCGGGATGCCCGAGCGGCGGGCGTGGTCGGCCAGATCGGCGGCGAGGAGGACGGCCTCGGCGCGGGCGGGGGTGCCGAGGATCTTCAGCTCGCGCTCGATGCGGGCGGCGACGTCCGACGGCGGCGGGGCTCCCCACCTCACGGCCGCGCCGGCCCTCACGCGCCGGTGCAGCTCGGCGGGCGCGTGGGGATCCGAGCCCGCGTCCACGAGGTCGCCGACGCGGCAGTCGCGGGCCACGTCCACCGCCCGCGCGACGGCGTCCAGTCGCTTGCTGAAGGACGCGCGCATCGCCGCTTCGTCCAGCATCCAGCCCCGATGGGCGGCCATCTCGTGGGCCTCCACGCGGGGGAAGGGGCGGCGCGCGTGCACCGCCACGAGCAGCTTCTGGAAGGGGCGCTCGCTGGGGTCGCCGAGCTGCACCGCCGCGACCGCCACCGCGGGGACCCCCAAGGCCTCCGCCTCCGCCGCGAGCCGCTGCCATCGCGCCCCGGACCGGAGCTCGGCGAGCAGGTACTCGGCCCCCCGCGCGCGCCGGATCGCGCGGATGAGCGAGATGTCGGGGGTGAGGATCCAGACGCTGTCGGGGAGGGTCTCGAGGGCGGTGTTCAGGGGCGTGCGAGGCGCGGCCTTGCGGGCGGTGATCAGGCGACAGATGGCCGAGTAGCCGGACGGGTCCCGGGCCAGGACGACCGCGCGCCCGGTGCCCGACGATCGGGGCATGTCCGGGTCGGGGAACGCCGCCCCCACGATGGGGTGCAGGCCGTGCATCCGCGCCGCGGCGAGGAACTCCGGAACGCCGTAGACGCCCTCCACGTCCGTGAGCGCGAGGGCCTCCACGCCCCGTCGCGCCGCCGCCGAACACAGGGCCGCCGGGGACGACGTGGAGCGTCCGAAGGAGTAATAGGAGTGGGAGTGGAGGTGAGCGATCGCCATGGGGAACTGAACATTTGTACAGGTCCCAGGGGGCATGGATCAACGTCGTTCTGGATTCACCCCCCGCGGTGTCCGCCGGACGGTCACCACCCCACCGGAACGACCCGTTCACCCCCCGCGGTGTCCGCCGGACGGTCATCACCCCACCGGAACGACCCGTTCACCCCCCGCGGTGTCCGCCGGACGGTCA
>CAZUHI010000027.1:0-35383 GCA_964620495.1 uncultured Rickettsiales bacterium | reverse complement strand
CCGCCGGACGGTCATCACCCCACCGGAACGACCCGTTCACCCCCCGCGGTGTCCGGCAGAGGGCTCGCGGCTCGCCCGAATGAGACGTTCCCCCTCGCTGCGAGCGTCGCCGCTCAGCCGGTCCGCGTGGCCGTCCGGGCGACGAGCTCCGCGCGCAGGGCCGCGGTCGCCGTCGAGTCGATCCCGAGCAGGTCCGACACGGCCGCGTCGACCACGTCCATGGGGCCTGCCCAGGCGGCGTCCGCGTAGAGCCGGGAGATCGGGGGCACCGGACCGTCCGGCAGCCCTCGGAACCCGTCCGCGATCGCATCGAGGACCCTCGCCGAGGCCCTCCGCAGGTCCGGGATCCGCAGCCGCGATCGCGCGTCGCGGAGCCCCAACCAGAGGACGCCGTCGCCGAAGTTGACGCGCCCCGCGTATTCCAGCGACAGGTGCATCCAGGTCGAGTTCAGCAGCCCCGCCACCGCCTCGGGCGACACCTCCACCCCCTCCCGCGGGGTGACGGCGTACAGCTGCTGGTCGCACAGCACCGGCCGGTCGAACAGCGGCTGACGGAACCTCGCCGCGTAGCCCTTCAGCAGGAACTGACGCGACGACACGCCCCGGGGCAGCCTCGGGGCCCCGTCGGGGTGCCGCGCCTTCACCCAAGCGGCCGCTCCCGGCCCGTCGTCGGGGCCGCCCAGGAACACGCGGTCGGGCAGCTCCTCGGCCACAGCGCGCACCGACGCCACGCGCTTCGGCGACCGAAACACCGGGGCCGACGCCGACGCCTCGATCCCGGCGTCCGCGGGCGGATAGAAGAAGGCGTTGTCGTTGGTCGTGAAGCCTCGACGCACGTCGAACAGCTCCCCCAGGGGGACCCCCCGATCCCGGAGCGCGAGGAACTCGTCGGAGGCCCGCAGCAGCGGCCCCCACGCCTCGTCGGGCAGCGAGCTCTGCCGACGCACGCGAACCTCCGGCGGCGCCGGGAGCGCCTCCCTCGTCGCCCCCAGCCGCACGTCGCCGTCCCCGTCGGCTCGCTGCGCGACCAGCACCATCGTGTGGACCTTCGCCCCGGGGAACCAGCGCTCGGCCCCCGACTCCACGAGCCACAGGATCCGCGACCGCGACAGCAGCACCCGACGCACGGCTGCCCCGTACTCCACGTCCAACCACGCGTTGGACAACACCAGCGCGAGCACCCCGCCCGGCCGCAGGTGGTCGAAGGCCTTCTCCACGAAGTCGACGTACACGTCCCGCTTGGCGCCCCGGTCCCGCAGGTAGGGCGGGTTGCCGACGACCAGGTCCACGTCGCCTCGCCCGGGCGCGTCCAGGAACGACGTCCCCGCGATGGATGCCCCCGGCAGGGACCCCCGGGCGATGGCGAGGGCCGCCGGATCCGTCTCGTAGCCGCGGAGGGACAGTCCGGCCCACCTGCGCGCGGCCGACCCGAGGAAGCGCCCCGAACCGCAGGCCGGATCCAGAACCAGGGACCCCGACGCCGGCCCCTGCCCGACCTCGTCGAGCCGATCGAAGACGAACCGGATCAACGGCCCCGGAGTGAAGTACTGGCCTCGCGTGTGCCGTTCGGCCGCAGGGACCTCGCGCTCCAGGGCGTGGCCTGCGAGGTCGAAGGGGAGCTCAGGCTGCGTCGTCACCTGCGGCCTCGGCGGCGTCCTCGGCCTCCTCTTCGCGGCGCACGTCCTGGTACAGCAGATAGAAGAACACCACCTCGCCGAACACCGGATAGAAGGCGATCTCCAGCCCGTCGCGCAGGAACTTCCAGAAGAGGGCCCCGCGGTTGAAGTACGGCTGGTTCTCGGCGGTGTAGATGTCCTGCACGAAGAACTGGAAGGGGCCGTTCATCCAGGCCACGAACGCCAGCAGCAGCACCACGACGAAAAGGATCCCGGGGATGAACGACGCGTAGTCCTCGGCGTACGGGTAGTCGAAGTAGGCCATCAGGCGGGCCGTGAAGGGCACGGCGATGGCGAACATCGGGATGATGTTCATCGTCTCGGGGTGCAGGTCCAGATAGACGCCGGCCGACCAGGCCGCGAAGTAGAGGCACTCGCTGAAGACCACCAGGTAGAACCAGGCGACCACGTAGTGGTACGCGAAGACCATCAGGGCCGAGCTGGTGTGGCGCGGGAACGGCGTGTTGGGCTTCGGCAGATCGTTGAAGTGCACCATCCCGTGCACGAAGCCGCGCCAGTCCTTCTTGAACAGCCGGTCCCGGATCAGATCCTCGAGGATCCGCATCGAGTAGAGGTTGGTCATCGTCTGCGTGAACAGGTTGGTGACCGTGAACACCACCACGATCCCGAGCCCGATCGTGACGACGGACAGCATCCCCAGGACGAGGTCGTTGATGCCGTCGAGGATCTTGAAGAACCCGAGGACGGGGTTCATCTTGTGGACGATGAGGTTGTAGGCGAACAGCCAGCCCAGGACGACGATCAGGCTTACCTTGAGGGTCGCCCGCGCGCCCGCCCGGATCTCTTCGCGCTCTTCGCGCGTGGGGGGAGTCTCAGATGACACTCTTGAGGCCCTCCGATCCGGCGAACATGAACACCGTCATGACGACCAGGAACACGGCCGTCCACACCAGCTTGTTCCACCTCCAGACCCGCACGCCGTCGAGCGGATCGAGGGGGAAGGTCTGGACCATCGGGTAGATGAGGAACGCGTCCGCGGCGAGCAGCAGCGGCGTGATGCCGGTCGCCTTCCACGCCGCCCAGAGGCCGATCGCGATCAGCGTCGGGGCCAGCAAGCCCACCAACGCGACGCGCCCCCGCTCCTCCGTCGTGCCCTCGACGACCACGTCCGAGGTGAGCGGCATGAAGGAGAAGGCGCCCGCGAAGTAGAGCTGGATCACCCCGCCGTCGACGCCCGTCTCGTGGCGCAGGACGAGGTTGCGCCGCCGGGCCGCCCCCGCCTGGAAGAAGTAGATGACCCACAGCGGCGCCGTGAACAGGGCCGCGCCCGCCCAGATGACGGGCGACGCCCAGGAGGTCTCGCCGGGGTACGGCGCGCGCGTGAAGAGCCAGTCGATCGCCTCGTCGAACGCCGTCGGCGGCAGCTCCACCTCGGGCGGCTTCGGCTGCGCCATTCGGCCTCCTGCCCGGTCGTACACCTCGGTGAAGCGGTGGTCGATGTCGTCCTTCTCGAGCTGCAGGAGGATGAGCTGCGCCTCGAGCCGTCGCTGCAGGCTCGGGTCCCGCTCGCCCTTGAGTTCCTTCCCCGTCGTCTGCATCTCTTCGTGCTTGGCCTGCGACTGCTGCCGGAGGTCCCAGGCGATGTGCTCGGGGCGGGGCCGGTTGGCGATCCTCGCCTCTTCGGCGGCCTTCCCCGCCTCCGCGGCCACCGCCTCCTCCTCCGTCATCACCGCCTTGAACGGCTGACCCAGGCCGATGACGATCACCCACGACGCGTACAGCAGCACCGACGCGAAGCCCAGGCTCTTGAGGTTGCTGCGACGGATCGCGGCGGGGTCGGTCGCGCCGGGACCCATCTCCTTGGACATCACGGACTTGAAGATCGACGCCAGCAGGTTCCGCGTCGCGACCCGGAGCCCAGACTGCAGCGCCCCCTTCATCGAGGCCCGCATGCCCGCCCGCGCCGACGTGCGCACGATGGTCCGCAGCACGGTCCGGCTCACCGTCCGGAAGACCACCGCGAGGGCGAGCCCCGCGCCCGCCGCGCCCTCCTTGGCCTCGCCGTGCTCTCGGCTGAACACGTCGTACTCGTGCTGGATGTAGATCAGCGGCCCCACGAGCGCGACCAGCGCGATCACGATCGCGAGCGTCGTCTCGACGGGTCCCCCGCCCTGTTCGGGAGCGGCCTCCGAGGCCGCCGCCGTCGTCTCCGCCATGCCTCGCTCCTCCGAGGCCGGGAGTCTACAACGCGGCGGCCGGCCTCACCGGTGGGCGGCGCCTTCCGGCCCCCTCCTCCGCCGGAGGCCGACCGGGATCAGGAGCAGCATCCACCCGAGCGCCGGTCGGCCCGCGAACGAGGAGCTGCAAGCGCAGCCGGCCCCCTCGAACGAGCGGGGAGCTGCCCAGTTCTTCCCGTGCCTTCCCTCGGACGTTGACGGTAGCGACTTTTCTCAGCGTAACCGCGAGCCGAGGGCCTCGCACGGGTGATTTCGGCGGTCACCCCTCCAGCAGGGCGTCCAATCGGGGGACTGCGACGTCGGCCCAGGCGTGCAGGTCGTACTTGCCGTGGCGGTCGACCCAGACGGTCGCGACGCCCGCCGCGCGCCCCGCCTCCAGGTCGTAGCGGTAGTCGCCGACCATCACCGCGTCGTCGGGCTCGGCGCCCCACGCCTCCAGGATGCGCTCGATGCCGGCGGGCGACGGCTTCGGCTCGGCGTCGCCCCGGCCCAGGCGGACCTCGGAGGGGAAGAACCGGTCCAACCCGGTCATCTCCAGGGTGCGGTCCGCGGTGTGCCGGGTGTTGCGGGTGAGCAGCGCGAGGCGGCGGCCGGCGCCGACGAGGTGCTCCAGGAGCGCGACCGCGTCGGGTTCGGCCCGGGCCTGGAGGGCGAGCTCCGACTCCCAGTCCCGCACGCGCACCATCAGGGGCTCGGACTCGGCGAGGGGCATCTCCTGGAGGGTCTGGAGGATCGGCGCGCCGGGCGCCATCCCCAGGTCTCGACGCAGGGCGGCGAAGTCGTGCACGGCCACCGTGAGCGTGCCGTCCAGGTCGAAGATCCAGTGCCGACGCGTCAGGAGGTCGGGAGCCACTTGAACGTCTCGCGGATGACCTCGGATGCGCCGGTCTCGATGATCTCGCCGTGGCACATGACGAGCCGGTCGAACTCCCACCCGAGCATCGAGTCCACGGACTTGCGGGCGCCCTTGCGATCGTTGAAGCCCGCAGCGAGCGCGCGGGAGATGCCCGGCTTGCCGCTGATGCCCGCCACCGTCAGGTACATGCGGGTGAACCAGTGGTCGGGCACGTCGACGAAGTTCTCCACGAGGTCGGCCGTGATCATCGTCCCGCTGGCGTGGTGGAAGAAGACCGTCTCGGCGAGCAGGTCGAAGCCCACGAAGTAGTGGGCGTCGAGCGCTCCCCCCCAGTCGGGATCGGGGCCGTCCGTGAGGGGGCGGAACTCCTTGAGGTCCTTACGCTTCTTGCCGAGCTTCGGGTGCGCGTGCAGGCGCGCGCCGAACGCCTCGACCCACGACCCGGCGGACAGGTGATGGAACAGGTTCGGGGCCACGACGTGCTCGACGCTCCCGAGGGCCTCCACGGCGGCGCGCAGCTCGTCGGTGAGGGGGATGGGCGAGTAGGCCAGCAGCCCGCCCGAGGGCAGCCGCACCAGCGTGGCGCGGCTCCCGACCTTGAGGCCGAAGAAGGTCTGGGTGGGGTCGTCCGTGGTCCATAGACCGTCCGCTTGTTCGGTGAGCATCACTCGTAGACCTCCGTGTCCGGGTAGTAGGCGAACCAGCCGAACCAGAACGCGTTGTGACCCGCCAGGCGCTCCCGGTCCGAGGCGCGGTAGGCGCGCACCGATCGGCCGGCGGGCTCGTTCGTGTCGGGGGCCTCGGGGCCGACCTCCAACAGGATCTCGACGCCCCCCACCGTGTCCTTCAGGGTGCCCTCGGTCAGCCTCGACAGCGGGTAGGCCTTGGCGGTCCCCTCGACGATCAGCGCGAACACGACCTCCTTCTTCGGGAGGGCCTTGCTGCGCCGCCAGACCGGGAACATCAGGCCCTCGGAGGCGAAGTACTCGCCGTAGGGCTTGCCGGGGCTGTAGTCGCGGGCGTGACCGGTGTCGGGCGACAGGATCATCGTGTCGGGGTGCGCCTGCTTCCACTCGCCCCAGGTGGAGGTGGTGACGGGCAGGCGCGTCAAACGGACGCCCGCTCCGGCCGACTCCCCCGAGATCGGCTCGCCCGTGATCTGGTTCCACAGCGACTCGGTCTCTCGGTCGTACATGAGCTTGTTGCTGCGCATGAGCAGCCCCGACGTGCCGAAGGTCGTGGTGACGGAGGACCCGTCCTTCGCCGTGAAGGTGCCGTCGTAGAGCACGCCCGCGCCGCAGAGCGTGCAGTAGGCGAGGCTGACCTGCCGCCCGCCGACGACGTCGTTGGCCATCTCGTGCCAGTTCATGATCCGCAGCGGATAGGCGCGGTGGTCGTCGCCGACGGACACGCCGAGGACGAACTCGTTCGGGTCGTAGAACTCGGAGTCCGCCTCCACGAAGGCCGGACCCTCGAGGGGCGGGATGCCGTCGGGCCCCACGCCGCCCCACACGATCTCCTCGACCCGCACCTGGGCGTTCATGTCCTCGTGGAGGAACCGGCGGAAGGCGTCGTGCCCGGTGTACTCGCCGAACAGCTCGCCCTTCCAGCGCGCGAAGCCGTAGGGCGGCTCGAGGTCTCCCCGGCCGTACCACTCGACCCAGCGGGGCCAGTCCATGCCGAACTTCTGGTCGGTGATCTCGTCGAGGACCGTGCCGAAGCTGTCGGCGGCGGGCGCCACACGCACCATCTCGATGAGGGGCGCGATCCACTTCGGGTCCCGGCTCAGCCGCATCGAGACGAGCGCCGCGGCCTGGCCGGTCGGCATGCGGGTGCCCGCCATGGCGTACATCAGGGTCTCGTCGGCCACCTGGGCGGCCGTGGGGCCGTCGAGGGAGGGGACGAACGTCGCTCCTGCGGGTGCGCCGGCGGGGGTCGACTCGGACGCCTCCGCGGAGTTCGCGGGCGGCGAGGCGGCGTCTCCGGTGGAGCACGCGACGAGCGCACAACAACCGATCAGCAACGCGAATCCGCGAACTGAATGGCGGCTCATCCCCGCGTTGCTTCTGCTAGCGTCCCCGGCGATCGACGGGAGTTCGTGAAGGTTGTTCATCGTTCCTCGCTCATGGTGCATCGCCCTGCTGTGTCTTTCGGCGCAGCTTTTCGTTGCGTGCGCGGCCGACGATCCCGCGATCACTCCCGTGGACGACGACGACGCGGCCTCGGACGACGACGACGCGATCGACGACGACGACGCGGTGCAACCCTACTCCGGTCCGGCCTATCGGCCCTGCGTCACCGAGGCGCAGTGCGATCCCGGCTCCGCCTGCGCCACGGTCCCCGGCTACGGCGGGAGCTACTGCGCGCCCGCCTGCGACCCCCGGGGCGACGGCGACGAGTGCGCCCTCGAGGGCCTCGAGTTCGGGACCAGCTGCCTCGACACCGGCCGCTGCGCGCGCCACTGCGCGGACGACGAAGAACCGGTGCCCCCCGAAGCGGACATCCCTCCGCCCGGCGAGGCCCCCGCCTGCCCCGCGGACATGACCTGCCGCGCCGTCGGCGAGAGCGATCTCTGCGCGGGCATCGTCGCCGGGATCGCGGGCTACTACGGCCTCTGCTCCCACCCGAACGTCGACGGGCCCGACTGCCCGGCCGCGTCGTCGTGCTTCGGCGGCAACCTGATCGGGTCGGACTCCGGCGTGTGCCTGCCGTGGTGCGACTCGGGCAGCTGCCCCGACGCCGCGGGGACCTCGAACACGACCCCGTACTGCTACGACGTGACGGCCAAGGTCGATCTGGACCACCCGGTGTGCGCGTTGCTCTGCTACCCGGGCGACGAGACGTCGATCTGCCCCACCGACCAGATCTGCTTCGACATCGGCTTCGGCGGGATCGGCCTCTGCTCGCCCCCCGACGCCGTGGCGCCCCCGTTCCTGTGATGCGCTCGGTCTTCGCCGTCGCCGTCGCCCTCGCGGCCCTCCTCGGGGCAGGCACGACCGAGGCCCGCCCGCAGGCCCCCGAGATCTTCTGCGAGACCTACCCCGACTCGCAGCTGTGCGTGGCCGGTCCCGCGTCGTGCACCACCTGCCACGTGCTCGCCGGACCTCCCCAACGCAACCCCTACGGCGACGACGTGGGCGGCGCGTTCACGCTCCCTGTCTTCGACGACGCCCTGCGCGAGGCGCTCCCCGCCGTGGAGGACCGCGACTCGGACGAGGACGGCCTCTCGAACCTGGCGGAGATCGAAGCGGGCTCCCTGCCCGGGTTCGACTCGTCGGTCGAGCCGGAGTGCGGCGAACAGACGGTCTTCGACAACCCCTGGTACCGGGTCGGCGAGTACGACGCGAGCTTCGCGTTCAAGCGCGTCACGCTGGACTTCTGCGGGCGGTCGCCCCGATACGAGGAGCGGCAGGCGTTCGAGTCCGCGGACGACCCCGTCGCCGCCCTCACCGACCAGCTGAGCCTCTGCCTCACGTCGCCGTACTGGCAGGAGATCCTCAGCGAGCTCGCCGCCCCCGTGGTCCGCCCCATCGGACCGGCGACGGACGTCAACATCCTGGGCAACTGGGCGTGGGACTTCCGGCTGTTCCGGTGGGCCATGAGCGGGGACCGCGACGCGGGCGAGCTGCTCAGTGCGGACTACTACGTCGTGGAGGACCCGCCGCTCTCGGGCCGGCTCGCGAAGATCGACGACCCCCGCTCGGACTTCGAGGAGTTCGCCCAGCCCCTCGCCGCGGAGGACCGGTTCGGCCTCATCACGACGCGCTATTCGCTGGCCATGAACGTCATGTTCGCGCCCGTGCCGCGCACCCTGACGGCCCACGTGTACCGCGAGCTGCTCGGCCTCGACATCGCCCGATCCCAGGGCCTCTTCAGCATCGACGAGACCGGCGAGTACGACTGGCCCGCCCCCGCGGACGTGGACGGCAAGGGCGTGTGGCAGGAGGAGTGCGCGGGCTGCCACGCGACGCTCGACCCGCTGTCCTACCCGTGGGCCCGCTACAACGGCATCGACCTGGAGGGCGACACCACCGGCGCCTACCTGCCGGACCGGGCCACGGACGTCATGCCCAGCACCGAAGGCGCCATCTTCGGGGAGACGATCACCACGCCCGAGGAGTGGGTCGCGGCGGCCGTGGAGTCCGACGCCTTCTCCCGGCGCATCGTCTCGATCCTGTGGGGGCACCTCTTCCGTCGCCCGCCGCTGACCTGCGAGCAGGACGAGTTCGAGGACCTGCGTGCCCGCTTCCACGACGACGGCCGCAACGTCGAGGCGATGCTCCACCGGCTGATCCTCACCGACGCGTACGGGGTGCCCTGATGCGGCTGCGTCTCGCGATCCTGGGGGTCTCGCTCGCCCTCGTGGGCTGCCCCGGCGACGGTCCCGGCGACGGCGACCCCACCCCGGGCACGGACCCCGCGGGCTTCGGCGTCTCCATCAAGGGCGACCTCAAGATGAAGCGGTGGCGGCAGATCACCCGAGACCTCCAGGCGGCCCTGGCGCTGCCGCCCGAGGCCGTGTGCAACGAGACCGGCCTCTACCCCTGCTCGGACCTGCACGCCGTGCCCCTGGGGGGCATCTCGGTGGACAACGGGCTGTTCCGCGCCGTCGACACCGTGTCCGTCACCACCGGCCTCGCCTTCGAGCGGTTCGTGCTCGCCGCCTGCTGGGAGCGCCTGCGCCGAGACACGGAAGAGGACGCCGCCGCGCCCGTCGTGTTCACCGTCCCCCCGGACGCCGTGGAGCTCGACCCGGAGGCCGCCGAGGCGCAGGCGGTCGACCTGTATCGACGCCTGCTGGGTCGCGACCCCCTGCCCGAGGAGCTGGAGGCGGTGGTGGGCATGCACGCGGGCATCGTCGAGGACGGCGGCCGGAGCGGCGAGTGGGCGGCGATGGTCTGCTTCGCCGTCGGCACCACGACGGAAGGGCTCCTGTACTGATGTCCATCAGCCGTCGTCGCATGCTGCGGAACCTCGGGCTCGCCGCGGGCGGGATCGGGGCGGCGTCGCTCACCCCCGGCTTCGTGCGGCGCGCGTCGGCCACCGGGGACGGCCCCTGCTACCTGATCGTCCTGGGCTGCTTCGGCGGCGCCTCGATGCTCGACTCGTTCATGCCCGTCGACCGCTCCGAAGCGCTCGTCCACGAGAACCGCGGGACCGTCATCTCCTACGACACCGTGCAGCCCGAGGGCAGCAACATCCGCTGCGTCGACCGCGGTCCGCTGCGGGACTTCCTCGGCCGCCACGGCGAGCACACGGTGGCGATGGCCACGCAGTCGTCGTCGGTGAACCACTTCGTGGCCCAGACGCGGTCCATCAACGGGCGCGACGTCTTCTCCGGACGCACCCTCACGGAGGCGGTGGCGGCCGTCCACGGGGAGGACATGACCCTCCCCAACGTGAACATGGGGCGCGGGGGGTACTCGGAGCCCGGCGCCGACCGGGGGCTCGACCCGCGCTTCCGGGCGGAGATCGTCACCAACCCGGTGATCTTCCCGCTGTCCACCAGCGGTCACGCGGGCATCGCGCCCCTCGGCGAGCGCCCGTTCCAGGACCCGACGACCCGCGCCGCCATGGTCGCCCGGGCCCGCGCGCTGCGCGACGGCACGCTCGAGTCCGTGTCGCCCTTCGGTCGCACCTTCGCGTCGTCGGCCCGGCGCCGAGACGTCCTGTGGAACCGCTCGCGCATCGAGCCCGCCATCGAAGGCGAGGAGCTCATGCGGCGGCTCCTCTACGTCCCCGACCTGGGCACCCTGTTCCCCCAGAGCGAGTACGGCCTCACGTCCAGCGACGAGTCCCAGCGGGTCATCGACGCGCTGCCCGGCTCCTTCCCGGCGAGCACGTCGGGCACGGCCCAGGACCGCCTCCAGGCCCAGGCGGCGCTCGCCTACCTGCTGCTGCGCACGGGCACGTCCTGCGCCGTGACCCTCACGGAGCCCGGGACGGACGGCTTCCTCGCGTTCGACCAGTCCCACCAGAGCCACCGGAACGCTCAGCGTGTCCACTGGAACCGCGTCCTGGACACCGCCGACCGGCTCATCGGGCTGCTGTCGTCGGCCGAGCACGTGGGTCCCGACGGGCCCGACGGCTCGTCGATGTGGGACCGGTCGATGATCGTGTTCGCGACCGAGTTCGGGCGGGACAAGTGGGACACGGGCGGCGGGTTCGGCACCGGCCACCACCTCAACAACGGCCTGCTCGCGGTGAGTCCGCTGCTGCGCGGAAACCAGACGCTGGGCGCCCCCGACCCGAACAACGGCTTCCTCACGGGCTTCGATCCCGAGACCGGCGCGCCCACGCCCTACGACGACGTGGCCGAGGGCGAGGACCCGCTGTTCAACCACCCGAACCTGCCCCCCGCCGAGGAGCCCGTGTACGGCTCGCTGCTGGCCGCGCTCGGGGTGGAGTTCCCCGGCCAGGAGACCCTGCCCGTCCTCCTGCGCGAGTAACGGCGAGGCGCCCCTCCCCGGCGGGCACCGGAGCGCCCGGTTTCCCGGGGCGCGGGTTGCAGGTTGGTACGGGCATGTCTGCCTTCCGCGCCCCCTTCGTCGTCGCCCTCTCCTGTTCCCTGGCCGCCCTCGCGCACCCGTCGATCGCCGACGCGTGCGGCGGCTTCTTCTGCTCCTCCGGAGGGCCCCAGCCGCTCCAGGCGGTCGAGCAGACGCAGGAGCGCGTCCTCTTCCAGGTCAACGACGACGAGACGATCACGGCCACCGTCGAGATCTCCTACACCGGCGACCCCGCCCTCTTTGCGTGGGTGGTGCCGGTGCCCGACGAGCCGACGCTCGAGCTCGGCTCGTTGGACGGAATCGTCGCCCTGGATCAGGCCACGCAGCCCACGTTCGTGGCCCCGCGCACCGTGTGCGGCACGGACACGACGGGCTGTCGTCCGTCCGTCGCGCAGACCCTCTTGAACGGAGCCGAGGCGATGGCGCAGGCGGCGTTCGCGGTGCCCGTGGCGCTGACGGGCTGCGCGGAGTCCGGCCTCGTGGCGACGCCGAGCGCGGGCCTGGGCGGGGTGGGCGTCGACGTCGTCGATCTGGACCGCGTCGGCCCGTTCGAGCCGGAGGTGGTGTCGTCCGACGACCCCGAGCTGCTCATCAACTGGCTCAACAGCAACGAGTTCCTCATCACGGAGGCGATGCGTCCCGCGATCGAGGGCTACGTCGAGGCGGGCATGAAGTTCCTCGCCATGAAGCTCGCGCCGGACGCCGAGGTGGGGGACATCGAGCCGATCCGCATGACCTACCCCGCGACGACGCCGATGCTGCCCATCGTGCTCACCCAGGTCGCCGCCGAGCCGGACATGAGCATCGTGGTGTTCATCGGGGCCGACCAGCGCTACCAGGCCGCGGACTGGCCGAACCTGGTCGTCGACCCCGCCGACATCTGGATCGACCCGACGATCGTCGCGGGGACCAACTACTCCTCGATGGTGTCGTGGATGGCCGACGAGCTGGGGGGGCGCGCCTGGATCACGGAGTTCGCGGGCGCTCGCCCCGGCGCCACGGGCGTCTCCGAGCTGACGGACTCGCCCTACATCACGCGACTGTTCACCCGGCTGTCCGGCTGGGAGATGACGGACGACCCGATGTTCGTCCCCAGCGACGGCCACGACATCGACAACCTGCGGGACCTCTCCCTGGGCGCGGCGCAGGACATCTGCGACGTGATGTTCGGCCAAGGCAGCGCCTGCGGCGGGGTGTACTGCGGCGAGGGGGCCCAGTGCGCCGACATGGGGGGCGTGCCCGGCTGCGTGTGCGGCGAAGGGCAGGTCGCCCGGGCGGTCCTCCAGCGCGGCCTCGGCCAGCTGGTGCCGAAGGTCGTCTGCACGCGCACCGACTTCGACATGATGGAGGGGATGCCGGACGGCCTGGCGACGCCCCCGGATCCGTGCGCGAACGTCTCCTGCGGCACCGGCACGTGCCGGGCCTTGAACGGCTTCGCGACGTGCCTCTGCGACGAGGGGACGGCAGCCACGCTCGGCTTCGGCCAGGGGATGACCTGCCAACCCTTCGACGGCGAGCTCATGGGGCCCGAGGCGATGCTCCCCACGTGGGTGGACGACGGGGTGAACGGCCTCGCCGAGGAGAACGTGAACACGCGCTTCTTCATGCTCCTGGGGCTGCTCGTGCCCGTGGGCATCCTGCGGCGTCGGTACGCCCGTCGATGAGGCTGCTCGCGCTCCTCGTCGCGCTGCTGATCCCGTCGGTCGCCTCGGCCCAGGAGTGTCGGGAGCCGCTGTCGACCCTCGACAGCCAGGTGTTCCCGCGGTCGCCGGCCGGGCTCGCGCCCACGGACACCCTCATCTGGTACCTGACGGACGAGCGCCTCGCGACCCACGAGGGCATCCAGCGGGCGCTGTCGGTGGTGTCCCTGGGAGGCGACGGAGCCGTGGACGTCGTCCCCGCGGGCGCCGCGCTCACCCCGCGGCGGGGCCTGTTCGCGTTCCGTCCGGTCGAGCCCCTGAGCCCGAACACGGACCACGAGATCCAGTACCCGGTGCACCCGCTGGGCGACGACCTCGCGGTCACCAGCTTCCGCACCACCGACGGACCCTCGACGGAGGCGCCCTCCATTCCCACGCTGGAGTCCGTCGCGCTGGCGAGCGACTACAGCCTCCTGGGCGACTGGTGCAGCTCGCAGGACTACCGGGACGAGGCCCTGTACCGGCTCGAGTCCGACGGGATGTTCGACGTCGTCGGGCGCGCCGGCGGCGCGTGGACCTTCGCCGAGGACCCGCTCGCGGACGAGGTGGCTGCGATCGGCTCCGGGGACGTCTCCCTGCAGGACGATCTGGCCCCCCTCGCCCGGTTCGACGTGCGCTTCGGCTCGCTGAACCTCGCCGGGGACTTCTCGGGCTGGAGCGAACCGGAGGCCACGGAGATGCCTGCGTCGGGCTGCCGAGACAACGAGCGCGGCGTCACCTGGGCCATGCCCGTCCTCCTGCTCTTCGGCCTGGGAGGCCTGCGCCGACGGGAGGCTTGGGTGCCCCTCATCGCGGCGACGATCGTGCTCAGCGTCGCGGTCCCCACGCCCGCGGCCGCCGAGGAGCCGCCGACGCGCAACTGGCGCGAGGTGGTGCTGGAGCGCACCGCGCAGGACCTGCCCGTGCTGGTGGGCGTGGGCGTGTCGGCGGCGGTGGTCGACACGGTGGCGTTCGCGTCTCTGGCGCCCCGGGGGCACGGCGCGCTCCAGACCCGCCTGGTGAACATCACCGTCCTCTCGCCCACCCTGGGCGCGCTCGCGGCGGTGGGCGGGGTGCGCCGAGCGCTGCTGGATCGCCGCTCCCCCAAGAGGATCGCGCGGGGCCTGCGCGGGGCCTGGATCGCCCTCATCTCGGTCGCCATCCCGGTGTCGATCTTCTCGCAGGTGGGCGCCGTGGCCCTGGGCCAGACCGACGTGTCGCTGGGGGTGGCGCTGATGGCTCCCGCGGCGTCCCTGTGGGGCACCGCCACGACCCTGATCATCTACGACGATCTGGTGCGGTCCTCGCGCGCTCGGATGCGCACCCCCACGGCGTTCTCGCGGCATCGACCCCGGGCGCCGACCCTCGCCGCGGCGGGTCCTGGATTCCTGCTCCTCACCTTCTGAAAGGTGCTATTCAGGGGCCATGTCTCTTCGCGTTTCGTCGCTCTCGGCGGCCCTCCTGTTGCTCTCCCCCGCGTGCGTCCCCGAGCAGCGCGTCTCGGACGACGACGATGTGTCCGACGATGACGACGCCACCGACGACGACGACGCCACCGACGACGACGACGCCACCGACGACGACGACGCGATCGGCTGGGACGGCGGGCCGCCGGTGGTGGAGGCGGGCACGGTCATGGTCGGCATCCTGACCTGCGGCCTCCTCCAAGGGTCCACGGACCTGTACTGGGAGTGGGACGGCGACACGTGGCAGGGCACGGACCGCGTGCCGCACGACTTCTTCGAGGTGCGCCGGGACGGCAAGAAGATCTACGACGGCAGCCCGTACCCGGAGGTCGAGAGCTGCTTCCGTCGGGGCGGCCCGCCGATCCTCGAGTGGACCGAGGACGGGCGATTCCGCTTCTTCAACGGCGACTGGGACCACGACCTGTGGGCCAGCGCGACGGAGAACCGGTTCGTCGGCGGTGTGTCCCCCATGTGGGACATCCCCCAGAGCTGCCTCGACGGCATGGAGGGCCTGGGCGTCACGCCCCCGGTGGGCCTCTCGTTCGAGGTCCACGGGTTCGTCACGCCCTAGTCGCGCGCGATCCGGATCCGCTGGTCCGGCTGTACGTCCTCTTGGATCTTGGTCTCCGACCCGTCGGGCCAGACGACCTTCACCTCTTCGACCATCTCGACCCCGCCCAACCCGAAGTGGGCGATGGGCTCGGTGACGGACGCGAGGCCCGTGTGCCCCGCCCCGATCACGCGGGTGCGCGTCCGACCGTAGGCGGTGATGTGGACCTGGGAGCCGAGGCCGTCCGGGTTGGTCTCGGGGCCCTCCAGCGCGACCTGCAGCCAGCGGTTGGCGTTGGGCTCGGTGACCTGGAGGCTCGCGTACCCCACGTGGGGCGTGAAGAGGAGCTCCAGGGTCCCGTCCGCGTCCACGTCCGTGGCGAGGACCCCGCGCCACGCCTCGAGGCCGTCGGTCAGCTCCTGGTCGAGGAGCTCGCCCCCGTCGGCGAAGCCCCCGGCTGCGTAGTCGTAGAGATGGAGGCCGTTCTGCCCCTGCATCAGGTGGGCTTGGTACTCCCGGCGACCGCACGCGAAGACGAGGTCGAGGTCGCCGTCGTTGTCCACGTCGGGCAGGTCGACCCCCCAGCACGACTCCTGGGTGTCCGGGGAGAGGGCCACCCCCCAGCTGGACGCCACGTCCACCGCCACCCCGCTGCGCATCGACAGGAGGTGCATCACGCTGTCGTTGTCGCTGAACGCCACCTCCGTGGTGCCGTCCAGGTCCACGTCCCCGGCGGCGGCCCCCATGCCCGCCACCTCCGCGGCGAGCCCGAAGGTCTCGGCGGCCTCCTCCCAGAGCCCGTCGGGCTCCGCGGGGCCGGGGTTGAGGTAGAGGCGGTTGGGGACGAGGCGCTGCCCCCGGTCCTTGACGACGTAGAGGTCCAGGTCGCCGTCGAGGTCGACGTCGAGCCAGGTGGTGGCGAAGGGCTGACCGCCCCGATCGTCCTCGGTGCCGAACCGCTCACTCACGTCCTCGAACGCGGCGGGCCCGGTGCCGCGCAGCATGTACTCGGAGCCGGGGAGGACCGGCTCGCCGGAGCGGTGGACGGCCTGGCCCGACACGTGGAGGTCGAGCAGGTCGTCGCCGTCCCAGTCCGAGATCGTGACGCCGACCACGAGGAACTCGCCCACGTCCAGGAGGGTGACGGGGTCTCCGAACTGACCGGGATCTCCGGTCCCGGGGTACATGCGCAGGGCGCCGGCCTCCCCCAGGAGCAGGTCGCGACGGCCGTCGGCGTCCAGATCCGCGACGGACACGGCGTAGGCGGTCACGCCCTCGAGGGAGGTCGAGGGGCGCCCCGACCAGCCGTCCTCGCCGATGTTCATGAACACGCCGACGTCCCCGTAGCAGGCGGTGAGGATCAGGTCGAGGACGCCGTCTGCGTCGAGATCGATCAAGCCCGCTCCGCCCCCGTTCGTGAGGATCTCCGTGTACTCCGACGCCTCCTTCGGCGGCGGCGCGAGCCAGGGCACGCTGCGGAGCATCTCGGCGTAGGGGGAGAGGCCCGCGGCCTCCGGCAGGTCGGGGAGGTCGTCGTCGTCGTCGGTGGCGTCGTCGTCGTCCAGGACCACGTCGTCGTCGTCGGAGACTTCAGCCGTGGGGCAGCCGGTGCACGTGAGCGCGAGCCCCGACCAAAACAGACATCCCCGTCGCAAGCGACCTCCAGCCGGCCGGGCTGTCCCGGTTCTCATCAAGGTATCGGCCGACGGGCCCTTCTTCAAGTGCGCGGGGCAACCTCGGAGGCGCGCAGTCTCCCGATCGGGGTCGATCAGCCCGCGGCGAGCAGGGCCTCGACCTCGGACACGGCGTCGGCGACCGAGATCCGGCGCTGCTCCATCGTGTCGCGGTCGCGGATCGTGATGGTGCCGTCCTCGAGGGTGTCGCCGTCGACGGTCAGGCAGAAGGGGGTGCCGATCTCGTCGTGACGGCGGTAGCGGCGACCGATGGCGTGCTGCTGGTCGTACTTGGCGCTGATGCCCTTGGCGAGGAACGCCTCCACGATCTCGCGGGCCTTCTCCGGCATCCCGTCCTTCTTCACCAGGGGCAGGACGGCGACCTTGATCGGCGCGAGCCGCGGGTGGAAGCGCATGACGACGCGGGTCTCCTCCCCGCCCTTGCTGTTGGTGACGGTCTCCTCGGTGTACGCGTCCAGCAGGTAGACGAGCAGGCCGCGCGTGAGGCCCGCGGCGGGCTCGATGACGAACGGCACGTACTTCTTGTTCTGCTCCTGGTCGAAGTACTCGATCTTCGTCTTGCTGGCCTTCGCGTGCTTGCCCAGGTCGTAGTCGGTGCGGTTGGCGACGCCCTCGAGCTCGCCCCAGCCCCACGGGTAGAGGTACTCGATGTCGAAGCAGCCCTTGGCGTAGTGGGCGAGCTCGTCGGGCTCGTGGGGGCGCAGGCGGAAGCGCTCGGGGTCGTTGCTGTACCGCTTCCACCAGCTCATGCGTTCGGCGGTCCAGTACTCCATCCACTCGTCGTCGGTGCCGGGCTCGACGAAGAACTCCATCTCCATCTGGTCGAACTCGCACGACCGGAAGATGAAGTGCTCGGTGGTGATCTCGTTGCGGAACGATCGGCCCTGCTGGGCGATGCCGAACGGAATCTTCAGCGACATGGAGCGCTGGATGTTCAGGAACTGCACGAACATCGCCTGCGCCGTCTCGGGTCGCAGGTAGACCGCGGACTCCGCGGCGAGGCCGGTGAGGGCGCTGCGCAGGTCGCGCCCGTCGAGGTCGGCCAGGTCGCCGTTCTCGATGGCGGCGGCGATGCGGCCGAGCGGGTCGACGGGGCCCAGGGAGCTGCGGAACATCAGGTTGAACTGCCGCTCTTCGGAGAGGAACGGCGAGCCGCAGGTCGGGCAGACATAGCCGCGATCGCCGGCCGTCGCGCCACTGAGGGTCCGCTTGCTGCGGGTCACCTCGACCCCGAACTGCTCGTTGATCTGAGTGAAGGCGACCTTCGCCTTGCCCTTGTCGGGCAGCGTAATCGGAGCGGGCTCGCCCTCGGCCAGCTGCGGGGCGTGGTCGGCGCGGAACCGGGACTTGCAGACCTTGCAGTCGACGAGCGGGTCGGCGAACCCGGCGAGGTGGCCGGAGGCCTCCCACACCTTGGGGTGCATGATGATCGAGGCGTCGAGGCCCACCACGTCCTCGCGCTCGTGGACCATGCGTCGCCACCACTCCTGGGCGATGTTGCGCTTCAGCTCGACGCCGAGCGGACCGTAGTCGTACGCGCTGCGGAGGCCCCCGTAGATGTCGCTGGACTGGAACACGAAGCCTCGCCGTTTGCACAGCGAGACGATCTTCTGCATGAGGTCGTCGGACATCTCGGTCTCTCCGGTCCGCGGATCCCCGCGGGGTCGGCGAGGCTCCCGCGCAGGGTCCCGGGTGTCAAGAAGGCTGCGTCGAGGGGGGCGACTGGTGGGGCAAGACCCGCCGACATCCGGCATGTGCGCGAGATATGCCCGGCACCCATGGGAGTACGCTCCAAGGGTGACTGCGCTGTACCTCGTCGACGGCACCTTCGAGCTGTTCCGGTGCTTCCACGGGGCGCCCCGCGCGCAGGTCGACGGCGAGGAGGTGGGAGCCCTGCGGGGCCTGCTCTGGACGCTCGTGAAGCTGCTCCGTCGGGAGGACCTGACCCACGTCGCCGTCGCCTTCGACCGCATGGCTCCGCCAGCCAAGAAGGACGGCTCCCCCGACGCCCTCCTCCGCGCGCAGAACCGACCCGCGGCCGACATCATCCGCGCCCTGGGCATGACCCTGTGGCCCATGTCCCGCGGCTTTCAGGCCGACGACGCCCTCGCCACCGGGGCCGCGATGTACGGCGGTTCCGTGGACCGAGTCGTCATCTGCACCCGGGACAAGGACCTGCTGCAGTGCGTCGTGGGGGAGCGCGTCGTCGTCCTCGATCGCGGCTCCGGGAAGGTGAGCGACGAGGCCGAGGTCGTCCGACGGTTCGGCATCACGCCCGCGCAAATCCCCGCCTATCATGCCCTCGTCGGGGACCCCTCGGACGGACTCGGAGGCCTCCCCGGCTGGGGCCCGAAGTCCGCGGCCGCCGTCCTCGCGCGCTACGGCACCGTCGAGGCCATCCCCGACGGCGACTGGGACGTCCCGGTCCGCGGCGCGGCGCGCCTCGCCGCCACCCTGCGAGACAACCGCCTGGAGGCCGTCCTCGCTCGGAACCTCTCGCGCCTCCGCACCGACGTCCCGCTCCCGCACATCCTCGCGGACCTCGCCCGCCGCGCCCCCGACGAGGCCGTCCTGCGCCCCATCGCGCGACGCATCGGCGCCGAGGAGGCCCTGGAGCGCCTCACCTTCTGAGCGTCAGGTCGGGCGGGTGTCCTGCAGGAGCCGCCCCAGCCGCCGGAACAGCGCCGCCCGGGGCGACGACGGACGCCACCAGAGCCCGACGCCTCGGGTCGGGACCGGCGCCGCGAAGGGGCGAACGCAGAGCCCGTCGCGATCCTCCGGGAGCGCCATGGCGGGGACGAGCGTGGCGCCCAGCCCCCGCCGGACCATCAGCAGCAGCGTGCCCAGGGACGTCGCCTCCACCTTGGCCGGGGTCGTGCGGGCGAGGCGGCACGCCTGCAGCGCGTGGTCGCGGAGACAGTGCCCTTGGCGGAGGAGGAGCAGAGGGTGGCGGCCCACCTCCGCGGCGAGCACCGGCGAGGTCCCGGCGAGGGGATGCCCCTCCGGAGCCACCACGAAGAAGGGCTCCTCGTACAGGCCCCGCACCGACACGGACTCTCGGGGGAACGGCAGCGCGACGACCGCCAAGTCCAGCTCGCCCCGGACCAGCCGGTCCCCCAGCCCCTCGGTCTGTTCCTCCACGAGCAGCAGCCTGAGGTCGGGCAGATCGACGGACGCGGCCTCCATGAGGGCGGGAAGCACGTACGGCGCCAGGGTGGGGATCGCCCCGAGCCGCAGGGTCCCCGCGTAGGGGTCGCGCAGGACCGCCGCGGCGTCGACCAGCTCCCGCGCCTCGGCCAGCACGCGGCGAGCGCGCGACACGAGGGCGTCACCCGCCGGGGTCGTCGTCGTGCCTCGACTCCCGCGCTCGAAGAGCACCACGCCGAGGCCCTCCTCGACCTCCTTGACCTGCTTGCTCAGCGCGGGCTGGCTCACGGCGACGGAGCGCGCCGCCACCCCGAACCGACCCGCGTCGGCGACGGCCACGACGTACTCGAGCTGTCGGAGGGAGGGCGACCAGGACATAACTTCAGGCTATCGGAACCATGCCGAGCATGTCTTCGACCTTCCCCCGTTCGAGGCGCAGATTGTCCTCCGAAGCCGCCGCCGCGGCCTCCGAGGATCCCCCATGCACATCGACATCGGAATCGACGACGACGCCCGCGCATCCCTGGCCGACGGCCTCGGCCGCCTCCTCGCGGACACCTTCACGCTGTACCTCGAGACCCACCGCTTCCACTGGAACGTGGAGGGTCCGCAGTTCGCGTCGCTGCACGCGCTCTTCGAGCAGCAGTACACCGAGCTGTGGGCGTCGGTGGACGAGATCGCCGAGCGCATCCGCACCCTGGGCGTCGAGGCCCCCGGCACCTTCGCCGACTTCGGCCGGCTCGCGACGCTCGCGCAGGCGGACGGAAACCCCGACGCCGACGGGATGGTCCGGAGGCTCGTAGGGGGCAACGAGGCCGTCGTCCGCACGCTTCGGGGCCTGCTCTCCGAGGCCTCGTCCGCCGACGACGAGTCCACCGCCGGCCTCCTCTCCGACCGACTCGGCGCCCACGAGAAGGCCGCGTGGATGCTCCGCGCGTCGCTGCCCCGCTGAACCCCCCCGAGGAGACCGACCATGTCCCGAATCCCCGCCGCCGCCGACCTCGTCGGCACCGACCTTCCCGACCTCACCTTCCGCTTCCGGGAGGGGATGCGCTGGGTCGACCGCACGACCGCCGACCTGTTCGCGGGCAACCGCGTGGTCGCGTTCGCGCTCCCCGGCGCCTTCACGCCCACATGTTCCACGAAGCACGTCCCTCGGTTCGACGAGCTCGCGTCGGAGTTTCGGGACGTGGGCATCGACGCGCTGATCGTCGTCTCGGTGAACGACGCGTTCGTGATGAAGGCCTGGGAGGCCGACCAGGGCACCACGGAGGTCACCTATCTGCCGGACGGCAACGGGGCCCTCACGGAGGCCCTCGGCATGCTCGTGGACAAGCGCGATCTGGGCTTCGGGATGCGCTCGTGGCGCTACGCGATGGTCGTGGACGACGGTCGCGTGGAGGCGGCTTTCATCGAACCCGACGTGCCCGGCGACCCCTTCGGCGTGTCCGACGCCGACACCGTCCTCACCGCGCTCGGAGGGACGCCGACGCCGAGCCGACTGCCCGACGCCTGCGCCCTCTGAGCTGTTGGGGGGATCAGACGCCGACGCGCCGGCGGAGCTCCCGCTTGGAGCTGCTGAAGGTCAGCGAGTCGTAGACGCGGTACCAGTTCTCGAGGTCCACGGTGCGCCCGTGCAGCATCGCCGCGGCGTCCACCTGGTAGCTGTCGAAGCTGAACTTGCCGACCAGCGTCTCGACCTGGGCGACGGTGAACCAGCGGTCACCGATGGCGGACTGCAGGACCTCCATCCGGCCGGAGTCGAACCACTCGGTGTCCACGGCGTGCAGGACGTTCTTGAAGTCGTTCTTGGTGCAGGCGCTCCGCGACGGCGGCGGCTGGTGGTATCCGCGGCGCGGCTCGACGTCCGCGTGGCGACGCCCTCGACGGCTCCGAGCCTCGTCGGAGGCCTCGACGACCAGCTGCGCGAGGGCGTCCGTGTCGTCGCGGAGCTCGTCGATGAGCTGGTCCATGCGGGCCATCTTCCGCCGCAGCTGCCTTCGCTCCTTGCGGGGCAGCTCCGACATGACCCCTCGGAGCCCCTCGAGCTCGCGGTCGAGGGCGTTGAGGCGGTCGTCGGCTTCGTCTTCGATGATCTGCGACCCGCGCAGGATGTCGCGCAGGCCGCCGCCGGCGACGGCGGTGCTCACGGCGAACACGGCGGCGAAGGCGAGCGTGGTCGCCACGAAGAAGCGGCGGCGGGGAGAGGTGACGAGGTGGTCGCGGCGCATGGTGGCCTCCGTTCGGGCGGTTGGTACGAAGTGAGACGCACCGCCGCCGGAGACATTCAAACGATCCGGCCCGGCTCGGCGGGACGTGAGTCCCGCGGGCGGCTCATGGGGACGCCCCGGCGGGCGCGGGCGGGATTTTCGTCCAGGACACGGGCGGGGGACCGTCCGGGAGGCCGGCGGGCGCGGGCGGGACTTTCGTCCAGGAAGCGGGCGGGGGACTGTCCGGGAGCGTCTGTCCGGGAGTGTCTCGGAGTGTCCGGGAGTGTCCGGGAATTCGGGGGCTCTCGACGGGACCCGGAACATGCGATCGACGTGCGTCTCCCCTGTCGCACCAGGGTTCGTGGTCGGCACGGACCTTGCGACACAGGGGCGGCATGTACGTCCATCTCGTCGCCCGCCTCTCTCTCGGCCTCACCCTGTCCGACACCCAAGCCGCGTGGCTGTGGGCCGCGCTCCGTCGGTTCGCTCCCCACGCGCTCGCCGTCGTGCTGATGCCCGACCACTTCCACCTCATCGTCGCGGTGGGGGACCCGGCCCGAGCGCGGCGGCGCCTGTCGAGGACTCTCCAGGCCTACAGCCGACGATTCGGCGGTGGCTGGACCACACCGGACGACGTCCGCGTGATTCCCGACCGGGCGCAACTCCGCAGGCAGGTCCGCTACGTCGCTCTGAACCCGTGTCGCAGGGGACTGGTCGACGATCCGCTGCGCTGGCTATGGTCGACGCACCGGGATGTCGTCGGGGCCGTCTGCGACCCGTGGGTGAGCGCCGAGCGCCTCGCGGCGAGCCTCGGCGAATGGACACGGGGGTTCGCGGATCGACACCACTCATACGTGTCCGGCGACCCGTCGGTGACCGTCCGAGGGACCCCGCCGCCTCGGCTCATCGAGGTGGCCGACGCGGCTCCCACGACCATCTTGGCGGCCGCGGAGGCCGCCCTGCGGCACGTCCCGGGCGGCCGACGCGCGGCTCGGAGGAGGGCCGTGCTCTTCGTTGCGCTGGGTCGCGCCTGCCGCTTCGCCGTCGACGACCTGCGACGTCTGGTCCCGATCGGACGGACGACCGCCTACCGCCGCTCCTCCGCGGTCGCCCCCGACGACCTGCGCGCCGCCCGCATGTGCCTCGGCGACCCACGCCTGCTCCACCCGCGCCGACTCGGGCCAGGCTCGATGGAACGGAAATCCCGCGGGCGGTCGCTGGGGGACCCCCGGCACGCGTAGGCGGGATTTTCGTCCCGTTCCGGGGGGGCCGCTCCGGGGGGGCTGCTGAGTCGATCAGCCCCGCTGAAACTCCGCGGGGATCTGTTCGGTGTCGACCGCAGGTGTGACGCTCACGAGGCGGCCTCGGCGGTAGTGGTGGATCGTCCCGCCGATCTGGGTGGACTGCATCCCGCCGCGCCAGTTCGACTCGGCGAGCGCGGTCCGCATGTCGTCGAAGCCGGCCTGCCGACGCACCTGGATCGAGTCGGCGGAGAAGTCCATCGCGTCGTACATGCCCAGGTCCGTCGCCCGGGCGTTCTCCATGCGCAGGATCGTGAGCGAGCGCGGGTCGATGGTCCCGTACCCACGTCGCCGAGGTCGCCAGGGCCGCTCGTCCAGCCCCTGCTGCGGCCGACGTCGGCGCTTCTCGATCTCGAGGAGCAGCCCCAAGCGAAAGCGCTCGATCGACGCATCCACGCGCCCCACGAAGTCCAGCTGCTGCTGGCGGAGCTCGACCTCCTTCTTCGTGCGCGGCAGCCAGTCCTCGCTCCCCCACAGATCCACGAACACGACCAGCACCTCGCGGCCGTTCATCGTGCCGTTGAGCATCTCCTCCAGCACCGGCTCCAGCGGGTTGTTGCCCACCACGCCGCCGTCCCAGTACAGCTCGTCCTCCAGCCGCACCGCCGGGGCCCCGGGGGGCATCGCGCCCGACGCCATCACGTGGTCGACGTCCAGGTCCGCGCTCGCCGAGTCCCACCACACGAACTCGCCGGTCTTCACCTTGGTGGTGCCCACCGTGAGCCGCGCCGGGGTCCGCGAACGCCGACGCGACCAGCGCGTGCGCCGATGGATCACGGCCTCGCGCCGGACCCGACCGAAGTCGCAGACGTTGTCCATCAGCGCCCGCAGGGGCGCGTTGTTGAACTGGCTCACGGCGCCGTCGCTGCCGGGCGGGAACATGAAGTTCGGCAGCCCGTGCGGGAAGTAGAAGTTCGGCTTGTACATGAGCTGTGAGAAGGCCCCCGTCAGCTTCATGATGTGCTTCATCGACCCCGGGAAGAAGGGGCTCATCTCCCACTTGTTCGTGAGCCGATCCCACATGGTCTCGAGGGCCGAGAGCCGCCCGCTCGGAGGGTTGCCGGCGATGGTGGCCGCGTTCAGCGCCCCCGACGAGATCCCCAGGACCCACGACGGGGACAGCCCCTGGTCCTCGAGCGCCTCGAAGACCCCCACCTGGTAGGCCGCCTTCGCGCCGCCCCCCTGGAGGACGAGGATCACGTACGGCTGATCGAACGCCTCGGTGCGGAAGAGGGCCTGCTCCTCGATCCGGTCCTGGACGTACGCGAGCTCCACGTCCTCCTCCCGGCCCTTGAGCAGGCGGTGACCCATCCACTCGGCCACGTCGGAGATGTCCGTCCCGCGCAGCTCGGCGATGAACTGCGCGTCGTCCGTGAACCAGCGCCCGCTCTCGCCGAACGCCCGCAGGCAGGCCTCGCGTCCGAACCCGCCCGCCTCGCGGTCCTCCTGCAGGGTCCTGGGGTCGGGTCCGTCCTTGTCGGTCACCGTGCCGACGATCGCCTCCTCCAGGGCCGCCCGGAACGAGAGCCCCTTCATGTCGGCGTACTGGGACACGTCCGCGAGGCGCCACTCCGACTCCAGGTACGCCCGGGGGAACAGGCTCTCGGTCACGAGCGAGTTGTAGGCCGTCCAGATCTCCCGGGGCTTGAGCCAGTCCCTGCCCCGCGCGGCGGGCATCTGCTCGAGGAGGATCGCGGCGCCGAGCAGCTCCTGGACGTCCAGGGGTGCCCAGCTCTGGTTGTAGGCGCGCTGCTCCGACCACGCCGACGCGAGCAGCTCGATCGCGCTGCCCGGCTCCCCCTCGAACGGTCCACCCGCGGCGAACGCGTCCGCCGCCGCCGCCACCGCCGCCTCCGCGACGCGGTGACGGAGCACGAAGAGCTCGTCCTCGCGCCCCTGGCCGAGCATCTCGGGGACCTCGTCGTCGGGGTCCTTCTCTCCATTCCAGGCGGCGAGGAGCAGCATGTACTCCTCCTTGCGCAGCCACTGCTGGACGCGACGTTCGATGGCGATCTCGCCCCGCGCCGTGTCGCTCCCGAGCCCCACCCGGCCGAGCTCGAGGGCCGCCTCGCGGTGGTGACCGCGCGCCTCGGCGCGCACGGGTCGCAGGAACTCGTGCGACGCCGCGGGGCCCTTGCGGAGGCGCTTCGCCCGGCGCATGACGTGGGCGTACAGCTCGGTGTCCCGGTCCGCCCAGTTGGCGTCGGCGCGCCAGGCGGCCAGCAGCTTCTCCTCGTCGGCCGCGTCGTCCAGCAGCTGCTGCAGCGGCTTGGGCCGGCCCCTGCCGACCCTCACCTGGTCGCGCACGAACTTTCGACCCACGAGGACCATCGCCTCTTCGGCCGGGGCCACTCCTCGATAGGCGACCCCGTCGCGGGTCACCCACCGCTCCGACTCCAGGGCGAAGTAGTCGCCCAGCATCCGCGCCTCGTCCCGCGTGAGCTTCACGTTGGACGCGACCTCCATCGCCTTGCGGCGCTCGTCGTCGGTGGCGCGCAGCTCCGCGGCCAGGGCGTCGCTTTCCTCCTTGCCCGCCATGAGCGCGCGGCCGGCGCGGACCATCGCCGCGTCGACGGAGATCTCCCAGGCGGACGCCAGCACGAGCAGGTCGCGGTCCTCGATGACGGGCGTGCGGGAGGCGTCCCCGCGCTCCAGGGCCTCGAGCCAGGCGGAGTGGCGATCCGCGCCGTCCTGGGTGGCGCTCCGGGGCACGTGACGGGTCCGCCACTTGGCCGCGGCGGCTTCGTCGCTGAGACGATCGAGCTCGATCTGCGCCCACTTCCCGCCGGGCTGACGGCCTCGGCTGAGCAGCCGACCGATGCGCACCTTCACGACCTCCGGGGGCACCCGTCGCGCCGCCGCGAGGTACCCGACGTGCTCGTCCGTCCACTCCTCCGCCCCGCGGAAGAGCGCGAGCGGCTCCGACCACCCCTGCTGGGGCAGCTCGACGGGGGGCTCGCCCAGCGGTCCGGGCGCGGGCGGCAGGGACCGGGCGGTGGCGGCGAGCGGGATCCGCGGAGACGACCCGAGGTCCTCGGGGTCGTGGGACGCCTCCATGCCCAGGCCTGCGTAGGACGTCTCCCCCTCGTCCTCCGTGGCCGTCGGCTGGGTCACCTCGGGGGGCGTGGGAGCGACGCCCAGACGCACCGGCTTCTTCGGCGGCTTCGGCCGCGGGGGCAGGCGCAGGGGCGGTCCGGGGAGTTCGTCGTCGCTCATCGGTCGCTCCTCACTCGGGCCCCGGCGCACCGGCGTCGATCCAGCGGCCCAGCAGGGCGCGTTCGTCGTCCGTCATGCCCGTCTTGTTCCCGAACGGCATCGTCTTCGTGTCCACCGTCCGCGTCTTGATCAGGGTCGCCTTGGCGCGGATCTCGGCGGGGGTGTCGTACTTCACGCCCAGCGGAGCGACCTTGAAGATGTCGTCCGTCGGGTTCGCCGAGTGGCAGCCGCGGCAGTGCTCGGCGATCAGCACCTCGACCTCCGCGAACGACGGGACCTCCGGGGCCGGGGTCGCCTCGCCGGTCGCGGGCGCCTCCTCCGCCTTCGGCCACGGCGCCGTGAGCAGCGCCGTCGCCACGAACCCGGCGAACGCCAGGACGAGCAGGGCGGGCATGTCCTTGCCGCTGTTGCGCAGGTTGAAGAAGACCCGCGCCAGCGCGCCCACCAAGAACAGCCCGATGAGGACCAGCCAGTTCCACGGGTGCCCGTACGTCGACGGGTAGTGGTTGCTGATCATCACGAAGATGACGGGCAGGGTCAGGTAGTTGTTGTGCGTGCTGCGGAGCTTCGCGATGGCGCCCAGCGCGGGATCCACGACCCCGCCGTCGACCATCGTCTTCACCATCTTTCGCTGGTTGGGGATGATGACCCCGGCCACGTTGTTGGCCATCACCGAGCCCAGCATCGCGCCCATGTGGATGTAGGCCGCGCGGGGCGCCAGGAGCTCGGACAGGCCCCACGCCCACGCGCCGAAGTAGGCGGCGAGGACCGCCCCCACCGCCGCGTGGTTCGACTTGAGCGGACTGCGGACGACGATCTCGTAGCCCGTGATCCCCAGCAGGATCGACCCCAGCCCCACGCCCACCGCCTGCATGGCCGAGAGGTCCGCGACGCCCAGGTCCACCATGTAGGCCTCGGCCTGCATCCAGTAGACGACCGCGAGGAGGAAGATCCCCGACCCCCAGGCGGTCATCGCCTCCCAGACGAACCAGTGCAGCGTCTTGGGCATCACGGGGGGCGCGACCTGGAACTTGAGGACCCGGTAGAAGCCGCCGCCGTGCACCGACCACGACTCGCCCTTCACCCCTTCGGGCGTGTCGTCGAGCTTCTCGAGGCTGGCGTCCAGCCACATGAAGTAGAAGGACTCGCCGATCCACACGACGCCCGCGACGACGTGGAGCCAACGGAGCGCGAGGCTCAACCACTCATTGAGGTGCGGACCCATGCCGCAAGGCTAGTACACCCGAAGCACCCGGGTCTCCCAGCCGAAGGCGACGCCGCCGCCGGTCTGCACCACCAGCTTCACCTGGGCGCCTCGTCGCAGTCGCTGTCGAGGCCGTCGCAGGTGCGCTCCAAGGTACCGACTCTGCCGCCGGGTGGGCGCGCTATCGGAGGTGCAGGACCCCGGCGCCGCCCAGATCCGCGAACGCGCGCCCGACGACGACGGGCACCTCCCCGGCCGCGGACAGCGCCTCCATGAGGGGCACCGCGCGGCCCTCCCGCACGCCGATCAGCAGGGGCCCGGCGGTCTGCGGATCGAACATGAGCTCGTAGCGCGGGTCGGCCTGCTGCGCGGGGGTGGCCGAGACGGCGCGCTGCATCCGGCGGTTCGGCTCGTGGAAGGTCGAGCGCTCCCCCCGGGCCAGGAGCTCCAGGGCCCCCGGGAGGGAAGGCAGCGACTCGAGATCGAGGTGCGCGGCGCACCCGGAGCCCATCAGCATCTCGTGGAGGTGGCCCGCGAACGCGAACCCGGTGATGTCGGTGGCCGCCGTCACGCCGCGCTGCGCGAGGACCCGTCCGCCCGGGCCGTTGCCCCGGACCATCCACCGCACCGCCTCGTCGATCCAGGGCCCCGCCGCGCCGGCGGCCATGTCCGCGTGGAACAGCACGCCCGTCCCCAACGGGCGGGTGAGGATCAGCAGATCCCCGTCCTCGAGGCCGCCCTTGCGGGCCACGCGGTCGCCGAACCCCGTCACCGAGAAGCCGACGACGAGCCCGGGTCCGACGGTGCTGTGGCCCCCCAGGAGCGCCACGCCCTCGCCGTCCAGGAGGCTGCGCGCGCCCGCCAGCGCTTGGAAGAGGACCTCCTCCTCGATGTCGTCGTCGGGGACCGTGACCAGCGCGAGGGCGGTCTTGGGCGCGATGCCCTTCGCCTGCATGTCGGACAGCGCGTTGGCGGCCGCGACGCGGCCCACCAGCCAGGGATCGTCGACGAACGCGGGGAACGCGTCGATGGTCTGGGCCACCAGCTCGCCTCCGCGACGGAAGGCGGCCACGTCGTCCGCGTCGGCGACCCCGAGCACCACGTCCACGTCCGGGGCGGGCGCCGCGGGCAGCCGCGCCAGGGCCGTCGAGAGGGCGGACGCGCCGACCTTCGCCGCGCACCCCCCGCAGGCGGCGTCCATCGGCTCCATGACGGGCATGCCCTTCTGGAACGCGAGGGCCGGCTCGCCGTCCGGCAGCAGGACCTGGAACTTGTCCATGAACCGACGGTCGATCCAGTCCTTGAGCCGCCAGGCCCACTCGCCGTCGCCACTGAACCCCCACTTCGACGCGATCGCTCGGCCGTCGCCGAGGTTGAGCAGCGACAGGAAGTCCCGCTGCGGGCGGTACGGGAGGAGCTCACGCCCGGCCAGCGCCCGACGCAGGTTCTCGGTGAGGACGGGCCCTTGGCGGACCGCGTAGACCCCCGCCTTGGGGATGTCGAGGCGGTTCGCGGGCACCGCGCAGTCGCCGGCGGCGAACAGACCCGGGAACCCGCGCACCTCGAGGTTCGGCTCCACGAGGATGAAACCGCCGGCGTCGGTGGGCAGCTCCGAGGCGGCGACGAGGGGCGGCGGAGCGGCCCCCGCGACCCAGAGGGTGAGGTCGGAGGGGATGCGGCTGCCGTCCTCCAGGACCACGGCGTCGTCCTCCACGACCACGACGGCGGTGCTCTCGCACACGTCGATGCCGCGCTCCTCGGCGGCCCGAAGCACCGACCCGCGCTCCGTCTCGGGGCGGCCCCGCAGGATCCGCTCGCCCTCCACGACGGTCACGTGCACGGCCCCCACCCCCTCGTTGAGGAGTCGCTCGCGGGTGCAGAAGGCCAGCTCGATGCCGCCCGCGCCGCCGCCCACGACGACGAGGCGCAGCGGTCCGTCGCGATCGAGGTGGGCGAGCGACGTCTCGAGCCGGTCCACGAACCGGCCGATGGGGCGCGTCGCGACGGTGTAGGCGTCCACGCCCGGCAGCTCCGTGCTCGCGACCACCGAGCCCACGTTGATGCTCGCGAGGTCGTACCGGATCGGGGGGCGCCCCTCCAGGTGCACGAGCCGGGCGTGGGCGTCGACCCGAGTGCAGCGGGCGGTGATCACCCGAGCTCCCGCCCGACGGGCGAGGGGGCGCACGTCGATCTCGAGCTCCGCGCGCTCGTACTGACCGGCCACGAACCCGGGCACCATCCCCGAGTAGATGGCCACGGGGCGGTCGAGGACCACGGTCACCCGCGCCGCCTCCGCGGGCTTCATGACCAGGGACCGCAGCACCTGCACGTGGCTGTGGCCGCCGCCCACGAGGACGACCTCGCGGCGGATGCCCGGAGAACGCTTCACTTGGTCCTGGTCGCCTTGTGGAACCCGGCCCCCTGGGCGCGGCGGTTGCCGAAGATCGCGAGCGGGATGCCGCCCACCAGCAGCGCTCCGCCCACGACGGCGACGCCGCTGCCCGTGTTCGCGAAGTCGCGCAGGTAGTTGTAGTCGGTCAGCGCGTCGTTGAGCTTGCCGCGGCTGCCCTGGCCGGTGGCGGGGTCGAAGACCTCGTCGTGCGCGCTCGAGGCGCCCACGCGGCCGAGGGTGGCCACCGCGGCGCCGAAGCCCAGGGCGAGCCCGCCCGCCACGCTCATGACGGTGCCCGCCGTGCGCATCCGGTCGCCCGTGAGGGTGTACCGCTCCAGGGCCAGGACGTCGACGGGACGCCATCGCGACCCGATGGGATCGAAGCTGTGGAAGGCCACGACGTCCATGGCGTTCGCGACGTAGAGCACGCCCCCCGCGTTGCGCTCCACGGGCGCGAGCACCTGCGCCTGGGTGAACTCCGTGACGGCGTCGTCCGCGTCCCCCTCCAGCAGCATCGCGACGGCGTCGGCGCGCTCCACCAGCGCGAGCGAGTCCCCCGCCTCCAGCTCGGCGACCCAGGTCCGGGTCGCGGCGCCGTCGGGCGTCGTCCACTGGAGCAGGTGGGTGCCGACGTACAGCGATCGCGTCCGCGTCCGCGGGTCGACCGCCACCCCGTCGATCCGCAGCGTGCCGTCGGAGGTGACGCGGGGCGAGATCGACAGGAACGCGGACCTCGCGGCGATGGCGCTCACGATCGCCTCGTCGAAGCTCGGCTTCACGGGCGGGGGGTACCGGGTGTCCCACTGCAGGAAGGGCGACACGAGCAGCGCCTCCTCGAAGCGCTCGACGGCCTTGCCCGGCCCCTCCGCGTAGAAGGCGACGACCCCGCGCATGAAGTGGAAGCGACCCAGCTGCTCGGCCGACGGGGTCTCGGTGAGGCAGGGCAACATGGCCGTCACGCCCTCGATGGCCACGCCCGCGCCCTCGTAGTTCATGCCCGTGACCTCGTCGATCACGGCCGCGCTGGCCGCCTCGAAGTCGTCGACGGTGCGGCCCTCGCCTTCACACCCGTGGAGGTCGACGTCGCCCAGGACGGAGATGGCTTCGTCCGTCGGGAAGACGGCGCTCACGCCCACCCAGCGCACGCCGATGTCGTCGCCGAACTGGGTGAGCCACGCGGCCTCGACCCGGGCCTGGATGTCTTCGCCGTCCTCGTACAAGACGACCCGGGTGGACGCCGTCGCCGTGGCGGGCAGGAGGAGGGAGAGGAGGAGGAGGGCGACGCGCATGCTCAGTCGTCCTCCACCACGATCGAGACGAACGAACACCCGATCTGGAACCCCTCGACCAGGGGCACGCAGGGCCCGTCGTCCTCGAAGCTGCAGCTCGCGTTGTTGGGCCCGATGGACCGGAACAGGATCGGGACCCGGGCGGCGCCGTAGGAGCGACAGGCCGCGAGGTCCAGGGCGTCGAGGTCCGCGAGGTCCGCCGGGGGCGGCAGTTCCTCCACGGGGCCGGGGCCGTCGGGCGGATCGAAGGGGTCCCAGGTGTCCGCGAAGACGGCCTCGCAGGAGCAGTCGAGGTCCCCGGGCTCGCAGCAGTAGAAGACGTCCGTGAGGGACGCCACGTGGTCGCTCTCCCCCAGCCACCCCGACGCCGCCAGGGTGAGCTGGTACAGGTTCGCGCTCTCTTCGGCGTCGCCGTCGTACTCCGGGGCGGTCAGGTCGAGCGTGGTGCCCACCTCCACCTCGAAGTCGAAGTACCCGGGGGCGATCTCCTCCATCACCGGGCCCCCGGTGTCGCCGAAGACCGGGTGGAAGGACCGGGAGTGCTCCACCGCCCAGGACCCGACGGCCGCGCCGTACACGTCCTGGGCCACGCCGGGGCTCACCACGGCGCGGAACTTGAGCAGCCCTCGGAGGTCCTCCCCGCCCGCGACCTGCACCTCGAAGTTGCGCGCGTCCACGGGGGACCCGTTGATGTGGCCGCCGCCGCGGAGGAAGAACCGGATCTCGTCCGCCGGGAGCGCGCCGCCGCCCTCCTCCTCGCTGAACGCGGCGGGCGGGGTGCACGAGAAGATCATCGTCCCTTCGCCCTGCTCCTCCTCGGACTCGGTGTCGAAGTCGGGCTCGCCGCTCTGGTCTTCGGTGTGCTCCGCCAGCGGCAGGCAGTCGTTGTCGCGGCCGTCGCAGACCTCGGGGTTGCTCGGGAAGCGGTTGTCGTCGTCGTCCGCGCAGTCACCCTCGCGGTTCGTGAGGCCGTTCTCCCGGCTGCACTCCTCGCCCTCGGCGAGCTCGTGGAAGGTCGAGCCGTATCCGTCTCCGTCGGCGTCGACGAAGCAGGCGGCGGGGCACTCCTCGCGGGCATAGATGAGGTCCTGCGTGCCCTCCACGGTGCAGAAGGTGAGCGGCTGCACGCACGACGTCGCGGCGACGGCGAGGACGAGGAGCGCGAGGCGGAGCAACGGGGTCATGCGGGCCCTCCGGGGCGCCCATGCTAGTCGACGTGGGCGTCGACTACTTCTACCGCGCGACGCGACGGGCCCGCTGGTCTTCGTACAGGGACTGCGGACGCAGGGAGGCGGCCTCGCCGATGCCTTCGAGGAAGTCGTCCGGAGACGTCCCGTCGCCCGCGCCGAACAAGTCCCAGTCGCCCCCGACCTCCGCCTGCACGTCGAGCGTGGGCGCGGTGCCGATCACGTAGCCCTCGCCGTACTGGAAGGAGCGCACGATCCCTTCGCCGCGGAGGTTCCAGAACACGTTCTGGGTGGCGCTGTGGCCCGCCCCGCTCGACCAGCCGCGGCGGTTCACGGCGCCCCAGCCGTCGTCGGTGGTGGAGTCGTCCACGAGGTTCGCCATGGCGAGGCTGTGGTGGTACTCGCTTAGACCCACCAGCCCGAGAGACTCGTTGTCCGTGGACGCCGCGAACCCCTCTCGCGACGTGGTCCGCAGCCACACGGTGCCGGACGTCCCGAAGTCCCAGTTCTGGATGAAGTTGTGCCGACCCGCGATGCCCGCGAGGTCCCGGAACAACACCTCGGAGCTGCGGGAGACCTCGAACAGGTAGCCGTTGCCGCCCCCGCCGCGGTTCTGCGCGTGCCCCATGGTGGAGTCCGCCACCGTCACCCGCTTGCTGTGCACGATCGCGATCCCGCCCGACAGCAGGTGGCGGCCGTCCTCGGACTGGGGCGACTCCCACGAGTCCACCCGAGAGACCCACGCGTCCGCCACGCCCTCCATGCGGATCGCGTGGGTGCGATCGACCGACAGCGCCTCGTCGCGCGTGGCGGCGGTGGAGATCGAGAGGTCCCGGACCCCCACCTCGCGCAGGTACCCGCTCTCTACGCGCAGGGAGGCTCCGTCGCGCACGAGGGCGGGGTAGCGGAGGGGGACGTCGAGCGTCACCACGAAGGGGCCGTCCCCCTCCACGGCCACGACGGTGCGCCGGAAGAAGGGGCGCCAGGTGCCGTTGAAGACCTCCCAGGTGCCCGTCATCCCGTGTTCTTCGACGAAGGCCTCGCTGATGGTCCAGCCCACCGCGACCTCCACGCCGACGTCCAGGTCGCCGCGCGTGGCCACCACCACGTCGTGGGAGCGGGGGACTCCATCCTCCGCCAGCAGGTGATCCTCGCCCCGCTGGACGCTGCCCGCGAACGCGACGTGGCCGCGGTCCGACATGCCCTCGACCGCCGTGAACCACAGCGAGGTGACGCCCACCCCCTCGCCCCGTAGGACGACCCCGTCGGTGGTGATCCGCAGGGTCCGGTCGAAGCGGTACTCCCCCGCCGGCAGCAGGATGTCGCACGGCTCCGTGGCGGCGTCGATGGCGGATTGGACCTCGGCGGTCGCGTCCGTGGCGCCGGTGGGGTCGGCGCCGAAGTCCCGGACGTCGAGGGTGGGCACGACCCGATTGAGTGGCGGCGCGTCCCCGAGGCGGTACCCGGCGTAGGAGAAGTCGTGCAGGAAGCGGCCGTCGACGGTGTCGGCGGGGGTCCAGTCCCCGGGATAGAGGACGCTCCGCCAGCCGTCGTCCGCGTCGTCGTCGTCGGTCCCGTCGTCGTCGTCGGTCGCGTCGTCGTCGTCCGGACCGGGGGCCGTGTCGTCGTCGCCGACCGGGGACGGGCAGCCGACCAGGAGGACCAGAGCGAGGGTCGACAGTGCGCGCGGGAGCATCGCCGGGATCCTACTCCGCCCACCGCCGCCTCCCGTACCCGAAGCCCGAGCTGATCTACACTCCGGCAGATGGCGAAGCTCCCTCCGCAGCGCCCGCGTGCCCCCACCCCCCGACCCGGGGAGGTGCAGCTCACGATGGCTACGGGCACGTTCAAGATGCGTCGGATTCGGGTCACCGGGGACGGGCGCGAGCACCCGCCGGCGGGCGGGATCCCCTTCGTGGCGCCCCCGCGCGACGGGCCGCTGGCGCTCGTGGTGCTGGACGACCCCGAGGAGTCGTGGCGGTACGTGCCGCCGCTGCACAAGTGGGGCTACCGGACCCAGGTCCGCCGAGGCCTCGCGGAGGCGATGCCCGCCATCCGCAAGGAGGAGCCCGCGATCGTGTTCGTGGAGAGCTGGCACCGGCTCCAGGGGCTTACGCTCGCCAAGATGGTCGTGGAGTTCGCCCCGAACGTGGTCCCGCGCTTCGTCGCCGTGAGCTACGACCGGGCGGACGAGACCCTGTTCGACAACCTGCTCGCCGCGGGCGTGACGGCGTTCGTGAAGGGGCGGATCGACCCGAAGGCGATCCGGCAGATCCTGAGCTACAAGCAGCTCCCCGACAGCACCCTCGTGAACATCCCGATCCCCGAGATCAGCGGCCCCGGCATCACCGAGCTGACGCGCGACAAGCCGATCGTGCGGGGCACCACGATCGACGGACGCTTCATCGTCGAGGGGCTGCTCGGGCGGGGCGCGACGTCCTCGGTGTACCGGGTGCGCGACCTGATGCTCACGGGCTCCGTCGCGCTCAAGCTGCTGGATCCCGAGGCGCTGGTCCACAACGCCGAGGAGCGCTTCCGTCGGGAGGCGCGGATCACGCGCGAGCTCGCGGACCCGAACATCGTGCGGACCTGGGACTACGGCGTACACGAGGACGGGCGGCCCTACTACACGATGGAGCTGCTGGACGGCCCCACGCTCGACGCCTGGATCGCGGCCGAGAACCCGTCGACGGCGAGGCGATTGGGGCTCCTGAGTCGCATCTTCGGGGCCGTCGCGACCGTACACAGCCACGGCGTGCTGCACCGGGACCTGAAGCCCGGGAACGTCGTGGTCGCCAGCAAGGCCGTG
>CAZUHI010000026.1:51242-103390 GCA_964620495.1 uncultured Rickettsiales bacterium | reverse complement strand
CCGCTACGTGGCCCGAATGGACCGTCGCACCAGGGGATCCGCACCCATCCGAGTATAGGAGGTGGACCACCCCTTCCGGAGACCCCGCTGGCCCGAGGCCCCCGTTGTCACCGATGGCGAAGTCCGCGCCCCCATCCCCGTCGATGTCGCCCAGAGCGGCTACCGACATGCCCAGGAGGTGTGCACCAGCGACCTCGAGCGGGTCCGCCTGGAGGTCCAAGGCTCCCGACGAACTCACTCCATGGATGGTGGCCAAGTAGGCGAGCCCGCCGGGCTCCAAGGCGCCGACCAAGACCACTCCGTTTCCCTCACCTCCTGCGACAGTCCAACCCGCCTGAAGCCAGGACGTCGTCGAGTGCAACCGGATCTCGTCGACCAGATCGCGGTCCTCGATGGTCGGCCCGGCAACGACATAGGCGGCACCTTCGTCTTGGTCGCCCCACGCCGGGGCCCCGATCGCTAGGTCGTCGGTGCCGTCCTCATCGTAGTCGCCGAGCGCAGCGAGCGAGTGACCGGCGTTGCTCCCGCTCTCGCCGCTCAGCACGGCGTCGGGGGTGGTGAGGGACACCTGACTCGGGCCCCCCAGAAACGGTCCATGCCAGATCCACACCTGCCCGTCGCCGCCCGGGAAACTCGACGCCATGTCGTCCCACCCGTCGCCGTTCACGTCACCAGCGTTGATGATGACGTCTCCGGGGACGTGGTATGCGGCCTGACCCTCGCGGACGAAGATGCCCTGAAGCGTCGTCTCTTCCCCTTCGGGCGGCCCGAAGTAGACGTAGTCGCCGACGCGGTAATCGTCGAAGCCGTCCTGATCGAGGTCACCCATTCCGGCGAGCTTCCAGTCCGTCCAGCTCCCGACCGCGCCGGTGTGCTCGACGAATACGTCGGCCGAGCTCGCCGGATACTCGCCGGGGCAGAACGGTCCGTAGAACAAGTAGCCGAAGGCTCCTGCTCCCGAAGACGACAGGAGGATGTCGTCGTAGCCGTCGCCGTTCACGTCGCCTGCTCCGGCCACGAACTCACCGAGGTCTCCGCCGGTGAAGCGTGCATGGACGCTGTCTCCCACAGAGACCGTCCCCTTCGGTGCCGAGCCGGTCCAAGGGCAGTCATCCACGACGCCGTTGCAGTCGTCGTCTGCCCGGTCCGCCTGCTCGGTTCCCCCGGGATGTGCCGCGGCGACATCGTCGTTGCAGTCGCCTGTGCACGGCATCCAGCCGTCCAAGTCCGCGTCTGTCTCGTCTTCGCTCAGCGCTCCGTCGCAGTCGTCGTCGACGCCGTTGCATGCCGCCTCAGGGGTTCCCGGACTGCGGGTGGAGTCTTCATCGTCGCAGTCGCCGTCGCACACGGTCCATCCGTCCTCGTCGAGGTCGGGGGTCGGGGCCCCGGGGTCCTCGAACTGAAGAAGCTCGCCGTCGCAGTCGTCGTCCACCCCGTTGCACAGCTCCTCCGTCTCGGGATGACGTTCGGGGTCGTCGTCCGCGCAGTCGCCGGCGCAGGGTCGGTGCCCGTCTCCGTCCTCGTCGGCCTCGTCGTCGGAGGGAGCCCCGCTGCAGTCGTCGTCGATGCCGTTGCATCGCTCGGTTGCGCCTGGATGGACGTCCGGGTTCGCGGGGTCGCAGTCCTCCGAGTCGACCCAACCGTCGCCGTCGGCATCCAGATCATCCCCGGCCTGCGGAGTCGGCTCGGAGAAGGGGCCCGGGCACCCAGCGCAGAGGAGCAGGCCGGAGAGCACCGCCGACCTCGAGCGCATCGTCCTCATGAGTGCCATCCGAACCTCCCCCGCCGACTCGACCGGGTGCAACACAGCATAGGCGCCCCTCAGAACCCGCCCAAGGGATGCGGACGCTGAGGTCCTCCCCGACCGTCTGGAGCCAGGGGGGGCGGCGGCGGACCCGCTCCGCGCTCAGTGGGAGCAGGATGAGTCGTCGTGCCGGTGAGCCCGGCTGCGCGACGCTTCGACCTCGGCCAACACTCGGTCGATCCGACGCTGCACGCGCGCGATCCGAGCCGCCTCGGCGGAGGCCTCCTCCACGCGTCGACGGGCGCGCTCGTCGGCCTCACGACGTTCCCGCTCGATGCGACCGGACAGGGCCGCGCCGTCGTCCCGCAGCAGCGCGAGCCCCTCGTCGGGGAGGGTCTCGATGCGCGTGGCGTCCGTCATCCCGTCGGGGCGATCTCGCTCGGGCGCAGGGACCGGCGCGGCCGTGCGGGTGGGTGATGAGTAGGACGTGCCGCGCTTCGCCCTCGTGCGGCCCGCGCGCTGGTCCACGGCCTTCCGACCGGTCGGCTTGTCGCCCGTGACCTTCAGGGGCTTCCGGGCCAACAGGGCGGGCTTCGGCAGCGGCAGCGGGGGTCGGAGGCCGCGGCGCTTGGGGACCTTCTCTTCTTCGATCAGCTTCAGCGGCGCGGGCGAGGCGAGGGCCTGGGTGACCTCGTCCGTGCTCGAGGTGAGCACCGGGCGCTCATCGAGCGTGTCCAGGGCGTCCAGCGTCTCGGCGTCCACGTCCGACGGGCTCACCGCCGCGACGAGCCGCTGCATCGGGGGCGGGAGCATCGCCATGCCCTCGGGCCCGACGAGGGCGGCGAGACCCCCCGGCCACGCGAGCAGCCCGACGACCAGCACGGCCGCGAGGAGGGCCAACCTGACGGTGCGACGACGACGGCGGACGGCGGGGGGAGGCCACTCCACGTCGTCCGCTCCGCGCCCCTCGGAGGCGGGGCTCAGGGACGGCCTCGGCGCGGGCTCCGAGGGCGCGGGGACGATCGCGGCGAGGTTCGGGACCGTCTCGTCGAGCTCGTCCCGCACCGTGGGCACCTCGATGCTGGGCACCAGCGCCTCGAGCGCGTCGACCTCCTGCGGTTCGTCCAGGTCCGACCAGTCCTCGTGCAGGGACACCAGCGTCGGGGGGTGCAGCGGGGCCTGGTTCTCGGGGGCGAGCTCGTCGTGCATGGCCCCCAGCGCCAGGGCAGCGTCCGCCATCTCCATGCGCGCCGACGGCGACTCGGACATCAGCGAATCGATCACCCGGTCGAGCAGCGCGAGGAAGGTGATGTCGTCCGCGGTCTCCGCCAGGGAGGTGAGGCGCGGGCGGTCCGACGGCTTCCACTCCCGGGCCCGGAACGCGTCCCAGTCCAGGATGCTGCGACGCGACAGGAGCGCCCGCCCGGACGCGCAGTAGTGAAGCAGGGCGCCGAGGGCGAAGGCGTCCGCCGCCGGGCCGATCCCCTTCTCGCCCCGGATCTGCTCCGGCGCGGCGTACTCCGGGGTGCCGATGAAGGCGCCGGTGCGCGTGATGCTCATCTCGGCCCGCGCGCTCTTGTAGATCCGGGCGATGCCGAAGTCGGCCAGACGCACGACGGGCGCCTCGGGGTCCCGCTCTTCGATGAGGACGTTCCCCGGCTTGAGGTCGCGGTGGACGATCCCGCCCGCGTGCACGTACTCCAGCGCCAAGGCCAGCTGACGGCCGACGGCGAGCACGGCCCGCGGGGACAGGGGGCCGTCGCGACGGATCCACGCCTCCAGGGAGCCGCCCGACTGGTGCGCAGTGGCCAGGTAGCAGGGCCCGGTGCCCCCGACCTTGAGGGCGCGGAAGGGGACGATGTGGGGGTGGTTCAGGAGCTCGAGGACCTCGCCCTCGATCGCGAGGCGGTGGGCGAGGACGCCGGAGCGCCGGTCGGGGTGCAGGTACTTGAGCGCGACGTCTTCGCCGGTGGCCTGGTCGAAGCAGCGGTAGGTGATGCCCGCGCCGCCCATGCCGAGGATCTCGTCCACGAGCCAGCGGTCGTCCACGAGGTCGCCCTCGGTCAGGAACATCGGCCAGCCGGTGGGCGGGCGGCTGCGCTCGCAGCTTCGACGCCGGCAACGCGTCGGATCCATCGGCCCGAACGACATCAAGCAGCGGCTGCAGTACCTACGGCTCACGCCCACCTCCGTTCGCCGCCCCTGCGCTGGTGACGGCTCACGCTCTACAAGACGCGCACTCACGCGCGGTTATTCAAGGGAAAGATCCGGCCGGGTCTGCTAAATGCCCCCTCGGTTCGCCCGCGATCGGCCGACGCGGCCGCCGGCGCGACCGGAGGAAAAAGATCATGAAGCTGCTCTCCACGACCCTCGTCGCCGCCGCCCTCGCCCTCCTCGGCTGCGGCGGCTCGGACTCCGACCACGGACACGACCACGCCGACGCCGCGCCTCACGCCGACGCCGCGCCCGCCGCCGACGCTGCCCCGCCCGCCGACGCCGCGCCCGCCGAGGACGGCCACGCCCACGAGGGCGGCGAAGGCCACGGGCACCACGGCGAGGCCGGCGAGGAGCTCACCGGCTTCGACAAGATGCGCGCCGCGGGCAACCCCCGCGAGGTCGACGGCTGGACCATGTTCGGCGCCGACTTCACCCTCACCGAGGCGCAGCCCCTCAGCGCTGCGATCGCGGGCGCCGACGGCAGCACCGACACCGTCGTGCGCGTGGAGGGCACCGTGGCCGACGTGTGCAGCAAGATGGGCTGCTGGCTGGTCGTGCAGCAGGGCGACGCCAACATCCGCGTCACGATGAAGGAGCACGGCTTCGGCATCGACCGCGACTGCGCGGGCAAGACCGCGTCGCTCGAGGGCACCCTCCGCGAGAAGGCCGTCGACGAGGAGACGGCCGAGCACTACAAGTCCGAGAGCCGGAACCCGGACGCGATGCCCGAGAAGGACGCCGAGAAGGTCTGGGAGATCGTCGCCACCAGCGTGGCCATCAAGCCCGCCGCGTAGGCACCCCTGCCCCGGGGCTCAGTCCCCGGCGGGCACCAAGCCGACGACCCGGATGTCGTCGGTCTTCCCCTTCACCCGGATCGTCCGCCCCTCGCCCCGCTCGTGCGGGCCGACGCGGTCGAGATCCGCGGGCAGCGAGCCTTCGTCCACGAGGACGGAGCCGTGGTCCGCCGCCCCCTCGAGGCGGGCGGCGAGGTTCACGACGTCCCCCACCACGCTGTGCTCCAGCTTGAACTCGCTGCCCATGTTCCCCTGCACGAGGGGCCCGGCGGCGACACCCACCCGCACCTGCATGGGGTCCGCGCCGATGGCCGCGAGGGCCTCGTTGCAGGCGGGCAGCGCGCGCAGGATGTCGAGCCCGCAGCGCACGGCGCGGACCTTCACGTCGTCGTTCGTCTCGCCTTCACGGGGGACGAACACGCCCATCACGCCGTCGCCCATGCGCTTGTCGATGACGCCGTCGTTGGCCTCGAAGGCGGGGTCCACGAACGCGAAGTAGATGTTCAGCTCCTTGATCACGCGCTCGGGGGTGAGCCGCTCGCAGCGCGGGGTGAAGCCGACGATGTCCGCGAACAGGACCGCGGCCTCGGTGCGACGTCCGCCCAGCGAGAGCTCCATGTCCGGGTTCGCGAGGATCTGCTCCACCAGGTCGGCGGCGAGATAGCCCGACAGCTTCCGGGACGCCATGAGCGACCGACGCAGCTCCTGCTCCTCGCGCCAGAGCCGCTCGTAGCGGGCGTCGGACTCCTCGAAGATCTCCGTCATGCGCCCCGCCTCGACGGCCAGCACGGACTCCGCCTTCTTCGCCCGACGCAGCCCGTGGACCGCGAGCACGCCTCCCGCCGCCGCGAAGCCCCAGGCCGGTCCGGCCAAGAAGCCGACGATCACCCCGATCGCCAGAGCCCCGTCGGCGAGCGCCCACGGGAGCCGCGTGGCCTGATCGACGTACTCGGCGCTGTATCGAACCTCCACGAGGTCGCCGTCCTCCCGGGTCTCCTCCCGGTCGACGCGCGCGTTCGGGAGACCCCAGACGCCCGGCAGCGACGCGAACATCCCCTGGGCGTTCCATGCGAGGTCCTCCGAGAGCGCACCGAACCCCTCGGCGGACCGAACCGCGAGGACCATGCGGCCGGGCTCGTCCGCCGCGACCTCGAACGAGAGGCTCCGATTCGCCTGGCTCGTGAGCTTCGGGATCGCGCGGTAGACGGCGCGGGGCGAGCCGAACCCTCGGATGACCGAGTAGAGCGGACCCAGCACCTCCGGGTCCCAGCCGAACGCCCCGATGTCCCACCACAGCTGCGACCACTCCTTCGTGCCCCACTCCTTGCCGTCGGCCTCTGCCCGACGCCGAGCCTCCACGTTGATCGCGTGGTTGAAGCGGTTCTGGAACGTGAGGGACACCCACCGCTCCCGGTCCCCGATGTACTCCCGAGGCAGCCCCGCCTCCGCCAGGAGCGCGTCCACGGTCTCCGGGTCGAAGTGCTGATCGAGGAACACGAGGGCGCCGCCCACCAGCCGGTTGCTGACGTGAGGCTCGGTCAGGACCGGATCGATCATCGGAGGATGACGACCTTCTCGATCGTGTCGCCGACGCGCACGGCGTCCAGCGCGTCCCACCCGTCGGTCATCTTCCCGAACACGGTGTAGTGCCCGGTGAGGTGGGGCTGCGCGGTGTGGGTGATGAACCACTGCGACCCGCCCGTGTCCTTGCCGGACAGCGCCATGCCGAGCACGCCGCGCTCGTAGTCCACCTGGTTGTACTCGCAGCGGATCGTGTGGCCCGGTCCGCCCCACCCGCTGCCCATCGGGTCCCCGCCCTGGATCACGAAGTCCGGCACCACGCGATGGAAGAGGAGGCCGTCGAAGTACCCCTTCTCCGCGAGGGTGACGAAGTTGGCGACGGTGCCGGGGGCCACGTCCCCGAAGAGCTGCAGGGTGATGTCGCCGTGGGGCGTGGTGACGACGGCGCCCTTCACGTCACCCATGCCCCAGGCGTGGTCGGCGAGGTCGGGGAGGTCCCGCTGCCGGGGCTCCGTCTTGGAGTCCGAGCGAGCGAGCCCGACCTGCTTGCGGACGCCCGCGGTGGCGGCCTCGCGCACCAGCCCGTCGTCGTCGAGCATGGCCTTGAACAGGGTCCCGGCGGGGGTGTCCTCGCGCTCCACCAGCGCCTTCACGATCGAGAGGCGCCGCTCGGCGTCGGCGGCCGTGGGGAACTTCAGGAAGGCCTCCGCGAGCCGGGTGGTGATGTGGGCCCCCTCGCGCTTGCCGAGCCCGTCCGCGGCGACGGCCCCGAGCATGGGATCCGGGCCGTCGAGCCAGCCCAGCAGAGCGCCCTCCACGTCGGGTTCCGTCCGCTGCGAGACGGCGAGGGCGAGGTACAGGGCGGCCGTGGGGTCCGGCTCGTCCATGGTCGTGGCGCCGTCGGCGACGGTCACCTTGCCCATGAGCGCGCTCAGGGCCCCCGCGCCCGGGGTCGCGGCCAGCAGCCCGTATCCGGCCTGCCGCAGCTTCGGCTTCTCCTCCATGCCCGCCATGCCCGCGCCGACCCCGAGGACGATCGTGAGCCGCTCGTCGGAGGCGGGCTCCTCCTCGGTGCCCAGGAACCCCGCCAGGGCCGACACAGCGGCCGGGCTCTCGAAGATCCGCTCCATCAGGGCGTCGAAGGCGCGGTCGTCGCCGGTGCGCCCGAGGGAGCCCGCGGCTTCGTCTCGGACGAGCGCGTCGGGGTCGCCCAGGAGGGTGAGCAGCAGGTCGACGTTCTTCGCCGCGCCGGCTCCACGTCCTGCGCTCACGCGCTCACGCAGGGGGCGATCCGGAGCCGCCCCCACGGCGAGGATCTCCGCGGTCGACGGGCCCCCCACCTTGCCGATCGAGCGCAGGATCCAGCTCCGCACGTCCGGGTCCTCGGCCGTCTTCCAGGCGATCGCCAGCACGCCGTCGGCCTTCGCCACCGCCTCTTCGACCGCCCCCGCGCGGGAGATCAGGTACGCCGCGGGCCACTGGAGGGCGGGGCGCTTCTCGATGAGCAGCGGCGCGAGCCTCCCGATCTCGTCGACCGTGAGCGCGGGCTCGGCCACGCCCCGACGAGCCTGGATCCCGAGCGACAACAGGGCCTCGGCGCGCACGTCCTCGGCTTCGGACGTGGATCCCACGAGCCCCCACAACGCGACGGCGGAGTCGTCCTGGCCGATCTCCCCGAGGGCCCGAGCGAGCGCGCGCAGCGGGGACGGAGCGGCGGTGGGTCCGTCGGCGAGGACCGGCTCGGGGGCCATGCGCGGGGGGCCTTCGAGCTCCTCCTCCAGCGCCTCCAGCAGCCACTGCTCGGCCTGGGCCGGGCCGAGGGCCCCCTCCACGGTCGTCGTGCGCCAGGTCGGCATCTGCGACAGCGCGAAGGCAGCGGCGGACCGCACCCGGGGGTCGGTGTCGCGGAGGGAGCCCGCGATGGCGGAGGCGGCGTCCGGGTCGCCGATGAGGCCGAGCGCGCGGGTGGCGGCGGCGCGCACGACGGGGTCCGTGTGGGTTCGCAGGGGGTAGATCTCCAACACGTCGCGCCGGGCGTCCTGGTGCCGGGCGATCTTCAGCAGCGCCTGCTCGGTGGTCATCGCCGCGAGGGCCGCGTCCGCCTCGGCGATCTCGGCCTCCAGCTCGGCCTTCTCGGTGGCGGGGCCCTGCTTCGGGCAGCCGGTCACGGCGAGGGTCAGGGCGACGAGGAGCGAGTGCGTGGCGGTGCCTGTTCGGAGCATCGGCGAAGCCTATACGCTGTCCCCATGCCTTGGGACATGCCGCCGCCGCCGCCGGATCTCGGCTGTGTCGTCCAGCCCGCCCCCGCCGTCCGTGGGGGCGAGCCGCGGCCCGCTTCGCTCGGCTCCGTCGTGTCGGACGTCCACCCCCTGCGCGTGCACTGGACGCAGGCGGGCGACGAGGCCTTGGCGGAGACCGTCCTCGGCTACGCGGAGACCGCCTGGGACGTGCAGGTCGACGCGCTCGGGTTCGCCCCGCCCGTGCTGCCCGACGCCGAAGACGGGCCCGAGCTCGACATCTACCTCGCCGACCTCGGGGAGTGGGAGGGCTTCACGATCCAGGAGGAGTGGGAGGACTCGAACGTCGGCGACGGGCGCATGAGCGCGTCCGCGTGGATCGCCTTCGACCGCTCCCTGCCCGACGAGTGGGTGGGCCCGTACACCGTCCACGAGTTCAACCACGCGCTGCAGATCGCCACCGACTTCACCGAGGAGGGGCTGCCGATCTGGGAGGCCACCGCCGCCGCCGCCCAGGCGTGGACGCTGGGGACCGACGGGTTCTGGGACGCGGACGTGGGCGACTTCCAGGCGACGCCGTGGATCTCGTCCCTCACCGGCGAGGGGAGCGAGGAGCTCGACAACTGGTTCTTCGAGTACGGCGCCGCGCTGTGGATGAAGCACCTCGACGAGGTGGTGGGGCTCGGGGCCTTCGCCGGCCCGCTCCTGTGGGAGGCCGCGGCCCAGGAGGGGTGGGAGCCGGAGCCGGACGTGGTGGACGCCTTCGCCGCCCTCGCCGCGGACGGGGACCTCGCCGCCGCCCTCGACGGCCTCGCGGTGACGCGCGTGCTGGTGGGCGAGCACCACCGGGCCGACGGGCTCGAAGACGCCGCGTCCTGGCTCCCCGAGGAGGCGCCTCGCATGTCGCCCTGGGATCCCGCCCGCGACGGCGCGGAGTACACGCACCTGGAGCCCACGGGGCAGTGGTTCCGCTGGTTCGTGCGCCGAGGCCCGCCCGCCGAGGTGTCGGTCACGTCCGAAGGCGACGTGTCGGTGGTCCTCATCGCGCTCACGGACGAGGGGGTCGTCGTGGATCGGGAGGCCGTGATCGTCGAGTCCGGCGATCGGATCTGGATCGCCGCGTCCGCGGTCCCGTCGTCCTGGGACGCCGAGGACGGGCGGGACCCCGTCCCCTTCTCCGTGAGCCTCGGCTACGAGCGCCTCGAGCAGCCCACCCCCGACGGCGACGGCTGCTCGGACTGCGGCGGCTCGGCGGCGCTCCTGCCCCTGCTCGTCCTCCCTGCCGTACGCCGGCGATCCCGCGACCCCTCCGCTTGGTAGCATTCGATCGATGTCGATCCGTGCCTTCTTCGTCCTCTCCTTGAGCCTCGCGCTCGCGGGTTGCCCGGTGATCGGCGAGCCCGGCTCCGACAACGCCCCGATCATCCACCCCGAGGTCCCCGTGGGGTCCCTCGCGATCACCGAGATCTTCGCGGACCCGCTCACGAGCCGACCGCAGTGGATGGAGATCAAGAACGTCTCCGACTCGCGTCACTCGCTGCTCACCTGCCGGGTGCGCGATCTGGGCGACAGCGACCACGAGGTCGGGATCGGCGCGGCGATCTCCATCGATCCGGGCGCGTTCATGATCCTCGCGCGGGGCGACTTCATCGGCGTGGACGAGACGGACCTCCCCGCGGACTTCAACATCGACGGCGTGGTCTTCGCCGACGACGGCACCGACGAGACGATCGAGCTCGCGTGCCCCGACGGCGAGGGCGGCGAGCAGGCCGTCGCGAGCGTGACCTACAACTGGGACGCCGAGCGGATCTCGCGGGGGCGGTCACGGCAGTTCACGGGCGATCCCCAGGACACCATCGCCTTCGACGATCCCGCGTCTTGGTGCCCGGCCCCCGCCCAGGCCAACGCGATCTTCTACGAGGCGGGCGACGACGTGGAGTACGGCACGCCCGGCGCCGACGCGGTCTGCGAGGAGCCCGGCGGGGCCCCCCCGGTGCGGCCCGGCGACGTCCTCATCACCGAGCTGCTCATCGGCGACGTGAGCGGCGTGTTCCGGGAGTGGATCGAGCTCCACAACCCCACCGGGGCCGACATCGACGTGCGGCGCTGCGTGCTCGAGGACGCCTCGATCGTCGACCTGGACGACGTGAAGCGCCACACCCTGGACTACGAGACGGGCTCCACGGTCATCCCCGCGGGCGGGTACCTCCACCTGAGCAAGTCCGACACGGACGTGTTCTACGACCTCACGGAGCCGGAGCAGCACTCGTCCTACGCCTACGGCACGATCGCGTTCACCAACGAGGAGCTCCAGAGCCTCGCCCTGCTCTGCCCCGACGGCGGCGACGACGGCGGCATCGTCGAGGTCGACTGGATGTACTTCGACTGGGAGCCGTACAACGACGACTTCCGCGGCTACTCCTGGTCGCTCTCGGCCGACGCCACGGACGTCGAGGCCAACGACGACATCTCCGCGTGGTGCACCGCGGACGCCGGCGACCAGCTCTTCTCGGTCACGATCGAGGACGTCCTCCGCGAGTCCTACGGCACGCCCGGCGCCGCCAACCCGTCCTGCCCGGTGCCCCCGCGCCGCCCCGAGGTGGGCGAGCTGGTCATCAGCGAGATCCTCATCGCCCGGTTCACCGGATTGCGGAACTGGTTCGAGCTGCACAACCCCGGCGGCGACGACCTGAGCCTGCTCGGCTGTCGCCTCACGAAGGAGGAGGAGGACGGCTCGGAGCCCTCCATCCACGACTTCGGCGTGGGCGGCGGCGAGACGACCATCGCCGGGGGCGGCTTCCTCACGTTGGCGCGCACGGACCTCGACATCACCCCGGACGCGAGCCTGCTCGCCGACTACGCCTACGGGCTGGGCTCGTCGGGGGCGTTCGTCACGTCCCGCGCGCAGCGGGTGCGGGTGGAGTGCCCCGGCGGCGTCGGCTTCGAGACGATCGACGAGATCGTCTACGACTGGGATCCCTACGACGACGCCGCGGACGGCACGTCCCTGGTGCTGAGCGACGACTTCCTCACCGCCGCGGACAACGACAACCCGGACCACTGGTGCCTCGCCGAGCCGGGCGACGTCTACTACTCGGACGACACAGTCGAGCCCCCGCTCATCGCCACCGGCACGCCCGGCGCCTCCACGACGGTGTGCCCGGTGCCCGACCGCCACCCGCTGCCCGAAGAGGTCGTCATCACCGAGATCATGGGCGACCCGGAGTTCGGCGACACCGAGTGGTTCGAGCTCAAGAACACGACCGGCGAAGACCTCCGGCTGCACGGCTGCGTGCTGGAGGACATCGACACCAGCCCCACCAACCACACGATCGAGGCCGAGGAGCTCTCGATCCCCGCCGGGGGCTACGTGGTGTTCGTGTCCAACCACGAAGACGCCGACCTCTGCGGCCTGCCCTGGGTGTACGACTACCAGTCGATCAGCTTCAACAACTCCGGCTCCGAGACGATCGTCCTCAAGTGCCCGGACGCCGCGAACGTCGGCCAGCTGCTGACCATCGACGAGACGACCCACAGCGGGAGCGTGTTCGAGGACGGGATCAGCTACCAGCTCCACCAGGACGACGAGACGGCCGTCGCCAACGACCTGGCCGGCAACTGGTGCTCGCAGGACCCGAACACGGCCACCACGCCGTACTCCTGGTCCTGCGTGGACCCCTCGGGAGGCAGCTCGGACACCAACTACGGCACCCCGGGCGGCCCGGCCAACTGCCTCCCCGCCGCGCCTCCCTGAGCGCGAGTCTTCCGCCTCACACGATGAGGACGAACCCCTCGACCGAGTCGCCGGTGGCGGCCTGGACGGCGGAGATGTAGGTCTCGAGCTGGATGCGGGCTTTCGCCTTCGCCTCGGCCGTCTCCAGGGACGACTTGAACTCCACGACGGTCCACCGCGAGCCCGCGTCGGTCTCCTCCCGGAAGAGCAGATCGCCGGTGCCTTCGACGACCACGCCGTCGTCGTTCACCCAGGAGATCTCGCACTCGGGGCGGCACTCCGCGGACGCCGCCGCGCGCACCAGCAGGGGGTGCTTCAGGGCCGCGTGAGCGGCGTCGTTCGAGGCCGCGATCTCCTCGTCGCTCGCCAGGTGGATCCGCGCGTGCAGGGCCACCACGTCGGCCACGTCCTCATCGCTGGGCTCGACCCCCGACGACGTCATCCTCACGAGGTCCTCGAGGGCTCCATGGATGACGGAGCCGATGCGCTTGCCGGTGGGTCGCCCGTCGCGGGGCGCCTCCGTGAACAGGAGCGGCTCGGGCGGGGGCGGCACCGTGCCGGGCGCCACGCGGGCCACCGCGGCGACGGCCGACGCGGCGAGATCCGTGGGCGTCGTCACGCGGATCGACTTCGTGCTCCCGGCGCGGATACGCTCGGTCCGAGCGTGTCGCCAAGCGGCGTGGTCGGCGAGGCTCTGGGCGGCGACGGTCCCGCCGTCGTCCTCCGCCAGGATCTTCTGGTGGCGCAGGCCGTGAGGCGCGCGTCGAGACCGGGGCAGGACGTCGGGATCCCACCACACGACCTCGGTGTCCAAGCCGCTGCGGTGGAGCCCGGGGATGACCCCCGCGGCGGGCGTCGGCGCCTTGCCCGGTCGATACGACACGCTGTCCTTCCCGAACCGCGGGCAGCCGGGCGCGGCCACCTGGCGGCGTCGGTTCTTCGGGGCCGGGTAGAGGGCTGGGTTCATCGCGTCGACCCACCCCGCCAGGGGCTCGTCGCCCACGGCGGGGACCACGAGCACGTCGCGGGCCCGGGTCGCGGCCACGTACAGGAGGCGGTCGGACTCCTCGGCCTCGCGCTGCAGCACCTCCTCGCGGGCCTCGGCCAGCTCCGTGGGCACGCACCCCGCGAGCGTCTGGTACCAGGTCCGCGTCTCGGGCACGACGAGCCGCTGAGGGTTCCGCGAGGTCGCGTTGGCCGTGATGTCGCACAGGATGACGACGGGGAACTCGAGGCCCTTGGCCTTGTGCACCGTCATGAGCCTCACGCCCTCCGTGCCCTCCTCGACCACCGGCGCCTGGGGGGCCTCCCCGCGCTCGGCCTCGGCCGTGAGGTGCTCCACGAAGGCTCGGAACGAGGTCGCGCCCGCCGCCTCGAACCGTCGCGCCAGGTCGGCGACGCGCAGCACGTTGGCGAGGACCTGCTCGCCGGCGTTCCAGATCGCGAAGCCGGCGTGAGCTCGCGTGATCTCGAGCAGCTCCGTGATCGTCTCCGCGATGGGGCGGCGGTTGCGGCGGCGGTGCAGCTTCCGGAGGACGGCCAGGGCCTCGGCCGCGTCGGCGGTCTCGGCGGGCATCACCTCGTCGTCGACGTTTCGCAGCGGGTTGAGCGTCGCGTAGCGCCTCTGCCCCGCGAAGTGCGACTTGTAGGCGAGCAGGGCGTCGTCCGGGACCGCGAACAGGGGCCCCTTGAGGGTGGCGAAGACCGCGAGCTCGTCGTCCGGCCATTCGATGGCGGCGAGCGCGTTGCGCATCACCATCGTCTCTTCGCGATCGTGGAACGAGCGGCCCCCGACCAGGACGTGGGGGATGCCGCGCGCCTCCATCTCGCGGGTGTAGGCCGTGGTCACCGAGCGGCCCCACGTCTGGAAGCGGCGGAACAGCAGGCAGACGTGCCGCGCCTCCACCGGGACCGACTCTCCCGTGGACGGGTCGACGACCGTGCGCCCGCTCTCGTTCACCAGCCAGTCGATCCACCCGCCGACCGCCCACGGCAGCGACTCCTCCACCGACCGGTTGGTGAGCTTCCCCCAGTGGGCGTACGGGGCGGGGACCGGGAGGGCCACGACCGCCGGGACGTCGGGCGCCGCGGGACGGAACGGCTCGAGCGCCACGTAGCGGGCCTGGCCGTCGCCCCGCATGCGGGGGCCGAACGCGGCGTTCACGGCCTCCTGGATCCGCGGGTCCGACCGGAAGCTCACGGAGAGGTGCAGCAGCTCCGCGCCCTGCCCGAGCAGGCGCTGCTTCACGGCCTCGTAGATGGCGATGTCCGCCCGTCGGAAGCTGTAGATGGACTGCTTCGGGTCGCCCACGAGGAAGAGCTTCCCGGGCTTCACCGTGACGAGGGTCGGGTCGGCGACGTCCGGGTCCGCGGCCGCCAGCAGGAGCACGATCTCCGCCTGCAGGGGATCCGTGTCCTGGAACTCGTCCACGAGCAGGTGCGAGAAGCGACGCTGGAGCTCCTGCCGCACGCCCGCGTCGCCCGCGAGGAGGTCCCGCGTCTTGCTCAGCAGGTCCAGGAAGTCGAGCTTGCCCGCCCGCGCCTTGAGCTCCTCGTAGGCCCCCACCAGCGGCCGGAGCTCGGCGTCCAGGAGCGGCGCGAGGTCGGCGTCGCAGGCGGCGACGAGGGCGTCGAGCTGCGCCTTCACCTCGTCCCGACGGTCCATGAGCTCCCGTCGCTGGGGCCCGAACTTGCCGTCGGAGCCCTTGTACGTCCACTCCCGCCAGCGCTTGACGCTGCGCAGCCCCGCCTCGAGCCCGTCGAAGTCGCGCTCCCGCACCTCCTCGGCGCGCTTCTGCTCGTCGACCCAGTTGCGCACCTTGGCGAGGTTCCGGGCGAAGTAGTCCTGCTTGTCCCGGGCCACGTCGACGTACGCGCCGAGCTCGTCCATCGCGCGCAAGAGCTCGGAGATGCGCAGCTCGCGATCGAAGGGGTCGCGTCGCCAAGGCCCCGGGAAGTCCCGCCGCTTGCTCAGGTCCATCCCGATCGTGCGCAGGAGCGAGCGGGGGCTGCTGTTGGAGGAGACCGGCCGACGCAGCAGCCGACGCACCCCCTCGGGCGGATCGGCGAGGGTCCGCTGGAACCAGGTCTCGAAGGCGGCGTCGAACAGGGCCGTCGACTCGGGCTCGGCCGCCACCTCGAACATCGGATCGATGCCCGCCTCCACCGGGCGCTCGCCCAGCAGGTCGCGACAGAGCGAGTGGATGGTGCCGATGCGCGCGGCCTCCAGCTCCTCCAGCGCCTGGTCGAGCCGGGCGCGCTCGACGGCCTCGGCCGCCTGCCGCGCCTCCTCGATCGCGGCCCGCAGCCGCAGCTTCATCTCGCCCGCGGCCTTCTCCGTGAACGTGACGGCCACCACGCGCCTCAGGTGGGTCGTCCCGGATCCCGCCAACGCGACGATCCGGGAGACCAGGGCCGTCGTCTTGCCGGTGCCCGCCGCCGCCTCCACCACCAGCGTGGTGTCCAGGTCGGAGGCGATGCGCTCGCGGGCGACGGCGTCGGCGAGAGGCGCGGTCATGCGCGCTCCCGGAGCTGGATGAGGCTGGTGATGCCGCGGGGGTCCTTGCGGCTGGTGCGGAGCTCCTCGTGCGGGCCGCACACCGTCCGGTAGTCGCACCACCGGCACGCGCCCTCGCCGGGGGCGGCCGGGAGGAAGGCCTTCTGGAGGTGGCCGTCCACGATCGTGACCACCTCCTCGGCGTAGCGACGGGCCACGAAGTCCAGGGGCACGACCGTCGTCTGGAAGCCGCCCCGGGTCGTGCAGTAGTAGAGCGTGCCTCCGCTCACGGGGCTGTCCGGGAACAGCGCCTCGGCGGCGAGCGCGTAGAAGACCGGCTGAAGCGCCTCGCCGCCCTTGATCACGGCCCCCTGGGCGACCCGCGCGCGCCCCGTCTTGTAGTCGGTGACGCGCAGGGTGCCGTCCCGCCTCCGCTCGACCAGGTCGATGGCCCCCCGCAGCTTCAGGCCCCCGGGCAGCTCCACGGGCTCGTCGCGGCTGAACTCGTCCCCCTCGTACCCGCGCCCCGCGAGGCCGAACGCGAGCTCGAACCGGTGGGGGACCCACTCGACGTCCTCCGTCATGCGCCGCAGCCACTCCTGGAGGTCCGCGCGGATCCCGGCGATGCCGTCCTGCCACACGCGGTCGATGGCGGGCGCGAGCTTGTCCTCGAAGCGCGCCGCGATCGTGTCCAGGTGGACGTCCAGGCGCTCGCGGGCGAAGTCGAGGGTCTGGGCGTCCACGGGCAGCTTCCCGGCCTGCCGCAGCTCGGTGAGGAGGTGGAACTGGACGTCGTGGATCAGCGACCCGCGGCTCAGGGGGTCGATGTACTCGATGGGCTCCGGGACCTCGCGCGGGGCGAGCCGGTGGATCGTGCGCAGGAGGAAGCGGTAGGGGCACGACGCGAAGTTCTGCAGCGCGGTCGCCGAGAAGGACCGCTGCGGGAGCTGGTGCTCGGCCAACGCGGCGACGGCCGTCGGGCGCGCGCCGTCCACGACGCGGTGGCTGCGCTTGCCCGAGGGAGGGGCGATCAGGCCGTCGCTCACGCTCCACCCGGGCAGGTTCCAGCGCCGCGCCCGGGTGCGGAGGGAGCGCTCGAGGTAGGGGTTCACCTGCAGCAGGTAGCGGGCGGTCCCCACGGCCTCGTCCTCGCGACGTCGGAGGACGGCGCCCAGCAGCGCGAGGTCGTGCTCCGCCTCGTCCACGGCGTCGCGGGGATCGTCGGGCGACGGCCACCCCAACCGGGCCGCCCCGACCTGATCGGCCCGCCGCTCGAGGGCGTCGAAGCCGGGCAGCGCGCCCTCCGCGGCGCGCATGACCTCGAGGCCGTAGAAGGACGGCACGCGGGGCCGGGCCTGCTCCACGTCCACGCGGGACCACGAGAAGTAGATCCGACGCTCGGCGGCCCCCACCACCAGCCGGAGCGCCGTCCGCTCGGCCGCCACCCGGTCGGGGTTGCGCTCGAGGTCCGGCCCGAGCGCGCTGCGCTGGGCGTCCAGGAGGACGGGGTCCTCCACGACCTTCTGGGGGAAGACGCGCTCGGAGAGCCCGGGGGCGAAGACGACGTCGAAGGACCGCCCCCGCGCGGACTCCACGGGCGCCACGAACACGCGGCCGTAGCGGCGCCCCCGGGGCCGACTCACGATCTCCGTGAGCCGACGCGCGAGGACCATGCGGACCTCCGTGAGCCCCACCGGCCCCGTCTCGGCCATGGGCGCCAGCTCGGCCAGCAACGCGAGCACCCGGTCGGGCTCGCGGACGGCGCGGGTCGCGAGGTCTCCGATGCGGAGCAGCCACTCGCCCCACGTCGCCTCGTCGGGCAGGGCCGCGAGCTCCTCGAGGAGCGGGAGCGCGAACCGACGCAGGTTGGCCAGCTCGTCCACGCGCCGCGCCACCACGTGGGCCTTCACCGACTCGGGATCGGCGGCGGCGAGGTCCAGCTTCAGCTTCTCGTCGAGCCCGTCGAGCCGGCGGCGCCAGCGGTCGAGACCCCCGATCACGGCCGCGTCCACCAGCAGCTGCTCCCACCGGTGGGGGACCCGCAGGGTGCCGAACACGACGGGTCGGTGGAGGGCGTCCGGCGCCTCACCCGCCGAGTCCGGGCCTTCTTCGGGGACCCCGTCGTCGGCCTCGTCGTCCCAGGCGTCCCACTCGTCCTCGTCGTCCACCCCCTCGGCCACGGGCCGGGTGAGCTCGTGATCGGTGGCCACGAACCGCTCGGGCGCAGGCACGACCGCGGGCGGGGCCCCGTCGTCGTCCGCGTCGGGTACCTCGCCGAGGGACAGATACTCCGCGAATCGACGGGCGGAGAGGCCGTCGGACCGACAGGCCAGGAGAGCGAGGACGGCGCGCCCCGCCGTGTCCGGGCGGCGGGTGCCGCGGTCGAAGTGCGCGGGGACCCCCGCCCGGTGGAGGGCCTCCTCGAGGTGCGAGGTGTACGCCGAGCCCGCGCGCACGAGGATCGCCATGCGGTCGAAGGGCACGCCCAGCGCCGCCTCACGGTGGATGCGGCGGACGATCTCGGTCGCCTCGCGGCTCTCGCCCGGGGCGGACATCAGGACCACCTCGTCGCCCAGGTCGGCCTTGGCGGGGGGCTCGTCCTCGAACAGGAAGTGCTGGAGCCGCGTGAGCGCGCCGACGGGCTCGGGGCGCAGGTCCTCGGGGGGCAGCCCCAGCGCCTCTGCCATGCGTCGCTCGGAGGCGCCGTCCTCGCTCACCACGGTGGCGAAGATCGACGTGGAGCGATCGGCCAGGGCGTGGACCAGGTCGGCCTCCAGGCGCGACGTGACGGGGACGTCGAGCAGGAGGACCGACGCGGGCACGGGGGCGCCGGCGCGGAGGGCCTCGGTGGCCGTGAAGAGCACGAGCGGCCGGTCGGCCAATCGACCTACGTCGAGCCGTTCTTCGTAGCGACGGGCGAGGGTCCGGATGTCCGGCGGGAGGCGCGTGAGGTCCAAGCCGGCGCCGCGCAGCTCGAGCATCGTCCGGGACAGCGCCCGAGGCAGCCCCGGCAGCTCCGCCACCGCCTCGAAGCGGCCCAGGCCGCCCGTCCCCGCGAGGTCAGCGACGACCCGGGCGCAGACCGCCTCGACGGCCACCGGCGACGCGGGGACGACCCCGGCCCGGGCCAGCGCGGCCGCCGAGAGGTCGGCGGCGAGGCAGGCGAGCGTGGCGGGACGCACCCCGAGGCGGGCCCCGTCCGTGAGCGTGACCGTGCGGATCAGCTCGGCGGCGGCCTCCCGGGTGGGGCCCACGACGAGGATCGGCTCGGTGCGCGGGCGGGACCGAAGCCACGCGGCGGCGCCGTCGAGCCGGAGCCGGGCCCTCGGAGAGCGGATCAGTTCGCGGGTCACGCGCCCCTACTTGCGCCCGCTGCCGCGGGAGCGTCGACCGCCCTCGGACGAGGCCGCCGAGGCCTTGCGCGACGGACGCTTGGGCGCCGCCCGGGACTTCCTCGGGGACTTCTTCGAGGCCGCCTTCTTCTTCGGGGCCGCCTCCTTCTTCGGGGCCGTCTTCTTCTTCGAGGCCGCCTTCTTCTTCGCCCGCTTGGGCGTCTCCACGGGCTCGATCTCCACGTCCACCGGGGTGAGGGGCGCGACCGCCTCGCCCGCGACCTCCCAGGCCTCCACCGCCTCCCAGCGGGGCGCGAACACGGCCTCGAACTCGTCGCTCCCGAGCCGCGACGCACACTCGGCGCCGTCCCCGTCGAGCGAGCTCTGGAGCGACTCCTCCAGCCCCGCGAGCCCGCCCGGGATCCGGGCGTTGGAGAGGAACAGCGGGGTCACCTCGGGGGACTCGCCGTTGCCGCCGACCAGGCCCCGCCGGACCCGCGCGAGGCGCCCGTCGAAGCGGCCGGCGTCGACCTCGTAGTCGGGGAGGCCGCCCGCGGTGTCGAGGACGGCGCTGGGGAACTCGACGTGGATCCACGGGTTCGCCTCACGCAGCGCGGCGAAGGCGGCCTCGTTCATGACGGGCCGCAGCGTCAGCCACCGCAGGGCGTCGTAGCGGGTGCCCGCGGGCTTCGCGAGCGCGTCGGCGTCGACGATCGTCTCCACCTTGATGCGGGCCCCGACGTCCCCCCGAGCCTTGCGATAGGCCCCGATCGCCCAGCGCGCCAGGCGCACCCGGCCGCCCTCGGCGATCACGATGAGCCGGACGTCGTCCTCCCCGGGGGCGACGACGCCCAGCGCCGGGCGCCCGGTCACGGCGACCGCCTCGATCCACGGCAGCTTGCACATGCCCTTCACCGCGGCCTTCATCCCGTCCCACAGCTCCCGGCCGCGCCCCTGGGCGGCTCCGAGCTCCTCGAGCAGCGCGTCGCGGTCGCGCAGCGCGTAGTGGCCCAACCGCGACGCGACCCACCCGTCGAGGGCGCCCCCGGCGGCCAACGCCTCGCGCACGTTCGAGAGCCGGGTGGTGTACCGCGGCAGGAGGCGCCACACCCCGGGCAGGCCGAGGGGCACGCCGAGCGTGTCGCCGATGGTGAGGGCCTGGAGGATGGCCCGCTCGAGGGGACCGAGATCGGAGATGTTCATGAGGGGCTCGCGGGGGGCGGGGCGGGGAGGTCGAATGATAGCCGGCCCGAGCGCGCGTAGACTCCGGCTGCAGGGGAATCGTTTGGCGGGTGAACGCGACATCCAGGCCTTCGCGGCGCGACACGGCCTCGACGCGGCGGCGTCCGAAGAGCTGCGTGAGCTGGTGCGCCTCACCGTGAAGGCCGCCCTCACGCCCACCGAGGGCTCGGCCGAGTGGACCTCACGACCCCGCTTCCGCTCCATCGACCCCGAAGCGACGGACGAGGAAGAGGTGTCGATTCGGCAGCCCGTGGCGCGGGAGGAGCGCTACGAGGATCGCGGGGTGGTGGGCACCGGGGGCATGGCCGAGGTCCGACGCGTGTGGGACCCGGAGCTCGAGCGCGCCACGGCGATGAAGGTCCTCTGGAACGAGCACAACGGCGACCCGGCCGCGGTGGCTCGCTTCGTGCGCGAGGCGCGGACGACGGCGCGGCTCGAACACCCGGGCGTCGTCCCCGTGCACGAGATCGGCCGGCTCACCGACGGGCGCTGGTACTTCACGATGGAGGAGGTGCGCGGCCGCACCCTCGCGGACGTGATCGCCGAGGTGCACGGCGCGGCCCGGGGCGGCGCCTGGGGCACGGGGGCCACGGGCTGGACCTTCCGGCGCCTCATCGAGGCCTTCCGCAAGGTCTGCGAGACCGTCGCCTTCGCGCACTCACGGGGCGTCGTGCACCGGGACATCAAGCCCAAGAACATCATGGTGGGCGACTACGGCGAGACCCTGGTCCTGGACTGGGGGCTTGCGAAGTCGGTGGACGGCGAGCCGGAGATCAGCCAGGACGTGCTCCTGGACGAGCTCGTCGCCCGGGCGGGGGCGGACCTGCTGGAGACGCCGCCGGGCTGGGTGGTGGGAACGCCCGCCTACATGCCGCCGGAGCTGGCCCAGGGCAAGGCGGCGGAGCTCGCCCCCACCATCGACGTCTACTCGCTCGGGGCGCTGCTGTACGAGATCCTCTCGGGCGACCCGCCGTACCGGGGAGAGGACGGCCGCGACGTCCTGCGCAAGCTCGTCGCGGGCCCGCCGGACCCCGTGGGGGGGCCGGCGAACCTGCCCTCGGAGCTCACGCGCATCTGTCGCACCGCGATGTCCCGAGAGATCGACGCGCGCTACCCCCACGCGAAGCGCCTCGCGGACGCCGTCACCGCGTGGCTGGAGGGCGCCCAACGTCGCGATCGCGCGCTCGAGTACACGACGCGGGCGGACGCCCTGCGCCCGGAGGTGCGGCGGCTGCGCAACCAGTCGGCGATCCTGGCCGGAGAAGCCGAGCGGCTGCTGGAGGCGCTGGCGCCGAGCGCGCCCCCCAGCGAGAAGCGCGCAGCCTGGGCGTTGGAGGACACGGCGGGGCGCCTCCAGCGCGAGGCGGATCTGCAGGAGGTCGAGCTGATCCGGCTCGCACAGTCGGCGCTCACGCATCACTCGGGCCTCCCCGAGGCCAGGACCCTGCTCGCCGATCACTACCGGGAGCGCCACCAAGAGGCCGAGGCCGCCCGCGACGGCGCAGCAGCGGCCCGCTTCGCGGCGCTCCTGAGGGTCTACGACACCGGCCGCCACGCGGAGTGGCTCGCGGGCAACGGGCGGCTCACGCTCACGACCGACCCGCCCGGAGCGACCGTGCAGCTGCACCGGTGGGTGGGTCGCGAGCGCGTGCTGTACAGCGATCGGGTCCGCGAGCTCGGGACCACCCCCCTCAAGGCGGTCGAGCTGCCCGCCGGCTCCTACGTCCTGGAGATCCGTCGCCCCGGCCGCGTGGAGGTGACCGTGCCCGTACACATCGAGCGGTGCGTCCACGTCACGCGGACGCCGCCGAAGGGCCACGACGCAGGGCCGATCGTCCTCCCCCGGATCGGCACGCTGGGCGAGGACGACGTGTACGTGCCCGCCGGGTGGTTCCTCCGCGGCGGCGACCCCGAGGCCCCGGGCGCGGCAGAGGGCGCGAAGGCCTGGGTCGATCCGTTCGTGATCCGACGCTTCCCCGTCACCAACGCGGAGTACCTCGAGTTCCTGAACGCCGTGCCCGACGCCGATCGCTGGGTCCCCCGCCAGCGGGCAGGCCGGGCCGGAGACCTGGGCGAGCCCGTCTACGAATGCGCCGACGGCGTCTGGCGTCTCGGGGTGGACGCCGACGGCGACGAGTGGCTGCCCCGCTGGCCCGTGGTGTTCGTGGACCACGCCTCGGCGTCGGCGTACGCGGCCTGGCTCGCCGAGCAGACCGGCCTGCCCTGGCGGCTCCCCACGGAGGATGAGTGGGAGAAGGCGGCCCGCGGCGTGGACGGGCGCTTGCACCCCTGGGGCGACCGCTTCGACCCCACCTTCTGCCGCATGCGCATGACCGTCCCCGGGGGCCACGGGATGCTCGCCGAGGTGGGGGCGCATCCCGTGGACCGAAGCCCCTACGGGGTGCGCGACATGGCGGGCAACGTGGGCGAGTGGTGCGCGGGCGAGGGTCGCCTGCAGGTGCGACGGGGCGGGGCGTGGACGTTCAGCCCCCGCGGCGTCCGCGCGGCCGCCCGCTGGACGGAGACGGCGGCCTTCCGGGCGGCCGATCTGGGGTTCCGCCCGGCCCGCGACCTCTGAGCCTACTCACGTCAGCCCGCGCGTCTTGGTGGTGCATCAGCGCTTCCCGCCGGGCTCGAGGGCCTTGAGGAACAGGTCCACGTGGGTGTCGAGGAACGAGTGCACGTCCGGGAACGCCGGGTCGTGGGGGCCGAGCGACGCGGCGTGGATCTGGGCGTGGATCAGGGGCGCCAGGAGCACGTGCACCACCTGCCGCACGTCCACGGAGCGGAACTCCCCGGTCTGGATGCCCCGCTTGAGGATCCGCTGGAAGAGGCGCCGCGCTCGCTGCAGGACGGTGTCGACGTACAGCGCCGCCAACGCCGGGAAGCTGGCGGCCTCGGTGACGATCAGCTTCGGCAGCCCCGCCGCGCGGGCGTCGAACTCGTCGACCCAGCGGTGCAGCAGGGTGCGGATCATCTCCGAGGCCGGCGCGTCGCTGTCGAGCTCGTAGTCGTCGGCGAAGTCGAGGATCGGCACCACGGATCGCTGGACTGCGGCCCGGAGGAGGTCCTCCTTGTTCTTGAAGTACAGGTAGACGGTCGCCTTGCTCACGCCCGCCTTCTTCCCCACGTCCTTGAGGCTTGTGGCCGCGAAACCCTGCTCCGCGAACAGCTCCAAGGCGGCCGCGATCAGCTCCTCGGGGCGCGCGTCCTTGCGGCGCTTCCACTTCCGCTTGCGCCGGGGCGTCTCGTCCTCGGACGGCTCGGGCGCGGGCTCCTCGACGGCCTCCACGGCCTCGACGACCTCCACGGCCTCGACGACCTCGACGGCCTCGACGGCCTCGGTCTCCGACTCGCTCACGGGGACGTCGCCACGGCGTCGTAGGCCGTCCTCCAGCCCTCGGGCCAGAGCAGCAGCCGGCAGTGGGACATGCCCTCGAGCTCGATGTTGATCGCGCCGTCGACCTGCGCGTGCTCCGGCGGGGCGACGAGCGGATCGGCGGACGAGTAGATGCACACGAGCCGGGGCCCCGTCCAGGGCAGCTGGCGGCGCAGGCGCGTGATGACCTCGCTGTCCGGTCGGAGGTCGTCGAGCTCGCGGCCGCGACCGTAGCGCGCGGTCACCGTGCCCTCGTGGGGCGTCCCGATCGTCACGAGCGTGGCCACCTTGCCCGCCGTGTCCAGGTCGTTGAGCGCGAATCGCGCGACGATCCCCCCGCGGCTGTGCGCGACCAGGTCGACCTGCCCGTCGGGCATGCCGTTGGCATCGAGCACCTCGTCGATGAAGCGGCCCAGGTGGTCCGCGTGCGCGTCGACGTCGCCCCGCCTCGGCAACCCCACGGAGTAGAGCCGACGGCGGCCCTGCCTGCGGAACCACGCGCTCATGGGCGCGAAGTTCCCGCGGTGGCCGCCCATGCCGTGGATGAAAATGACCGGACGTTCACCGGCGCGGTCCTTGCCCCGGACCTTGCCGTGGCGAGGCCCGATGGACGTGAGCGCCATCAGCGGGAGGGTCAGGAGCTCCCGACGCACGTCCACGTCCACGGACTCGTAGGACGCCACCGCGGAAGTCGCGAGGCACGCGCCGAAGCGGCTGAGCATCGTCCCCACCTTGGACCAGAAGCCCAGCGGGGGCGGGTTCGGGTCGAGGGGACGGAGGATCGGGAGGGCGGCCGTGGTTTCCATTTGCTGACTCCGGGGTCATTTATAAACCCGGAGTCGGCTCAGGCCAAGCGTCTCAGTCGATCGGGTACTCGATCAGGCGATCCGTCTGCGCGTCGACCACGAGCAGGACGTCCCCGTCGAGGACCGCGCCGCCGACCGCCGAGGTCTCCTGGAGCGTCCCGAGGCGATGGGGCGCGGCCTCGCCCATCGTGAAGCGGAAGATGCCGCCGTCGTCCTGCACCAGCAGGAGCGCCTCGGAGCTCTCGACGGCCATGCCGGTGGCGAGGAAGTTCGCGTCCGTGAGCGCGTACCACTCCTCGGGCGCGGCCCCGCCGAGGCTCGCGTCGTACACGCCGACGGCCGCGCCGGTGACGGTCTCGCCCAGCTCGTCGGCGGTGCGGCTCTGGGGCTGGGCGATGATCGAGTTCGTCTCGGCGTCGTACCCGAGCGACGTCGTCAGCTCGTAGGACGTCTCCCACTCCTCCCAGCCCGGCTCGTAGCAGAAGTGCTGCATGAGCGTGTTCGCGCTCACGTCGAGGATGTAGCCGTCGCTCTGGGCGGTGATGGCGAAGCGGTCGTCGCCGAGCGCGGCGATGTCGGTCCACCCGGACTGGGGCCACACGTCGGCCTCGGGGAACTCGTGCAGCGCCATCACGTGCTCGGCGCCGTCGTCCGTGAGCTTGAAGAGGCCGTGGACGTCGTCCAGGGCCCAGCGCTCGCCGGTGTCGGGCGCCACGGTGATCCCCACGGGGCTCGCGTCGTCCACGCCCATCATCGCGGCGAGGTCGCTCGAGCCCGACGGTTCCATGCTCACGCTCGGGTCGGAGCACGCGACGAGCGTCAGGGTGGACAGGGAGGCGGCGGACAGGAGGGGGATGAGCTTCATGCCCCGCCCTCCGAGCACAGGTCGTGCCGGCACGCCGTGCGGTCGAGATCACACCCCTCGTTCTGCGACCTCCGGTGTCAGCTCCCGGGGCGGATCAGCACCGTCTGGACCGTCTTGAACAGGATCAGCGCGTACAGCGCGGGGGTCATCTCCTGGACCGAGTAGAGCTCGTACTGGAGCTTGACCGCGGAGTCCTCGACCGAGGCCCCGTAGCGGTACATGACCTGGGCCCAGCCCGTCACGCCGGGCTTCGCCGCGAAGCGCAGGTTGTAGAACGGGATCTCCTCTTCGAGCTTCCTCACGAAGTGCTCACGCTCCGGTCGGGGCCCCACCATCGCCATGTCGCCGCGGATCACGTTCCACAGCTGGGGCACCTCGTCGAGCCGTGAGCGACGGAGGAAGCGGCCGATCCGAGTCACGCGCGGGTCCCCGGCGCCCTGGGACCAGACCGCGCCCGTCTTCGCCTCGGCGTCCACCACCATCGTCCGCAGCTTGAACATGCGGAACGGCTTCTCGTTCCGGCCCAGGCGCTCCTGCGTGAAGAACACGGGGCCCCTGTCCGTGAGCTTGACCACGATCGCGGCCGCGATGAGGGCCGGGGCCGCGCAGACCAGGATCGCCAGGGAGACGGCGATGTCGACCAGTCGCTGGACGGCCTTGAGCGGCGTCGCCCGGTCCGTGAAGCCGGGCCCGAAGATGATCCACGAGTCGGCCAGGTGCCGGATGGGGAGCCTGCCCGTGAGGTTCTTGTAGACCGTGGGCATGTCCACGATCTGGACCCCGAGCGCCTTGCAGCGCAGCAGGTTCGCCGTCAGCTCCGGCCGCATGCCCCCGTCGATCGCGACGATCAACCGGCGGATCCGCTGCTCCCTCACCACCTCGAGCAGGTTCTCCGCCCCTCCCAGGATCTCGAGATCCTCGAAGGCCTCCCCGCCCACGTCGTCGATGAACCCCACCAGGGGCTGCGCGCTCCGGTGCTCGGGGTTCGAGCGGATCGTCTCGGCGATCGTCCGACCCGCCTCCCCGGCGCCCACGATCAGCGTGCGCAGGCGCCCCGCCCGGCGCGGACGGGCGCGGCTGATCGCCGACCTCCAGCCCGTGAGCAGGAGCCCGAAGGACAGGAACGCGCCCAGCGAGATCCCGCGCGGCCACCGCCAGAAGGGCAGCGCGTACTGGAGCATCATCAGCACCGCGAAGCCCGCCACGACCGCGCCCCACAGGCGCAGGAGCATGCGTCGCTCGCGGTAGTCGTTGTCCGGGTTGTAGGCGTCCATCACGTACAGCAGCGCGAGGTGCACCAGCACGAAGAGAATCGAGGCGCCCGTCGTGTAGTCGAAGATCTCGACCAGCCCGGGGATGGGCAGCCCGCCGAGCTGAAGCCGCAGGACGTGCCCCAGCTGGACCGCCATCAACGCGGCCCCCACGTCGCCCAGCAGGTAGGCGATCTGACGAAGCCTCACGGGGATTCCGAGGATGACCATCAGGCCGCCTTCACCAGGTCGGCGATCATCACGACCCGGACGGGCGCCAGACGCTCGGTCGCGTTCACGATTCGCTCGTAGACGAACCCGGCCACGTAGGTCGGCGCGGTGAGCCGCAGGTACTCGGGCCGCCCCTCGATGAGGTCCACGTCCTCGACCCGCATGCCCGCCGCGCGCGCGTGTCGCTCCAGGTCCCTCGGCGTGTTCGCGAGGTAGGTCGTGGGGAAGGTGTCGACCTCCTCCCGGCCGCGCCTGGCGTTGTACTTCTGGTGGAACCAGTGCGGCGTGAGGCTGGCCGCCAGGGCCACGTAGTGGTGCTTGTTGGGCGTCTTCAGGAGGAAGTGCCCGCCGGGCTTCAGCACGCGGCCGACCTCACGGAACACGGCTCCCGGGTCCTCGAGGTGCTCCACGACGTTGTCGCAGACCACCAGGTCGAACCGGTCGTCCTCGAACGGGATCCGCTCGCCCACGCCCACTGCCGCCTCGTCCAAGTGCGGGTTGTCGAGCACCCGCGGGTCGGGATCCACCCCCGCGACGCACGCCACGAGGCCCCGAAACTGCAGCTGCTCGACGATCCCCGCGCCCGCTCCGAGATCCAGGATCTCGTACTCGGGTCGGAGGCGATCGAGGATGGCGCGCCGGAACATGTCCTCGTCCCACGAGTCGGCGTGAGCGGGATACAGCGCCCGATCCATCCACTCCGTGAGTCTCGACATCAGGCCGCCCCTCCGGCCGCCCGGCCGATCCCGTCGGGGGCTCCCCGTGAGTCCCGTGAGCCGTGGCCGCCCCCCGATCGAGCGAGCGCCGCGACGTCCAGCGCGACCCGGCTCACTTCGAGGATCTCCGCCCACTCCATGGGCGAACGACCGCCCCGCCGCACGGCCGTGATGAACGCCGACAGCGCGGCCGAGTGGCCCTTGTCCTGCTTGCGCAGGTCGAACTTCCGGAACCCCGGCCAACCCCACCCGTGCAGCGTGCGGAAGTCGCCCAACTGGAGCACGCGCCCGCCCACGAACACCTCGAGCCGCTCCTTGGGGAACGCCTTGCTGCCGCTGCCGACGTAGTGGACGGTGCCGATGCTCCCGTCGGCGAACGTGAGCGTGAAGGAGGTCTTGTCCTCCGCGACCTGCAGGCCGCCCGTGAGCCCCACCGTGGCCACCTGCCAGGACACGATCGGAGCCCCCACGAGGAACCGGAGCAGGTCGACGAAGTGGCAGGCCTCGCCCGCGATGCGGCCGCCCCCGGAGACCGGGTCGTGGACCCACACGCCGCGGGGGATCACTCCCGCGTTCACCGTGTACACCAGCGTCTTCGGCTCGCGCAGGGTCGCCAGCAGCTCGCGCATCTTCGCCGCCTGGGGGGCGAAGCGTCGGTTGAAGCCCACCATCGCGAGGGGGTCCACGGCCGCCGTCCAGGCTGCGTCGAGGCGATCGAGGTCGTCGTGCGTGAGGGCGAGGGGCTTCTCCACGTACACCGCGCGGCCCGTGCGGAGGGCCCGCTCGGCGTAGTCGGCGTGGGAGTCGTGTCGCGTGGCCACCACCACCGAGTCGATGGGCGCGTCGAAGAGCGCGTCGGGGTCGGTCGTCGACTGACGGAAACCGAACTTGCGGGCGAGCTCCGTGCCGCTCACGCCGCCGGAGGTGGCGACCGTGTCGAGGACCACCGGGAGCTTCGCGAGGTGGGGCACGAGGACCCGCGAGGCGAAGTTGCCGGCGCCGAGGACCCCCAGCACGGCGCGGCCGGGGCGGCGCGCGACCTTCGCGGTGGTCACCGTGCGCCTGCGCAGCGACGCGGACTCACGGCGGGGGTACGTGAGCAGCGCGCCGAGCATGTTCGGGTCCCCGCCCAGATCGGCGTAGAGCGCCTCCGCCGCCCCGATGTCCACCCGATGGGTGACGAGGGACGCCACGTCGAGGGCGCCCGAGGCGAGCAGCCCAAGGACCGCCTCGAAGTTTCGCTGCTCCGTCCACCGCACGAACCCGAGGGGGTAGTCGTGACCGGCCTGCTCGTACGCGTCGTCGTACCGACCGGGGCCGTAGGAGCACGACACCCGGAACGTGAGCTCCTTCTCGTAGAAGTCCGCGCGCTGGAGCTTCAACCCGGCGACGCCCACGAGGACGATGCGGCCGTTGCGTCGGCACATCGTCGCGGCCTGGTGCAGGGGCTCGTCGCTCTTGGTGGACAGCGTGAGCAGGACACCGTCCACCCCTCGACCGTCCGTGAGGTCCTCCGCGACCCCCACCGGGTCGTCGCCGTCCGCGATGCACGCGACCGTCGCCCCGAACCCCTCGGCGAGGTCGCAGCGGTCTCGACGCACGTCGATCGCGAGCACGCGGCATCCCGACGCGCGCAACATCTGGACGGCACACAAGCCGATGGGGCCGAGCCCCGTGACGACGATCGTCTCCCCCAGGGTGGGCTCCAGGAGGCGGATCCCCTGCAACCCGATCGACCCCAAGACGGTCCAGGCCGCGTCCTCGTCCTCCACGGAGTCGGGAATTCGGGCGCACAGGCGGTGGGGCACCGACACGACCTCGGCGTGAGGTCCGTTCGACACCACCCGGTCGCCCACCTTCAGGTCCGGGACGCCCTCGCCCACCTCGAGCACGACCCCGGCGTTGCAGTAGCCCAGGGGGATCTGCGCGTCGAGCTTGGCCCGCACGGCCTCGACGGTGGGCAGGACGCCGTCGGCGCGCACCTTGTCCAGAACCTGGCGGACCTTCTCGGGCTGCCGCCGAGCCTTCTCCAAGTAGGACGCGCGCCCGAACTCCACGAGCATGCGCTCGGTCCCGACCGAGACGACGCTCACGGTCGTGCGGATCAAGACCTGTCCACGCCTCACGCCGGGCGCAGGCACGTCCGACAGCGTCGTCTTTCCGGACTTCAGGCTTTGTAGGACCTGGCGCATGCGGATCGACCTCGGGCTCAGGCGTTGGCGACGCGGCCGCTCACGAGCGACAGCGAGGGCCGGAGCCAGCGGACGAGGTCGGCGGCGATCCTCGGACCGGCTCGGCCGTCCCAAAGCTCGGGGACCCGGTCGAAGCTCGGGCCGGGGCTCCGCAAGACCTCCCGGGCGGCCGTGAGCATCGCGGTGGGGTTTACGCCCACCAGTTGGTTCGTGCCGTCTCGGATGGTGACGGCGCGCTCGGTGTTGTCGCGCACCGTGATGCAGGGGACGCGCAGCACCGTGGTCTCCTCCTGCACCCCGCCGGAGTCCGTCACGACGAGTCGCGCCCGGTCCATGAGCCACAGGAACTGCAGGTACCGCAGCGACGGGCAGAGGCGGAGGTTCGATCCCCGGAAGGTCGGCAGATCGGCGAGCTCGGCCCCCGCCTCCAGGAAGCCGAAGCCCTTGAGGCGGTTGAAGCTTCGAGGGTGCACGGGGTAAAGGAGCGGGAGCTCGGACGAGAGCTCCACGAGCGCGTCCAGCATCGGTCCGAACCGGTCCGACGAGTCCACGAGGGCCGGGCGATGCAGGGTGACCAGGCCGTACCCCTGCTCGGGCAGATCGAGCGACGCGAGCTGGGCCGGAGGCGACGCCTGAGGTCGGAGCCGCAGCAGCGAGTCGATCATCACGTTGCCCGCGAACACGACCTTGTGAGGGGCGATGCCCTCGTGGGAGAGGTGGTTGTCGGCCTCGCGGCAGTGCGTGTAGAGCCGATCGGCGATCGCGTCGGTGACGAGCCGGTTGATCTCCTCCGGCATGGACCGATCGCCCGAGCGCAGCCCCGCCTCCACGTGGGCGACGCGGATGTGCAGTTTGCTGGCGACGATCGTGCAGGCCATGGTGGAGTTGACGTCCCCCACCACCACCACCGCGTCGGGCTTCACCTCGTGCAGGTGCTCCTCGAACTTCACCATCACGGCGGCCGTCTGCTGCGCGTGAGTCCCGCTGCCGACCCCCAGGAGCTTCACGGGCGCGGTGATGCCGAGGTCCTCGAAGAACATCCCGCTGAGCTCGGGATCGTAGTGCTGCCCCGTGTGACAGAGCAGCCCCACCACGTTCTCGTGCTCTCGGAGCGCGGCGAGGATCGGAGCGACCTTGGGGAAGTTCGGGCGGGCGCCCACGACGAACAGAATGCGGAGCGAAGAAGGCATGCGTGACCTCCGGAACCTACAGGCCGTCGTGGCCCGGGCTACCAATACACAAGCTTGAAACCGGCCTTGTAGACCCACGCCGCGGAGCGATTGACCCTCCTCGCGGCGTAGCTCCCCCACCGGTTTCGGTACTCGAGGAATAAAGGTTCGTTCGTGAGCGCGTGCATCACTTCCAACTGAATTAAATGCAGCTGGTGATAGAAGGGGCTCGCCGGCGACTGGATCCGCTGCGGCGTGAGCTCGTACAGAGACCAGAACCCCGTGTCGTAGCGATGCAAGTTGTTCCTCACGGTCGTGAGGCAGGCCACGAAGAACTCGGCGGCCTCGGAGCTGCCGGTCGCCAGCTTGTAGTCGTGCACGCCCCACATCGCCCACAGGAAACCGTTCAGGATGTGCGTGGGCGGGTGGACGATGTACTCCTCGATCCACACGTCGCCCCGGGGGTCGGTGTAGAGCACCCCGCCGTCCTCGATGGGGGTCCGCAGCGACTCGAACGTACGGTGCGCGGCCTCGAGGTACCGGTCGTCCTTCAGCAGGGCGTGAGCGCGGACCAGCACGCTGAGGCCGACGCCCTGGGCGAGGCCCGAGTGCCACGGGGCGAGGAGAGGCTTGAAGTACTCGAAGTCGAAGTGATGCGCCCACACCGGCACCCCCCGTTCGTTGGGGAGCAGGTTGTTGAGCAGCCACTCGGCGCAGGTGGCGAAGCGCTCGAAGTGCATCGGCTCGAAGGACTCGATGTACGCGTTGTAGTGCCCGAGCGCGTACTGGGCGATCGCGATCGGGTTGTGATGTCGGCCGACGTCCCCGTGGTAGTCGAGGAGCGGGACGCCGTCGGCGTCGTACGGGCCGGGATACCGGGCCTTGTCCGCGAAGGTCATCCAGTACGGGCCCAGCACGTCGGGGCGGGCGGCGGGGTTCCGCGCGGGCGTCTCGTGCCAGAACGTGAGCTGGTTGTTCTTCGTGAAGACATACGACGCCAACACGCGTCGCAGGTACTGGCTTCGGGTCCCGATGCTCATGCGGCGGCCTTTCTGCGACGGAGGACGGAGACGAGCGTCTCGAGTTCGCCCAGGCGGACGCCCTTCGAGACCCCCACGTAGGTAGCGGTGAACCCGATCCAGATGCCCGCGATCCGGGCGGGCCCGGGCACGTCGCCGGCGAGCAGTCCCACGCTCACGCCCACGACCGCGGCGGCCCCGGCGGCGGCGGCGAGGCGCGCTCCGAAGGGCATCAGGCCGTGGAACCGGACCCCGAGCCGCCGGTGGGCGGCGATCCCGATCCAGCCCAGCGCGACGGCGTCCGCTCCGGCCCGCGCCACCGCGAGCCCCACGACGCCGTAGGGCCTCCACACGAAGGGGAACACGACCAGGCAGACGACCACCCCCACGACGGCGGCGGTCACCGGCGTCCTCACGTCCCGATCGGCGTAGAAGAGCTCGGCGATCACGCTGCGCCCCACGGCCAGGACGGCGGCGGGCACGAGCAGGGCGATCAGCAGGCCCGTGAGCGCCACGGCGTCCTCCCCGAACGCCCCGCGCCCGAAGAGCAGCCGCACGATCGGCTCGCTCGCCACGGCCATGAAGAGGACCACCGGCACGAGGCTGAACAGCAGCACCCGCAGGGCCCCGATCGCCATCCGCTCGGCGGCCGCTCGATCCCCCTCCCGGAACCGCTTCGCCAGGGACGGCAGGAGAGTCGTCATGAGCGCGTACATGGCGATCGTGAGCGGCAGCATGAGGGCCCGTTCGGCGTACCCGAAGCAGGTCAGCTGCCCCTCCGGGAGCAACCCGAAGAAGAACCGATTCACGAGCGTCATGGCGTGACCGCCGGCCCCGCCGAAGGACAGGATCGCGACCGAGAAGGCGAGGACCCGCATGCCGTCCACGCCCCGGGGAGCGCGCACGGGGATGCGGTGCACCACGGGGTAGGCGACGAGCACCAGGGCGGTGACGGCGATCCCCGCAGTGAGCCCCCACGCGGCCGCCGCGATGCCGAGCGTGGACCCGAACAGGAGGAGGCCCGCGATCACGCCCCCGTTCACGGCCAGGAGGCCCAGGTCGCCGACGAAGAAGTGCCCTCGCGCCCGCGCCACGGCGAGGAAGAGCCCCGCCACTCCGCAGAGCAACAGCGTCGGGAGCGCGATGCGGAGGAGGTCGACGGTGAGGGCGCGCGAGGCCGCGTCGAACCCCGGCGCGATGCCCCCGGCGATGGGCTCGAGGAAGACCCAGCCCGCGAGCGTGGCGGCCCCCAGCACGAGGACGACGGCCGCCAGGACGCCGCCGGTGAGTCGCCCCGCCGCTTCGCGGTCCCCTTCCACGGCGACCCAGCGAGGGACGATGACCTTGCTCATCGCGAAGAGGAGCAGCAGCCCGAACTGGAACCAGAACGTGAAGACGAGGAAGAAGGCGTCGGTCTCCCGCGTCGCGCCGAACTGGGCCGCGAGCACGACGTCGCGCAGGAAGCCCAGGCCCTTCGCGCCCATCGCGATCCCCGCGAGGATCAGCGACGTCCGCCAGAGCCCGGAGCGCGGGCCGATCCGCGCGGTCCTCTTCACGGTCGGCGCCCGTCGCGGTCGAGGAAGATGCGACACCACTGCTCGACGCAGAGGACGGCGAAGATGTTGTACGCAGCGTCGACCCGACGGGCGCGGTCGGCGTCGATGAGGCGCCTCACGGCCGTCGGATCGAAGAGGCCGCGCGAGGCGAGCGACTGCGGGCTCAGCAGCTCGTCCACCAGCGGGCGCAGCTCCCGGTTCAGCCACCGACGCAGGGGCGCGCCGAAGCCGGTCTTGGGCCGATACACCACGTCGTGCGGGAGCAGCGGCTCCATCGCCCGCTTGAACGACGCCTTCGGCACGCCCCCGGCCATCTTTCGCGCCACGGGGATCCCAGCGGCGTACGCGACCAGATCGGGATCCAGCAGAGGCACCCTCACCTCCACGCCCTCGGCCATCCCGGTCTTGTCCGTATAGGCCAGGTTGTGGTCCGCGAGGAAGTGGCGCACCTCCAGGTGCAGCATGCGCTGGACCGGGTCGAGGTCGCTCGAGACCCCCGCCAGGGTGCGGCGCAGGGCGCTCGCGTGAGCCCCCGTGAGCGCGGTACGCAACGCCGGCGAATAGAGGCCACGGCGGGTCCGCTCGCCCCCCCATGAGAAGTAGGACAGCAGACGATCGTCGGCGTCGAGCCCGGCGTGAGCGAGGCCCCTCACCGCCTGGCGCGCGCGGGCGCTCTTCATCCAGGGCACCGGGACGCGGCCGTCGTACAGGGCCCCGGCGAGGCTGCCCACGCCCGCCCGCAGCGACCGCGGGGCGCGCCCCCAGAGCCTCTCCATCCGCAGGGCGGAGTGGCGGCGGTACCCCGTGAACACGTCGTCTCCACCCTGACCCGACATGAGGACCTTCACCCCGTCCGCCGCCGCGCGACGGGCGATGAGCAGGGAGTTGATGGGCGCGGGGTCGGCCTGCGGCTCGTCGAGGTGGAAGATCAGCTCGGGGAGGAGGTCGATGATCTCGGGTCCGACCTCCAGCACCCGCAGGTCCACGTTCAGGTGATCGGCCACACGACGCGCGTACGGCAGGTCCTCGGCGTGGTCCTCGAGCGTCTCGCCGCCGCGGAAGCCGATGGAGTAGCAGGGGATGCGCGCGTTGGGCTGGAGGCGGCGCATCATGGCGACGATCGCGCTCGAGTCGAGCCCGCCGGAGAGGAACGCCCCGACCTCCACGTCGGCCACGAGCTGGCGACTCACGGCTTGCTCCAGGTGCTCTCGGATGCCTCGACTGGTGGCGCTCACGGCCTCACGCCGCGGGGCGGGCTGAGGGAGCCCGGCGAACGTCCAGCGGTCCACCACCGCGCCCTCACGCACGATCATCGCCGTCGCCGGCTCCACCTTCTCGACGGCCCGGAGCGGGGTGCGCGGCGCCGGGCACCACAGGTGGGTCACGTAGTCGTGGATGGCGAGGGGGTCGATCTCGCGGTCGATGGGGGCCGCCAGCAGCGCCTTCAGCTCGGAGGCGAAGAGCACGCCGTCGGGCGTCTCGGCGAGGTACAGAGGCTTGACGCCGAACCCGTCGCGGACCAGCAGGAGGTCCCCCGGGGCGCCGTCCACCTGCCCCCGTCGTCGACCGTCGTACAGGGCGAAGGCGAAGATGCCGTTGAGCATGGGGAGCATCCCCCGCCCGTACTCGGCCCAGAGGTGCAGCAGGACCTCCGAGTCCGTGCGGCTGAAGAACCGGTGCCCCCGGGCCTCGAGCTCGCGCCGCAGCGCGACGTGGTTGTAGAGCTCCCCGTTGTAGACGAGCCACATGCGGCGGGACTCGGACGCGTCGCCGTGAGCGCCGCACGCCCCGCAGTCGACCTCCATGGGCTGGCGCCCGGCCGCGCTCAGATCGATGATGGAGAGGCGGCGGTGGGCGAGGCCCACGGGGGGCCCGACCGGCGGATGCAGGACACGGTGGTCGTCGTCGTCCGGACCGCGATGGGCGATCCGGTCGCTCATGGCGACGAGCACCTCGCGGTCGAAGCGTCCCGCGAATCCGGCGATCCCGCACATGCTCAGCGCGCTCCGCCGGGCTTGCGGGCCTCGATCAGGAGGAAGGAGCCGAAGCGGTCCCCCAGCGCGCGCACCAGGGGCCGCGGCCACAGCTTCCAGGCCACCCGGTCGAGGAGGCCCCGGTGCTTGGCCGACGGCGCGTTGAGCATCAGGTCCGCAGGACACAGGACCGGCTCACAGCGGCGGACCTCGAACCCGTCGAACAGCGCCTCCGCCTCGGCGACCGAGTAGACCTTCGTGCCGGGGCTCTCCAGGTGCTCGGCGACGACGTCGCGGGCCGAGCGCCACGGGGTCCCCTTCGCGGCCGCGTGGCGCGCCCAGAGCATCCAGCCGACCCATGAGGGCCCGTGATAGACCATCACGCGGGCCGTCCCCCCCGGCTCGAGCACGCGGTGGACCTCCCGCACGGCCTTCGCGGTGTCGGGGCTGTGGTGCAGGACGCCCCAGCTGTAGACGAAGTCGAAGCTCGCGTCGGCGAACGGCAGATCCTCGGCGTCGGCGACGCTCACGTCCGGCCGGAACCCGTACAGGGCGGCCCGCTCCCGCGTCTGCTCCACGGCCCGGGCCGTGAGGTCCACCCCCGTCATGTGGGCGCCCGCCCGCAGCCACTGCACGAAGTCCGCCCCCAGCCCGACGCCGATCTCCAGGCCCCTGCGACCCCGACCCTCGTGGAACCGGGCGAACTCGAAGATGAACGGCTCGAGCCGGTAGCGCGCCTCGGCCTGCGCCTCGAATCGGGCGACGTCGTCCGATCCGACCAGGTAGCGCTCGCCGCACGACGCCGCGTCCCAGTGCTCGTGCACCGCCTGTTTCGTCGCCCCGTCGAGCATGACGCCACGCGCCCTAGAGGCGCACGTCCTCCCGGCCGAGCATGCGCAGGGCGACCTTCGCGCGCGTCTTGAACGTGGTCAGCGAGTCGACCTCACGGATGCGTCGGATGAGGTTTCGGGGAGAGAAGTAGAACCGTCGCGTCACGGCGAGCTGGATCTTCTTGAGCTCTTCGGGCGGGTACAGGGTGTTCATGTACGGCGCCTGGACGTTCGGCCGCGGGTCCCGGGCGAACGACGGCCACGGGTCGTCGCGCAGCTGCCCCGCCTCGGTCGCGCGCCGGTACAGCTCGGTCTTCGGATAGACGGTCATCACCGAGAAGCTCGCGTAGTCGACCTTGTGCCGCTTCAGGAAGTCCGCCTCCTCGAGCATCTCCTGCTTCGTCTGGCCGGGCAGGCCGAGCATCATGAACGCGAACACGGGGAGCCCCACCGCGCGCGCCTGGGCCAGGCAGTCGACGATCTGCGGGACCGTCGTCTCCTTCTGCATGTAGTCGAGGTACTTCTGCTTCGTGGACTCGATGCCGAGGCTCACGCGACTCACGCCCGCCCGGACCATCGCCTCCATGAGCTCCGGGCTGAGCCCGTCGATGCGGCTGGAGACCTTGAACTCCACGTTCAGGCCCCGGTCGGCGATCGTGTTGAAGAGCTTCAGGGCCCGCTTCTTGTTCACGGTGACGTTGTCGTCCACGAAGAAGAACGACGAGATCCCCTGCTCCACCCAGCGCTCCATCTCGTCGACGATGAGCTCCGGCGAGCGGAACCGGAACTGCGTGCGGCGGATGTCGCAGAAGGTGCACGCGAAGGGGCAGCCCCGGGACGACTCCATGGGCAGCGTGATCTTCGCTCCTCCCAGGATGTGGGAGTACAGGTCCACCTGCGTGAGCGAGAAGTCCGGGAAGGGGAGGTCGTCGAGCTCGCGATCGACCTTGCGTGAGCCGGTCACGACGACCGCGCCGTCGTCCTCCTGGAACCCGATGCCGAGGATGTCTCCGAGGGGGGAGCCGTCGTCGATCGCGTCGATCAGCTCCACGAAGCTGCGCTCGCCTTCCCCGTGCACCACGAAGTCGACGCTCGGCTGCTCGAGCGTCTCGTGGGGGTACAGGGAGACGTGCCAGCCGCCCAGGACCACCCGCGGCGGCGACTCCAGGGACTTGATGCGGCGGGCAGTCTGGAGCGTGTCGAAGAAGTTGAACGTGAGCGTCGTGAGTCCCACCACGTCCGGCGCGAAGTCCGCCACGATCCGGGCCATGGCGTCGAAGTCCATCTCGAGCGCGCGGCAGTCGACGAACTTCACCTCGTGCTGCGGGCGGGACTGCTGCAGGAAGGTGGCGACCGAGAGGATCCCGAGCAGCGGGCGGTGCTCACGCTTGTGGTCGAGCGACTTGTGGATGCTCGCCGTCATGTAGTTCTCCTCGGGGGGAACCAAGAGCAGAACCTTCATGCACACCTCTGTTGCAACAGGTGGAACGGATCGGTTTGTGGTGGCCCGGCAGCCTCCGCCTCATCGATCAAGCTAGGGCGGCCCCTGCGCGAGCGGCCACTGAATCGAGCACCGTGAGGAAGTCGCGGGCCTGCTGCTCACGGCTGTGTCGACGCGCGCTCTCGCCGGTGCGGGCCTGGAGCGCGCCGCGCACCTCGTCGTCCAGCAGACGCACGACGGTGTCCGCGAGCGCCTCGGGATCCTCGGGCGGGCAGTGCACGCCCACGCCCTCGGACTCGACGATCTCTGTCGCTTCGCCGTGGGGGAGACACATCACGACCGGCAGCCCCATGCCGAGGGCCTCGAAGATCTTCGAGGGGATCACGGTGTGGAAGACGGGCAGGTCGCGCAGGTGCACGAGCGCCAGGTCGCACAGACTCCAGTACCTCGGCATCTCCGACTTGGGCTGCGGGGGCACCATCACGACGTTCGTGAGATTGCGGCGACGCACGTCGCTCACGAGGCGCTCACGCTCCGCGCCGCTGCCCACCAGGAGGAACTTCGCCCGAGGGGCCCGCTGGGCCAGCAGCGCCGCCGCGTCGAGCACGTTGGAGAGGCCGTGAGCCATCCCGTGAGTGCCGATGTAGCCGACCACGAAGTCGTCCTGGGCGAGCTCGAGGGACGCGGCCAGCTCGGCGTCCCGGGGGCGCGGCGTGAACTTCGCCAGCTCCACGCCGTTGATGACGACGTGGATCTTCTCGCGCGGGATCGCGCGGCTCACGAGGTCCTCCTCGAAGGTCTTCGTGAGCGCGATCACGGCGGAGGACTTCCGGTAGAGGAAGAGCTCCATCTCCTCCAGGGCGCGCAGGAGCCCCTCGCTCTTGAGGGCGTCGACGTCGCGGATCGTGGCGGGCCACAGATCGGCCAACTCGAAGACGTAGGGCACGTCGCGCAGCGCGCCGAGCGCCCACCCGGACACGGCGGTGAAGATCTGGGGAGAGCTCGCGACGATCACGTCCGGCTTCCGGTGGAAGAGCCCGGCCACGAAGCTCGACGCCATGTAGGACAGGAAGTCCGCGACTCGCTTGTAGGTGCCCGCGTTGGGCGCGATGTAGGTCTTCAACCGCACGACGCGGATGCCGTCCATGTCCTGCACGTTCACCCAGTCGTTGCGGTAGCCCGGGTAGACCTCGCCCTCGGGGTGGTTCGGCGCGCAGGTCAGGACGGTGACGTCGTGCCCCCAGCGGACCCAGTGCAGGGCCCGCTCGTATACGCGGGAGGAGGCAGCATCGCGCTCCGGTGGGAATCGATCGGACAGGAAGAGGATTCGCATCTCCACGAATGGAAGGCCAATCCGAGCGAGCGGCCATAGTTTCTGGCCCATGAGGGATGTGAGGGCCGCTGCGCCTCGGTTGGGCGCCGCCGACGTACTGATTCTCCTGGTCCTGGTGGGGGCCGTCGCGCCGCTGGGCACGGTGAGGCCGGGAGCGTGGGTCGCCGTCTTGATCGCGTCCCTGGGGGCGTGGCTGCTGGCCACGCGCTCGCCCGCGTCCCCCATGCCTCGAGTGCTGGCTTGGGGACTGGGTCTGTGGGGCGGCGCGCTGGTGCTGTCGCTCGTGCCGCTGCCCTTCTCGCTGCTCGAGGTCCTGTCGCCGGCCGCGGCGGACTTGAGGGCCGCCGGGATCCCCGGGGAGCCCTCGAACCCGGGCTGGACGCCGCTGCACCTCGCCCCCGGGGTCGGGGCGCTGCGGGTGCTTCGATGGGCGGCGATCACCGCCTTCGTGGGCGCGTGCTGCGCGCGGATGGGCTCGCGCGCCTTCCGGAGGGCGTTGCCCCTCGCGGTGGTCGCGTCCATCGGGCTCGGGCTGCTGCTCACGGCGGTCCAGACGGCCCTCGGCGCGCGCGACGTGCTCGGCCTCTTCGCCGTGCGCCAGGACGTCCGTGGGTCGCTGCTCACGCCCCTCGTGAACGAGAACCACTGGGCCGCGCTGCTCGCCCTGGGCGCGCCGGTGGCCCTCATGCTCCCCGCGCGACTGTCGACACGGGTGCGATCCATGGGGGTGGCCGTGGGCCTCATCGCCGCCACGCTGGTCCTCGTGGGGCCGTCTCGGTCGGGCGTGCTGGGGTTGCTCGTGGCGGGCGCGGCGGTGGCCTCCATGACGGCGTCGCGAGGGCGCGGCGCGCTCGGCGGGGTGGCGGCGCTGGTCGCGGTCGGCGTCGGCTGGTTGTTCGTGGGGGGCGAGACGGCCGTGGAGTACGCGGACACCGGGCGGATCGCGGAGCACGCGGACCCCCTGAGCAAGGTCACGGCGCTCCCCGAGGTGTGGTCGCTCGTCACGGAGTACCCCCTTACCGGGGTCGGGGCCGGGGCCTTCGTGGACGCCTTCCCGGCCCACCGGACCGCGAGCCTGGACGACCTGATGGTGCACGCCGAGAACCTGCCGCTGCAGGTCCTCGCGGACCACGGGCTCATCGTCGGGGCCGCCCTGCTGGCGTGCCTCCTGTGGGGGTTGGCGACGTGCGTGAGGCGGGCGAGCGACCCCACCCGGGTGGCAGCGACGGCCGCGCTCGTGGGGCTCACGGTGCACGAGCTGGCCGACTTCGCGACGCAGACGGGCGTCGTGCTGCTCGCGGCAGGGGCGCTGGCGGCCTACGTGCTCACGTCCCGGGCCCCGGTCTCCGGCGCGCGCGGGGCCCACCGGTACGCGGGAGCGACCGTGGCCGCGGTGGTGCTGCTCACGGCCCCGGGGCTGCGGGACCGAGACCTCGAGGCCACCCAGGGGAGGCTGGTCGCCGAGCACCTGGCCGGGGAGAAGACGTGGGACGAGGTCGCGGTCGCCATGCACCGGGCGCGCCCCGCGTCGTTCGTGGCCGCCCAGGAGATCGGCGTCGGCTACGCGCGGACGGGGGACCCCGCGGCGCTGGGCTGGATGGGTCGGGCCCAGTCGCTCGCGCCGCACCACCCCTCCCCGCACCTGTGGACGGCTCGCGTGCTCCGGAGGCTCGGGGCAGGCGACCAGGCGCTGGGCGAGTACCGACGGGTCCTCCAGCGGAACTGGAGGTACCAAGGCCGCGCCGTGGTGGCCGAGGTCGCGCGCAAGTACGACGGCGATCGAGCCCTCGTCCGATTGGCCGGCGTCGAGGACCCGATCCTGGCCGCGCGCATCTCGTGGGAGCTGTTCCAGCTGCGGGACGACCGGGCCTCGGCCGTCGCGGACGTGGCCGACGAGGCCGCTCATCCCTTCGCCGGCCTGGTGGTCGCCCGGGCCCGCATCCTCGGAGGAGCGCCCCGCGAGGGAGCCGAGGTCGCCCGTCGCGCTCTCGCCCACCCGGACGTCACCCCCTGGCTGCGCGCGCGGCTGGTGGAGCACATCGACGAGGCGGCCGCGATGCTCGCCCTCCTGGAGCCCTGAGATGCTGGACCTGCCGAAGACCGCCGCGAAGACCTTGATGAAGGCGTTCCCGTCGGCGCCCGCGCCCGGCGACTTCTCCCTGCAGGAGGTGTTCGACCAGCCCGCCTACCTCACCGCCGATCGGGCGGAGCGGGCCGACATCCAGCTCCGCTCCGCCCGGTTCCGGTACGAGCTCGAGGCGACGATGTCGTGGGTCGAGAAGTGGTTCTCGGACGTGCCCGTCGCCTCGTTCCGCGGGGCCTCGGTGCTGGATCTGGGGTGCTTCACCGGGGGTCGGCTCATCCACTGGAAGGAGCGGTACGGCTTCGGGCGGGTGTGTGGGATCGACATCCGCGAGGTGTACGCCGAGGCGGCCGCGCGGTTCGCCGAGGAGCGGGGCGTCGAGGCCGAGTTCGCGACGGGCTTCGCCGAGGCCCTGCCCTACGAGGACGACTCCTTCGACTTCATCGTGTCGACGGACGTCCTGGAGCACGTGAACGACGTGGCCGCGACCATGGCCGAGTGCTTCCGCGTGCTGAAGCCCGGGGGCCGGCTGCTCGTGGTGTTCCCGCAGTACTTCCAGCCCCTGGAGGCGCACCTCACGTTCACCACAAGGCTGCCCGCGCTGCACTGGCTCTTCTCGGGCCCCACGCTCGCCCGCGCCGTGCACGAGATCCACGCGGAGCGCGGGGAGGCGGCGTCCTGGTACGCGCTCTCGTCCCCGGACCTGCCCGCCACGCGGCGACTCCCCAGCCTCAACGGCATCACGGTGCGTCGATTCCGTCGGATCCTGCGAGCGCACCCCTGGGAGGTCGTGAGCCGGAACCGGGCCCCGATCCTCACGTCCGGCAGGCGGGCCTCGAAGCCCGTCTTTCGAGCGCTGCGGCTCGCGTTCACGATCCCCGCCCGGCTGCCCGTCCTCGAGGAGCTCTTCCTGGACCGGATCAGCTTCGTCCTTCGGAAGCCCTGAGGTTCACCCGAGGCGCTTGAGCAGCTCGGCGTGCTCGTCGGTCAGGGCCCACGCCGACCGGGGCATGTCGGACAGATTCCGTCGCCATCGCCCGAGGTCCGTCGGGCTCACGCCGCGCAGGGCGGCGATCGTGCCCGGTACGTCCGTCACGTCGACGACGATCCCGAGGTCGTGGTCCGTCACCACCGTGGCGTCGTCCTTGCCCGCCTGGCCCACGATGGGCGTGCCGAACCAGCCCGCTTGATAGAGCCGATTCGAGCGCGCCCAACCCCAGTTCTCGTAGGGGCGATCCGGGTCGTGGTGAACCATCCAGCAGAGGTCCACGCCGCCGTACATGGACGGCAGATCGTCGGGCACGCGGTAGCGCCCCCCGAAGGTCACGTTGGGCAGCCCCTCGGCCTCTTCGGCGAGGCCCGCGCAGCCCGCGTAGGGGACGCCCCTCAGCACGATCTCGACGTCCTGGCCCATCTCCTCGGCGAGGCGCTTCAGGCACGCCCACGAGTACTCGCAGCGCAGCATCCCGAACCACCCGATGCGCAGGGGACCGTCGTCGGCGGGGCGGGGCGCGGGCGCGGGCGTGAGCGTCGGGTCGACCTTGTTCTCGATGACCAGCGTCGAGCGCTCCGGGAGCCCCTGCACCCCGACGTAGAAGTTGGAGATGTACGCGGGCGACGTCGCCACGAGCAGGGCGTCGTCCGCGAGGACCATCCGCTCGAGGCGCCGCGCGATCCGGCCGCGTCGGCCCTTCTCCACCAGGATCGCGGTGATGTCCCCCACCTCCGTGGCGAGCGCCGGACGACGACGGAGCCCCGCGATCGAGGCGCGCACCAGGGCGAGCAGATCGACCCCGAAGGTGTACACGGCGTCGCTGCGACGGGCCGCCCGACGGATGATCCGCAGCGCCCGCAGGTACACGCCCCCGCGGCGCACGAACTCCTCGTTCGCGATCACCCCGAGCGACGTCGTCCCCTCCCCGATCACGCCGAGCTGACCCTCCCGCTCGAAGGCCAGCACGCTCACCTCGACCCCCAGCCGCCGCAGCGCCTGCATGCGCTTGCGATGTCGGGGGTGTCCCAGGGTCGGGAGCACGAACGTCACGCGCATCTCAGCCTCCTCATGCGGCCTTCACCAGCTCGAGCGTCGGCTCCTCCACCGCCGCCATGCCCGCGAACCCGCGCGACGTGATCACGATCACGAGCAGCGGCCAGGTCGCGGGCTGCGAGGGGGCCGTCCCCATCGTGTCGAACAGGTAGCTGGGCGCCGTCGCCATCCAGAACAGCCCGATGCTCGGCAGACAGCGCCTCCCCTCGGCGGTGGCGAGGCCGCGCCCGACGCCCCAGAGGATCCAGAGGAACAGCAGGGTCCCGGGGACGCCCGCCGTGAGGCCGTACTCCACCAGCACCGAGTGCGACGTCATGGGCCGCCCGAGCTCGCGCATCACCGAGCGGTCGCCCTGCGTGCCGTAGATCTGGAAGCCGATGCCGAACACCGGCCGCTCGATGTAGCGACGCAGGTAGCTCGCCCAGATGATCTGGCGCGGCTCCTTGCCCTCGTCCATGAGCTCGCCGGTGCCCGCGAGGCGCTCGAACCCCGTGCGGCCGACGCCCGACTGCAGGCCGATCCCCACGAACATGGCGAGCACGATGACGACCAGGCCCACGCGTCGCCGTCGGGCCTCGGACCACGAGTGAGCGGCGTAGCTCACGAGCCCCAGGGACGTCCCCAGCAGGGCCGCCCGCGAGGCGCAGATCACCGAGCAGACGAGGCACAGCAGGAGGACGGGGACGAACCAGCGTCGGGTCCGGCCCGCGTCGAGCGCCGCGAGGCCCATGGCGGCGCCGATCGTGATGCACGCGTGGATGCCCAGGTAGTTGGGGGAGAAGAACAGGCCCTGGTAGCCCGGGCGCTCGGTGTAGCCGACCCCTCGGAAGGCCGACGCCGGCTCCAAGCCCAGCGCGATCACGAGGAGCGACATCCCGAGGCTCAGCACCCCGACGACCACCAGGCCCTTCAACCAGACCGTCCAGAACACCCGCGGCGACTCGAACAGCGACATGGCGAGGCCGATGATGATCACCATCAGGGCCAGCCACCCGGTGTGGAAGAAGGAGTGGAACGGGTCGATCCCCGCGAGCCCGCTGATCCCCGTCCAGACGAAGAACACGAGCACGGGCCCCAGGGCCACCCGCGCGGGCCCCTCCATCAAGCGCTGGTGAGCCCCGGCGAGCAGCAGGGTGGCGACGAACAGCGTGAGCGGCAGGCGGCCGGTGTCGAACAGCCAGAGCTCCTTCGCGAACCACATGCCGCGCACCAGGTTGATGACGTGCAGCCCGAGCACCCCCAGGACGCCGACCTCGACCAGCGGGCGTCGCCCCAGCGACCGGACGATCGGCAGCGCCACGAACCCCGCCACCAGGACCACGCCCAGCGTCATCGGCCGGTACGCGCCCAGGGCGCCGACCCCGACGCCCGCGATCACGAGCGCGGCCGCCAGCGCGGCCCTCACCACCGCCGCCTCCACCCCACGATCAGGAACGCCAACGTCGCGCCCGCAGCGGGCCCGCCCGCGACCTCCGAGCCGCAGTCGCAGGAGCACCCCTCGTCCACGGGCTCCTCGCAGGTCCCGTCCCCCGTGGTCTCCTCGCAGTCGTTGTCGATGCCGTCACAGGCGAGCTCCTCGAGCTCGGGCGACCGGGCAGGATCCTCGTCGTCGCAGTCCCCCCCGCAGGCGGTCGTGCCGTCGCCGTCCCCGTCCTCGTGAGACGGCAGGAGGCGTGAGTCGAAGGCCGCGTCGGCGCCGCTCACGGTGCCCACCGCCACGACCTCCACGAGGCCGCCCACCAGGGGGAAGCTCACGGCGCCGCTCCAGCTGCCGTCGTCGCTCACGGTCGCCTCGGCCGACCGACCCGCCACCTCCAGGCGCACGCCGTCGACCCCCCGGGACGTCCCCGACACCACCAGGGGCGACGTCTTCACGCAGTCCTCGGGGTCCGGGGAGTTGATCTCCACCGCGGCCCCGAGCCCGTCGAAGAGGCGCGCGTCGCCGTCGCCGGTGGACACCAGCAGCTCCAGGTCCCCGTCGTCGTCCACGTCCGCGGCGCCCAGGTTCACGACCTCGGAGTCGACGAACACCGACCACTCCACGTCGCCGTCGAGACTCACGGCGGCCAGCGTCCCGTCCCGCGCGCCCACGACCAACTCGTCCTCGTCGTCGCCGTCGACGTCGAGGGTCACGAGGGCCGAGAGGGGGGAGTCCGCCACCGTCACGGGGAATCCGGGTCGCCGGGAACCGTCCGCCGCGGCCCGCAGGTCGACGCTCCCCTCCGCCGAGATCCAGGCCACGTCGTCCCCGACGATCGCCAGCGCCTGCTCCACGTCGGGCGGATCCGGCAGGTCGGTCACCGGGCCCCACACCCGCTCCAGCGCGGGCCACACGCGGTACGCGGACAGCTCGCGGCGGTTGGCCTGCAGGCTCATGGCGCCGATCAGCTCCGGGACGCCGTCGTCGTCGAGATCCGTCCAGGCGCCCCTCACGAGGAAGTCCGACGTCTGGAGCTCCTCCACCGGGGCGGCCTCTCCGAGCTCCCAGATGGACACGTGGCGCTCGGACACGCGCACGAGATCGAGCTCTCCGTCGGGGCCTTCGTCGCCCACGAGATCCACCGCCAGCGGGGGCACGTGAAACGCCCGACGCGAGGCGATCGGCGCGCGATGGAGGACGGCTCCGGAGGCGCCGTCGAGCACCACCGACAGGGAGTCGAACCCGCGACGCAGGTCGATCACGAGGTCGCGCACGCCGTCGCCGTCGAAGTCCGCGGTGGTGGTCGCGTAGGGGTTGGGGACGTCGAAGCCGGTGACGGCCGAGGTCCAGGTCCACACGAAGGCGCCGTCGCTGCTCACGCGCCTCACGCTCACGGTGCCCACCGCCTCGTTGTCGAAGTACACGATCGGGTCCGCCGCGCCGTCGTCGTCGAGGTCGTCGACCAGCAGCACCCCGTCGCCGATCCACAGGTCCGCGTCGTCGCGATCGACGGGCGCCTCGACCGTCGAGTACACCCGGCCGTCCACCAGCGGCACCACGCCGTCGCCCAGGTCCGCGGCCAACCACCGGGCGGGGCGGTTGGACTCGAGGGGGAACGGCGTGGCCTCCGCCAAGGCCACGTGCAGGCGGGCACGGGCGAAGTCCTCGACGATGGCGAGCGTGTCCGTGGCCTCGTCGAAGGCCGCGACGACCTCGTTGCTCCGCACGGTGACGGAGCCGTCGATCGAGCCGTCCAGGGCCACCGCGCTCAGGCCGAGGATCGTCCACAGCAGGACGGTGTCCCCGCGGCTGCGCACGACGCGGGGGGGGAACCGGGTCCCGTCGTACTGCTCGGGGTTCCGCACGCCGCCGGAGCCGGGGAGGGTCCACGCCTCCTCGAAGGCGCAGTCCGGGTCGCAGAGCAGCTCCCAGCCGTACACCGAGCCGCCGGCGAACACGTCGTCGACGGTCGACTGCGTGACCAGCTCGTCGATCCCGTCGCCGTCCAGGTCCGTGACGCCCAGGCCGTAGTGGTCCTCGAGGGACGCGCGCAGGGTCCCGTCCGCGGGGTCGTAGAGGCCGACGGTGAACCCGCCCGCGTGCTCGAGGCCGTCGTCCGCGGGGCTCCCGTCGAGGGCCGTCTCCCCGGTGCCGGCGTCGAACAGGGTGACGACCAGGTGGCCGTCGAGGTCCGCGCTGCGCAGGGGGACGGTCGCCTCGGCCGTGTGATCGAAGTACCACCGCGCGAGCTCGCCGCCCGCCAACGCCGCCCCCACGTCGAGCACGCCGAAGCCCCGGTCCCAGGTGGCGAGGTCGTTCACGATGAGCAGCTCTTCGAGGCCGTCGCCGTCCACGTCGCGGACCGACGGCGTCGGGAAGGCGCGACCGGCCCAGACGTCCGTGAGCAGGCCCACCTCGCAGAGACACACGGTGCCGTCGACGGGGTCGCAGAACGCGTCGGGGTCGGCCGCGGAGCACGCCCGGATCACGTCGAGGTCGGTGCTCATGGGCACCACGACCTCCACGCCCGCGTCGACCAGCACGTCGGCGGCGACCAGCTCGGTGAGGCCGAGGTACGCGCCCGAGAGCGGCACGGAGGTGGCGCGCGGCACGGCGTCGGCCGTCGAGAGATCCACGAGGTGTACGTCCGCGGCTCCGTAGGTCCAGCCCGAGAAGACGAGCTCGTCCACCCCGTCGTCGTCGAAGTCGCGCAGGACGACCTCGCGGGGGTCGACCCCGGAGGCGAGGGGGAGGTCCGGGGTGCTCCAGAGCAGCGCGCCGGTGCGCAGGTCGAGGAGGTGCATGCCGCCGCCCACGCCGGCGTCCGCGATCAGCAGCTGATCCCGCCCCGAGCCGAGCAGGTCGACGACGCCGACCACGTGGGTGGCGCCGACCGTCGGGCTCGCCCACACGACGTCGCCGTCCCCCGACCAGGCGACGATCCGGCCGCGGCTCGGCACGACGTACTCCAGGGGGCCGCCGTCCACGTCGGCGAGAGTCCCCGCCGCCGAGCGGACCTCCGGGGAGGCGATCGCGAAGACCTGCCCCGGGCGGCTGCCGACGTCCGCCGACATGGCGCCCCGACCCCGGGCGTGCCCCGATCCCCACGCGTCGCCCCCCGCGCGCGACCACTCGGACGCCGAGGCCGTGCCCGGGCCCAGCAGGGCGAGCAGGAGGAGGAGACGGGGGTTCACTCCTAGGCCCGGCGGCGCTTCGGCGGCTCCGCCTCTTCGTCGGTCCCGTAGCCGTACCCGTACCCGTATCCGTAGCCGTACCCGTAGCCGTAGCCGTACTCGTACCCGCGGCTGGACGAGCTGAGGTCGTTGCAGACGAGGCCCACGAGGTCCGCGTCCACGCTCTCGAGGGTGCGCAGGGCGGCGCGCAGGCGACGGCGCTCGGTCTGGCCCACGCGGACCACCAGGAGGGTCCCGTCGACCTTCTGGGCGAGGATGCTCGCGTCGGTGACGGCGAGGATCGGGGGCGAGTCGAGCAGCACGTAGTCGTACATCTCCGAGAGGCGGTCGAGCACGGCGGCGAAGGCGGCGCTGTCGAGCAGCTCGGCGGGGTTGTGCGGGGGCGTGCCGCAGCGGACGAGGTGCAGGCCCTCGATCTCGCTCTTCACGATGACGTCCCGAAGCTCGCGGTCGCCGATGAGGACGTGGGAGAGCCCGGGGCCCGCGTCCACGCCGAACGCGCGGTGGATGCGCGGCCGACGCATGTCGGTGTCCACCACCAGCACGCGGTTGCCCGCCAGCGCCATGGTCGCGCCGAGGTTCGCGCACAGCGTCGTCTTGCCTTCCCCGGGGCTGCCCGACGTCACGAGCAGGCGCCGCAGCGGGCGCGTCTTGCCCGCGAAGAGCAGGTTGGTTCGGATCGACCGGAGACATTCGGCGGCGGCGGACTTCTGAGCCCGCCCCGCGAACACCTCGTGGGTGCCCGTCATGGCCACGGAGGGCACGATGCCGATCGGCTGGAGGCCGAAGAGCTGTTCGATGTCCTGCGGGCTCTTGAGCCGGGAGTCGACGGCCTCGCACACGATGGTCGTGCCCAGGGATCCTGCGCCCGCGAGCAGCGCGATCATGAGCGCCGCCAGCAGCACCCGCGGGTGTGACGGGTTCTCCGGGACCTGCGGCTCGTGGAGGATGTTGATGTTCGAGGCGTCGATGTTCTGGGAGAGCTCCGTCTCCTTCGCGCGACGCAGCACCTGCTCGTAGAGCTTCGCGTTCGTGTCCGCGACCCGTCGACGGCGGTTGTACTCGACCTCCAAGGCCCCCAGCTCGGTGGCCCGACGGCTCTGCGACACGAGCCGATCCTTGAGGAGCTGCTCCTCCTGCACGATCTCCGCGTGCTTCGACTCGATGCCCGCGACCACGCGGGCGACCTCGGTGTCCAGGCGCCCCCACAGGAGGTGCAGCTCGTCCGTGTCGGAGCGACGCTCGGGGAACTTGTCGCCGTATCGCTTCGCGTCGCGCGCGACCTTCCGCTCCAGCTCGATGATCGCGAGCTTCAGCGACCGCACCATCGTGTCCTCGGCCACGATCGGGTGGTCGGACAGGGCGCGACCGTCCTCCGTCCAGCGCCCGAGCCCCTCGGCCTGCGCCTGGGACGCCGTCCGCGCGCGCTCGGCCACGGCCACGGCGGTGGTGAGCTCGGCGGCCTCCTCGGCGATGCTGTTGCGCCACTCGCTGATCGAGATCGACTGCAGACCCTCGGCCGCCCGGAAGCTCTGGAGCGCCTGCTCGCTCTCCTCGAGCTGGGACCGCTGGGACTCGACCTGGCCGTGCAGCCACGTGGATGCGTCGCGCGTGAGATCCATGCGGAGCGCCTGGGAGTGGTCCTTGTAGGCCTGCGCGAGGCCCCCGGCGAGCTGGGCCGACAGCTCGGGGTCGCGCGACGTGACGGTCAGCTCGAGGATCGTGCTCTGGGGCGAGCGAGTGAGCGTCGTGGCCTCGAGGAGGGCGCCGACCGCGCGGGTGCGCAGGACCTTGGGAGCGGGGGCGGGCTCGGAGGTGTCGAGCTCCCCGCTCCAAGCCGGGTCGTCGGCCAGCTTCCACCGGTCGACGACGATGCCCGCGACGGTCTCACCGCCGAGGATGTCTTCCTGGGTGTTGTAGTACTGCTCGAGGGCGGCGCGGCTGTAGATCGGGACGTCCTGCTGGATGTCCTTCACCTGGTCGAGGACCCGCGGCACCCGGGGGTGGATCAGGATCTCGACCTGCGCGGAGTAGAGGCGCGGCTGCAGCGACAGCACGGCGACGCCGCCCACGACGATGGCCACGGCGGCGAGGAGCGCCCACCAGCGGTACCGCACCAACGAGGCGACGGCCCGGTGGAGCAGGTCGATCGGCGTGACGCCGGCGGTGGCGGAGGACGCGGACCCCGCAACAGGAGGCCTCGGCAAGGGCTGTGGACCGGGAATGGGCAACTCCAAATCGGGAGGTCGCGAGCACCCCTTGCTCGCCCCGAATTGAAGCTAGGACCGGTCCGTTCGCGCCGGCACGTCGAAAGCTACGCGTTCCGCAGGATCGCCATCAACGGGTCGACCCGCAGGTCGGCGGGGTCGCCTTCGACGCCCGCGTCGTGCAGGAGCGCGCGGTAGATGTGCTCCGGCTTGATGATCTCGCCCGCGGGGTCGGGGAGCCCCGTCGCCAGGTCGCAGCCGTACGGGGACATGCCCACGTCGCTCGACTTGCCGACGATCGTGCCCCCCCGGATGCGGCCGCCGGCCACGAAGCACGACGACGTCAGGGAGTGGTCCCGGCCCGTGTTGGCGTTCAGCATCGCGGTCCGACCGAACTCGCTGAACCCGACGATCGTGGTGTGGTCGAGCCACGTGTCGCCCGTGTCGCGGTACTCGCGCGACTGCAGATCCTCGATCATCCGCGCCACCACGTTGAACCCGCGCTCCTGCCCGGGCCCGTGGTCCGTCGTCCACTCGTCGTAGTGGGCGTCGAGGCCCGCCGCGACCTGAATCGACACCGACCGGCTCACGCCGCTGGTGAGCGCCGTGACCGCCATCGCTCCCTGGGCCTCCGGCGTCCGGAGCGCGGCGCTCCCGCTCGCCGCGATGCCGTAGTGCTGCCTCAGCGCGGCCATCGCCTCCGTGTTCGCCTGGAAGTCGAACAGCACGTCCACCCCGCTGGTGACCATCGCCTCGACCTGGAGCCGCGACTCCTCCGCCGCCTGGTACACGGCCGAGCGACGGTTGCGGTCGCACGCGGCCGCGTCGCGCAGCATCTGGTCGATCTGCCGAAGCTCCATGTCGCCCAGGGCGGTCTCGTCGGCCCGAAGCGCGCGCAGCAGGTCGGGGACGCTGTTCACCGCCAGCCCCGTCGCGTAGGTCGGGTTGTCGACGTTGTACGTCTCGACCCTCACCGACAGGTTCGGGATCAGCTCGTTCTCTCCGAAGAGCCCGGCCATCCAGGTGGCGCCCGAGGAGCCGCGCGCCAGCAGCCCGGACGGCGGCTTGCCCGTGATGAACCGACGACGGCCGGCCTCGTGGGTCAGCGTCTCCATCGACATCCCGCGCACCACGGCCACGTGCTGGAAGTGGTTGCGCAGGTCGCCGATGTAGGGCCCGAACCAGACGTCGTTCCCCATGTCCACGAGGGAGCCGTCGTTGGTCTCGTCGTCCAACAGGTCGTACGCGGGCTGGATGCGGGTGTCGGTCACGACCTCGTCGTTGAACGCGATCGGATCCCGCGGATCGAGGGACAGCAGCGTGTCCCAGCCCCCGCTGAAGTAGCAGAAGATGTAGTAGTGGTCCGAGCCGGGGCCGTCCGCGCGCGCCAGTCGCGTCGCCGGGCCGAGGCCGCCGAAAGCAGCCAGGCCGCCCACGGCCGCCGCCCCACCCAGGAAGTGCCGACGGTTGAGGTCGAGCTTGGTCATCGTCGTCTCCTAGTACGTGTAGAAGTCGGGGTGGGTGATGAGGCCGACGCACACCGCGCGCCAGCCCGCGATCGGGTCGTTCGACACGTGCGTGGTGCTCTCGAACAGCCAGCGCCACGTGTTCAGTTGCTCCGATCCCGCCTCGTGGGTGCGCCCGTGGTACCGAAGCAGCAGGGCGACCAGGTTCGCGTCGACCCCGTCGGGGTTGCTCTCCACCGTGTCCGTCTCGGCCACGTGCGTCAGCAGCGTCCGGGCCTCCTGGGCCCGCTGCGGATCCACCGTGGCGAGCTCGCTGCACACCGAATTCGCGGCGTCGCCCAGGAACTTCTGGAACAGCAGCGACGGGGCCAGGTCCTCCGCCGTGCGGTCCTGGTAGTCGGGCTTGCCCAGCGTGGCGGACAGGGCTTCGAACTGGTTGACCGTCCCCACCCGCCAGTACAGCCCGCCGGTGACCTGCTGGATCGTCGTGTCGAGCTGGTCGATGTCCATCCGACGGCGGTCGCGCTCCCCCGGCTCGGGCGGAGGCACGAGGTCCGAGGGGTCGCCCTCGCTCATGCCCACGTCCACCGGCTCGGCCACGGGCGCCACCACGACGGGCTCGGGCTCCTCGGTCGCGCAGCCGACGAAGGCCAGC
>CAZUHI010000026.1:31827-51142 GCA_964620495.1 uncultured Rickettsiales bacterium | reverse complement strand
TCATCGGACCCTCCGGTAGGCGTCGCTCATCACGACGGACTTCACGACCTCGCGCCAGCTGTAGTCGGACCCGGCGAAGCCCACCGCGACGTCCTCGATCCAGCCCGCCTCCTCCTGGAGCAGCTCGCGCCCGATGAGGAACTCGGCGGCGGTCTCGGCCGTGCACGCGGGCAGGCGGCCGTCGATCACGCCGTCCTGGACGAGCGCCTCGGGGCCCGCCTCCACGTTCGGCTTGTGGGGTTCGCGGCGGAACTTGTACGCGTCGAGCATCCCCAGGAACGGGTCCTCCTCGGCGCCCAGCGAGGTCGTCGAGTAGTAGCGACGGCAGTCGTCGCCGCAGCCGATGCCGTACATCGCGCAGTCGAGGCAGTCCTGGCGCTCGGCGGGGAACCGCTCCGCGTCCAGGAAGCCCCCGCTGTTCTCCGGCCAGCGACCCCAGTGGGCCCCGCTCGGCTCGAGGATCGCGTGGCAGTAGTCGCACCCGTCGCGCACCTGCAGATCGAGCGACGGCGTCTGATCCGACTCGTTCGGGAGGCCGCCCGCGGGGGCGTTGAAGGGGCTGCAGATGAAGGTGCCGTAGAAGCGCGCGGCCCGGGCCCGCCGGGTCTGGAACCGCATGAGGAAGGCGGGGTCGGTGAAGATCCCGGAGTGGTTCGCGGGGAGCTCGATCTCCACCCACGTGTCGTAGTCCGTGTACTGCAGATCCGGCAGCTCGGTGGTGTCGAGCGGCTCCGGGATGAGACGCACGTTCGCGAAGATCCCCGTCTGGTACCTCCAGTAGTGTACGAGCGGGCCGTTCACCCACGCGCGCTGGTCGGTCATCAGGTCCAGGTACGACGCGTCGTCGCGGATGTTCGCCGCCACCCGCATCTCGAGGGCCTGGGCGAACGAGTCCATGAGCGGGTTGCGCGAGCCGTAGCGGCACCACGCCATGCCCGGCCCGCAGCCGCAGCCGACGTCGGTCAGGCCGTCCCGCGTGGCGCACTGCGTGCCCGTGGGCGACACCTCCTGGGGCTGCGCGTCGAAGGCGCAGACGTGCAGCGTGAGGCTCGGGTTCCAGTACGGGTTCACCTCCACCCAGCCCTCGCGCAGGGTGCCGTCCTCCTGCGCGTACCGGACGGGGGTGCCGAACGCGTCGAACTCGGCGGGCTGGTCGAGGCAGGGGACGTCGTCGCCGCGGTAGCGGACCGCGGGCTGGGTGCGCCAGTAGACGTACTCCCCGCCGTCGATGCGGCTGCGACGGATGCCCACCGACGCGTTGAACAGGTTGACGTTGCGGATGTTGTTCCAGAGGAGGTCCCGGTGGTAGCGGACCGCGCGCGCCACGAACTCTTCGGACCCGAGCCACTCGTCGATCATCGCCTCCGGCACCTCGCCCTCGGCCGTCACCGCGGCGTACTCGTCCATCGTCGGGACCGTGCCCCGGATGTCGAGGCTCAACGCCCGCAGGAGGCGCGTGGGCTCCATGGCGAGGTCGTCGTCCGGGGGACAGACCGCCTCGACGGTCTCGCCGTCCGCGAACGCGGGCGACGTCGCCATCGCGACGAGCACCAGACAGAGCAGGAGGTTCTTCATCACGAGATCACTCCACCGGGAAGCCGCCGGCGGCCCAGGCTCGAACGAGCTGGATCTCCGACAGGGTCAGGGGATCGCGGGGAGGCAGCGGCATGCGCGCCTCCTCGAGGTTGTAGAGGATGAGGTCCAGGTCGGCCTGCCACGCGGCGGGCGTGTCGAGGGGCCGCGAGACCCCCGCGTCCGTGTGGCACTCGGCGCACTGATCGTGGAACAGCGGCTCGATCTCGCCGCCCCAGGTGGGCGGGATGAACTCGCCCACGCTGAAGAGGAGCGACGCCTGCACGGGGTCCAGCAGGTCGTCGTAGGAGACGACGAACTCCAGGGACTGAGGCCCGTCGACCAGCTCGAGCGGGTCCAGCAGCAGGGACCAGTCGTCCAGCTCCACCGCCTCGCCGTTGAGCGTCGCGCTCACCCCCGCGACGTGCAGGGGCGCCGTGGGCAGCAGGTGCAGGACCGCGATGTCGGCCAGCTGGTCGCCGCCCCGCAGCCCCAGGAAGCCGAGGGGCCGATCGGCCGAGACGCGCTCGACGCCCACGTCCGTGAGCACCAGCAGCCGCCCCATGGGGTCGATGCCCGCGATCTCCCCCTCGGGCGCGCCCACGACGGCATGGAAGCCCTCGCCCTGGGCCACCAGCAGCGTGTCCGTGACGATGTAGACCTCGCTGTCGTCCGGCCGCCCGTACAGCCCGGTGACCGGCGCGGTGCTCACCAGCTCCTGCCAGGTCTCGTCGCCCGAGCGCCGGTGGAAGCCCTCGCCCGCCGCCCAGAGCCGACCGGCGGCGTCCGACACGAGGTGATCGACGCGCCCCGGGCCGTCCACCACGGGGAGCGCGGTGAGGGCGTCCCCCTCGGCGGTGATGCTGTAGAAGTCCTCGCCCGCCGCGACCCACAGCGACGGCACGCCGCCCACCGTGGGCCCCCAGGCCAGCTTCGCGCCCGCGGTCTCCAGGTCGCCCACGGCGATGTCGTGCAGCAGCCCGTCCCGGTGGAGCTTCAGCCCCTCGGCGGAGGCGAGCCACAGATCGAGGTCGTCGCCCCGGGGCACGGCGAGCATGGCGGTCACCACCTCGTCCGCGAGCAGGTCGCTCAAGGGGGACGCCCGCAGGGAGCCGTCGTCGAGGACGAAGAGGCCGTCCTCGCCGGAGATGACCGCGGTCGTCTCGTCCAGCCCGGCGACGGCGGAGGGCGTCATCCCGTCGTCGCTCACGAGCAGGGGCACCCCCACGAGCGGGTCCAGGACGTGCAGGTCGCCCTCGAACCCCACGAGCAGCCCGTGGGAAGGCAGCGAGGCGGCGAAGTCGTGGGGCCCCTCGGCCACCCGCTCGACCGTGGCGTCCACGTCCCCCCAGGACGCGACGAGGACGGAGAGCGGCTCCTCGGTCCCCGGCGGCTCCTCCTCGCACCCCGACGCGATCAGCGAAGACGCAGCGAGGACGACGACGAAGGCGGACCGAAGAGACAACTCGAACTCCGAGACATGATTCCGGGGCGATTCCAGACCCGTTCAATCGAGCAATGTAGCGGGTCCCCGGCCGTCGAGGATCAACTTCGATCCCGCGGGGGCCGTTTTGGTTGACGCGCGCACACGTGAGGGTCGAAAGTCGCGACCAGACGGATTTCGAGGGTTTCGATGTTTCGACTTCATGCATCCCTGGGCCTCGCGGCTCTGATCGCCCTCGTGGGCTGCCCCACGGACGACGAACCCCTCCCCGTGGACGACGACGACGCCGCGCTGGACGACGACGACGCCGTGGTCGACGACGACGACGCCGTGCAGGTGGAGGACTGCGACCCCGCCCTGGCGTTCGACGTCGCGGAGCTGCACGCGGTCTCCGACGCCCCGGACCACGTCGACCTCATCACCCTCCTGCAGCACGCCAGCGGCGGCGACGGCGAGTACCGCTTCACGCTGCAGACCGACGCCTCCGGGGCCGTCCTGAACGAGCTGACCGGCGCCTACCTCCCCGGCGAGGGCCTCGGGGTCACCGACGTGGTCGAGCTCACGGACACCACCTGCGAGGGCAGCGCGACGATCTCGATCCACGTCGTCCCGGGCCTCACGGTGGCGCCCCTGGACGTCGAGGCGACGCCCGGGACCAGCTTCCAGTTCTCGGTCACCGGCGGCTCGGGGTCGTTCCACTGCGAGGTCGCCGACGCCGAGTCGGGCGGCGTGAACGACACGTGCGCCTACTCCGCGGGCGGGGGCGAGGGGGTGGACACGATCCGCATCGTCGACGACCGCACCGGACAGACGCGCGTCGCCACGATCGTCGTGATGGCGGACGCCGCGCTGGTCCCCGACCCCGCCTTCGTGGCCATGCCTCTGGGCGGCACGTACGACATGCGCATCCTCGGGGGCAGCGGGTGGTTCGACCTCACCCCCGACGTCCAGGGCGTCGCGTCCTACGCGGACGGGGTCTTCTCCGCGGACGCGCCCGGCCGGGTCGAGTACGCGGTGGCGGACCAGTTCACGGGCGACACCACGGCCGTCACCGTGGAGGTCCTGCCCTCCCTGAGCGCGTCGTTCACCCGCGCCGGCGACGGGTTCATCTACGGCCGCGTCGAGTCCCCCGGCGACCTGAACGGCGACGGCTTCCCCGACGCCATCGTCTCCACGCCCGAGGCGGATCTCACCGCCTACAACAGCGGCGCCGTGTTCATCCACGCGGGCACCGCCGACGGCCTGGACCCCGTCCCGGCGCGCGAGTTCACGGGCGAGGTGTGGGAAGAGGAGATGGGCTGGGACTTCGCCACCGGCGACTTCGACCAGGACGGCCTGACCGACCTCGCGATCGGCTCACGTCGCCGCCACGAGGGCGCCGGCGACAACGGCGCGGTCCTGATCTTCCTCGGCATCCAGGGCGGCTTCTTCGAGCCCGCGCCCAGCACCGTCCTGGCGGGGGAGCGGTCCTTCGACTACTTCGGCCGCTCCGTCGGCGCCTGCGACTTCAACGGCGACGGGCTGCTCGACCTCGCCGTGGGCGCGAGCTCGGACGAGGACAACACCGCCCAGTCCGTCACCGGCTCCCAGGGCGGGATCCACGTCTTCCTGGGCACGGCGAACGGCTTCGCGCCCCAGGCCGACATGATCGTGTGGGGCGTGGAGCCCGACGGCGTCGGCGGCTGGATGAACGACGGCGGCCAGCAGCTGGGCCTCAACCTCGAGGTCGGCGACGTCACCGGCGACGGCCTGTGCGACCTCATCGCGGGCTCCTGGGAGTACGACCTGGCGGGCCGGCCCACGAACCAGGGCATCGTGACCGTGCACCCGGGCGTGGCGGCGGACGAGAACACCAACGGCGGGGTGTGGCCCCAGCCCGCGGCCGCGATCACGCCCACCCAGACCAACCAGTCCGGGCCCCAGCTGGGCCGCTCCATCGCCGTGGGCGACGTGAACAACGACGGCGCCGACGACCTCGTCCTCGGCTGCATGTACTTCCGCGACGCGAACCAGAGCAGCCTGCGCCACGGCGGGGTGGCCGTCTTCGAGTCCTACGACTGGGCCGCGAACCCGCGCACGGACTTCGTCGACTTCGAGACCGAGTCGGACTGGTTGGTGACCGGCGACAACAGCTACGACTACTTCGGCCACGGCCTCGCGATCGCGGACACGGACGGCGACGGAAACAACGAGCTGTTCGTCGGCTCCATGCAGGACGAGGTCTCCGGCGGGCTCTCCGCGACCGGAGCCTTGAACGTGTACACGGGGGCGGCGAACGCCTACCCCTCGACCCCCGCCCCGCTGAAGCTCGGGGGCTTCGGGCAGTACGACTGGTTCGGGGGCCGCGTCGCGACCTACCCGGACGTGGACGGCGACGGGATCCAGGAGATCCTCGCGCGCTCGTTCCGCGACGACTTCCACGGCCCCCGCGTGGGCGCCACGTACCTGATCGGGTCGTCCGTGCTCGCGGAGCCCGCGTCCTGGGATCGGATGGAGCAGCCGGGCATGCCCGCCGGGCAGTTCTTCGGGCGCGCCCTGGAGGTGGTCCCGGACGTCAACGGCGACGGCTGGGACGACCTGCTGGTGGGCGTCCCGCGCGCCGACTTCGTGGAGAACGATCGCTACAACAGCGGCACGGTGCGCCTGCACTTCGGGAGCGCGGCGGGCTTCCCCGTGGACCACGACATCGAGTTGAAGGACTTCACGGGCTACGGCAACGACGACCAGCTGGGGTGGGACGTCTCCACCGCGGGGGACTTCAACGGCGACGGCATCCACGACATCGCCGTGGTCGCGCGCTACGACGACCGCCCCAGCAGCATGAGCGCCTACGAGGGCGGCTGCGGCTCCTCCTACCGCTCGAACGTGGGCGCGGTGTACGTCTTCCTGGGCGACGGGGAGGGCTTCGCCGAGGGCGAGCCGGACTTCGTGTACTGGGGCCCGGACCTCTACGACACGTTCGACGGCGTGGACGGCGGCTTCGACTGGAACGGCGACGGGTACGACGACCTGATCATCGGCGGCCCGTCCTGGGACCGGACGGGCAAGGCCAACGTCGGCGGCTTCGCGATCATCGAGGGCCGCGCGAAGGAGGGCACCGCCCCCAACGCCATCTGCACCCCGCTCTACGAGTTCCGCGGCGAGGAGGCCAACGCCCGGGTCGGACGCGCGGTGACGGGCCTCGGGGATCTCGACGGCGACGGCTGCGACGAGGTCGCCGTGGGCGCGTACCTCGAGGATCAGGGCGTGACCAACCAGGGCACCGTCCGCGTGGTCTACGGCATGGGCGGCCCCGGCTGCCGCACCGTGGTCGAGGCGTCGACGTACGGCTCCTACGACGGCAACGCCTACATGGGCTACTCGATCGACGGCGGCCACGACGTGGACGGCGACCTCGTCCCCGACCTCGTGGTCGGCGGCTACAACCTGTCCTCCAACGGCAACGGCGGGGTCGGCGCGGCGTGGGTGGTCCCCGGCGCGTGGCTGAACCAGACGCCCCCCGAGGCCGTGTTCGACGACCAGCCCCCCACCACGGTGTATCCGATCGTGAACCTGCCCGGCCGCTGGCGCATCGAGGGCGAGGTCCCCGTGGAGTACTTCGGGCGCAGCGTGGCGATGGTCCCCGGGCTCGACGGCAACCGCGCGGGCATCGCCGTGGGCAGCCCTCACGGGGCGCGCACCGGGGTGCCGGACAGCGGCGGCGTCCGCATCCACAGCTTCGACACGGACCCGCAGAACTACGGCCTGAAGCTCGTCCCGACGGCCACCATCGGCGGCGAGGACTGGGCGTCGGACTCCTGGCTCGGGATGTGGCTGGCGGCCCAGCCCGTGGGCGGTCGCCCGATCGTCGCGGTGGGCGCGGACCGAGGCGACGGCGCGTCGGCCGACGTGGGATCGGCCTACGTCGTGGACCTGACCCCCTAGGGCACCGATCAGGTAGTCGCGACCGAGCATCGCGAAGAGCGGCGCCGCGGGGGCGAGGCGCGACGATGACGCGTGTCTGGACACGCGAAGAGGAGCAACGACGGCCCAGTGGTGCCGAGCGAGCGAGGCGACCGAGGGACTATCTGATTGGTGCCCTAGAATGAGCGCATGCGGGTGATCCGATGAAGGGGCGCTTCTCGATCGCGCTCCTCCTGTTGGTGGCCTGCCCCCCGGTCGAGGACCCGGGCTTCCCGCCTCCCGACGTCGACGACGACGACGCGGTGGACGACGACGACGCAGGGGACGACGACGACGCAGGGGACGACGACGACGTCTCTGCGATCCCCCCGACGTTTCTCCGGTTCGTCTCCCCCGAAGACGACGACGTCCTGCAGTTCGCCCACACGATCGTGCTCGAGGCCGACGGCGACGCCCCGGGCCCCGTGGAGGTCACCCTGGACGGCGCGGAGCTGGACACCACGTCGTTCAACCAGACGACCGGCCGGGCCCGCGTGGACCTCGACACGGTCCTGCATCCCGACGGCGTCTACACGCTGCGGGCCGAGCTCACCGAGCACGACCTGGACGACGAGATCGACGTGCAGCTCCTCAACGGCGACCTGCTCGTCTACGAGCTGAGCCCCGGCGCCCTCGACAGCGAGGACCATCCGCCCGTCCAGCTGCAGGTGCCCGAGGTCGGCGTGTCGATGCAGGTGCAGGTCGACTTCGCCCCCACCCCGAACACCGAGTTCGCCTTCGGCGTCGTGCGCGAGTCCAACGGGCTCTACGCCATCGGCGGGGTCCCGGCCCCGCAGTACCCCACCGGGGCGTCGGCGGCTCCCCCCTGGGCCGGGGGCGTGCCCAACCACCCGAACCGGGACTGGCCGACCGGCGAGTACACGTTCTGGCCGGTCGCCAACGAGGAGATGAACGGCGCCGAGGCGACGATCACGGCGATCGTGAAGCGCGCGTTCGAGGAGCCCGTGATCGGCACCCTCGACCTCGATCTGTACTTCAGCCCGGGGTGCGGCCTCACGGCGTCGACGGCCCCCACGCACAACGACTTCGGGGCGTTCCTCGGGCACATCGACGGCATCCTCCAGCAGGCGGGGATCACGCTCGGGACGCTCCGATACTTCGACGTGTCGGGCGCGTCGTTCGACGTGCTGAACAGCCACGGCGAGTTCATGGATCTGCTCGCGACGGGCGTGCCGTCCAGCGATCGCACCCTCGACCTCTTCTTCGTGACGAACGTGGACCTGAACGCGGGACCGAACATCAACGTGCTCGGCGTCTCCGCCCACCGTCCGGGGCCCGCGCTGCGGCACGGCACCCTGCAGTCGGGGGTGGCGGTGGAGACCCCGCGCATCTTCAACGGCAACGAGGACCTCGCGGCGCACACGGCCGCGCACGAGATCGGGCACTTCCTCGGGCTCATGCACACGTCGCAGGTGGGCGGCGAGGAGCACGACAACCTGGACGACACCGTGGAGTCCTGCGACGCGAGCGACTGCTGGGGCACGAACCTGATGGATCCGCTCCTGGACCCGGGGGGGCCGAACGAGACGATCACGGACGACCAGACCTTCGTGCTCCTGCGTCATCCCTTGGTCCAGCTGATCGAATGATGGTAGGTACGCGTCGCCTCTGAGGAGACGACGTGTCCGAGACCCCGCTACCCACCGCAAAGACCAAGGAGCGCACCCGCAACGAGGTGCCCGAGACCGTGGACGTCGCCATCGTGGGCGCGGGCACGGGGGGCCTCATGGCGGGCGCCTACCTCGCCAAGGCGGGGATCAAGGTCGCGCTCTTCGATCCGCACTACGTCGCGGGCGGCTGCAGCACGCAGTTCCACCGGACCCTCCCGGGCGGCGGCATCTACCGCTTCGACATCGGGCTGCACTACATCGGCGAGGCGGGCCCCGACGACTACATGGGCAAGATGCTGGCCGACGTGGGCGTGGACCAGGAGTTCGAGCGCCTGGACCCGGACGGCTACGACACGTTCGTCTTCCCCGACTTCCGCTTCCGCATGCCCAACGACATCCGCCTGTACCGGGACCGGCTCGTGGAGATGTTCCCCGAGGAGCGCCGCGGCATCGACAAGTGGCTGTCCTTCTGTCGCCAGGCCGAGGCCGCCCGCTACATGGTCACGCCCCACGGCGGGAACATGCCGCTGTCGGTCCTGCTGCAGATCCCGTTCAAGGCCCCGGCGCTCATGTGGCGCAAGAACTCGACGCTCAAGTCGATGCTCAACGCCTGCACGAAGAACATCCGACTGCAGGCCGTGCTCGCCGCCCAGCAGGGCGACTACGGGCTGCCTCCGGGCGAGGCCAGCGCCATCTTCCACGCGGGCTGCATCTCCCACTTCCGCAAGGGCGCCTTCTATCCAAAGGGCGGCGGGCAGGCGATCAGCGACAAGCTCGCCGACTCGATCGAGGCGAACGGCGGCACCATCCACCTGAAGCGGGGCATCGAGAAGATCCTCATCGAGGACGGGCGCGCCGTGGGCGTCGTGACCGAGCCGAAGCGAGGCGTGCAGGAGACGGTCCGCGCCAAGGCCGTCCTCTCCAACGCCGACATCCAGCGCACGATGCTGGAGCTCGTGGGGCCCGAGCACCTGCCGAAGAAGATGGTGAAGACGGTCGAGGGCTTCGACTACCCGTCGGCCATCTTCATGACCTTCCTCGGCATCGACGGCGACCTGCGCGACCACGGCATGGAGAAGACGAACTACTGGCAGTTCGACGGCTACGACATCGACCACATGTACGACCTCGGGCGGCGCGACGGACCCCACCCGCTGCGGGGCGCGTACATCACGTCGGCGTCGCTGAAGGACCCCACGTCGGAGTGGCACGCGCCCGAGGGCATGCAGACGCTGGAGGCGATGGCGCTGGTGCCGGGCGAGCCCGAGGACTGGGGCACGTCGCGGGACACGATCGACAAGCGGAAGTACCGCAAGCAGTCCGAGTACAGCGAGCTCAAGGAGCAGCTCCAGCAGGACCTGATCGACCGCGCGGAGGGCTTGTTCCCGGGCGTCGCCGACAAGATCGTCTTCAAGGAGTCCGCGACCCCGATGAGCCACAGCCGCTACACGCGCGCCATCCCCGGCACGGGCTACGGCATCTCCAACACCCCTGGACAATTCGCTGACAATCGGCCCGACGCGCGCACGAAATTGCGGGGTCTGTACCTCTGCGGGGCGTCGACGCGGTCCGGTATGGGCATCATCGGCGCGAGCCTGTCCGGGCAGTACGCAGCCAAAGTTATTGCAAAGGATCTGGGGCGCCCGTTGCAGGTCACCTGACCGGGGATATCCTCCGGCTATGAGCACCAAGATCCTCTCTGCAATCACGCTCCTCCCGGTCACGTTCCTCCTCGGCTGCCCAGCGGGCGTCCTGCTCCTCGGCGAAGACGTCGACATCGGAGGAGGAGGAGGAGGAGGAGGAGGCTGCGTCGACCTCGACGGGGACGGCGTCAGCACCTGCGACGACGACTGCGACGACGCGGACCCGAACAACTTCCCCGGCAACGAAGAGGCCTGCGACCTGGCCGACAACGACTGCGACGGCGTGGCGGACGCCGGGCCCGTCGACTTCGTGGCCAAGGGCACGCTCGAGAACGAGGTGCTGATCTGGCACCTGGTGGACGGCGGCTTGGAAGGCCCCACGGAGGTCACGCCCGCGGGCAGCGGCATCAGCTACGCCCCGGTGGCCGGCGACTTCGACGGCGACGGCCTGCTCGACCTGATCGTGGAGCGGTTCGAGGACTGGCCGGACCCCGACAGCGTCGAGATCGACATGTACCTCGGCCTCTGCGGCGGCGAGCTCGAGCAGGTGGAGGCCCCCGAGGGGCTGCAGGTGTTCGACGGCGTGGACATCCACACCGCCGCGGACGTGGACGGCAACGGCACGGTCGACGTGCTGGGCTGGGACTACGGCAGCGGCGAGGGGTACGTGTGGCTCGGCAACGGGGACGGCAGCTTCGAGGAGACCCGCGGCGACTGGGAGCTCCGCTGGTGGGGTCCCTTCGAGGACAACCGCCGCGAGTTCGTCGCCATGCCCCCGTACGACGTGGACGGCGACGGCAACGTGGACCTCTTCGAGTGCACCAACCTCGCGGGCCAGCAGACGCGCTGCGAGTACAGCCTCGGCGACGGCGACGGCGGCTTCGAGCCCGTGAGCGACTGGGTCATGGACGCGCTGATGAACGGGGCCGCCTTCGGCGACTTCGACGGCGACGGCGACACGGACATCGTGGGCGGCCTCGACGACGACGGGGACGCGGGCCAGGCGTGGATCTGGTTCCTGCAGGACGGGGACATCGAGGACATCGACGAGGCGTTCGACGTGAACCCCGCGGCCGAGAACAGTCAGAACGAGGACGGCTACGGCTGGATGTACCCCCTGGACGTGGACGCGGACGGGGACCTCGACATCATCACGGTGACGATGAACGGGCTCCTGGAGGGCCCGATGGACCTCCACCTGGTGCGGAACGAGGGTGACGGCACCTTCGAGGCGCCCGAGCACTTCGGCGACTCGCTGCACCCCCTCGTGGACTTCAGCATGTGGATCCAGGACGAGATCGCCGTCCCCGTCCACGCCTTCGAGCCCTAGGCTGCAGGCATGAGGGCCTTCCGCACGCTGTGGATGTTCGGGTTGGCGACCGCGCTGGTCGGCTGCCCGGCGACCGACGACGACGACTCTGCGGACCCGGGGGACGACGACGACGTCGTGGACGACGACGACGCGACGGACGACGACGACGCCACCGACGACGACGACGCGACGGACGACGACGATGCCGTGGACGACGACGACGCGGTCGATGACGACGACGCAGTCGACGACGACGACGCCGTGGACGACGACGACGCGGCGCTCGTCTGCAACGGGGACGCGCTCACGCCGAACGTCCCCTATTCGACGGACATGGCGGCCTTCGAGAGCCGCTGGAACGCGAACACCGAGCTCCTGAGAATCCTCTTCGTCGGGGAACCCTTGTGAAGCACGTGTCGGGCCGGTTCGGTCCGATTGGAAGGCATCCTCTCCACCAACACCGACGACGACATCCGCGTCGACTTCCTGTGGCACGACGCCTGGGGCGCGACCTCCGCGTCGCTCAACCAGCTGACCGGGACCTCGTCGCCGAGCAACGTGTCGACGGACCCGCGGGCGCGGATCTGGTGGGAGGAGTCCAACGCCCTCGGCATCGCCCTCGCGGGCGTGGTCGGCGGGAGCTCGCCGCTCTACGACAAGATCATGATCTACGACCCGGGTCGTACCTGGGACGCGGCGTCGGACAGCCCCGGCGCCCCCGACTTCATCGCCGGCGGCGGCTTCAACCAGGCCACGGTGGAGGCGGAGATCGCCGCCCGTCGGCCGGGTTGCGACACGGTCGACACGACCCCGTAGACAAAAAGTCTCGTTTTCGCCGCCTACTCGGCGAGTAGAAGCCCGAACCGAGACTTTTCGTCTCAGTCGCTGAAGCTGCCCAGCCGGAGTTCACCCCCGGCGGCGAGCAGCTCCGCGGCGGCCAGCTGCTCGGCGACTCGCTCTCCCAAGAGGCCGAGCCCCGCCTGCTGCAGCGACGCGCGCGCGTCCTCGACCTCGATCGCCCGGGCCGCGCCCGCCCGGTAGCGGCTGTCCACCAGGCGGTGGACCTCCTCGGCCAGCTGGAGCGCCAACCGGGCGACGGGCACGGCCTCCCGGGCGCTCGTCCACGCGTCGTAGGCGTTGGCGACCTCCATGGCGATCTGCGCGTCCACGGCCCGCACCCGGGCCGCCGCCTGCCGCTTGCGCGACGCCGCCTCCCTCGCCTGGGCGACGTTCATGCCGCCGTCCCAGATCGGGAGGTTCACGCCCAGCCCGACCCACCACGACGTCTTCTTGTCGTCGAAGCCGGAGGACTGATCGCTCCAGTTGAAGGCGCCGGTGATGGCGAAGGCGGGCAGGAACGCGAGGGCCGAGTCGACGGACAGCGCGGCGGCGGCGACCTGCTGCTCCCGGGCGGCGCCCCCGTCGGCCCGGCTCCGCACCCCGTGGTCGATCCACGTCTGGACGTCGCCCCGCCCGTCGAGGTCGGGGGTGGGCAGCGGGGCGAGGGTGCCGACCAGGGAGTCCCGACGGCCGAGGGCGAACGCCAGGGTCCGCCGCAGCGCCCGCTCCTGCTGCTGCACGTCGCGCAGGCTCTTCTGGATCCGCGCCATCTCGAGCTGCGCCTGGAGGAGGAAGTCGCGCGTGGCGACGCCCGCCGAGAGCATCACCTCGGTGTTCGCCACGTGCTTGCTCGCGAGCGCGACCTGCTCCGACAAGATCGCGGTCGACTCCTGCATGCGGTACGCGGCGGCGTAGGACCGCACGACGGCCAGCAGCACGTCGGACCGCGCCTTCTCCACCGACAGCTCGGCCGCCCTCACGGACGCGGCGCCCGCGGCCAGGGCCGTGCCCACCCGCGGGTTGATCGGCCAGGTCAGGTTCGCGCCGATCGCGTTCATCTCCTTGGGCTGGATGATCGTGTCGCCCATGTCGCCGCCGAGGTCGACCCCGTCGTCCGCGCTCAGCCCGCCTTCGAGCTGGGCCGAGAGCTCGGCGCAGTCCGCGAAGCCGTTGATCAAGGCGATCTCGGTGCAGTCGTCGCCGTCGAGCATCCCCGCCGCGAACAGCTCCCCGTAGATGAACCCGATGTTCCCGTAGATGCCGCCGAAGGCGTCCCCGATCCCGGAGAACGAGTCCCCCATGTCGAAGGCGATCTCGCGGTCGTTGATCCGGTGCTGGTAGCCGACGCTCACCTGGGGGGTGATGTAGGCCAGCGCCCGGTCGCGCTGGGCCTTCGACTGGGGGACGGCCTCAAGCCCCGCGGCCAGCGACGGGTTGTTCCGGAGCGCCTCCTCCATCGCGTCCGACAGGGTGAGCGCGGGGGCCCCCTGGGCGACGGCGACGGACGGCAGGAGCAGCAGCAGCAGGGGCAGACAGCGGGTCATGGTCAACCCTCCAGGGCGGGGCCGGGGACGGCCGGGGCGACGGTCATGCCGCCCTCTTCTTCGTTGTGGACGACGCGGAGCACCTTGGCCTGGGCCCAGGCTCCGACGGAGTCGAGGATCTCGTAGACGACGGGCACGATGACCAGCGTCAGGACGGTCGCGGAGGCGAGCCCGCCCGCGACGGTGAGGGCCATGTCGGCGGTCAACTCCGCGCCGCGACCGGGGATCAGCGCCATGGGCAGGAGCCCCGTGATCGTCGTACCGGACGTGATCAACACAGCCCGGACGCGGTCGCTGCCGCCCTGGATCACGGCCTCGCGGCGCTCCATCCCGGACGCCCGCAGCTGGTTGATGTGGTCGATGAGGACGATGCCGTTGTTGACGACGATGCCCGCCAACATGATGACGCCGACGAAGGTCACCACCGAGAACGGGGTCCCCGTGAGCAGCAGCACGGCCGCGACCCCGATGAGGGAGAGCGGCATCGTCACCATGATCACGATCGGGTGGACGAACGCCTCGAACTGCCCCGCCATCACCATGTAGACGAGCAGGATCGCGAGCAGGAGCCCGGCGAAGAGCTTGACGAAGGCGTCCATCATCTCTTCGAACATCCCCCCGTAGTCGAGCCGGTAGCCGGGCGGCATGGCGGCGGCCACGGGGCCGAGCGTGTCCTGGACCTCGCCCATGACGGTGCCCAGGTCCCGGCCTTCGATGTTGGCGCGCACGGTCACCTGGCGGGACTGGTCCTGCCGGGTGATGGACACGGGTCCGTAGCCCGTCTGGAAGCTCGCGATCTGTCGCAGCGGCACGTTGAAGCCCGCGCGGGTGGGGATCACGACGCGGTCCATGGCGTCGAAGGAGTTCCGGTCCTCGGGGCGGTAGCGCACGCGGATCATGAACTCGTCGCCGCCCTCCCGGTAGTACCCGGCGGGCATGCCCTGGGCCGCGGTCTCGATCGCCCGCGCGATCTCAGCGATGGACAGGCCGTAGGACGTCGCGCGCTCGCGGTCGATGGCGAGGTGGCGTTCGGGCTTGGCGGCCGCCATGGAGACGTCGATCTCGGTCAGCCCCTCGATGCCCGTCACGGCCTTCACGACGCGCTGGGCCTGGCGCAGCAGCTCGTCGAGCTCCTTGCCCTTGATCTGGATCTGCACCGGCTTGCTGCCCCCGCCGCCCATCATCGCCTGACCCATGTCCATGAACTCGACGGACATGTTCTCCGTCTTCGGCGCGCCCGCCCGCAGCTGCTCCAGGAGCTCCTGGCCCGAACTCCCCCGATCGACCTTCAGCCGCGCGAAGATCTGGGCCTCGTGCACGCCGGTGGGGCTCATCTCCGAGAGCCCGGCGCCGAGGTCGTCCTCGTTCACGCCGATCATCGCGCCCACGGTCTCGATGTCGTCGAAGGTGCGAACGAAGTCCTCGATCCGCCGCAGGGCGCGGTCCGTCTCGGCGAGGGGCGTGCCGACCGGGAACTTCACCATCGCCATGACGATCGGGACGTCGGACCCGGGCAGGAAGGTGGCGCCGACCAGCGTGGCCGAGGCGCCTGCGCCGATCAGGAGCGCGATCGCGACGGCGAGGACCCGCTTCTTTCGATCCAGGACCCACGCGAGCAGGCGTCGATAGGCCGCGCGCAGCCGGTCGAAGCGCTCGGTCATCGCGTTGCTGCGGTTGGCGTCGGCGGTGTTGAAGAGGACCGACGCCAACATCGGCACCATCGTGAGCGCCACCAGCAGCGACGACGCGAGCGCGAACGCCACCACGACCGCCAGGCCGCGCACGAGCTCCCCGGCGAGCCCGCCGCCGAAGTACAGGGGCAGGAACACGGCGATGGTGGTGAGCGTCGAGGCGGTGATGGCCATGCCCACCTCCTTCGCGCCCTGGCGCGCCGCCTCCTTGCGCGACTTGCCCATCTCCAGGTGGCGGAAGATGTTCTCGATCACCACCACGGCGTTGTCCACGAGCATGCCCACGCCGAGCATGAGCCCGCCCATGGTCATCAGGTTGAGCGTCTCGCCGGTGATGAAGATCGGGATGAACGTGGCGAGGATCGACAGCGGGATCGCCACCGCCACGGCGAAGGTCGGGCGCACGCTCCGCAGGAAGAAGAACATGAACAGGACGGCGAGCAGGCCGCCGATCAGGCCGGTCCTGGAGACGTTCGTGGCCATGTTCTCGATCTGCTGACCGGTGTCCATGACGAGCGAGAACTGCAGCGTCCCGCCCAGGTCCTCCTTGATCTGCGCCAGCTCCTTCTTGACCCGACTCGCCACCTTGAGCGGGTTCGCCCCCGACTGCTTGTTGACCATCATGTAGAGGGAGTCGGAGCCCCCCATGCGGATGGTGTTGCGCACGTCCTTGATGCCCTCGGACACGCCCGCGACGTCGCGCACCCGGACCGGTGTGCCGTCGCGGGCCATGCCCACGGCGGTCTGCTGGATGTCGGCCAGGTCTCGATAGGAGCCCAGGGTCCTCAGCAGGTACTCCTGCCTGCCTTCGACGACCCGACCTCCCGGCAGGTCCATGTTCTGCGCCGCCACGGCTTGCGTGACCTGGCCGAGGGACAGCCCGGTCGCCTCCAGCGCGGTGCGGTCCACGTCCACGGTGATCTCGCGTTGGGCGCCCCCCATGAGGATGACGCCCGCGACCCCGTCGAGCCGCTCGAGCCGGGCGAGCAGCTGGTCCTCCACGTACTCGCGCAGGGCGATCGTGTTGCCGCCCATGCCGCTGACGCCGTAGCTGAGGACGGGCAGGGCGCCGAGGCTGAACTTGAGGATCATCGAGTCGCCGGCGTCCTCCGGCATCATCGGCTCGATGAAGGAGAGGGCCTGCCGGAGGTCGTCGGCGGCGGAGTCGAGGTCGGTCCCCCACTCGAACTCGACCATCACGAAGGAGACGTCCTCGCGGGACATCGACTTCACGCCGGCCACCCCGTTCACCGAGGCGACGGCGCCCTCCACGGGGCGGGTGAGGAGGCGCTCGATGTCCTCGGACGAGGCCCCGTCGTAGCGGGTGACGACGGAGACGGTGGGGAAGTCGACGTCGGGCATCAGGTCGAGGCCGAGCCGCGACAGCGACATGAGCCCCACGACCACGATGACGGCGACGATCATGGTGATCGTCACCGGCCGGTCGACCGCGAGATCGGTGATGCGCATGGCTCTGCTACTCCACGACCTTGACGGGGTTGCCGTCGGGGAGGCCGAAGTGGCCTTCGACGACGACTCGCGCCCCGGGTTCCAGGCCGTCGACCTGGCGGCCCTGATCGCCGCGGACCCCCGGGGTGACCGCGACCTTCTTGGCCCGCTCGCCGTCCACGACCATCACGAAGTCGCCCTCGTCGGCGTTGGTGACGGCCTTGTTGGGGATGATGACGACGTCTTCGAGCCGCTCGAGCACGAGGCGGGCTTCGAGGAAGAGCCCGGGCTTGAGGGCGCGGTCCGGGTTGGGGATGACGATGCGCACGAGGAAGGTGCGCGCGCCCATGTCGGCGGCGGCGTTGATGAGGTCCACGCGGCCCGACCACTCCCGCTCCGGGAGGGCCGAGGTGGTGACGACGGCGTCCATGCCCACGTCGAGGCGGGCGAGGTCCACGTCCGGGACGTGCACGTCGAGCTGAATGGGGTCGAGGGCCTTGAGCTCCACGAGCATCGGGGGACCGGCGAGCCCGGCCATGCCGCTGAAGAACTCGCCCTCCTCGAGGCCCACGCCGGTGACGGTCCCGGCGAAGGGCGCGGTGAGGCGGGCCTTGCCCACCTGGTCGTTCAGCACGGCGAGGGAGGCGTCCGCCTGGGCGAGCTGGGCCTGAGCCATGCGGTGCGCGGACTCGGCCTGGTCGAGGCTCTGGGTGGGGATGGCCTGGGCCTCGGCGAGGCGACGGGCGCGGATGACCTCGGCGTCGGCGTCGCGCAGCTGGAGGCGGGCGAGGTCGGCGGTCTTGGCGGCCTGGTCGAGCTGCAGCCGGAGCGTGGAGGTGTCGAGCTCGGCGAGCAGATCGCCGCGCTGCACGTCCATGCCGAGCTTGACGGGGAGGGCCCGGATGGTGCCCTGGCCGGTGGGGGCGAGGCGGGCGCTGCGGGAGGCCTGGGCGGTGCCCCCGAGGCGGAGGGAGCGGGTGAGGGCGCCGGTCTCGGCGGCGACGATGCGCACCGGGACGGCGTAGACGTCGTCGGCCGCGGCGGCGTTGGCCGGGGGGGTGGGGGTGGTGCCCGAGCTGCAGCCGGAGGCGAGCAGGGCGGCGAGCACCGGGAGGGCGAGGAGCAGGCGAGAGGCGTTCATTGGTCGGACCCCGCGGCCGCGGCGGGAGCTGCGGCGCCGTTCAGGAAGAGAGTGCGGACGTGATCGAGGAGGGGCGCGAGGGGCTGCTCGGCGCCGGTGAGCATCCAGGCGTAGACGGTCGCGTGCAGCATCCCCAGGAAGCCCACGGCGAGGAGCTCGGGGGGCCGGGACACGAGGGCGCCTTCGTCGATCCCGCGCTGCATGACGGAGGTGATGAGCGCGATGTAGCGATGGTGGTGCTGCTGGTGCTTCTCGCCCTCGGGGAAGGCGCCCATGTCCGCCGCACGGAGGACGGCGATCAGGAGGCGAATGAAGTCGCCGTTGGCGTCGTGGGAGCGCTGGAAGTTGGCGAAGTACGCGGTGACGGCGCCGTCGAAGTCCTCGGCGTCGGCGAGGGCGGCCGTGACGCTCGCGAGGTACTCGTCGGTCTTCTCTTCCCACAGGCGACCGAAGATCCTGGCCTTGCCCTTGAAGTAGCCGTACAGCGTCGCCGGGGCGCAGCCGCAGCGCTTGGCGATGTCGTCCATCGACGTGCCCGCGTAGCCCCGCTCCGCGAACACCTCGGTGGCGGCGTCCAGGATCAGCCGGATCGCGTGCTCGCGACGCTCCGCCCGCAGCCCTTTGAGTCCCATGAGAGTCTTCCTCTTTGTAAAACCGAAGCGAGATTCGGAATATCAAATAGTCCGTTGGCAGGATCTGTCAAGGGGGGCCGTCGATCGTTTCTGGGGTCTCGAAGTCGTCGCGGCACGGGGGCGCAACGATCCATTGCACCGGGAGGGTGGGGAGAGGGGCGGCCGGAACCCAACCAGGATCGGCGATCCACCCCGAGTTCGCTCCCAGCGATGTGCGCATCTCGGGGGGAACGAGCCGTTCGGGCGAGCTGCGAGCCGTCAGCGGCTCGCATCTCGGGGGGAACGAGCCGTTCGGGCGAGCTGCGAGCCGTCAGAGGCTCGCATCTCGGGGGGAACGAGCCGTTCGGGCGAGCTGCGAGCCGTCAGGGGCTCGCATCTCGGGGGGAACGAGCCGTTCGGGCGAGCTGCGAGCCGTCAGCGGCTCGCATCTCGGGGGGAACGAGCCGTTCGGGCGAGCTGCGAGCCGTCAGCGGC
>CAZUHI010000026.1:12419-31727 GCA_964620495.1 uncultured Rickettsiales bacterium | reverse complement strand
GGCTCGCATCTCGGGGGGAACGAGCCGTTCGGGCGAGCTGCGAGCCGTCAGGGGCTCGCATCTCGGGGGGAACGAGCCGTTCGGGCCGGTCGCGAGCCGTCTAGACGATCCCCGCCTCCGCCCTCATTCGGCGTGGACGGTTCTGAGGCAGCCGCTCGGCGATCACCGCCACCAACACGGCTCGGACCCCCGCCTCGGGGAGGTCGCGAAGCGTCTCCAGCAGGGGCGGAGACCGGTCCTGCAGGCCCACCAGCGCGAGCGTGTCGGCCGTCACCGGGCAGGGCAGATCCCCCCGATGCACCGCCCGCAGGCAGCGCTTCAGGTCGTCGGTGGGGACCTCGGTGAGGCCCGACGCCGCTCCGATCATCGTCGGCGCCGGAGCCCGGCGAGGACCAGGAGCCCGAGCCAGCCGACCGAGGCGCGATCGTGCGCCGTGGAGCAGTCGCAGGCGCCCACGCTCACGCGACCTCCGTCGCCGTCGCCCTGGCCCGCCGGGGGACCGAGATCGTCGTCGTCGTCGTCCCCTTCTTCCGGCGGCGGGGGCGGGTCGAACGTGAGCTCGACGGGCTCCATGTAGTAGTCCTGATCGACGGTCGGCAGGGGCACCGGCACCTCGATCTCGGCGAGCGTGTAGTCCGTCCCCAGCACCGTGACGATCACCTGCGGGTACAGCAGGAACGTGATGTCCGCCGTCAGGTGCACCCCCAGCGCAGCCATCACCACCAGCGGATCCTCGCGCGACGACGGCGCCAGCGGAGCCCACTCCTGGTACTCCGTCACGCTCGTGATCTCGGTGGGGTTCTCGACGTCCCACACGTCGATGTACTCCCCCGTCAGCTCCGCGTGGATGTGCCCGCCGATGTCCACCGCGATGCTGCCCGACGCCACGATCAGGTCGATCCCCAGCGGGATCTCGAACCCGTCCTGCCGAGGCATGTCCGCGTCCAGCACCGCGGGACGATCCGGGTGGTTCAGCAGCAGGTACGGGTCGAACGTGATCGTCTCGAAGACGCCGTACAGGATCGGGTCCATCAGGTCGCCCGTCCACGTGTACCCGAGGATGTCGAACATCACCTGCGACGACGTCTCGAGGCCCAGGTCGAACTCGAGGAGCCCGCCCTCCGTCGCCCCCTCGAACGACACCGAGTCGATCTCCCAGTCGTAGTGCGCCGTCCCGTCCATCTCCACGTAGATGGTGTTCCCGGCGTGAGCCGTCATGCGCACCTGGATCGGAGAGCCCGAGGGGATCCACCCCGAGTCGAAGTCGAAGTCGTCGACCCCCAGGACCTGTTCTTCGTGGGACGTGAAGTACGGCGCCGACTCGATCACGGCCAGGGCAGGGCCCGCCGATCCGAGGGTCAGGGCGAAGACGATGCAGGAGATGCGGCCGAACATGCCGCGCATCCTACGCGCACCTCCCGTCCGCGACGTTACGATCCGCCCATGACGGCCGAGGAACCGACCCTGGACCCGCGGGAACGAGTGTGGAGCCGCATCGCGGCGGGCCACGCGACGGTCGTGATCGGGGACGCGCTCCCCTCTCCGCCCGACGACCGCGCCGTCGTGACAGTGCGCTGCGACCGCCCCCAACGCGACCTCGGCGCCATCCTCGAGGCCCGACGCCGCATCGAGCGGCACGTCGGCCGCTCCCTGAGCATGTGGGAGCTGGCGGCCGACCGGGTCCGCAACAGCATCCGACGCCGACTGCTCGCCGACGAGCCCGAGCCCGAGCGCGCGTGGATGCTCGTCGAGCCCCTCAACCGCCTTCAGGAAGAGAGCGAGGCGCCCGCGGCCGTCGTCTTCGACCACGTGGAGCGGGCCGACGCCGCGTCCCTGGGCCTGCTCGAGGAGGTGATCGGGCACCCCGGGCGCGCGGGCGCGGCCCTGGTGCTGGTGATGCGCGAGCGACCCGAGGGCCCCGCCGCCCGGCTGATCGACGCGGTGCGACGCGTGGAGGGTTCCCGTCGCGTCGTGGACCTCGGCGCCCCGTGGGCGAGCACCGTCCCCCTCCCGAAGATCCCCACCCCCCGTCGTCGCGCCCCGGTGTGGACCGTCGACGGTCTGCCCCCCGATCTGCGCCGCGTCGCCCGCGCGGCCGCCGTGGTGGGCGACACCTTCGAGTCCGAGCTCGTGGCGGGCCTGCTGCGAGTGGAGGAGATCGAGGTCCTGGAGGCGCTCCAGGCCTTGGGCGACCGCGGCGCCCCGATCACCGACCTGGGCGACGGCGCCTATCAAATGGACGGCGCCACCGCCTCGGTCGTGCGGGCCAACGTCCAGCCGTCGCTCGCCGTGGCCTGGAACCTCCGCCTCGCGGAGCTCCTGGGTGTCGCCTCGGACGCCGAGCAGGGCGAGACGCGCGCCGCCATCGCCCCCGTCAAGCTGACGATCACCACCGAGGTCCCGCCCGTGGGCGCCATCCCCGATCCGGCGCGGGCCGCCGCCCACCTCGAGGCGGCCGGAGAGACCGACCACGCCGCGACGGGCTTCCTGCACGCGGCTCGGGAGGCCATGGCGCTCGGTGCCGACGACCAGGCCGCAGAGCACGCCCGACGAGCCCGCGAGCTGCTGGACGCGGACGGAGGCGGAGGGGCCGCGCGGCGCGCGATGCGGAGCGAGGCCGCCATGATCGAGGCGTTCGTGAGGGGCGATCAGGACCGGCTGGCGACGGCCCTCGCGGACATGGCCGCGGCCCAGCGCGAGCTGGCGTCCACGAACCCGGGGCTCGTCGCGGAGCTCGCCCACACGGAGCGGCTCCTCGAGCGACTCACCAGGTCTTCGCCTCCTCCACCAGAGGCGTGATCGCCTCGGAGCGGATCGGCCGCGAGAAGAGGAACCCCTGGGCGCTCGCGCAGCTCATGCCCCGCAGCCGGGCGAGCTGCTCCGCCGTCTCGACGCCCTCGGCGATGACCTCCAGGTCCAGGGCGCGACCGATGTCGACGATCGACTGGACGAGCCCCGCGTTGCCCTTCTCGGTGTCGAGGTTGCGGATGAACGACCGGTCGATCTTCAGGGCGTCGATCGGGAACCGATCGAGGTGGCTCAGGGACGAATAGCCGGTGCCGAAGTCGTCCATGTGGATGTAGACCCCGAGGTCCTTCACCCGACGCAGCAGCGCCACGGCCTCCCCCGGGTTGCCGATGACCGCGCTCTCCGTGATCTCCAGCGCCAACCGCTCGGGCGGCACCCCCGACGCTTCCAGCACCCGCTCCAGGGCTTCCAGCAGCCCGCCTCGCATCACCTGCTGCCGCGAGATGTTGACCGACATCCGGAGCGCGCCCCCGAGGTGCTCCTGCAGACCCCCGTCCAGCCACTCCCGCAGCTGCCGACAGGCCTCGCCCAGCACCCACTCGCCCAGAGGGACGATCAGCCCGGTCTCCTCGGCCACGGGGATGAACTCCCCGGGGGAGACGAACCCGCGCGTCGGGTGCTCCCAGCGCGCCAGCGCCTCGAACCCGCAGATGCCGCCCGCCCCCAGGTCGATGATGGGCTGGTACTCGAGGTGGAACTGCCCCTCGTCGAGCCCGCGCCGCATCTCGGGGTCCAGCCGCACGATCCGCAGGGCGCGCGTCCGCATCTCCTCGTTGAACACCGCGTGCCGCTTCTTGCCCGCCTTCGCGTCGTACATCGCGGTGTCGGCGTCGCGGACGATGTCCTCGGCGGCCTTGTAGTGGCCGGGGCACAGCGCGATGCCGATGCTCGCCGTGGTGAAGAGGGAGTACCCGGCCAGCGCGAACGGATCCTTGAGCGCCTCGTGGATCCGCTCGGCCACGCACAGCGCCTCCTCCGCGCTGTTGATGTCGTGCAGAAGGACGGTGAACTCGTCCCCGCTCAGCCGCGCGACCATGTCCTCGGGTCGGACGCACGCCTCGAGGCGACGGGCCAGCTCCTTGAGGAGGTCGTCGCCGATCGCGTGACCGAGCGAGTCGTTGACCACCTTGAACCGGTCGATGTCCATGAACAGGACGGCGAAGCGGGTCTCGGAGTAACGCGCCCGCCGCAGCTTCTTGGACAGCCGACCCAGGAAGGCGACGCGGTTGGGCAGGCCCGTGAGCGAGTCGTGGTACGCGCCGTGCTGGAGCCGCTGCTCGACGATCTTGCGGTCGGTGATGTCCGACAGCGAGCCCGCCATCCGGTAGGCCCGGCCGTCGTGCGTCCACCGCGCCGCCCCCCGGACCACCATCCAACGGAACTCGCCGCTTCGGTGCAGGACCCGATGCTGCACCTCGCAGTGAGCGGTGCTCCGGTTGATGTAGGCGTCGATCCGCTGCCGCAGACGCGCGACGTCGTGGGGATGGACCTTGCTGAACCAGGCGTCGACGGTGTCCCCGAACTCCTCGTCGTCGGCGTAGCCCAACATCCGCCGCCACCGCGTCGAGTAGTAGACGTGGCCGGACAGGATGTCCCAGTCCCACATCCCGTCCCGCGATCCCTCCGCCGCGAGCACATACCGCTCGCGCGACCGCAGCAGCTCGCGCTCGGCCAGCTTCCGCTCGGTGATGTCCATGCCGTGCAGGTGCACCGCGTCGCGATCCGGGAGGGGCTGGTAGAGCCAGGAGAGGGACCGGTCCCCCACTTGGACCTCCACCGTGGGGATCCCGCCGTCGCCCTCGAGCGCCGAGCGCAGGAACATGTCGTGGCTCGCGGGGAGCAGCTGCGCCAGGGTCTTGAGCCCGAGCTCCTGGACCAACCGGTGCGCGGCGGGGTTGCCGTACGCGACCGTCCCCTGCCGGTCCGCCTGGAGGACGGGGTGGGGGCTGCGGTGCACGACGGACGACAGGCGCTGGTTCTCCGCCTCCGTCATGCGCTGCTCGGTGTGGTCGCCGATGGAGCCCGCGATCAGCCACGACTCGCCGGACCCGGTGACGCGCGTCTCCCCGGACTCGCTGTGGAAGTGGAGCCAGCGGGTGCGGCGCCCGCCTTCGGCGGCGAGGCGCACGTCCACGGCCATGGAGTTCGCGCGGCCGGTGCGCAGCGTCTTGAAGGCCCGCTCCAACCCGTCGCGGTCCGTGGGGTGGATGCACGCGAGCCACTCGTCGCGCTCGAAGGTCGGCTGGTCGTCGGCGAGGCCCAGGAGCTTGCGCGCGCGCTGCGAGGGGTTGAGCACCGAGTTGGACGCGAGCTCGAAGCGGCCGTTGCCGTGCGCGCGCTCCAGCATGTCGATCTGGAGGAGGGCGATGTCGAGGCGACGGGCCAACACCTCGTGGGCAATCTCCCGGTGCCGGTCGCTCTCCTCGGCCGTCATGGAGGGCAGCGACGGGTCGGTGCTCAACGGGAGGAAGTCGTCCGCGTGCGCCTCGAAGAAGGCGGTCTCGAAGTCGCTGCCGTCGCGCGTGACGTCGCTGCTGTCGTCGCTGTCTCGACCCATCAGGCCCTTCGAATCGGCGGTCGGAGGGGAGTCTTTAGGCACCGGGTTCCGATTGTGGTCGGCTCGTCCCCCCCGGGGGCTCAGGTCAGGATAACGCAGCCACGAGGCGCTCGTGATGGGCATGAACGAGCCCGGCGAGACGATGCTGTCCCGTCGCGCGAAGCAGATTGTGATCCCCCCGCGTGGGCGCCACGGAGGGGTCCCAGCCGAAGTAGCTCTCACGGACCGCGTCCGCCGCGAACCGAGCCGCGAGCTCGAGGCAGATCCGCCGGATCCCCGCGGGGAGCGCCTGCCGGACGTCCGCGGGGAGGGCGCGCTCGGAGAGGTACCCCCTCGCGGAGGCTTCGAACACGTCGAGGCGGAACCGCGGGGCCGTCGTGTCCTCACCCTCGGGGTTGCACCACGAGCGCCAGGCGTCGCCCAGCTCCGCGTCCAGGGGCAGCCGCCCCATGGTGTCGAGGTCCAGGAGGCAGAGGGCGCGCCCGTCGTCGTCGAAGCGCAGGTTGGAGATCTTGAGATCGCCGTGGGTGATCCCGCCGGGGTCTCGGATCGTCCCGTCCCAGGCCGCCCAGTCCTCGAGGATGCGCTCCCCCAGACGACCCACCGGATCCGCCAGGCGATGGCCCCGATGCTCGTCGATCGCGGCCCGCAGCGACGCCATGTGGCGCTCCGTGTCGTGAGCGCCCGGACGCGAGAAGGCGAACTCGTGGTCCAGGTCTTCGAGCGCGGCGTGCCACCGGCCGACCATCGCGCCCGCCTCCCCGGCCACGGCCGCGCTCTCGACGCGATGGATCGTGCGGCCCGGGACCCAGCTCAGGGCCCGCCAGGCCCGCCCCTCGTCGTCCGTGTGCCACAGACCGCCGGTCCCCGTCCGCAGGACGCGGGGGGTCAGGAGCCCGCGCGCGGCGAGGTGGGCGGTGATGGCGTCGATGTCCTCGTTCACCACCGGGGCGAACGCCGGATGCATCCGCTGGATGACGGCCACGGGCGGGTCGCCGACCGCGAACGTGTCGTTGATCAGGCCGTCGTCGAGGGCACGAATCGCGCGCCCGCCGAGGTGGGGCCACGCGGCGATCGGGGGGGACATCAGACTCCGTCGGCGGGGTCGGCGGGGAGGCCGTCGCAGAGGTTGTCGAGGAGGGTGAAGAACCCGTTGTCCTGCACGATCGTATGCTGCCTCAGCTGCACGCGGATGCTCCGCTCCTCGCGGCGATACCGGCCGAGGTCGAAGGTCTCGCGCACGAACTGCCCGGGGGACCCGTCGAAGTGGGTGATCTCGGGGAACCCTTCGATCTCGCTGTGGCCCGAGTCGAGCTCGGGGACGTAGCCGCCGGTGTGGACGGGGACCTCGTGCTCCTCGAGGACGTCGTCCGTGTCTCCATCGAGCACCCGGAGCTCCAGGGAGATCCCCTCGGCCCCGACCTCGCTGAGCTGGTCCACCACGAACACGAGGCCGCGAGGCACGAACGGGACGGTCGTGATCACCCCCACGCTGAGGACGTCCCCGAGGTCGTTGGAGCGGAGCAGGAGCGCGTTGCGGCCGTGGAACCAGAGCTCGTCTTCGCCCACCAGCGCCGAGAAGTCGCTCCCCTCCTCGACGATCCGGACCTTTCCGCCCTCTTCGGGGGTGAACTCGATCGCGCCCGGGTGCCCGAACCCGGCGAGGTCGGCGTCCTCGAACCCGCACAACCCGGGATCCACCGGCTCGGCGGCCTCGATGTCGTCGCCGTTGAGGAAGAGGGTTGCGTCGGTGCACCCCACACCGAGGGCGAGCAGGGCCGTGGTTCCGCAGAGGAGGCGCATGCCCGCAGTCTATCGCCCGGTTGGCCCGGCTTGGTCCGACTGTTACGCTCGTGCGCGCATGACCTGAATCGGGTCGGGGACGAGGAGACCGAAATGACCTGGAAGCTGAACCGCACTCTGTTGGCCACCACCGCCGCTGCCGCCCTCTTCGTGGGATGCGGCGGAGGAGACGAGCCCGCACCCGCTCCGGCGCCCGAGCCCGAGCCCGTGGCCGAGGCCACCCCCGAGGCCACCCCCGAGGCGACGCCCGAAGAGGCGCCCGCCGAAGAGGAGGGCGGGGCCTTCTCCACGCAGCTCACCGAGTTCCTCGCGTCGGTGTCCGCCGACGACAAGGCGAAGACCAACCCGAAGGCCGGCGATGCCGACGCCATCGCCGCGGGCAAGAGCGAGTACATGTCGGTGTGCTTCGCCTGCCACGGCAAGGAGGGCAAGGGCGACGGCCCCGCCGCGGGCGCCTTGGACCCGAAGCCCGGCGACCTCTCGGACGCCGCCCTCAACGCCAAGCTCACGGACGGCGACCGCTTCGCCATCATGAAGAACGGCGTGCCCGGCACGGCGATGCAGGCCTTCGGCGCCGCGCTCAGCGACGACCAGATCTGGAACCTCCTCGCCTACGTCGGCACCCTGAGCGCCGCCCCCGCCGAAGCCGCCCCCGCCGGCGAGTAGCCTCCCCGCCCTTCTCAGTCGGGCTGGAAAGACAGCCGGTGCTGGGCGGGGACCGGGTGCGAGTACCGGGGCCGGGGGAACACCAGCCGGCTCAGTTGCTCGATCACGCACTCGTTGAACATCCCCTCCTGGGGGTGCACGCCGGTCTTCATCCAGCGGCTCTCGGCCACCTTGATGTCCTGGATCTGGCCGAGCGGGCCGACGAAGAAGGTGAACGTCGAGTGTCCCGCCGGACGCGCGCTCCGGCGCGCCTCCGCGTCCGCCATGCGGTAGCAGTGCCGATACGCCTGGGCGCGGCTCAGGACCACCGACTTCAGCTCCTGACCGTTCAGTGAACCCCAGTTCACGTTGCCCACCTTGAGGGACGCGTCGAAGCGGTTGAGCAGGTGGGACAGGAACAGCGTCTCGAGGATCCCGGCGCGCTTCACGACCGGCTCGAACCGGTAGACCAGCTCGTCCTTCGCGGGCGGCGCCGGACGCGATCCGCCCCGCTCACCGAGGATGTCGTAGAGCGCCTGTCCCTCTTCGGGGGTGATCGGGCCCGTCCGGTTCACGGAGGGGGCGAGCGCCGCCTCGAAGTTCTCCTTGGCCTCCACGGGATCGCCCGAGCGCTCCAGGCAGAGGGCGCGGATGAGGAAGACGCCGCGGTTCAGTCGCTGCCGGAGGTAGGAGTCGGCCATGGAGGCGCAGGCCTTCCACTGCAGTCGACCCATGGCGAGGTTCAGGGCATTGGCGACCGCGAGCTCATCGGCCGGGTTCCGCACCGCGAGGGTGTGGAGCAGGTCGATGGCCTCGCCGAGGTCTCCCTGGCCCACGGTGGCGCCGATGTAGTCGTTGAGGATCGACTCCTCCACGCTCCCGCGAAGGAGCTTCTTGCCCATCGCCTGTCGCTCTTCGACGGTGATCTCGCCCAGGCGAGCCGCCTCCGCGATGCGGTACTCGAGCAGGCTGTCGCCGGTGGGCACGCGCCCGGTGTCGGCGAACTGCGCGGGCGGGGGCGGGACCTTGGGTCCACAGCCGAGAGCCAGGGCCGCGACGGCCGCGACGACGAGGGTGAGCAGGGAGGTTCGGAGCAGCGAAGGGGTGTGAGACATCGTCGATCAGGCTACCGCACCGAACGACCCGGATCCCTCGCCCCGACGTCCTTTAGACTGCCCCCGTGGTTCTGCTCGCGCGACGTTCTGCGATCCTCCTCCTGGCCCTCTCCGTCGGTTGCGTGACGGACGAAGGGGGCACGCTCGACCTGCGCATCTCCGCCGTCGACGGCCCCGTGGAGGGCACCTACTCCGTGGACTGGGACGGGGACGTCACGTGGACCCGCGAGGTCGGCTGCACCATCGAGGAGGGCTTCCGCGGCAGCTCCTACGCGGTGCAGGCGAACGACCGCTCCCAGGGCGAGCTCCGGGTGGGTCTCTTCGTCCAGTCCTACGACGGCCCGGGCACCTACGAGCGGGACGAGTTCCAGCCCACGGCCGCGCTGTCCATCGACTGGACGGACGCGGACACCGCCGCCGACTGGCACATCGGGTCCGACTCCGGGGGCCGCTGCAGCATCACCATCGACGAAGGCAGCCGCTCCGGCGTCTTCTCCTGCGTGGACGTCGCGGTGTTCGTGGACGAGCTGCGCACCGGCGACCTCGCGTCCGTGGAGACGAGCTGGACCTGCGGCGAGGTCGAGCGCAGCGACTTCTTCTACGACTGGGACTGAGCGACCGCGCGCAGGGTCAGCGCCAGGAGAACCCGTCGAGGGCGAGGCCCCAGCCGGTCACCGAGCCGTCCGTGTAGAGGTGGAGTGTGACCTGCCGCGCGGGCAGGGCGTCCGAGACCACCGCGCCCACGTCCCCCGTCCACTGCGCCAGCTGCGTGCCGGAGAGGTCCTTGACCGTCACGAAGTCGTAGCCGGACTCCACGTCGATGCGGCTGAAGTGCAGTCGGATCTCCTGGGCGCCCTCCGGCGCGTCCACGCCGATCCACCCCGAGAAGTCGTTGCCGTAGGGGTGGGGAGAGTCGATGGGGAACGAGACGAACGTCCACTCGAGCGCGGCGGGCGGCTCGTCGTCCGGCGGGGCCTGCTCGTTCCCGGGATCGGACGGCACGGCGCCCACCGCCTGGAGCGCGGAGAAGGCGTTGACGCGACCGCCGGACCCGAGCGTCGAGTCGCCGCCGGGGATGGCGTCCACCGAGGAGATCAGCGCCCCTCGCACCGCGTCCGCGGACAGCGATGAGCGCGCGCTCTTGAGGAGGGCCGCCACGCCCGAGACCATCGGCGCGGCCATGGAGGTGCCGTTCATGTAGCTCCAGCTCGCGCCCGGCACCGTCGACACGATCTGGTCGCCCGGAGCCGCGACGTCCACGGACTGGTCGCCGAAGTTGCTGAACCCTGCGAGGCGGTCGCGACGGTCCGAGGCCGCCACGGAGACCACGTTGGCGAGGTCGTAGCTCGCCGGGTAGTTGCTGTAGCGATCGTTGTCGCGCCCCTCGTTGCCCGCCGCGGCCACGAAGACGACGCCCCGGGACCGGGCGTAGTTGATCGCGTTGCGCAGGGTGGTCGAATAGCCGGGGCCGGCCCAGGAGGCGTTGATGACGTCGGCGCCGTGGTTGACCGCGTAGTGGATGGCGGCGGCCGCGTCGTACGTCGATCCGCCCGCGCGACCTTCGAGGAACTTGAGCCCCATGATCCGCGCCCCGTAGGCCGTCCCCACCACGCCGTAGCCGTCGTCTCCGCGCGCCGCGACCGTGCCCGCCACGTGCGTGCCGTGACCGTCCAGATCGTCGGGGTCGCCGTCGCCGCGCACGAAGTCCCAGCCGTGCACGTCGTCCACGTAGCCGTTCCCGTCGTCGTCGATGCCGTTGCCCGCGATCTCCCCCTCGTTCACCCACATGTTCGGCGCGAGGTCCGGGTGCGTCGCGTCCACGCCCGTGTCGATGACCGCCACCACGATCCCGGCCCCGATCGAGATGTCCCAAGCCGCGAAGGCGTCGATGTCCGCGTCTTCGTTCCCGCCGTTGAGCCCCGTGTTCTCCAGGCCCCACAGGTACTCGCCGTAGTCGTCCGTGGCCGCGTCCGTGTGATAGAGGAAGTGCGGCTCCGCGAAGGCCACCGACGCGGACGCCTCGAGGTCCGCCAGCACCGCGCCCTCGTCCTCCTCGGGCGTCGCCAGGAGCGCCGTCCGGTCGAGCCCGCGGTAGGCGATCAGGGTCATGCCGAGCTCGTCCGCCAAGGCGAGGATGCTCGCCTCCGAGCCGTCCTCGGAGATACCCACCACGTACTCGCCCTCCACCCGGTCCTGCGGCGGGTCGCCCGCGGCGATCTCGTAGCAGCCGACGAGGGTCGAGAGGGCGAGGGCGGAGAGAGCGAGGCAGCGGGACATGGGCACTCCGGAAACGGGCGAGTCACGAGATGCCTGTTCTTGGAGCAAGCCCCGGGCCGGCCGCGTGCCGGCGCTGACTGGAGAGACGCACGTCGATCAGCGCCACGCATGGTCACTGTTGTGACCAGTGCGGGGATCGGAAGAACCTTCCGGAGTTGTTGAGGAGATGTTGCGGCGACCACTGCGCGCCGCGGAGAGTTCTTCACCCCCGCTCCACCCCCTAGGCTCACACGCGTCCATGTCCACCCATCGGCTCGCGACGATCGTCCCTCTCCCGGCCCCGGACGCCGACTACCGCCAGTTGGTGCCGGTGCTTCGGGAGATCAGCCGCGGGGTGGACCTGCCCTCGACGTTCCGGGCGGTGGCGACGGGCCTGCGGCGGCTCACCCGCTTCGACTGGCTCGCCATCGCCCGGCGGGCCAAGGACGGCACCTCCCTCACGATCCACGCGAGCCTGTCGGGCCGACCCGAGTGGCTGGCGGTCACCGACGAGCTCGCTTCGCCTCACCCGGACGTGGCGGCGTGGCTGGCCCCCGAGGTCTCGCGCCTGAGCGGCGGCGCCACCCGGCCGGCCGCCGCGAGTCATCCCCAGTGGCCGGTGCCGGGGGACATCGAGGCCCTCTTGGCCGTCCCGCTCCCGGCACCCGGCGACGGCGCGAAGGCGTCTCGCGGCGCGCTCCTGCTGGGTCGATCGGGCAGCCGGCCCTTCGAGCCCCACCTCGTCTCCCTCTTGGAGCCGTGCGTCGCGCACCTCGGGGTCCTGCTCGAGCGGACCGAGTGGCTCGACCAGTTTCGGCGGGTCAATTCGGAGCTGCGCACGCGCGTGAGAGAGCTCGAGGCGAAGCGGCGCGCGGAGGCCCCGACGGTCTCGGACATGCCCGTCGTGCGTCGGCCGGACCCGGCCGGGGACACGCTCACCGGGCGCTTCGAGGTGGACGACTGGGAGACGTCGGACCCCTCGGGGATCGAGCTCATGGACCTCATCCGTCGCGCCGCGCAGACCGAGCTGCCGGTGCTGCTCATGGGCGAGTCGGGCACGGGCAAGGAGCTGCTGGCCCGGAGCATCCACCTGGGCTCGACCCGCAGCGACGGCCCGTGGGTGGCCGTGAACGTCGCCGCCCTGGCCTCCGAGCTCACCCCGTCGGAGTTCTTCGGCCACGAAGCCGGGAGCTTCACCGGCGCGCGAGGCAAGCGCCGGGGGCTCCTGGAGGAGGCGGACGGGGGCACCCTCTTCCTCGACGAGCTGGGCGAGCTCCCCCGCAACCTTCAGCCGCTGCTGCTGCGCTTCCTGGAGGACGGGATGGTGCGTCCCGTGGGCGGGAACCAGCCGCGTCGGGTCGACGTGCGGATCGTCGCGGCCACCAACCGCGACCTGGCGAGCGCCGTCGCGGAGGGTCGGTTCCGGGAGGACCTGTTCCACCGGGTGGCGGCCGTCGAGGCCCGGGTCCCCGCCTTGCGCGAGCGCCCGGCGGACCTTCCCGTCCTGGCGCGCCGGTTCCTCTCGGAGGCGTCGTCCGGGAAGTGGTCGGACGTCCCGTCGTCGTGGTGGCCGGCCCTGCGCGCCCACCCCTGGCCAGGGAACGTGCGCGAGCTGCGGAACGCGATGCGGGCGGTGGCCCTCATGAGCCGCGGTCGTCTCGAGGCGCGGTTCCTGCCGCCGGGCCTGGCGGCCGCGGTGACGGCCTGCGAGGGGGGCGCCACGTCCACGGCCGACGCCCCGATCCCCGGGGACGAGTTCGACGGCTGGACCCTGGCGGAGGTGGAGCGGGAGATGATCCGGCGCGCGCTCGCTGCGACCGACGGACATCGCGGACGCGCCGCGGCCCGCCTCGGGATCACGTCCCGCAGCCTCTACGACCGCGTTCGTCGGTTCGAGATCGAGTAGCTACTTGCGGCGCTTGCGCGCCTTGCGCTCGGCCTTGGCCGTGCCGACCAGGTCCGCGAGCGCGGCCTCGAGCGACGCCTGCTCGGCGGTCAGGGCGCGGTTGTTCATGCCCAGGACGCGGCAGTCGCGATCCAGGAGCAGGCTGAACGGCGCGCCCGCCACGCCGTAGCGCGTGGCCACGACGTGGTGACGATCGTCCAACACCGGGAAGGCGTACCGGGCCCTCACGACCGCCGCGCTGAACGACTCCGGCCGCGCCTCCTCGGAGATCGCGATGATCTCGAGGCCGTCCTTGTCGTACTTGCGATGCCACGCCTGCGCGACCGCGAGGTCGTCCATCCCGCCCTGGTCCACGAACGCGACGAGGACGGCGGCGGTCGACTCCGGGCTGCGGATCCCGCACACCGAGTCGAGCTCCACGGCCGTCGCTCCCTCGTCCCCCTCGCGGGCGGCAGCGCCCGCCTGGAAGGGGTTGAGGGCGAAGGCCGGCGCGATCTCGCCGATTCCGGGGAGGTCGATGGGGGAGTCCCCCGCGCTCACCGCCCCCGACACCGCGAGGGCGCAGACCAGGACGGGGACGGAGACCTTGGAGAGGAGCATCTTCATCTCGGAGAAGCCGGGGCCGGGGCTAGACGTTGACCACGATCAACGTGGTGTTGTCCCGCCCGCCGCTGTCGTTGGCAGCGTCCACCAGGGCACGGCACGCGTCCTGAGGGTTCGAGTTGTCGTTCATGATCTCGAGCAGCTTGTCGTCCGGGAGCTCGCCCCAGAGGCCGTCGCTGCAGAGCATGATCCGGTCGCCCGTCTGGATCTCGAGGTGATAGAGGTCGATCTCGACCTCCGGCACCGAGCCGATGGAGCGCACGAGGATGTTCCCCGACGGGTGGTTGCGCGCCTCCTCGGACGTCAGCTCGCCGAGCTGCACCAGGTAGGCGACCAGCGAGTGGTCGCGGCTGATGGGGTACAGCTTCGACTCCCGAACCAGGTACGCGCGCGAGTCGCCGACGTTGGCGATGAGGGCGTCGTTGTCCCCGAACGTCATGGCCGCGCACAGCGTCGTCCCCATGTTCGAGTCCTGCTCTTCGCCCGCCGAGACGACGGCCCGGTTCGCGGACTGCATCGAGTCGCGGAGCATGTCTCGGAGGGAGCGGACGTCCCGCTTCTTCACCTCGGCCAGGCGCTCACCGGCGTGCTTGAACAGCGACTCCACCGCGATCTGAGAGGCGACCTCGCCGCGGTCGTGACCGCCCATGCCGTCCGCCACCGCGTAGAGGACGATCTCCCCGTCGAGCGGCTCCCAGTGCCAGTTGTCCTCGTTGAGTTCACGCACGCGACCCACGTCCGACAGCCCCCCGACGCCCGGGTCGTGCTTCGCCTCCTGGGTCGACTCCTCGCTGTCGGGAGCGACGGTCTCGGCCGCGACGTCGATCGCCGAAGTGGCGTCGTCGTCGTCCGGCGTCGAGGTCTTCGAGTCGTCTGTCATGCAACTCCCGTCCGCGCAGGGTGGCGAACCGCGTGATTATAGTCCGGGTACATCGCGCGTAAGTCCACCTTCCAACGGTCTTCGATGAAGCCGGATCCCCCACCGAGCCCGCCGGCCCTGCCGGAGTACGCGCGGCGCCTCTTTTTGGTGATCGCCGCCCCGCTGCTCTTCGCGTGGGGAGGCGGGGTCGCTCACCCCATCCTCGATTGGGCGTCGGTCCCCGGCGCGTGGGTCGCGGGACTTCCTACCGCCCTTGGTTCCGTCGGCGTCGTCGCCGTCTTCGTGGCTACGGGCGCGCTCATCGCTACCCGGATCGCCGCGCATCCTCGCATACATCGTCGCCTCGCGACGACCTTGGCGGGCGCCGGGGCCGTCGCGACCCTCGCCGTGCTCGCTTCGGGGGCCGCGGCGAGCCGCCCGGCGTCGTGGTTGCCGGTGCTCCTGGCCCTCGGCCTGCTGTCCCGTCGTGGAGACGACGACGCGGACGCCTGGCGCGTCCCGCTGCCGTGGCTTCCCTTCGCGACCCCCGTCCTCTGGGTCGCGGCCACGCGCGTCCGGCCCTGGGGAGACGGCCTGCTGGGCACACGGCTCGAGGACGCGCTCGCGTCCGTCGTGAACGCCACCACGGACGGGGTCATCCCGCTCCTCCCGCTGATCCCCGTCGCCCTGGTCGTCGGGCTCCTGGCCCGGCGGTCGCCCCCTCGGCCACGGGGAGCGGTCGTGGGCCTGGTCCTCGCGCTGGCCCTGGAGAAGATGTTCGGCTTCGGCGCCCACTGGATCTCGGCGGCCGCGATCGGGGCCCTGTTCGGCGCGTGGCCGCCGGAGCTGTTCGGCGCGACCGCCCGGGGCCGACCCCTGGTTCTGCTCGCGGCTCCCCTGCTCGCCGCGCTCGTGCTGGCGGGCACGCGGCTCGGGTTCACCGAGCGCTGGAACTGCTACGCCCCGAACGAGGCCACCAACGCGAACCCCGAGTACCGCTGGCCCAACATCGAGTCCGACGGGGTGTCGATGGCCGTGGTGTCGTCCGTGGTCGAGGCCTTCGTGGTCGTGCGCCGCGACGGCCGCATGGAGAAGTTCGTCGGGAAGCAGGTCGCCTCCGAGACGACCGTGGAGCCCCCCGGCGGGGTCCTCGTGACGCCCCCGGTGGAGGGGATGCCGATCGCCCGGCTGGTCGCGATCGCCGACGGCCTGCGCGTGGAGTGGTGGGACGCGGGGAGCCTCCAGAAGACCGCAGGCCGCGACCTCGACGTGGAGTGCACGCCCGTCCGCGGCGCGATGGAGGTGGGCGCGAACCGCGTGTGGGCGGTCTGTGACGACGAAGACAGGATCGTGATCGTCGGGCCGGGCGAGGAGCCCATGCAGCTCTGGGACGTCGACGGTCGGCCGCGCGACGTCCAGCTCGGCGAGGGCGCCGTCGTCGGCTTCTTCTCCGGGCCTGCGGCGCACGCCGAGGTGCGTCGCTTCCCGGCCCTGGCCGACGAGGTCGCTCGACGGCGGGTGGGCCCGTGGTCCGAGGGGGTCACCGCCCAGCCCGGGGTCCGGGCGCGGGCGGCCGTGGCGCGAGGGCCCGCGGGCCACCTCGAGGTCTTCGGCGCTCCCTCGGGGGCGACACCGACCACGCTCCCGGAGGTGCTGGCGAGCGCGCTGGACCGACGCGTCGACACCGTCCGCGTGGGCACCTGGCCGGGGCTCCCCTACGCCGTGCGGATCGGCGAGCCGCGCAACGAGCGCGCCCGGACCGGGCGGGGCCGGCACGACACCGTGATCGTCACCTCACCGGTGGACGCGCGGGTGACGTACGTCGATCTGGGCGTCCTGTGGCACCAACGCTCGGTGCCGGTGGGCGCTCCCCTCCGCTCCACGTGGGCGGATCCGACGGACGGTACTCTGTGGGGCATGAACCGCTGCGGCGTCTTCAACCTGCGGGTCCGCACGACCTTCCCCTGGGACCCGTGACGACGTCCCCCGAGGTCCTCTTCACCCACGCCTACTTCGTGGCCCGCGACGCGCGCCCGCTCGGCTGGATGCACCCGCTGCCGCCCCTGCAACCGGCGTACGTCGCGGCGTGGACGGCCGAGCGCGGCAAGCAGGCGGTGCAGATGTGGGACCCGACGTTCCGGGCCGGCGAAGAGGCCTGGGATGTGGAGGTCTCCCGGCTGCGTCCCCCGATCGTCTGGCTCTACGTCCACCCCACCACGCGCGACGAGGCCGCCCGCATGGTCGCCACCGCGCGCCGGGCGGGATCGGCCGTCCTCGTGGCCGGTCCCGACGCGCGCCTGCGCCCCGAGTTCTACCTCCAAGCCGGGGCCGACGCGGTGGTCCTGGGGGAGGGCGAGACCGGCACGCTGGCCGCCGTCCTCACGCTGCGCGCCGCCCGCTACCGACCCGCGCCGGAGGTCTTCCACCCGGTCCCCGGCCTCGTGTACCTCGACTCCGCCCGCGAGCTGCGCTTCAGCCCCGGGCGCGAGCGGCCGGTGGAGTTGGCGAAGCTGCCGCGGCCGCTGCGAGATCCGGCGCAGACCCGGATCCACCTCGAGCAGTGGCGCGACCTCCGTCGATTCCGTCCCCTGCCCGTGGAGTCCGGCCGCGGCTGCCCGGTGTCCTGCGGCTTCTGCACCAACACGGTCTTCGGGCGCCCCTACCGACGTCGCGACCCGGCCGACGTGGTGGAGGAGATGCAGGAGTTGGTGGAGACGTTCGACGTCGATCGGCTCGTGTTCACCGACGAGGTCTTCGTGTTCGACCGCCACTGGCTGCAGGAGTTCACCGAGGCCATGCGCGCGTGGCCGGGCCGGGTGCCCTTCGAGGCGGCGGCGAACCCCGGGCTGCTCGACGCGGAGTCCCTGCGCCTGCTGAGGAAGGCGGGCTGCGTGCGCATCGACCTGGACGCGGCGTCGGGCGCCGAGCGGCTCCTGCGCAGCCTCGACTGGCGCTACGGGACCGCCGACATCTACCGCGCGGCGGCCTCGATCCGCGACGCCGGGATCGGGATGGGCCTGCGCGTGCTCGCCGGGCTCGCGGGAGAGACCCGCAAGGACCTGCTGGCGACCATGGAGATGGTGGAGATCGTCAAGCCCGACGGCGTGGAGGTCACGCGCGTGGACCCCGGATCGCCGGCCCTGTTCCGGAAGAACTGGGAGCGGGTCGTCGCGGGGCCGATCGCGGACCGCCGAGAGACGGAACCGACGCTCCCGGGCCCGATCCTCGACGCCGCCGTGTCCTGGATGAACGACGAGGGGCGCGCCGGCGCACCGGACGCCGCCCTCGTCCAGGCCTTGAAACGGCCGCTGCTTCGAGCCATGGTGAGCATGCTCCCCGGAAGGCGTCGCCGGAGGGGATGATCGCGAGGGCTACTCTAGGAGGAGATGGCCGAGGACAATCCCAGCGCCCCGGGGGGCGTGCTCTCGAACTCCATCAGCCGCGTGCCGCCGGTCAATCCGGTGATGCCGCGCCCGGGGGAGTTGTTCGCGGGGCGCTACGAGGTCGAGCGGATGCTCGGGCGCGGCGGAATGGGCGAGGTCTACGCCGCGGTGCAGCGCCCCCTGGGTCGGCGCGTGGCCGTCAAGATCCTCAAGACCCCCGACAGCATCGACGACGATCCCAACTTCCAGGGTCGGTTCCTGCGCGAGGCGGCCGCGGCGGCGCGGCTCACCCACCCCAACACGATCACCGTCTTCGACTTCGGCCAGACCGACGACGGCGTCCTGTTCATCGTCATGGAGTACCTGGAGGGCAACGACGTCCGCACCGTGCTGCGGCACGAGGGGCAGATGACGCCCCAGCGGTCGATCCACGTAGCCAAGCAGGTGTGCAAGAGCCTCCGGGAGGCCCACCGCAAGGGGATCGTCCACCGGGATCTGAAGCCCGCGAACGTCCTGCTGGTGGAGCGGGACGACGACCCGGACTTCGCCAAGGTCCTCGACTTCGGGCTCGTGAAGTTCCGCGGCGAGTCGTCGGAGATCACCCTCGCGGGCAAGTTCCTCGGCTCGCCCCGATACACGTCGCCGGAGGCCCTCGATCGCAACAAGGAGGTCGATCACCGGGCCGACATCTACGCCGTCGGCATCCTCCTGTACGCCATGATCACGGGCAACCCGCCGTTCGACGGCGACGCCATGCAGGTCCTCAACGCCCACCTCCACGAGATCCCGGCGCCCATGTACAAGGCGGCGCCCTCGGCGCGGACCACCCCGGAGCTCGAGGAGGTCGTCGAGAAGTGCCTGCAGAAGGAGCCCGACCGGCGATTCCAGTCGATGTCGGAGCTGCTCACGGCGCTGCGCAAGGTCGCCTCGTTCTACGGGGACCACGACACCGAGACGATCGACTTCGACACGGCCGAGGAGAGCATCGAGCTGGACGAGTCGGTGTCCCCGGGTCGGCCGCTTCCCGTGCCGGCCTCGGCGGGGGACGCGATCCTGCAGAGCACGGGGAAGATGCGCGCGGTGCCGGTCGACCCGGCGGTCGCGGCCGCGTCCACGGCGCCCTATCCAGCGCTGGAGGACGAGCCCGCGGCGTCTCCGGAGGTCGCCGAGCCGAGCCCGGAGCGGACGGCGAAGCCGAAGCCGAAGCAGCGGAGAGGCAAGAAGGCGGCGCCGCCGTCCAAGAAGAGGGGGTCGATGCTCCCGGGGCTGCTCGTGGGGGCGGTGCTCGCGATCGGCGTGATCGTGTCCGCCCTCCGACCGGAGCCCGAGCCGGACCCCGCGCCCGTGGACGTCGCGCCCGTGGACGTCGCGCC
>CAZUHI010000026.1:0-12319 GCA_964620495.1 uncultured Rickettsiales bacterium | reverse complement strand
ACGCCGGAGCCCGTCACGAAGCCCACCCCGGCGCCCGTCGCGAAGCCCAGGCCGCGTCCGGTGCGGACGCCCCCGCCCGCGCCCGTCGCGAGGCCCACGCCGACGCCCGAGCCCACGCCCAAGCCCGCCGACGACACCGCCGTGCCCGGCTACAAGGACAACCCGTATGACTGACCGCAGGCGACGAGCACCGCGGGGAGGTGCGATGAAGAAGACGCTGCTGTTGTTGGTCCTCGGCTCCCTGCTCCTCCCCGCCACCGCCATCGCGGACGCCAAGGACGACGCCCGTCGTGCCTTCAAGCAGGGCATGGAGCTGATCGGGAAGGGCGAGCACCTCGCGGGGGCGGAGAGCCTCCAGCGCGCGTACGAGATCCTCCCCCACCCCAACGTGCTCTACAACATCGGCCTCGCCCTGGCCGACGGCGGCAAGGTCGACGAGTCGATCGCCTATTTCCAGGCCTACCTGGACTCCGGACCGCAGGACGGCTCGGCTGTGGAGCGGCTGATCGTGCTGCTGCAGGCCCAGGCCCGAGAGACCGCGACGGCCGCGGCGCCCATGCCGGGCGACCTGTCGGGCGGGACCGAGGCCACGCCGTCGGGCGGCGCGGAGGCCCCGGCGGGCGGGACCACGGTGGTGGCCGGGCCCGAGATGGAGGCCCTCATCGCGCGCCTGGAGCGCCTGGCCGAGACCATCGAGCAGGGCGGCGCCCCTGCGATCCCGGAGCAGGCGGCGAGCGACGAGCTCCCCGGGGCCGAGGCTCTGGAGGCCAAGTCGGGCGACATCTACGACGACGTCGTCGTCTCCGCTTCGCGACTCGCCACGTCGCCGTCGGACGCACCGGCGGCCACGACCATCATCACGGCCGACCAGATCCGCCTCTCGGGCGCGACGAACATCCCCGACCTGCTGCGCGGCGTGCCGGGCATGTCGCACCTGACGATGACGGCGGGCAACGCCAACATCGCCATCCGCGGGTTCAACCAGCGCATCGCCAACAAGGTCCTGGTGCTCATCGACGGTCGGTCGGTGTACCTCGACTTCCTGGGCGCCACGCTCTTCCGCGCGTTCGCCTACGACCTCCAGGACATCGAGCGCATCGAGATCGTGCGCGGCCCCGGCGCCACCCTGTACGGCGCGGGCGCCTTCGGCGGCGTGATCAACATCATCACGAAGCCGATCGCGCGTTCGAAGGCCGAGGGGTCCGTGCACATCGCGGGCGGGAGCGGCGAGACGCTCATGGGCAACGTCCGCTTCTCCGGCAGCGAGGGGATCTTCGGCTGGCGCGGCTCGCTCGGGTACGAGCAGACGGACCGCTACTCCCTCGAGATCTCGAACCGCTCCGACTACCGGTTCGTGGGCGCGGACGAGAGCCTCGCGGTGCGCGCGGTGCGGGCCAACGGCGCCATCCAGATCCGACCCACGGACAAGGTCTCGCTGATGATCAGCGGGGGCGGCACCTACGTGTACGACAACTTCTTCGCCATCGGGCTGTTCCGCGACTTCATCCAGGAGGGCGGCGGATCGCACATTCGGGCGGATCTGCGGTTCGGGGGGCTCGGCATCCGGGCCTTCTGGAACTACTTCAACACCGTCGCGCAGCCGTCGTGGCAGCTGATCGGCGGCCAGGATCTGAGCACGGCGCCGCGGTCCCACATCGTGGACGTCGAGGCCTCGTACAGCGCGTCGGCGACGCTCGGGGTGCGGCACGACCTGACCGTGGGCGCGGGCTACCGCCTCAAGACGATCACCTGGAGCTACCTCGACGGCGACCACGTGGAGCAGCACCTCAACGGCTTCGTCGAAGACCGCATCACGTTCATCCCGCAGATCGTGACCGTGCTCGGCTTCCGCTTCGACCAGCACCCCCTCGTGGGGTTCACGCCGTCGCCGCGGGTCGCGCTGCTGATCAAGCCCACGGCGAAGCAGTCCATCCGCGTGTCGGCGGGCACGGCGTTCCGAAATCCGTCGTTCCTGGAGTCGTACCTGGACCTGACGATCCTGGGCTCGCCGTTCACCTCCGTGGGCATCGAGTCGTTCGGCAACACGGACCTGGCGCCCGAGCAGATCTTCTCGGTCGAGGGCGGGTACGTGTTCGAGGACAGCGACTTCTTCAGCTTCGAGTTCGCGGGCTACTACGAGCGGATCGACAACCTCATCTACCAGGCGTCGGTGAAGCCCCTGGATCGCTCGCGCGGGCTGGAGACGGACCGGCAGATCGCGGGCACGTCGTCGTTCGAGAACGTGGACGGCGTATTCCACGGCTTCGGGTTGGAGGTGGGCGCGCACGCGTTTCCCGTCGACGGCCTCGACATTCGGGCGAACTACTCCTTCTCCTACTTCATCGACCAGGCGAAGGCCGACGCGGGCCTCGAGGACACCCAGGACAAGCGTCACCCCATGCACATGGCCAACTTCGGGGCGAGCTACCGAGCGCCCTTCGGCCTCGACGCGAACGTGGACGTGCACGTCGTCAGCGCGATCGACCTCCCGGAGCGCTCCTTCGACTCGGCGGGCAACGTCCAGATCGCCAGCTGCGAGGCTCCGTTCTACGCGATGCTCAACGCCCGCGTCGGCTACCGCCTGCTCGAGGACAAGCTCGAGTTCGGCGTCACCGGAACCAACCTCACCGCCTTCGCGACGGGCGGTCACCGCGAGCACTGCTTCGGCAGCACCGTGGGGGCCCGCGTCCTCGTGAACGCCACCTACCGATTCTGAGGAGCACCCGATGAACCTGCGCCTGCTCTTCGCCGTCCCCCTCCTCGCCGTCGCGTGCGACGTGCCCCTGGACCCCATCACCGAGGGCGACGCCTACACCACGCCGCCCCCCGCGACGTACATCCAGGGCTCGATCGCGATCCTCGACGGCATCACGTCGGCGCCGGGCGGGGCCGCGATCGTCTTCCGGTTCGATTGCGAGAATCCGCCGCCGCCCGCGGGCACGAGCAGCCCGGTGGACATGGTGGTGGTGCCCGAGAGCGCCTTCTCGGCGGGCACGGCGGAGTTCACGCTGCCGGAGGTCCCGGCGGACACGTGCTCGCTGCTGACGGGCTACATCGATCGCGACCGCGACTTCGACCTCTTCTACTCGGTGACGGCCCAGCCCACGGCGGGGGACCTCGCCTTCACCAGCCGGACCGTGGAGATCGGGAGCGCGAGCGAGTCCGGATGGGTGACGCCCGCCGAGGACATCGAGCTGCGGGCGGACACGCTTGTGCCGCTCGACAAGCCCGCGTTCGAGGCGGTGTTCCGCCAGGCGCCGCCCCCCGAGGAGATGCCCGAGGGGATCCTGTTCGAGTTCGACATCGGCACCTTGGGGACGCAGTTCATCGAGCTGTACCCGCGGGACCTCACGTCGGACGTGCAGGACGTGGAGGGCGCGCAGTTCACGGTGATCTTCGCTCCCGACCTGGACGAGGACGGGCAGCCGGACGACCTCAGCGGCACGGGCTTCGCGGACCTGCTGTACCCCACGGTCGTGTTCCGCAAGCTCGCCGACGCGGACCCCACGGGGCTGACGCTCGACGCCGAGAACCCGATCATCATCCCTGCGGCCGGGCTGCCCGCCGATCCCACGAACCCGTTCGCGGTGGAGTGGAACATGCTGGCGGTCTCCCAGAGCCTCGGGCTGCCCTACGACGGCGTCGCCACGTTCACGACCGACCGCCTGCTCCTGGCCATGCGCGAGCTGGTGCTCATCGACCGCGCCACGCGCACGACCCAGACGATCGAAGACTGGGAGCTCGAGACCGGGCGTGATGCCACGGGCACGTACCAGATGATGGTGATGAACTCGTCGGGCCAGCTCTGGACGATCCCCAACGAGCTGGGAGCCCTCGGGATCCCCGATCAGGGCCTGCGAGTCCGAGTGAACCGGGGAGCCCGGTAGAGAGAAATCCGGACCGCCCTCCTCTCCCTTCCGTCAGGGAGGAGGAGGGTCCCGCGGCGGGGCTCTTGCAACCTGGAGAGTCTCATGACCGTTCGACGAACCCTCATCCCCGACATCGCCCTCGCGGGCCTCGTCGCCCTCGCGATCCACGCCCTCCCCAGCGAGGCCTTCTCTGCGGGCGAAGAGGGGGGCAACGGTCCAGGCGTGCCTGACGGTGGTCTCACCACCGAAGGCGACGGGGAACCCAAGCCCTGTGAATGCGATGAGACCGAGAGCGCCGGGCAGGCCTCATGGACCGAGACGTGTGTACTCGCCTCCGGGTCTCTCGGGGCCCTCGGAATCATCGGGGCGTTCGGCAGCGCTCTTGACGACTTGGCCAACTCCTTGGACGAACAGAAGTTCCGTACGATGCACTGGATGCAGAGCGGGGGTCTGACCGACGGCAGCGAGCCCCCCGACATCTCGGGGCCGGCCTTCGACGGGGGGAGCTTCGAGGACGACGGCTACGGGATGTACGACTCGACTACGGTGAGCTGCGAGCAGGAGTGGGAGCACTCCAAGGAGGAGCTCGTGGGCGACTGTGAGGGAGTCCTCAACCCCCCGGCCTGCGGCACCGAGAACTGGGACAGCAACTGGAGCTGTGACTTGTGTCCCCTCGGGTACCAGCTGCCCGCGTCGGTGCAGCCTCCGAAGCAGCAGCCCGGGACCTCCGGCGGAGGCGCCCCTTGAAGCGCTTGCTGACCTTCGTCGCCCTCGTGGTGGCCTTCCTGACCCTGCTCGGGGTCGTCGAGTGGCTTCGGGGCGAGCGCCCGGGCGGCTCGGAGCACGTGACGATCGGCCCCCCGTCCGGTGCTCCCGCCCCGAACCCGGAGCCGCAGACCGACCGTCGACCCCCGGCGGCCGACACTGCTTCGCCCGCGGAGGCTGGTTCACCGGTCCACGAGGAGGGTGAGGTAGGCGCACCGCTCCAGGAGGAAAAGGCGAAGGAGATGACGCTCCTCCACGACGATCTTGCGGAGGCTCTGGGCGCGCGGCCGGGGGTCCGTTGGACCCACTGCGAGGGAGATCGCTGCGCGGCCTTCTTGGAGGTGACCGGCTACACCGGAGGCTTCAAGAGGCCCGTCTTCAAGAAGCTCGCGCGCGAGCTGGGCCCGGGCCTGCCGCTGCCGTACGAGATGGTCTTCGGGGACGAGGACCGGTGGACGTTCGTGTTCGGCGACCGAGGCGTGGCTCGAAGCGAGGCTCAAGCGGTGGAGGACGCGCGCATCATCAGCAACCTCATGGAAGCCGGGTACACCGAGGAGGAGATCCTCGAGGGCTTCGAGACCATGGAGGTCATCGAGACCCGTCTGCCGGACACGCCGCGGGACCGCTGAGCGTGGTGACCCGGAGGGCACCGGAGCCGTCCCCTCCCCGCAGCCGCCCCCACCCCTCCTCCTCCTCACGCTCCTCGACAAAACGTCTCGGTTTCGACGGCAGAGCACGCCCGTGGGCCCGAAACCGAGACGTTTTGTCGGATACCGCCCCCACGGGCCCTGAAGAAGACCCCGAAGAAATCCGGACCGCCCTCCTCCCCCTTCCGTCAGGGAGGGGGAGGGCCGCATGCGTGAGCTCTCGCACCGGAGCTCGCCATGCCGTCACGTCTGCTCGTCTTCTGGCTCGCCGCCTTCCTCCTGAACCCGGGCCTCGCGGCCGCCGTCTCGAACTACGGCGAAGCGTCCGAGAGCATCCCCCTCGCCGTTCCGTCCGGGCCCGCGGGCATGCATCCGGAGCTCGGGCTCGTCTACAGCTCGACCGCCGGCAACGGCACGGCGGGCGTGGGGTGGTCTCTGCCCTACTCGTCGATCCGCGTCGACCTGCTCGACGGTGTGCCGGTGTGGTCGGTCCCGCGGGAGTACGACTGCACGGCCGCGTGGGACGCCCGCCTCCTGCTCGACGGCGCCGAGCTGGTGCCGTCGCCGGGCGACCCCGTGTGGGATCCGGGCAACGGCGGGTGCGCGTGGCGGACGCGGCCGGACGGCTTCGTGGCGGTCCTGCCCTTCTGGCGCGGCGGCGCCGGCTTCGGGGCGACGATTCAGGATGCGGACTCCCAGCCTGCGGGCTGGGCCGTCATTCGACCGGACGGGAAGGTGTGGTGGTACGGCGATCACCCGTCCACGTCGGAGGCCGACTCGGCGGGGTACCGCCGGGTCGCGCCCCCGTCCGGTCCCCAGGGCCGCGAGATCGTCGTCGAGTGGCTGCTGCACCACGTCCAGGACCGCGACGGCAACCTCGTGACCTACCACCCGGAGTGGGACTTCGGCGATCCGCTGGTGGACCCAGCCCCCCTGAACGGCGTGCCCGACGTGCGGCTGCGGGCCATCAGCTGGGCCGAGCGCGTCCCGGGCTCCACCTACGCGTGGGACCCCCAGGGTGACTCGGTCGTCGGCTTCACCCCCTCGGTCGCGTACGGCACCCAGGGCACGGCCGACTGGCTCGGCGCCATCGACTCCGGCGCGTTCCTGGGGGACCCCGGCGCGTTCTTCCCGACGGCTCCGGGCAGCTCCCCCGAGGGCTCCGGCCCCCACTACTACGCCGCGCTGCTCGACTGGGCCGACCGGCCCGACGTCCGCGTCTCCCATCGCACCGGCGCCCCCTCGGCCCAACGCGGCCGCATCGAGGCCGTCCGCGTGTACGCCGACGCCACGATCGACTTCCGCCCGAAGGACCTCTTCGGTCTCTCGAGCACCAACCACCAGCAGCTCCGCTCCTGGGTCCTCCAGTACGACGAAGGCACGACGGGACGGTCTCGGCTGACTCGCGTCTGGCCCCTCGTCGGCAACAACGGCCTGCCTTCTTCGGCCCCGCCCGACGGCCGCGGCGCCTGGGATCCGACGGACTCCACCGCGCTCGAGAACCCCTGGGAGATCGCCTGGTCCGACAGCACGACGCTGGACCCCGACGTCCTCGAGATCGCCGACGTGCCCCTCGGCAGCGCGCTCGACGTCAGCCCTTCCGGCTCGGACCCCTTCTGGTTCCAAGAGAGCTTCACGGACGGGGGCTTCAACCTCACGACGCTCGTCGACCTCAACGGCGACGGCCTTCCCGACCAGTTGGAGCACGCCCCCGAACTCCTGTCGCTCGACGCGACGGGACCCATCCCGTACGAACACGAGCCCGTCCTCGCCGGCATCGCGAACCTCTCGACGTACTCGGACCACTTCCCGCCGCTGCTGAGCGACTCCTTCTTCCACGTGCGCTGGAACGAAGGCGGCAGCTGGTCCGCTCAGCAAGAGGGTCCCCTGGATCCGTTCGCGCTCTACGCGACCGCCGACGTCCAGATCGTCAACGGCATCTGCTCCGACCCGGACCCATCGCAGTGCTCGCCGCCGCCCGGGCTCGCCCCCGGCACCGCGCCGCTGGTGGACGAGGGACTCGGCCCCTTCTGCGCAGCCGCCGGCTTCAACGTCCCGTTCGACGACGGCGCCCTCTTCGGAGCGACGGGCGTGCCCACGCCGATGGACTGGCAGGCCCGCATGGCGTGGTGCGAGTACCGGTCCTGCGCCCCGTTCTGCGAAGACGGGTCGGGCGTCACCTCGTACCACCCGCACGGCGACCACGTCAGCGGCCTGCCCGGCGCCACGACGGCGATGGAGGTCGTTCGCGCCGCGGAGGCGGATCCGCGATCGGTCCCCGAGACCGCGGACGGCCTGATCGACGAGACCGAGCTGCTGCTCTGGGAGAAGTACGGAGTGACGCGCGTCGTCTCCGGCGGCGTGCAGCACGGAAACTTCGGCCTGAGCACCCTCGTCGTCGGCGCGGGAGAGCCCGAGACGCTGGTCCGACACGTCGATGGGTACGCGCGAACCAGCTTCACGACCCGAATCTCCGACGGGGGTATCGAGGCCGAACGGAACGTCGTCCATCTCGGCAAGCACGCGAGCCCCGAGGCCGGGTACCTCGTCGAGTCCGGCTTGGTCCACGATCTCGTCGACATCAACGGCGACGGCTACCCCGACCGCGTCCTGGGGGGCGCCGGGATCCTCAAGAACAACGCCCTCAACCAGTCGGCGATCCGTCCGACGTACCCCGATCCGCGCAAGGGACACGCCTTCTCGACCGAGCACATGACGTGGATGGCGTCGCTCTTCGATCCGGACAGCGGCGAGTTCGCCCGACCGATCCCCTGGGACCTGCCGTACACGCTCCCCTGGACCCCCGCCCACGAGGAGTACTTCTTCGAGGCGCCCCACTACTCTTGGCTCGGGGTGTGGGAGTCCACCGACTTCCACGGAAGCATCGGCCCCAACGGCGGCGCGAGCGTCGGCATCGGTCCGTCGGGCGTGTCGGCCTCCGTGTCGGCGTCACTCGGTCCGGTCTCCGCGAACGTCGGCGCAGGCACCGGGGGCGCGGGCGGGAGCATCTCCTTCGGCCCGCTGAGCCTCTCCGCGGGCGGCCTGTCCGTCGGTCCCATGAGCTTCAACGGGACCTCGTGGCAGTTCTCCGCGGCCACGGCGGTCACGTACGCCGTGAAGGAGATCATCTCGATCCTCGACGCCTTCGAGATCCCCCATCGGCTCGGTTTCAATCCGTCGATCGGCGGCATGAACTTCTCGATCCCCGGCATCGGCACGGTCTGCGCGACCGGGTGCGACGAGCACAGCCGCTACCAGAAGGCGGGGCTCGTCGATCTCAACGGCGATCGCCTCCCCGACTACGTCCGGGCCAAGCCGGGTGGCGACTGGGAGGTCTTCTTCAACAACGCCTGCACCTCGCTGGACACCGACTCGGACGGCGCGCAGGACTGCTTCGACACGCCGGTGATCTGGGACGGCATCGCCACCGAGTACATGGCGTGGACCATCACCAGCGTCTACGCCGAGCAGAACCCCATCTTCGTGGTCGGCAGCGCACCGGAGAACATCGACGGCCTCATGCGCGTCGCGAACCAGGTGGCCGGTCTGCAGGACATGAACGGCGACGGGCTCCCCGACTTCGTCTACACGCGCGCCGTGTTCAACGGGGCGCCGCCCCCGCCCGCCGTCACACCGCTCGACGCGCACAACGCCCCGGTCATCATCCCGCAGCTGCCCGACCAGCGGATGTGGGTCAAGCTGAACACGGGCTCGGGCTTCGGCGACCCCGTCGAGTGGTTCGACCTCGCGACCGCGCAGTCGCTGAACAGCGGCACCGGCTACATCCCGTCGCTGACCTCGACGCGCCTCTTCAACAGCTGGGAGCCCCAGGGCAACCGCGGCTCGATGGAGATGCACGGCCTGCAGGACTTCAACGGAGACGGGCTCGTCGACTACTACGCGATGCAGCCCTACGGCGCTGTCCCCACCGACCCCGCCCCGGCCTCGGCGAACGCCGAGAACCGCACGCCCATCATCTTCCTGAACACGGGCACGGGCTTCGAATCGGCTCCGCTCTCGGACGTGAACCGATACGGCTCGTTCGAACTCGACACCACGTGGCTGGGCGGCCGCCAGACCGGCCCCCACGGCCTCGATCCCGACCTTCTGGTCGCGGCGAACGCCTTCAGTAAGCCCTACCCACGCTTCAACACCGACCTGTGGTGGCGCGAGGATCCCAACGAGGCCTCCGTCGGCACCGTCTCCCAGTCGCTGTTCATGGACATCGACGGCAACGGCACCCTCGACTGGATCGTCAACGGGGCGCAGGACGAGGCGCTCGCGTTCCCGCTGCAGGACGCGGTCCCGGACCTGATGACGTCGTTCCGCGAGCCGATGGGCCAGGCGGTGGAGTACGCCTACGGACCGGCCCGCGACCACATGGACATCGGCGTCGACGCGTTCCCCGCGGGCTCGCAGGTCGTCGAGGCACGCCGGGAGGTCGACCCGGTCACCGGCCACGACGAGCTGCAGACGTTCGCCTTCGCGCGCCCGGAGTTCGACCCCGTGCTCCAGCGCAGCTTCGGCTTCGAGGAGCTCGTGGTGGAGGCCGGCGATCACCGTCGGTCGCGGTACTACTACAGCGACCTCCAGCGCGCCGGGCTCATGCACACCGAGGACGTGACCGACGGCGCCGGCAACGCGCTGCAGCGCACGACCGTGGACTGGGAGGCGAGCGATTTCGTCGCCATCCACGACCACCTCGGCCAGGGAGGCACGGCGGACACCTGGGCCTGGGTCGCGCGCACGACGTCGGTCACTACCTACGACCCCGCCGCGGGCCTCGCCATGAACCCCGCGCTGCCCGGGTACGCCCCCGCCGGGTGGGTGCGCAGCGAGCGGCACGCGTACCACGCCGACTACAACGGGCTGCCGACGTGCGTACAGGAGGACCTCGACGCCGACGGCGACATCGACCGCATGGAGCAGGTCGACTACGACCCGACCCTCGGCTTCGACGGCTTCACGGCCGCGGTCGGCGAGGAGCGGACATACCTGCCGCCCTCCGGCGCGGTTCTGCCGGGCATGTGCACCTACGACACCGGCAACTGGGGCCTCGAGCACCAGACCATCCGCACGTTCCATGCGACCGGCAAGACGGACCGGATCGACCACGTCGATCGCACGACGTCGGGCTCGCCCTACGCCCTGGAGCAGCACTTCCGACTGCCCAGCGGCGAGCTGTTGGGCACGCTGACGATGGACGCGGCGTCCGGTGCCTCGGCCGGCACTTGGCGGCTGCTCGACCCCGAGGTCGGCGTGCACGCGCTGGCGGAGTACGCGCCCGTTGTCGCCGGCGCGGAGTTCAAGACGGCGTACGAGCGCTGCGGTTTCGGCGCGAGCTGCGGGGTCGGTGAAGCCGCGGCCCACGGCGCGGCCCACGTCACGACCGCGCCCGACGGCCTGATCACGACCGTCGGGCTCGATGTGCTCGGACGACCGATCTCCACGGCCTCGACCAGGGCCGGAGCGTCGCCCGGGATCCTGGCGCTGCCCTCGATGACGTGGAGCTACGAGCGGTTCCTGCGCACCGGCGATGAGGGCGATCCCGACGCGTCGGGCCTGCCCGCGACCACGACCACCTCGAAGCTGATCGACGACGTGGCCGGCACCTACCTGGATCGCGTCGACTTCCTCGGCGGCGACGGGGAGATCGCGCTCACCCGACTGGACGCGGAGGTCGGCGATCCCCTGTCGCCCGGCGTGGCCCTGCTCGGGCAGCGGGTCGAAGGACTCGTGCTCAAGGACCCGCGGGGGCGTCCCGTGACCGCGTACGAGCCCTGCTTCGCCACGTCCTCCTGGACGGCGCAGGCGGACTTCGACCCCGACCCTGCGAACTTCGGGTGTGCCGAGCTGCGCGCGCAGGTCCGGTCGTACGACGGGCTCGATCGTGAGCTGTCGGCGACGCGGGCGGACGGCTCGATCGTCGAGACGTCGCGCGTGCACGCCTCGGCGCCGATCGAAGGGCTCGTGACTCGCGAGGTCCTCTCGGACGCCGCCGGGAACGTCGTGCAGGAGACGGAGACGCTCGCCTCACCGTTCGAGCAGCGGACGTACCGACTCGGCGCCGTCACGCACCGTCGGAGCGGCGGCGGCGGCAGCGTCGACCTGGCGCGAACGCCCGACGTCTCGGTTCTGGAGACCCACGAGCGGTACGACGCAGCGGGACGGCTGCGCTCGGTGTGGCGGACGGGCCTCGATCCGTCGGACGAGGTGACGGTCGAGTGGAACGGCCGCGGCCTGGCCGACGCGTACGCCGATCCCGACCGCGGGACCTGGGAGCTCCAACACGACGCGTGGGGCCGGGTCGTGAACCGCGCCCTGCTCGACTTCAGCGGGCTCGCGATCGACTCGGAGACGTTCCTGACGTACGACGCGCAGGGCCGGCTCGAGGAGTCGCACTTCGTGCCCTACGCGGGCGGAATCGAGGAGCGCTGGAGGCACGTCTACGACCAGCCTGCGGGCGGGTCCTGGCTGGGGCTCGGCGTGGAGCCCGCGGCGGCCTTCGGGCGGCGGACGCGCGTGATCTACGAGGCCGACCAGGGGCAGGGGCTGCTGCCCGAGGCGGAGTGGACCTACCTGCACGACGGCCTCGGACGGCTGACGGAGGTGCGGCAGGACCTGCGCCCGACGGCGTGGGGCTTCCTGAACCCGGTCGACGTGCTGGTGGGCGGCTTCGAGTACTTCGCGGACGGGGAGCGGAAGCGCACGCTGTACCCCGAGGCGTTCACGACGTCGGGCAGCCCGGTCGGGGCCGGGTTCGAGAGCCCGATCGTGGAGGTCCTGCGGTCGGCGACGGGTTCGCCCTACGGCGTCGAGGCCGCGGGCACCACGCTCGGCGGATCGCTGTCGATGATCTACCTCGCGGACGCGACGTACGACGTGCACGGGCGGCCGATGCACCTGGCGTACGGCAACGGGACGTCCCAGACGTTCGCCTACCAGCGGGTGGTCGGCGGCGCGGCGCCGGGGAACCTGGCGCTCGAGTACACGGAGGTGTCGGGGACGTCGGGGACGCTCCTGGAGCGGGACTACACC
>CAZUHI010000025.1:10447-105428 GCA_964620495.1 uncultured Rickettsiales bacterium | reverse complement strand
TCGGTCGCGTCGTCGTCGTCGGTCGCGTCGTCGTCGTCCACCGCGTCGTCGTCGTCGGTCGCGTCGTCGTCGCCGACGGGGTCTTCGTAGGGGCACGCAGCCCACAGGAGTCCGAGTCCGAGGAGGGCGACCGCTGCGTGTTTCCGCGTCATCGGCAGGAGTCTAGACTGAACCCCCCGGGAGGCCGAATGATCCGTGTGTCGCTGTTGCTGTCGCTGCTCACCCTCTCGGCGTGTGGAGGCGCCGACCCCTCGCCCACGGAGGTCGAGGACCCGCCCGCGGAGGAGGCCCCGAAGGCTCCGGCCGCGGAGCAGGCCCCCGAGGCTCCGGCCGAGCAGGCCCCCGAACCGGAGGCGACGGAGGCCGCCGAGCCCGTCGCCGAACCGACGCAGGCGCCGCCGATCCCGATCCCGTCGCCGCCGAAGCCCGCGGGCGACGGCAGCATCCCGAAGGCGGCGGCCGACGACGAAGCTCGCGCGTGCGAGAAGGACAGCGACTGCGCCGTGACGGAGCTGGTGAACGGGAGCTGCTGCGACCGCGGATGCGGTCCGTCGTCGTCCTACCGCAAGGACTTCCTGCCCCGGATCGAAGCCGCCAAGAAGGAGCACTGCGCGGACCGAAGGGCGTACGAGTGCCTGGCCGTCGCGTGCATGTGGGAGGCCTACCGGGCCGTCTGCAAGGAGCAGCGCTGCACGGCCGTGCGGGGAGCCTTCTGAGTCAGTTCTGGGTGGGACGCGCCGCCGCGTGGCGCCCGGCCCGCCGACCGGAGTACACGCAGTCCGCGATGCTCAACCCGCTCACGTACTGCTGCGAGCAGACGCCCACGGCGTTCCGTCCGGCGGCGTAGAGACCGGGGATCGGCGTCGCCTCCTCGGTGAGCACCGCGCCCGTGGCCTCGTCCACCCGCAGGCCGCCCAGCGTCAGCGTCGGGCAGGGGAAGCGACGGCTCCCGATAGAACAGTCGATGGCGTAGTAGGGGGGGGTGCGCAAGGCGGCGAGGGTGTCCTTGCCGAGCGGATCGGCGGCGTCCGGGTCGTCTGCGATCGCGTTGTAGGCGTCGACCGTCGCGCGCAGGGCCTCGGGGGGCATGCGACAGGCCTCGGCGAGTCCCTCGATGGAGCCCGCCTTGCGCCGGTTCACCCACAGGTTCAGGAGCGCGGGCGCGGTCTGGAACCACTGCGTCTTGCCCCGGCCGACCTGGGACCGCGCGGTCGCGTAGATGTCGCCGTCGATGATGAGGACGGCTTCGCCCCGGTGGTGCTCGACCATCGCCTCGCCGACCGCCGCTCCGTACAGCGATTCGTTGACGTACCGCTCGCCCTGCTTGTCCACCAGGATGCCGTGGGTGAAGGCCGGCGGGGGGTTGATGAAGCGCCACGCGGAGACGCGGTCCATGCGGTCCAGGGCGCCGCCGACGGACTCGCCCAGGCGGATGCCGCTGCCGTCATCGCCGGGGGTCCCCAAGGGCATGCCGGGGCGGTAGGGGGCCGCGTACTCGGACACCATCTCTCGGTTGTAGATGAACCCGCCCGCCGCGAGGACGACGCCCCGCCTCGCCCTCACCCGTCGGGCCACGGCGTGCTTCTGCTCGATCGCCGCCGCGCGCCGGTTCCACTTGCGCTGCGACCCCGGGCTGTAGTTCTTGATCGCGGATGCCGCCCACGTCCAGAAGCGGTGCCGCCGGGCCGCGAGGGACCCGTCGGGGATGCGCGCGTACTCCACCCCCACGACCCGTCCGTCCTCGCGCACCAGCGAGGTGGCGCGGGACTCGGTGAAGAGCCGCACGCCGCGCTGGAGCGCGGTCGCCCTGAGGGGGCCGTAGAAGGACCTGCCCGGGAGCCCGGTGCCCTTCGCGCGGTGGCCCCGAGGGGCCGGCTTCGCGGTGTCGCGGTAGGGGGCCATGCCCTCGTTTCCGCTGTAGTAGAGGAAGTAGTCGTCCGTGGGATAGGACGTCTTGTGCGGGCAGAGGGAGCCCTCGAACGGGACCCCGGCGGCTTCGAGCCAAGCGAGGTTCTCCACGCTCCGCTCGCAGAAGTCGCGCAGCGTCGCGTCCGAGACCGCCCCCTTCACCTCGAGCGAGAGGTAGGCGTGCATGGCCTCGACGTCGTCCTCGACGCCCGCCTCCCCTTGGATCCGCGTCCCGCCCCCGGCGTAGAAGACGCCCCCCGAGATGGCCGTCGCTCCGCCGCCGGAGAAGCGATCGAGCGCCACCACGTCGGCGCCCTCTTCCTGCGCCTGAAGCGCGGCGACGGCGCCCGCGCCTCCGAACCCCACGACCACCACGTCGGCTTCGTCGTCCCAGGTCATCGACGGGACCGTAGCACCCCGAACTGAAACGTGTTTCACCGAGGGCCCGCGGGGGAGGCGACGGGGGAGGCGGCGGCGATCTACGCCGAGGCGGCCTCCAGGGCGGCGCGCACCTCGGCCCAGTCGGGATCGCCGGCGAAGCGGCCCTGGGCGGCGGGGGGGCGGCCTCCTCCGCGGGCCTCGTAGGCGCTGAGCGCGCCCCGGACGAAGCCGCCGAGATCGAAGGTGACGTCGTCGCCGTGGCGGGCGGCGAAGAGCCACCCGTCGGCGTCGCGGCAGACCACGAAGGCGAGCACGTCGGGGCGCTGGGAGAGTCGGACCGACAGGGCCCGGATCGTGGCGACGTCGTCGTGTGGGCGGACCAGGAGGATCGGCGTGGTCCGGCCCGGCGGGTGGGCGGCGAGCGTGGCGTCGGCGATGAGCGCGACGAGCTCCTTGCGCGCGGCCCCGAGGGCTTGCTGGGTGTCCTTGATCCCGGCCTGCATCTTGGCGATGGCGGCGGGCACGTCCGTGGCCCCGCACGTGAACTTCGCGGCGAGGCCGCCGAGCACGACGTCCTTGGTGCGGTAGTCGTCCAGCGCGTGGCGGCCCGCGACGAACCGCACCCGGAGGCCCCCGCCCCACTTCTCGGTGCCGACGACGCGTACGAGGCCGACCTGCGCCGTGGTGGTGCAGTGCGTGCCGCCGCAGGGCGTCCAGTCGAACCCGTCGACCTCCACCACGCGGACACCGTCGGTCACCTTCGGGCGCGACCGCAGGGTCATGGTCGCGAGGGCGTCGGGCGAGGGGAAGTGCACCCGCACCGGCAGGTCGCGGCGGACCAGCTCGTTGATCCGCTCTTCGCACTCGGCGATCGCGTCGGGGGACACGTCCAGCCGGTCGAGATCGATGGTCGTCGAGCGCTCGCCCAGACGCGACGAAGCCGTGTTCGCCCCCGCCCAGCGCACGAACGCCTCCGACAGCATGTGCTGCGCGGTGTGCTCGGCCATCTGCGCAAGGCGGTGTTCGCGGTCGAGCCGTCCCACGACGCGGGCGCCGGGTGCGACGTCGATCGCCTCGGAGAGCACGTGGTGGACGACGTCGCCGTCTGCCTGCGTGTCCACCACCTCGACGTCCGCGCCGCCGACCGTGAGCCGTCCCCGATCCGCGAGCTGACCGCCGCCCTCGGCGTAGAAGGCGGTCCGGTCCAGGAGCAGGCTCGGGCGTCCGCCCCGCGTGGAGACGCCTCGGACGGCGGCCTCGAACTCGAAGCAACGGGAGTCGGTCAGGTGAATGCGCTCGGTGGACACGGCGGGGAGCGTACCGCGCCGGCTCCCGGACCCCGCGGCGAGACGAAAAGTCTCGTTTTCCGCCTCTACCCGCCGAGGAGGGCCGAAAAGCGAGACTTTTCGTCTCGGGGTCCCAGCGTAACGGCGCGCTCGTCCGCGGGGTGAAGCAGGCGGTCGTCGCCGAGGCACCGCACCGCCGCGGCCACCCGCCGGTCGTCGGCGCGCGCCGCCTGCTTGAAGGCCGTGCTGCGCGGGACGCGGGCGTACGCGGCGAGCTGGTCGATCGGCCGCCCCACCGCGCGTCCTGCGGCGAAGAACGTCTCCAGCATGCGCCGACGGCCTCGTGGGTCGTAGAGATCGACGAAGCGGGTCGCCCGCGCGGCGGCGGCCGCGACCGAGGGGGCGTCGGCGACCAGAATGGGGGGCATCTCGGGGACAGGCGTGCCGTCGATTCGAACCGTGGGGTCCGAGGACACGTAGGCGTGGTGCCAGGACAGGAAGCCGCGCGGATCTTCCTGGAGGGCGCCGGCGAGCCGATCGGGGGTCACCCACGGGTCGGCGGTCGCCCCCACGAGGTCCCGGTGAGTGGACCACAGCCAGCGTAGCGGGTCGTCCGTGAGCCCCGACCGGCAGGGGTTGAGTGACACGTAACGGATCTGCCTGCCGAGGTGCCTGCGGTCCGGGATCTCCCGGGGCGGCGGGGGCCGGGTCCACGAACCGTGGAAGTGGCGCGCGTACGAGCCGAGGGTCCACGCCAGGCGCCGGCGGTCTTCGTCGGGGTCGGCGGACTCCGCGATGAGGTGGAGGTGATCGGGCATGAGGCAGACGGCGAGCGCGAGCGGATGCAGGGCGCGCAGCCGCTCCCATACCCAAGCCGCGCGGATCCCGTGGAGGAGCGCGCTGCCGAGAACGAGTCGAGCGACGAAGTGATGCATGCCCCCCTTCTTGAGCACGCACCGTGCCGGCGCGTCGTTCGGCTTCCGTGCAGCGATCTTGCTCGTCCGGAGGTGTCCGGGAGTGTCCGACTCACCCCCTCGGCCGGACACTCCCGGACGGACACTCCCGGACACTCCCGGACACTTCGTCGGATCCCGGCGAGACGAAAAGTCTCGTTTTCCGCCTCTACTCGCCGAGGACGGCCGAAAAGCGAGACTCTTCGTCTCGGCCGTCTCGGCCGTCTCGGCCGTCTCGGCCGTCTCGGCCGTCTCGGCCGTCTCGGCCGTCAGGCGGCGTCGGCCTCCGCGGCTTCGGGAACGACGCACGTGATGCGGTTGCGGCCCGCGTCCTTGCTCTCGTAGAGGGCGGAGTCCGCGCGAGCGAAGAGCTGCGCGGGGTGCCCGCAGGCGCGGGGGAACTCGCAGATCCCGACGGACGCCGTCACCTTGAGGGTCTCGCCGTCGAAGTCGAGCTCCAGCGCCTCGACGTCCGCCCGCCACCGGTCGAGGACCTCGGCCGCCGCCTCGGCGGTGTGCCCCCGCAGGATCATGCAGAACTCCTCCCCGCCGTACCGAAACGCCATGGCGCCGGGGATGCGCCCCGCGGCGTCGTCCAGGAGCCGCGCGGTCTCGGCCAGCACCAGGTCGCCCGCCTTGTGCCCGTAGGTGTCGTTGAACCTCTTGAAGTGGTCGAGATCGGTCACGGCGAGGCTCACCACCCCGTCATCGCTCGCCTGTGCGTCGGCCGTCGCGTGCGCCAGCTGCTCCTCGAAGTAGCGCGTGTTCTTGAGGCCCGTCAGCCGGTCCGTGATCGACGTGTTGTAGATGCGCGCCTTGTTCATGTTGACGGCGGCCTGGTCGGCGAGGCCCAGGGCCAGCTGGCAGTCCGTCTCGGTGAACAGCCCCAGCGTGTCGAGGACCCGCGGAGTCTCCGTGTCGTCGGGCTCGCCCGGCACGACCTTGTTGGTCATGTTCATGACGCCGATCACCTCGTCCCCGTAGATCAGCGGGACCGACAGGATGCAGTGCACCGGGTTCTTCCCCACCTGCGGGATGCGGCTCTTGTGGTTCACCCGAATCGGCCGTCGCTCCTGGGCCGCCTTGCCCGCGTTGCCCTCGCCGATCGCGAAGGCCTTGGTCTTGATGTCGCCGTTGTAGATGCCTTCCTTCACGGCCTCGGGGATGTCGCCGTCGACCACCTTGATCTCGAGCATCCCGGTGCTCTGGTTCACGAGCATCAGGTTGGCCTTCTGGGCGTTCATCGCGGTCACGGCCGACTGCAGGGTGCGCCGGGTCAGATCCTTGAAATCATTGAGGTTCGCGAGCTGCTGGTTGATGTCGTAGAGCGTCCGCAGGTTCGCGAGGATCTTGAGGTTCTTCCCGTACTTGAGGGTCGAGTCCATGTTCGTGGCGGCGACGGCGCAGATCTCCTGGAGGAACAGGAACTCCGTCGAGCTCAACCCCGTGGGCCGTCCGCTCTCCCCCAGGGTGAGGATCCCGAGCACTTCGCCGCCCTTGATGAGAGGGCACCAGACCTGGGACCGGAGGACGCCCAGGTTCCACTGCCGCCACGCGGTCGCGAAGTGGGGCCGACCGGTCATGTCGGCCACGGAGAAGACGTCGCCCTGGTTGATCTGCTGCCACAGCAGCCCCTGGTCCGCGGGGAGGCGGAAGAGGAGCATCTCGTCCTGTTCGCCCGTCGCCTCCGTGAAGCGCTCGGGCAACCCATGGAAGGCGCGCACGCGGTAGGTGACGGCCTCGGGGTCGAGGTCGTCCTTGAGCAGAACGGCGGACGTCGCCATGCCGCAGCGTTCGCGGCACACCGCCATGAACGCGTCGAGCAGCGGGTCGATCTCGAGGATCTCCGAGAAGCCCTTGCCGGACTGCAGCAGCGAGCGCAGGACGGCGACCTCCTGGTCGCGCGTCACCGCGAGGTCGCGGTAGCGGTCGAGTTCTTCGACGGGATCGAGATCGTCCATGGAAGAGAAATTCACGAACGGACTGCTGGAACTCACGAAGCCTCCGGGGCTGGATCGACGCCACCATCGGACGTTCGCCCGCGCGGCTTGAGGCCGAATCGAGTAGAAACACCGCGTCCGTTCACTGGATGGAGACCACGATGACCCGAATGCGCCTGCTGCCGATCGCCCTGCTGCCCCTGCTCCTGTTCGCCTGCCCGTCCACGGACGACGACGACACCGCCGCCGCGGACGACGACGACGACGCGGTGGACGACGACGACGCGGTGGACGACGACGACGCGGTGGACGACGACGACGCGGTGCAGGCTCCGACCCTGGGCGACCTCGACGGCTTCTATCCGCTCCAGGAGGTCACCGTGACGCTCCAGACGAGCGTGGTCACGGCCGGGCGCGAGCCCTCGGACGTGGTGGTGGACGGCGAGACCTTCTCCGCATTCATCCGGGGTTACATCCAGATCGAGGCCGCGAAGGGGTCCGACGAGGGCACCTTCTCCTTCTCCTACGGCGTGGTCGCCGACGACATCCCCGTGCAGATCATCGAGTCCGACGGCGTGGTCACCCACGAGGCCGACGAGTCCAAGCTCGTGTTCGGCGGCGGACCCAACCCGTCGGTGTGGACCTACGTCCGCGACGGCGACACCCTGACCATCGCCTACGACGAGACCGACCCGCGCAACGAGGCCGAGTACACCGGCCCCACCGGCTACGTCGGCCTGCTGCAGCCCATCCCGGTCCTGGACATCACCGGGGAGTGGGACATCGCGTCCGTGGAGCTGCCGACCAAGGGCGGCACGGTCACCTACTCGAGCGACTGCGCCCCCGCGGTGTACGCCAAGGGCCGCGGCATCAGCTACTTCCAGATCGTCGGCGCCGTGGACTACGACCCGCGCGGCCGGATGGACAGCTCGTTCAACCTGAACCGCCACGACACCGACGACTGCAGCGACGAGGCCGACGTGCAGACCGACTCCACCGCGAGAGGTCACTTCGACTACGCGGGCGGGAACTACGCCCAGTGGCTGCACGACAACGACGACAGCGAGTCGAACAGCTCGATGACGGCGACCTACGTGCTCGACGGCGACACGCTCACGCTGACCGCGACGGGCGGCGCCCCGCCCAACGCGGAGGTCATCGAGGTCGTCGTCACCCGCTGAGGGGCGCGATCACCGCCGCGAAGGCGCGCTCGGCTTCGGTGCGCCGGACCTCGAGCGCGACCATCTCGGCCATCAACGGGGCGACCTCGATCGTCAGCTCGTCCTCCGCCCAGCCCGCGGGCGGCGCCGCGGTGAGCGCGTCGAAGCCGGTCTTCGCGGCCTCGCACGCCCCCTGGAGAGCCTCGTCCAAGGCCCGAGCGCGCGCCCCCCATGCGTCGTCGGGGCCCTTCACGCCGCGCTTGCCGCCCCGCCGTCGCAGCTCCGCGAGGACCGCCGCCCGGGCCGCCTCCGCCCACGCGAGGTGAGGACGTGATCGCACCAGGGAGCGGCCGACCGTCGCCACGAAGCTCCGGCGACACAGGTCGCTCACGGCGTCGATGAGCAGCCGCCGCGCCCGCTCGTGCTCGATGCCCCAGACGTCCAACAGGCGCCGCTTCTTGCGATCGAACCAGACGACGTAGGCGAGCCCGACCAGGGCGATCAGCCCCCAGCCGACCCACCCCGCCATGAAGCCGAACGCGATGGCGAAGAAGCGGTCCAGGACGGAGTCCCCCGCGCGCGCGACGAAGATCTTCGCCACGAGCAGGACGCTCGCGGGGATGGCGAAGACCACGCCGCCCTGCACCGCCCCGGTGCGAAAGGGCTTGTGCACCCGGACGGCCAGGAGCTGGTCCTCGGCCGCCCGCAGGTCCCACAGGTGGCGGCGGACGGCGACCAGGGCCGTCGCCGGGTGGTCGGGTTCGGTGGGCTCGGGTCCGGGTTCTGTCAGGTATCCGCCGGCCAACAAGCGTTCGCTTCGACGGTCGACGGAGACCTCGACGTCGACGCCACGGAGGATGCCGGGGTCGAGGTCGACGCGTCGGAGCGGGCCGGTCACCGACCGAGTCTAGTCCGGGGGCGTGCTAAGAGGCTGCGCCCGTCCGCCCGGAGACTCCGATGTCCGATCTCGCCCGCGAAGCTGCCCGCCGCCGCACCTTCGCGATCATCTCGCACCCCGACGCGGGCAAGACCACGCTCACGGAGAAGATCCTCCTGTACGGCGGCGCCATCCACCTGGCGGGCTCCGTCAAGGCGCGGAAGACGTCGCGGCACGCCGTCTCCGACTGGATGGAGATGGAGAAGACGCGCGGCATCTCGATCACGTCGTCGGTGCTCCAGTTCGACTACCTCGGACGGGCCCTCAACCTGCTCGACACGCCCGGCCACGCCGACTTCTCCGAGGACACCTACCGGACGCTGTCCGCCGTCGATTCGGCGGTGATGCTGGTCGATCACGCGAAGGGCGTGGAGTCCCGGACCCTGCGGCTCTTCGAGGTGTGTCGGCTGCGCAAGCTGCCGGTCCTCACCTTCATGAACAAGATGGACCGCGAGGGGCGCGATCCCCTGGAGCTGCTGGACGACGTGACCGCGTCCCTCGGCGGCCTGCAGTGCACCCCGGTGAACTGGCCCATCGGCATGGGGCGGGAGTTCAGGGGCGTCGTGGACGTGCGCACGCGGGAGGTCTCGCTCTTCACCTCCGAGGGCAAGCACGGCATGGCGGTGGCGGCGTCGCGCGGCGGCGCGTGGGACGACTTCAAGGCCGAGCTCGACGACGCCCTGGTCGAAGAGGTCGAGGAGCAGCTCGAGCTGGTCGCCGAGGTCGCGGAGCCGTGGGACCTCGAGAAGTTCCTCGCGGGCGAGCTGACGCCGGTCTTCTGGGGCTCGGCGCTCACCAACTTCGGCATCGAGCCCTTCCTGGAGTTCCTCACCGAGAACGCGCCGCCGCCCGCGCCGCGGACCGTCGACGGGGCGGAGATCGCGCCCGCGGACGACCGCTTCTCGGGCTTCATCTTCAAGATCCAGGCGAACATGAACCCCCGGCACCGGGACCGCATCGCGTTCATGCGCGTCGTCAGCGGGAAGTTCGAGCGGGGGATGGACGTCAAGATCGGCCGCAGCGGCACCAAGCTCAGGCTGAGCAAGCCCCACACCTTCATGGCCCAGGAGCGCTCGATCGTCGAGGAGGCGTGGCCGGGCGACATCGTCGGGTTGTACGACAGCGGCAAGATCCGCCTCGGGGACACGCTCGCCACCGGCGGCAAGCTGCAGTTCGGGGGCATCCCGCGGTTCGCGCCGGAGCACTTCGCGCGCGTGCGCCTCGAGGATCCGCTCAAGCGCAAGCAGCTCGTCGAGGGGCTGCGGCAGCTCTCCCACGAAGGCGCGATCCAGGTCTTCCATCGGCCGGAGCTGGGGCCTCAGGACCCGTGGCTCGGGGCCGTCGGCATGCTCCAGTACGAGGTGCTCAAGGAGCGCCTCAAGAACGAGTACAGCGTCCAGTGCGAGCTGGAGATGCTGTCGTACCGGTTCGCGCGGTGGATCTCGGGCAGCGGCGACGGCCTCGCGTGGCTGCAGAAGCGCCGCGACTACCCCGTGGTCGAGGACCGCAACGGCAACCCCGTGGTGCTCGCAGAGTCCCAGTGGCCCCTCGACTACGCCCTGCGACAGAACGAGGGGCTTGTCTTCCACGACATCGAGCCCCTGTAGCGCTGGTCCCTGAGCCGCCTCGCTTCCTCCGGTACCTCGCCCCGACTTCGGCGTATTCAGATACGCCTTCACCCGGGGACTCGGCACCGTCGTCGCGATCCGGCCCAGGTCCTCACCGCTACTCCTCCCGAGACTCCGCTTCACTCGCGTTCCGCTGCGCGCGCTTCGGGCGCTTGCTCGCTGAGCTTCAGCGCGCCGGGGTCTCGTCGGCGCGGGCTTCGCGTACGTCGATCAGGGCCGCTCGGCCCGTCTCGGTGACGCGCAGGACCGCGACCATCGGGCGGGTGCGGACTCCCTGCTCGAGCGCGAGCGCGACCTCCGTGGGGGCGAAGAAGGCCTCGATCCCGTACTCCACTCGGGCCGAGCTCCCCATGTCCCACTCGAGGCGTCCGCGCACGAACGTGCCCCCGTCGGGGCGCTCCGTCACCGCCGGGCCCGGCTCCCACACGCCCCCGTCGCGGTGCAGCGGGACGTACACCCTGTCGCCGCGCTCCATCCCGCGAGGCAGTGACGAGGCGAGCCGCCCGTCCAGCTCCGTGAAGTCGTAGCGGAGGGCCGCGTAGTTGCCTCGAAACAGGCTCCGGGGGTCCACCGGATGGACGGGGACGACGATCTCCTCGCCCACGACTTCGGGGGCCTTGGCCGCGACGAGGAGGAGCCCCACGAGGGCGATCTGGAAGACGGCGGCGGCCGCCAGCAGGCGGGGGCGGGGGGCGGTCATGACTCGACTCCGGTGGGCGTCGCGAACCGGCGCTTGAACAGGGTGGCGGCGGCGGCCATGGCGGCTCCGCCGACCATGAACAGGACGGCCGTGCCGACGTAGTCGCCGATCAGGTCGAAGTAGCGCAGCAGGGCCGTGATCAGGACGGTCCCGACCCCCAGGTGGAAGCTCGCGGTGGAGGACGTCGCGATCGCCCGCACGATGAGCCAGCCGCCGCACGCGAGCAGCGTCGCCGTCGCCGCCACGGGGAGCGCGCCCTCCGCCCAGTGCGTGTTCACCGAGCCCGCGAGGGCGACGACCGCCATCCCTCCCGCCGCCACCACCGCCGCCGACGCGAGCCCCGGGACCGCCTCGATCCACCCCTCACGGCCCGGCCGGAGCTCCTGCCAGCGCGCCGTGGCGGCGGCCGTCGCCAAGAGCGTCGCCGAGACCATGCCGACGCCCGTCCACCACAGGTCCGGGTCGTAGTCGCGCGCCAGCTCCTGCCACACCTCGGCGAAGTTGAGCGGGAGGAGCACCACGATGGCGAACCGGACGGACCACAGGTGCAGGGCCGCGCCGTAGTCGCGCAGGGTCCCGTCGCGGTGCTGCTCCATGGCGCGGGACAGCAGGTAGAGGCCCTGGACCGCGACGAGCGGGAGCAGCCAGGGGAGCAGGGAGACCTCGCCCCCCGCGCGGTCGACGCCCTGCACGATCGCGACCGACGAGGCGGTGACCAGCCCCGCGGTCCCGGACAGGAACAGGACGACGCTGCGCCGCACCCGCAGCGAGAAGGCGAGCGGGACGGCCGCCATCAGGACCGCGGGCCAGACGTCGTGCCCGTGCTCCACGGCGACGCAGAACCAGGTGAAGCCCACCGCCGAGAACAGCGCCGCGAGGGTCCGGCTCCGGGCGAGCCAGGCGATCGGGAGGATCCCCAGCGCCCACAGCCCGATGCCCTCCAGGAAGTACTCCCCGAGGTGGTACATGCGGCCGATGAGGAACAGCGACGTGCCGAAGAGCAGGCTGCCGAAGAGCAGCCACGCGACGGCGGGGGCGTGCTCGTCCCGCGTCGCCCGGAGCACGCCCGCGGCGTTGGCGCCTGCGGTCAGCCCGACCAGCCCCAGGAGTCGGGCCCACCGGGGGATGTCGTGCCAGTGGGTGCTGATGAGCAGGATGGCGCCCAGGCCCGCGAGGAGCGCGCCCAGGGCGAGGAGCGTGAAGTACCCCGCGTCGCCGCGTCGGTCGGCCCCCAGCTCGGTGCCGTACCGGGCCAGCACCGCCTGCGCCTGGTCGCGGGTGACGACGCCGTCGTCGACCCACCCTGCGGCGTCGGCGGCCAGCTCCGTCTTCAAGAATCGAATCAGCCTCATGGGGACCTCCGGGCTCGTGCCGAAGGTCACCTTGGGAGGGGGAGACGAACCCCACGCGGCGGGGGCGTGAACCTCGTGTGAATCCGCGCCCCGCCGGGCCCGATCAGTCGGACAGGAGCTCCGACCGCGAGGCGGCGGGATCGACGTCACTCGCTCCAGTCATAGAACCCCTGGCCGGATTTCTTTCCCAGCTTTCCGGCCGCGACCATGTCGCGCATCAGCTGCGGGGGGCGGAAGGCGTCGTTCGCGAGCGCGCCCGCGAGGTACTCCCCGATGTGCATGCGCACGTCCAACCCCACCAGATCCGTGAGCTTCAGGGGTCCGATGGGGTGGCGATAGCCGAGGACCATGGCGGTGTCGATGTCCTCCGGCGAGGCGACGCCCTGCTCCACCATGCGGATCGCCTCCATGCCGAGGCACACCCCGAGCCGCGAGGTGGCGAACCCGGGGAAGTCCTTCACGGTGATGCACTGCTTGCCGATGGCGGCGCCGTAGGCCGCGCAGGTCTTCAGGACGCCCGCGCGCGTGCCGTCGTGCACGATGATCTCGAGCAGCTTCATGATGTGGACGGGGTTGAAGAAGTGCAGCCCCAGGACCCGGCCGGGATCGGCGACGGCGGACGCGATCTTCGCGACCGACAGCGACGAGGTGTTCGTGCCGAAGATGGCGTGCGCCGGGGCCGAGACCTCCACGTCGCGGAACAGCGACTGCTTGAGCTCGAGCTTCTCGGGCACCGCCTCGATGACCAGGTCCGCGCCCTGCGCCGCCGCCGCGATGGTGTCGACGGAGGCGATGCGGGTCACGGCCGCCTCGGCGTCTTCGGCCAGGACCTTGCCTCGCGCGACGCCCTTCTCGAGGTTGCGACGGATGCTCCACTGGGCGCTCGCGAGGGTGTCGGCGCTCACGTCGAACATGCGCACGTCGTAGCCGGCGAGCGCCGAGACGTGCGCGATGCCGCGCCCCATGGTGCCCGCTCCGAGCACCCCGATCGTGGTCAGCTTCATGGAACCTCCGGAAGAGGCGGGAAGCTACCAGCGATCGGGGCGCCCGCGATCGGTCAGCGTCGACGTCCCCAGGCCACCTCGCCCGCGCCCGCGTCCTGCTGCGGATCGGGCCTCCGGGTCCAGCTGAAGAGGACGTCGCCGTCGTCGGTGGTGAGGGCGCCGCCTGCGCGCGGGGTCAGCTCCAGGCGTCCGGGGTCGGGCGCGTCGCCCAGGACGACGGGGTCGCTCGCGACGGCGCCGGTGGTCGCGAGGTAGGTCAGCTTCGCGCCCTCCTCGGAGCGCTGGGCGGCCACGACGTGCATCACCCCCGCCTCGTCCCGGCTCATGAGCGCCATCTCGATGAAGTGCTCGCTCTCGAACAGCGACACTCGGGGCGTCGCGACGCCGTCGACGATGCGGATGTACCAGACGTCTCGGTTTCCGTCGGTGAGGAAGGTGACGTGCGCGCCCGCGTCGTCCACCGCGAGGGCCGGGCACGGGGCGTAGGCGACGTTGGAGACGATCACGGGGTCGGAGAAGCCGTCGCCGGCCTCGTGTACGTAGTCGATCGTCGTGTTCGCCCAGGTCATCCACTCGTAGACCAGGTGGGCGCGACCGCCGGGGCCCACCGCCAGGGACGCGCCGCTCATGGCGGTGGCGGCGCCCGCTTCCTCGGCCGTGCAGCAGCCCTCGTTGACGACGCGCGGGTCGTCGAACACGCCGTCGCGACGCCAGGTGAGGGAGATGTCGGCCGGGCGAACCCCGAGATCGCCGTCGGGCAGGACCTCCGTCCACACCACTGCGACGTCTCCGTTCGCGTCGACCGCGAGGTTGGGGTCGCGGGCGGGCCCGACGGTCAGCACGGTCGGCGGCTCCATGCAGGAGTCGTCCCCCAGGCGCTCGGAGTCCACCTGCTTGTAGTGGATCTCGCCGTCGTCGGACCACGCCAGGTGCAGCGCGCCGTCGGGGCCCACGCCCAGCGCCACGGCGTCGGCGCCGCCGCTCCAGGAGATCGGCATGGAGAGGTCGCCGGACCCCACGACGACCACGCCGTCCTCGATCCAGGCGTGCACGGGGAGGCCCAGCAGCATCCCCGTGACGGGGGAGACCGCGCCCTCGCCGAGCTCGACGGCCTCGAACCCGAACTCGCCGTCGAGCGGGTCGTCCGCGGGATCCTCCACGGGGTCGGCGTCGTCGGCTCCGGGGGGCGCGGTGTCGGGCAGGGGAGCGCAGGCCGCCAGGGCGGCGCAGAGGGGGAGCAGGGAGCGAGTCATGGGGGATCTCCGGCAGCGAGCGAGTGCCCGGAGTCTCGACAGGATCCGGATCGTCATCCATTGAATTGTTCCTACTTGATATATTCAGAAAATGAATGAATCGCCGCTGGACCTGGAGCTCGTGAGGACGTTCGTGGCGGTCGTCGAGGCGGGCACGTTGGCGGCCGCAGGGCGTCGTCTGGGTCGCTCCCAGCCCGCCACCTGGCACCGGATTCAAGCGCTGGAGGCCGACTTGGACGTCGCGCTGCTGGAGCGGGTCGGCCGTCGGCTCCTGCCCACCGCGACGGGTCGTCGCCTGGCGGTGGAGGGGGCGGAGCTGCTGGCCCGCGCGCGGTCGGTGCGCCGGGACATCCAGGCCGTCGCCACCACGGTCGCGGGCACCGTGCGCGTCGGCGCGCTGCCCACGGTGGCGGCCCACTGGCTCGTCGGCGGCTTCGCGAAGCTGCTGCAGACACACCCCGAGGTCCGCGTCGACGTGCGCTTCGGTCTCGTGCCCGACCTGGCTCGGGATCTCCAGGAGGGCCGCGTGGACCTCGCGGCCGTGGTGGGGCCGGTGCCCGACGGCCTGGTGGGGCGATGGCTGGGGACCACCTCGCTCGTGGCCGTCCTGGGCCCCACCGACGCCCTTGGCGACGGCGACGAGCCCCTCGAGCCCGGCGCGCTCCGAGGGTGTCGGTACCTCGCCTGGGAGGGCGACGACCCCACGTTCGCCGCCGTGTCCGCCTACGCCCGCGACCACGGCCTCTCCGACGCGTCGACCTCGCGGGTCCCTCACATCGAGACCCTCCGCGAGCTGGTCGCGGCGGGCGCGGGCTTCACGATCCTGCCCGCCTACACGGTGGCCCGAGACCTCGCCGCCGGCCGGGTTCGATCGCGGGCGCTGGCGGGCCTCGGAGGCGAGGTCCCCGTGCAGCTGCTCACGCGTCGGCGGCAGGTGCGCACCGCGGCGACCCGGGCGGTCATGGACGCGCTCCGGGCGGGATGACGTAGGCTCGGGCGCGAGATGGCGAAGAAGAAGTTCCAGTGGGTCGCGGGCGAAGCCGAAGAGGGCTTCGTGGAGCAGGGGCGAGGTCGCAGCGCGGCCAAGCGCAAGCACCGGGCGATCGAGGCGTTCGCGGGGGAGCTGCTGGACACGCCGGACCTCTGGACCGAGCTCGAGCTGTCCGACGAGATGGTCGCGGCTCTCGAAGAGGGGTGCCGCCTCAAGGCCCGGGGCGGGCGCGCCGCCACCGCCCTCCGTCGTCACCTGCGCCACCTCGCGACCCTCCTGCGCCGCGAGGAGTCCGAAGCGCTCCTCGCCCGCCTCCCGAGCTGACGTGCGCGTCGTCGCCCTCGCCGCGGTCTGCCTGCTCGCGGGCTGCGTGGAGGCCGACGTGCCCTACGAGGCCCGGTCGGTGCAGGCGCTCTGGGACCCCGCTTCGCCGGACTTCTGGGACCTGCCGCTGCCGTCGGATCTGCGCATGCAGGAGGACGGCACCTGGGATCTCGAGGAGTGGCCCGGGGCGGGCGCCGGCGGCCTCGTGGACATGTGGCTCCAGGCCGCAGACCGTCGCCTCGTGGGGGGCTGGGGCGTGCACCAGGGCGCGGCCGTCCAGCTCACGGGGCCGATCGAGCCCACGTCGCTGCCCGCCGACGGGGCCGCGACGATGGAGGCGTCCTCCTCGGTCCTGATGATCGACGTCGACCCGGCGTCGGCCGAGCGCGGTCGCCTGTTCCCGATTCGGCCCCGCGCCCTCATCGACTACACGCCCTTCACGCCCCCGTACCAGCTCATGGCGATGCCGGTCTGGGGCCATCCCCGACGAGCGAGCACGCGGTACGCCCTCATCGTCACCGACGGGGTGACGGACACGGGGGGCGCGCCGCTCGGTCGCTCGCTCGCCTTTCACGACGCCTGGGAGGCCGACTCGGACGCGCCCGACGCGCTCGTGGAGCACCTCGCCCCGGCGCGGGAGGCGGTGGTGGAGCTGGGGGTCGATCCGTCGTCCGTCGTGGCCGCGTCGGTCTTCACGACGATCGATCCCGGGGGCCAGTTCGAGCGGCTCGCGACCTTCGCCGAGGCCCAGCCCACGCCGGAGCTCTCCGAGGCTTGGACCGCGGCCCAGCGCTACGCGTCGTACCAGGTGCTCGAGGGTCGCTACCGCGTGCCCGGCATCCAGGGCGGGGAGCGCCCGTACGAGGAGGACGGAGAGGGCCTGATCGTGTGGGGCGACGACGGGGCGCCGGTGGTGCAGGACCATCAGGACGTGCGCCTGCGCCTGGCGCTGCCCACGTCGCCCATGCCGGCCGACGGCTTCCCGCTGCTGATCTACCTGCACGGCTCGGGGGGCCTCGCGACCCAGGTCCTGCACCGCGGTCCGCGCGAAGAGGTGCCCGACGCCGAGTCGCCCGCGCGCGGCACCGGCCCGGCGGAGTGGCTGGCGCGGCGCGGGGTGGCTTCCCTCGGCGTCGACTTCCCTCTGCACGGCGACCGCTCCGACCCGCCCGACACCACCGGCCTGAAGCTCTACAACCTGCTCGGCAACATCGACGGGACGATCGACAACTTCGACTGGGCGGCGGCCGAGCTGATGCTGCTGTCGCGGTTCGTGCTCGCCCAGTCGATCGATCCGACGGTCGCGGACTCGCTCGACGCCGGGGGGGCGGGCGCCATCGTCTTCGACCCGGCGCGCCTCACCGCCATGGGCCAGTCCATGGGCACGACGCTCGGGGTCGTGTGGGCGGGTCGAGATCCTCGCCTCAAGGGCGCCGTCTGGTCGGGCGCGGGCGGCATCCTCGCCCACATCGCGGTGACGGCCGTGGAGCCCTTCGAGCTGCGCCCGCTGCTGTCGGCCCGGCTGGGCTACGCCGACGCCGAGGAGCTGCAGGAGTCGCACCCGCTGCTGCACGCGTTCCAGGCGCTGTGGGACTTCGTGGATCCCGTCGCGAAGGCGTCGCGCAACGTGGCGGAGCCGTTCGACGGCGTGCCCGCGAAGGACGTCCTCATGACGGCGGGCGTGATCGACGGGTACTTCTCGCCCACCTCCGAGGCGGCCATGGCGGCGGGCCTCGGCATCCCCCGGGCGGGCGTGGAGGTGGAGCCGACCCTGGACGACGTGCTCGGCCTCGGGGGGATCGATCCCGTCGCCTACCCCGTCGCCGGGAACCTGAACGGGCGCACCGCCGCCGTCGTGCAGTTCGAGGCGCCGCACACGCTGGGCCACTACGTCGTGTTCAATCAGGAGGGGGCGCGGCACCAGTACACGTGCTTCGCCGCGACGGTCGGGACCCCGGGCGGGGCCGTCATCCTGGAGCCGGGCGCACTGGACGACCCCTGCGAATGAGCGCGCCGAGCCGCTCCCACTCGGCGGGCGACAGGAACGCCGCGTAGTACCCGAGCGTCGCCAAGGAGAAGGGTCCCACGTCCACGAGGACGAAGAGCCCCACGTGGAACGCGACCCCGAACGTCGCGTAGACCCAGCGGAGGTCGAACCGCAGGGCGAACGCGCGGGCCCGGTCCCCCAGCCACCCCTGCTGCGCGACGTACGCGGCGCCCACCAGCCCGAAGGTGATCTCCCAGTAGTGCGTGACCACCGTCGCCACTTGGAGGACGGGGTACAGGGAGGCCGTCCACGTGAGATCCCAGCGGCTGTAGGCGGTGATGTGCAGCAGCCGATAGACCGCGTCGTGGGGCGCGTCCCAGCCCGCGCCGCCCTTGATGAGGCCGGTGAAGGTGTAGAGGACCACGAGCTGCAGGATCGCGAAGTGGCGGGGGAAGGCGAAGACCTCGCGGTCGCTCGTCCAGCGCTTCGTGCGCAGCCGACACCAGACGCTGAGCGTGGCCGTGCTGTTCGCGAGGACGAGCAGCCACAGGGCGTTGTTGAGGAGGCGGTCGTAGCCGCCCGTGATGTCGATCGGGAGCGTGAGCAGGGCGAGACGGATCTGCAGGAGCGCGAACGCCGGGATCCGTCCGGCCACGCCCGCGGCGAGCAGGGCGGCGAGGAGGACGCAGGCCCACATCATCCCCGTCACGACGTCGATCGAGGCCCCGCCGAAGAGGTCGAACAGGGCGCTCGCGTGGCGGGCGGGGGCGAACCCGCCGTCGGCGACGGGGCGGAACAGCGGATCGAGGGCGCCCACGTACAGCACGTGGATCGCGTCCGCGAGCAGGACGCCGCCGACGAAGACGCGGAAGAGGGCGAGCGACGTGCCCCTCTCCGTCGCGCACGCGGCCCCGACGAACCGGCTCCAGAGCCCGATCACGGGGCGGTCCAGTCGTCGCGCTCGAGGACCGTCGTGCGTCGGGCCTTCGGGAACCGCACGCCGCCGTGTCGCGTCAGCACCTTCGGCGACGGCACCTTCCCCCGCATCGTGCGCACCCGCATCGCGTCGGCGCTCGGGAACTCGACGAACACCCGATCCGCCGCCCAGGGGATGAACCGCTCCCACGCCGCGGGCCCGTCGCCCCCCTTGAGGCGCATGTTGTTCATGTACTCGCGCCAGCGGTAGTGGTCGAAGGCCGACGCGTTCCAGTCGGCGTCCGGCGACCGCTCGACGTAGATGTCGCGCCACTCGCCGTCTTCGCGGATCGCGATCTCCACGCGGGTGGTGCCGGCGGTGACCTTGTTGAACATGAACCAGCGCTGCGTCACGCCGAGGTAGCGCCCGTAGTACTCGACGGGGGAGTCCGGATCCCGCAGGTTCGGCGGGCCGCCCAGGGCCGTGGCGAGCACCGTCGCCACGTGCGCGACCACGAAGACGGCGATCAGGTGGTGGGCGAGGGGGCGACGCACGGGGAGTCCGGCGCGGAGTCTATCGGGCCGTGTCAGTATCCCGGCGATGTCGACCGACCCGCGGCCCAGCGACGTCCCGCTCCTCGACGAGGGCCTCTGGGGCGTCCTCTGGGGCGTCGGCATCCTGCTGCACTTCACCTGGCCGGGCGCCCACATCTACGTCCAGACGCTGACGGGGTACGTCGCCGTCACCGGCGCGGCCATGATTCTCGTGCGCCCGAGGTCGCCGGGCCTGTGGGCGCTGGTGGCGGTCGCGTCCCTCGCCGAGGCCGCCTACACGGCGATCACGGTGGACCGCCTGTCCATGAGCTGGGCGGTCGTCGGCGTGTTCCACCTGGTGCTGCTGCACGGCTTGTGGCGCGAGCGCGGAGTCCCCGCCCACGAGCGCTGCGGGGTGGTCCTGCGCGGGGCGATCCCGGCCATGCGCTGGCTCGTCATCGGCATCTACTTCTACGCGACGCTGCACAAGCTCAACACGTCCTACTTCGCCGAGTCGAACCACCGCTCGCTCCAGTTCCTGGGCCGGATCCACCCGCTGATCCGGCCCGAGGAGTTCCTCACGCGGTCCCAGGCGTCCACCCTCGGCGTCCTCACCGAGGGCGCGATCTTCGTGCTGCTCCTGTTCCCGTGGACGCGGCTGGTCGCGGTCGTCCTGGGCATCGGGTTGCACTTCACGTTGGGGTTCGCCGGGTTCCAGCAGTTCGCGATCATGTTCCCGATGCTCCTGCTGTTCCTGCGGAGCGTCCCCCACCCGTCGGCCCCGGTGGCGCGCGTCGTGGCGCGGCTCCCCGGCTGGACCCGTCCCGCGTCGCTGCTGCTCGTGCCCGCGATCGTCGCCTTCCTCACCTGGGGCGAGACCATCGCCCGCAACCCCACCGTCCGCGACTCCTGGTGGCTGGTGCTCGGGGCCTTCATGGCGGTGGAGGTGCTCCGGCGGGTCCGCGCTCACGGCCTCGCCGACGTGGGTCGTGTCCCCCTCTTCGACGTGCGCCTGCGGGACACAGTGGCGCCCGTCGCCTTCGCCGTGTGGTGCTTCGTCCCCTACTTCGGGATCACGTCGCACCCGTGCATGACGATGTACTCGCGCCTGTCCGTGCACTCCGGCGTCAGCAACCACCTCTTCGTCCCCGCGGGCCTTCAGATCGACGCGATCCAAGGCGACTTCGTGGAGATCACCGAGTCCACGTCGAAGGACTTCCCGGTGGGCGCGCGCATCCCCCGACTGGCCCTGCGCAAGGCGATCGCGACGGCGACGGGGCGCGGCGAGGCGCCGAAGCGCGTGACGTGGCTCGAGGACGGGGAGGAGTTCACGGCCGTCCGCGGCGTCCTCCCGGATCCTTCGATCCTCGACGACCTGCCGATGATCAGCTTCTCCGGCCCCGTCGCGCTGGGGACCGCCAAGCGCAAGGCGCGGCAGGGGAGGCTCCGAGGAGGACGTAACTCTGATTAGAGTTACGCATGGGCCGACGTCGTGATAGACGACGTGGCATGTTCGAAGACGACAGCAACGAAACGATGGAGAGTGCCGCCGTGTGGACCGAACGCCTGGCGCACGTGGCGCCGTCCGAGGGAGCCTTGGCGGGCGCCCGCGCGCTGATCGCGGTGCTCGACGCCGTGGCCGCGTCGTCGGCGACGATCTGGAGAGGGCCCCCCCCGGACGCCCCGGCGGTCGCGGTGCAGGCCGCGGTCCTGGAGAACGAGGCGCTGGCCTTCGCGCACGACTGCGTGCCCCTCGCGGACGGCGTGTCCTCGGTCACCCTGCAGTTCGTATGCGACGCGGCGGTGTGCCCCGCCCCGGACGGACGCAGCGTCGTGGACCACCTGGCCCGGGTCGGCCGGGAGGCGCCCCACTCCCTGCACGCCCAGCTCGAGTGGGCGCTCGAGGCGTGGGGCGATCTGCTGGGCCCCGAGGACGTGGAGCGGGTCCTGCGGGCGAGGGACATGCTCGCCGAGGAGACGACCTTCCGCGGCGGCGGCCCCGGCCCCGTGCAGGCGCCCCGATTCGACGGCCCCGCCCCCGGCCCCGGGTCGGACGAGGGAGAGGACGAGGCGCGGTTCTCCGAGGACCGCGAGTGGATGCCGTCGCTCGTGCTCATCGCCAAGCAGACGTTCGTGTGGCTGGACCAGCTCTCGAAGGCCCACGGCCGCCCCGTCGTCACGCTCGACGACATCCCCGACGCCGAGCTCGCCGTCCTGGCCGACCGCGGCATCACCGGGCTGTGGCTCATCGGGCTGTGGGAGCGGAGCGGCGCGTCCGCGGAGATCAAGCGGCGCATGGGCAACCCCGAGGCGCTCGCGTCGGCCTACTCGCTCGACGACTACGCGATCGCGGAGGCCCTCGGCGGGGAGGACGCCCTGACCCGGCTGCGCGAGCGGGCGTGGACGCACGGGATCCGGCTCGCCGCCGACATGGTGCCGAACCACGTGGGGGTCGACGGACGCTGGGTCGTGGAGCGCCCCGAGCTCTTCGTCCAGACGGACCACCCGCCCTTCGACTACCACTTCACCGGGCCCGATCTGTGCGCGGCCGAGGGGGTCGAGATCCGGCTCGAGGACGGCTACTGGGACCACTCCGACGCCGCGGTCGTCTTCCAGCGTCGGGACGCGGGCACCGGCGAGGTCCGCTACCTCTATCACGGCAACGACGGCACCTCGATGCCCTGGAACGACACCGCGCAGCTGGACTACCTCAACCCGGCCGTCCGCGAGCTCGTCATCCAGACGATCCTCGACGTGGCGCGGCGCTTCCCCGTCATCCGCTTCGACGCCGCCATGACCCTGGCCCGCCGGCACGTCCGCCGCCTGTGGCATCCGCCGCCGGGGGAGGGGGGAGCCATCCCGTCGCGGTCGCGCTACGCCGCCTCGGAGCAGGCCTTCGACGCCGCCATGCCGCGGGAGTTCTGGCGGCAGGTCGTCGAGCGCGTGCAGGAGGAGTGCCCCGACACGCTGCTGCTGGCCGAGGCCTTCTGGATGATGGAGGGCTACTTCGTGCGCACGCTGGGCATGCACCGGGTCTACAACTCGGCGTTCATGCACATGCTCCGCGACGAGGACAACGCGGGGTTCCGACGGCTGCTGCGCGAGGTCCTCGAGTACGACCCCGCGGTGCTCGAGCGCTTCGTCAACTTCATGAACAACCCGGACGAGGACAGCGCCGTCGCGCAGTTCGGGACGGGCGACAAGTACTTCGGCGTGGCGACGCTCCTGGCGACGCTCCCGGGGTTGCCGATGTTCGGGCACGGGCAGTTCGAGGGCTTCGCCGAGAAGTACGGCATGGAGTACGCGAAGGCCTACCGCGACGAGGCCGTGGACGAGGGGCTGCTCGCCCACCACGAGGCCGCCGTCGTGCCCCTGCTCAAGCGTCGACGGATCTTCAGCGGGGTCGCGTGGTTCGCGATGTACGACTTCGTGCGCGAGGACGGCACGGTGGACGAGAGCGTCATCGCCTACTCGAACATGAGCGCCGACGGCGAGCGGTCCGTGGTGCTGTTCAACAACCAGTACGAGACCACCGGGGGGCGGCTCGAGCGTCCGTTCCCCGAGGACGTGGGCGACGACGGCGTCGTGGGCCGCTGGTTCGATCTCCCCGGATACGCCTACCGGGTCGACATCGAGGACTAGACCCGGAGGACGTCAGTCCGCGCGGCAGGTCGACAGGCAGACGCGTCCGATCTGCAGCGTGGTCTCCCCCGGGCAGCCCGCGGGGCGGTCGTAGGTGACGACCGAGCACGTCGAGCCGTTGGGGCAGTCGCTCTGGTTCAGGCACTCCACGGCGCAGTAGTCCATCGTCGCGTTGGTGAGGCAGAAGTTGCCCCAGCCGCCGCACAGCGGGTGGCCGATGGGGACGTCGTCGCAGTTGCCGGGTCCGCGGTAGTTCCACTCGTGGGCGGTGGGGTCGCAGGCGTTGCAGAAGGCGCCCCCGGGGCGGCGGCACTCGTCGTCCTCGCAGACCTCCCCGAAGTCGCAGTCGAGCAGCGCGTCGCGGCAGCCGCGCTCCACGCAGAAGCCGTCGTCGCAGGACTTGCCCGCGGCGCAGTCGGTGTCCTCGCGGCAGCCCGGCTCGCAGTCGAACGCCGCCACGTCGCAGAAGCTGTCGAAGGGGCAGTCGGCGGACGTGAGGCAGTCGACCTGCGCGCAGCCGCCGTCGAGGCAGGCCTGGGCGGACCCGTCGAAGGTGTGGCAGTCGCCCTCGTCCAGACACGGCGCGCCGCTCCCCACCGAGTCCTCGCCGGGACAGGCTCCCAAGGTGCCGCCGAGCAGCAGCGCGACGGCGAGGACGAGGCGCTTCACGGCCGGGCCTCGTAGCGGATGACCACCCGGGTGGCGACCGGCGGCAGCGACCCCGCGTCGAGGAACTGGATTCGATAGACAGGGGTCGACTCCGTCTCCAGCTCCTGGAACTCCCAGGCCCACTCGCCGTCCACGCCCTCGGGAGGCGTGAGCAGGCCCTCGCCGTCGAACTCGTCGGTGTCCGGGATGAACAGGCGCACCTCGAGGGTGTCGAGCACGGGGGCGGTGCGCAGGGTGAAGCGATCGCGCAGACGGGACGACGCGAGGCCCATGGCGCTGATGACGTCGTCGTAGAGCTCGAGGCAGATCGAGCCCACGACGCCCCCGGTGGACCGCGCGATGTCCACGTAGCGGTGTCCGGCGAACGCGCCCTCGTTGGGCTCCCCCGGGACCTGCCCGCAGTCCGCGGGCTCGCCCGTCTCCAGGTCGACGCCCACCAGCGCCGAGACGTTCACGGCGTCGCGCCGCGCCCCCGGTCCCTTGAGGTCGCGCAGATCCTGGAGCCACTCGGCGGTGGGGCCGTAGGACGCGTCCTCCTCGTCCGAGACGAAGATGACGGACAGCAGCGCGTCCTCGCGCAGGAACCCTTCGTTGGTCTCGGCCAGCTCCTCGGACAGGGCGGCGGTGGCGGCGTCCATGCCCCGCTCGTCGGCGGAGCCCACGGTGCCCACCCGCACGTTCTCGAAGAAGACGTCCGCCGGGTCGTCGGTCTCGCGCGAGATGACCTTGCTGCCTCCGCGGTCGGCGAGGGCCCCGGCGCGGGTGTCCATGTCCGTGGTCGTGACCCCGATGTGGTAGTCGACGTCGGCCACGTCGAAGTAGCGCACGAACGTCTCGAAGCCGCGCGCCAGCTTGCCCTGTTCGGCCGCCATGGACCCCGAGTCGTCCACCACCAGGAGGATGTCGACGGCGGTGGGCGGATTCTGGAAGTGCACCTCGGTGGAGGTGGGGCGGCTCAGGTTGGTCTCGCTGCAGCCCGCGAGCGCGAGCGCGAGGAACCCGACCGTGGCGACCGACCGCATGCGGCCACGATAGCGGGCAGACTGCGGGCCATGTCCGTCCTGCTCATGATCGTGTCGGCCGCATTCATCATCCTCGCGGTCCGCTTCGGGCTGCTGCGCGGGCTCGATCAGCTGGGCGCGGCGCTCAGCTGGAGCGCGAAGGCGCGAGGGCAGGCGACGGGCTACGCGACGTCCGTCCCCGAGTTCGTGTGCCTGGTGGCCGCCGGGCTCGCCGGGGTGTGGGAGGCGGGGCTGTGGAACATCGCCTCGTCGAACATCATCAACGCGGTGCTCATGGTCGTCGCGGTGGTCCGCTACCGGCAGCTCCGCGACCTGTTCCACCGCCGCTTCCTCGACGAGATCCTGTTCGCGGCGGCGGCCGTCGTGGTGCCGTTGGTGCTGATGCAGTTCGCGCTGGACCGGTCGGTCGCCGTGGTGCCGATCCTGCTCGTCTTCTTCGTCTTCTATCGAATCGTCGACGCGCGAGTGAACAAGCCTGCTCCGGAGGGGGACATCGAGCCCGCGTCCGGCAGCTTGCCCCTCGGGCTGATCCTGGTGACCACGGGGCTCGTCGCCATCGTGATCGCGGGCACGTTCCTGGGCAGCGCGACGGAGGACGTCGTCAACCAGCTCGGTGTACACGCGGCCCTCGCGGGCTGGATCCTCGGCTTGTGCACGTCGCTGCCGGAGATGGTGACCTTCATGGCCGTCTACTCCACGGCGCGGGACGCGGGCGAGCTCGACGGCCTCGCCGACACGCAGGAGGCGCTCGACAACCTCACCGCCAGCAACATGGCCAACGTGGGGCTCATCTACCCGATCGGTCTGGCGATCTACCTCGGGGTCGCCGCCTTCGGCTGACGACGCCGATCAGGCCGATCAGGGCCGGCGCGAGAGGGGTCCAGGAGCCCGCGAACGAGGACGTGCAGGCGCAGTCGGCGTCCTCGACCGGGGGCGGCGGATCCGGCGGGGGCGGCGAGGGGACGACCTCGAACCGGACCGTCTCGGAGACCTCGCCGCGGCCCCAGGCGTCCACGGCCCACAGGCGGGCGGCGTACTCGCCCACGCCGAGCTCTCCCGTGAGGTTGATCGTGGTCTCGTCCAGCAGCCAGGTGCGCACCGGGTCGGCGGCCTCGGCGGAGTCGTCGTCGTCGCCCGCGGAGTCGTCGTCGTCGCCCTCGGGGGCGAGGAGATCGAGGATCTCGAGCTCGTAGCGCAGGAGGTCTCCGTCGGGGTCCTCGGCGGGCTCCCAGCGCAGCCCCGTGTCCACCGTGGAGACCGTCGCGCCGTCCGCCGGGAACACCACGCGGGGGGCTCCCGGGGCGCCGTTCGCCACCGCCTTCACGGCCGCCCCGGCGTCGACTCGACCGCACCCGTACAGCGGGCTCCAGCCCACCTCGTTGTACTCGGCGTGCTCGCGGGCCACGCGGACCGCCGTGTCGCAGATCACGCGCTGGACGTCCGCCTCGGTGATCCGCGGGTTGGCCGAGATCATGAGCCCCGCCACGCCCGCGACGATCGGCGCTGCCCCCGACGTCCCGCTCATGCGGTGGGTGTACTCGTCGTTCTCGCCCCGGCCGTTGTACCCGCGGTCGCCGTAGATGTCGGTCGTGCGCAGGCCCTGGTGAGAGCCCCGGCCGGACGGCGCCATGATGTCGAGGAGCGGGCCCCACACGGAGTAGCCGAACTTGACGTCGTCGTCGCGCAGGGAGCCGACGGAGATGACGCCCGGCATCGTCTGCATGGGGTACTCGGTCATCTCGCAGCCGGAGTTCCCCGCGGAGAAGACGACGACCGTCCCCAGCCCGTCGCGGCCCTCGAGGCGGGCGTACTCCAGCGCCTGGTTGATGGCGGGCCGCACCGGCACCGGCGTGCACTCGCTGTCGATGTTCCCCCAGCTGTTGTTCAGGACGTCCGCCCCCGCGTCCACTGGGGCCACGAGCGAGTCGTACATGTCCGAGATGGTCAGCCCGGTGACCCCGAGCAGGCGCACGCCGTAGACCTCGGCGTCGTAGGCCACGCCCGCGGTGCCGATGCCGTTGTTCCCGGTCGCCGCGGCGAGGCCCGCCACCGCCGTGCCGTGGGCGTAGCCGTCGTGGTTGTCGTAGTCGGGCTCGGGGATGAGGTCGTCGTCGAACGCGTCGTAGCCCTCGGGCAGCACCGCGAGGTCGGGGTGGTCCATGTCCACGCCCGTGTCGATGATCGCGATGATCACGCCCTCGCCGGTGGCCAGCTCCCAGGCCGGTCGCACGTTGATGTCGGCCTGGGGCCGCGAGCGCGAGAAGGTCCCGGTGTTCTCCAGGTGCCAGAGCTCGTCCCACATGGGGTCGTCCACGGGGGGCTCGTCGGCGTGCATGGTGAGGACGCGGTCGGGCTCGGCCCAGGCGACGTCGGGGCGGGACGCCAGCGTGGCGGCGAGGGCCACGGGGTCCACGTCGGGCGCGCCCTCGATGCGGAAGACGGGCCAGGACCCCAGGAGGCGGTGAGTGCCCGCGATGGACGGGTCGGCCACGAGCGCCGCGAGCGTCCGGGGCGAGGGCTCGCGCAGCCCCTCGAAGCGCAGCACGACGTCGCCGGTGAGGGGCGCGGTGTCCACGACCGCGGGCTCGCTCGGGGTGCCGACGTCCACGGATCCGGCGTCGTCGGCGGTCGCCGACGCGGGCAGCAGCAGGGCCGCGGCGACGAAGATCAGGGCGGGCGCACGTCGCGACATGGCCGAATCATGCCGGTTGCGAGGCCGACGCGATATGGCGAGTCGTCCACACAGCCCCGATCCCGCTGACATACTGCGGCCCATGTCGGCCGAGCCGGGGCGCCCCTGGAACGAAAAGCACGCCGTCTTCATCGTGTCCGCGGGGCGCACGGGGACGCAGTTCCTCGCGAAGGCGCTTCCCCAGATGATCGACGACTGCGCGGCGTTCCACGAGCCGGACACGCTGTGGCTGGACCGCCCCTTCGAGTACTTCACGAAGGTGTACTGGGCGCAGGTCCGCCGGCACGGGCTCTACCACATGACCTTCGGCCAGACCCACGCCACGGCGACGCACCTGGCCACGGCCCGGTACAAGGGCAGGATCGACGACGCGCAGGCCACCGCCTGGTTCGATCGGCTGCGCGGCCGGTTCGTCGGGAAGGTCCCCGAGTCCATCTTCGTCGAGTCCAACGGGCTCCTCTGGGGCGTCATCGACCTGATCCTCGAGCGGATGCCCAACAGCAAGGTCGTGATGGTCGTGCGCGACCCCCGCGCGTGGATCCGGTCGGCGGTGCTCGCGTCCCACTTCCGCGCGTTCAAGCCGCCGGACTACGACTTCCTCGGCTTCAGCCCCCGGCCCTACCACCGCTCGCCCGCGGACCACACCCCCGCCGCGTGGCGCACCATGTCGCTGCCGGACAAGTACGCGTGGCTCTACGGGATGCTGAACTCCAGCCTGCTGGCGACGCTCGCGAACAACGATCGCGCGGTCATCCTGCGGTACGAAGACCTGTTCGAGGGCGGCGAGCAGCGGCCCACGTTCGAGCGCCTGCTCAACTTCTCGTCGAGCTTCGGGGACGGGTTCTCGCGGCCCACGACCCTCCGGCACGACCTCGTGGATCGGCCCATGGACAGCACCCGCGAGGGCGACGACGGCGACGCGGCGGCCTGGACGCCCGACGAGGAGCTGCTCCAGCGCCACTGCGGCGAGATCATGGAGCGCTTCGGGTACCGCTGAGCGGACGGAAGCGCTCGGGGCGGGCCTCAGATCGGGCCGTGGAACTGCGGCAGGAGCAGGTCCTTGGGGACCGCTTCGATCTTCCACTGGAAGCCGACGACGATCTGCGGCGGCGCGAGCACGCGGTCGTGGTCGATGAGGTACGCCAGCATCTGCAGGATGATCGTCGGCGCGGCGGGGCGCGGGCCCGGCTTGAAGAACCCCACGAACCCGAGGTTCAGCATGCGGTCGCCGTCCTCCACGAAGACGCGGCGGTGCCGGACCATCGCGCCGAGGGCGAGGCTGGTCTTGGCGGAGCGGTTCCAGAGCGGATCGGCGGCCACGACGCCCGTGTTCTCGATGAGGACGAAGCCCGTCGTCGGGACGGCCAGGTCCCGGGCGGCGTCGTAGACCCAGGCGGTGCCGGGCTCCTCCTCCAGGAACAGGCGCGTGAACTGGATCGACGCGCGGTAGAGCCCGATCAGGGGGCCGACCTTGATCTTGAGGGTCGGCTCGAGGACGACCTCGAACTGGTCCGACGGGATGCCCACGTCCTCGCGCTCCCGGCGCTCCTTGAACGTCTTGTCGCCGAACGCGTCGTAGCGCAGGCGGCCCGCGAAGGTGGGCAGGCTGTGGGAGTAGCGGACCCACACCGCGAGGTCGAAGACGTCGATCGGGGCCACGTCGAAGCGCCCGCCGACCTCGAGCAGCGACGGCGACACGCGCGCCCAGCCGCCCACGCCCGCGTAGGTGTTCTGGAACGCGATGGCGTCCGACCGATGCAGGGCGAACCGGACCTGGAAGGGGCTGAACGCCGCGAGGATGCCCGGCCACCAGCCGCCCGCGATGGTGGGCTCGGCGTAGAACCAGGGCGGGGGGCGCTCCTCGCTCTTGCTCGAGAAGTAGGGACCCCGCGTGTCGTTCTTCGCGGAAGGCTCGGCGGCGGGCTCCTCGGTGGGCTCCTCCGCCGGGGGCGGCTCGTCGGCGAACGCGGCGCCGGGCAGCAGGAGGACGGCGAGAAGCATGGCAGCCAGGCGACGCAAGCGGCCTCCAGCCGCGCGCAACGGAGCGAAGCGGAGTGGAGTCTCGGGGAGGATGTGCGGGGCCCCCGGCGACGAATCTCTGATTCGTCGAGAGGGGTGCCTATTCGAGAACATCGATGCGGGCCTCGTCGCGGGGGATGTGCATGCGGACGCGCGTGGTGCTGCCGTCCCAGTCGGGGGTGCTGCGGACGACCTCGGGGTCGACGGAGATGAACGCCGCGTCGATGCCGGTGCCGGTGATCTCGAGGACCGTGAGCCCGTTGGTGGCGCTGTCCACGTGGGCGAAGTGCGGCCCGGAGCGCAGGAGTTCTTCGTCGAACTGCGGGACGAGCTCGATGAGGCCGGCGGTGGCGAGCAGCGGCTGATCCGCGCCGATCTCCTCGAGCTGGTCGAACAGCGTGATCGAGCTGATCGACGACGTCTGAAGCTCGACCCCGATGGCGGGGGAGTCCGGGTCGTCGAAGTCCGGCCGCAGGACCGACGCGTAGAAGCCGTGCAGGTCCCCGGAGAGCACGAGCAGACCCCCGCGCCCGTCGTCGGCCACCGCGTCGAGGATCTCCCGACGCTCGGTGCGGAACCCGTCCCACTGGTCGGGCTTGAAGTACCAGACGTGCTTGAACGCCTCGGACACCTCTTCGTAGTCGCGCAGATCGACGATCATCTGGGCCACGAGCAGCGGCGAGCCCCACACGCGCCAGGTGGCGTCGGAGTCGGCCAGGGCGTCCAGCAGCCACCGCTTCTGGGCGGCCCCGAGCATGGTGGGGAGCGCCTCGGCCTCGCGGACGTCGAAGCCCTCCTTCTGCGCGAAGATCCGCGCGCCGAGCGGCGTGTTCGCGGCGATCTTCCCCACGTCCGGGGCGGGCGGCCCCTCGGGGACCACGTGGTCGTCGCGGTAGTAGCGGACGTCCGTGAGGATCAGGTCGACGTGCGCGCCCCAGCGGATGCGGCGGTAGGTCGTGATGTCGTCCGGGAAGCCCGCGTCGGGGTCGTAGGGCACGTCCGCGGGCACGTACTCGAACCAGCCGCGCGTCGCGTCCTCCCGCCGGCGGGTGCTCTGCTCGTCGCCCGCGATGCCGTCGAACTCGTTGGCGTGGTCGCCCCAGCAGTCGTTGGTGAACTCGTGGTCGTCCCACAGGCAGATGAACGGGAAGCGTCGCGCGACCTCCTGGAGGCGGGGGTCCGAGCGGACGGCGCGGTGCAGGGCCCGGTAGTCGCCGACGCTGCGCGCCGCCACGTTGCTGGGGTCCACGTCGTCCAGCGGCAAGCCGTCGGGCAGCTCGAGCTCGCGCCCCTCCTTGGGGACCTGGTGCCGCGGGTCGTTGACGGTCTCGTAGATCCAGTCGCCCATGAAGAGCACGAAGTCGACGTCCGGCTCCTCCAGCAGCGACGCCCACGCCTGGTAGTAGCGACCGATCCAGTCCTGGCACGACGCGAGCGCGACCCGCACGGGATCGGTGGAGTCGGCCGGGGGCGCGGTCCGCGTGTGGCCGACCACCGAGGTGGTGCCCCGGGCGGAGAAGCGATAGCGATAGGACGTGCCCGCCACGAGGCCGTCCACGCGCACCCGGACGGTGTGGTCCCAGGCGATCTCCGCGACGAGGTCCCCGCTCGCGACGACCTGGGTGAACTCGTCGTCCAGGGCGACCTCGAAGGACACGTCGATCGGGCTGTTCGGGGCGTCCTCGGGGGGCTGCACCCGCGTCCACAGCAGGACCTTGTCGAGCCCCGGATCGGCCGACGCGATGCCTTGGGGGTAGACCTCCGCGGCGGGCGGACCCTCGCACCCGCCGAGCACGCCCAACACCGGCGCGCCCGCGGAGGCGGCGGCGAGGCGGAGGAAGCCGCGACGGCTGGGACGTGTGCGCACGTCGCGCAGTGTAGGGGAGGGCGGGATACGGGGAGGGGGGCCCCTACCGCCCGACGTCCATCCACAGGTTCAGGTGCGAGCCGGGGAACGAGAAGGCGAGCTCGGGCCAGGTCTGGGGGAGGGGGGCGGCGAAGTCCTGCTCGAACCAGCGGGTGGTCACGTCCTCGGCCCCGTCGTCCCCGACGCGCGCGTCGTTCTGGAAGACGACGCAGATCCAGTAGTCGCCCGCGGGGAGCACCAGCTCGGGGACGGGCACCGAGACCGGGCCGTTCGGGAGATCGCCGCCTTGGACGTCGGCGACGAGGGTCGTGGGCTCGCCCGCGTCGTCGGCGTAGATCGCGACCCGGAAGGCGGGGCCGACCCGTCGGCCGATCACCCCGACGGACTGCAGCGAGCCCTCCTCGCTCAGGGTCGAGCGCGTGCCCATGAGGAAGTTCACGGCGATCTCGCGGGTCCCGCCCAGGTCCGCCCCGGCGCCCACCTGCTCGGGGGTCGGATCGCACCACGCGGGGGTTCCGTCGCCGTCGAAGTCGAGGTTGTCGTCGCCGCCCTCGCAGCGATCCTCGGCGTCCACCACCCCGTCGCCGTCGGTGTCCCGCACGGTGGCGTCGTCGTCGTCGCCCACGTCGTCGTCGTCCCCTGCGTCGTCGTCGTCCACCGCGTCGTCGTCGTCCGCCGCGTCGTCGTCACCGATGGCCACGTCGTCGTCGTCGAGGACCGGATCGGTGACGGTGGGGCAGCCCGCGAACAGGAGGGCGGCGAGAAGGTGGGGGCGCATGGGTTCAGTCTACGGCCGGGAGTCTCTAGACTCGCGCCATGCTCGAACTCATCTGCAAGCGCACCTGAAGCTCTTGTCGCAAGGCGGTCGCCTTGCTCAAGGAGAAGGACATCCCCCACCGGTACCGCGAGTACACGAAGGAGCCGCTGTCGGAGCAGGAGGTGCGCGACGTGCTGCGCATGCTCGACCTGCCCGCCAAGGGCATCTTCCGCAAGCGGGACGGCAAGAAGCTCGGCCTCACCGGCGACGAGGGGGACGACGTGCTCATCCCCGCCATGGCGGAGCACCCGACGCTGATCCAGCGGCCCATCGGGGTGCTGGACGGCAAGGCGGCGCTGGGGCGGCCGGTGGAGAACCTGCTGTCCCTGGTCTGACGACCTCCCCGCCCGTCCCCGTGCGCGACTCGCTCCTGGTGGGCGTGGCCTTCGCGCTGCTGTACGCGGCGGGGGCGGCGCGCACGGTCCAGGGCGGCGACGCCGGGGAGTTCATGACGGTCGCGGCGGCGGGCGGGGTCGCGCATCCGCCGGGCTATCCGCTCTACGTCTCGCTCGCGGCGCAGCTCGTGACGGTGCTTCCGGGGGCCAACGTCGCCTGGAAGGTGTCGGTCGGCTCGGCGCTGCTCGGCGGCGCGACGGTCGGGGTCCTGCACCGGTCGGTGGCCCTGGCGACGGGGAACCGGCTCGCCGCGCTGGTCGGGGCGGCTGCCATGGGGGTCTCCCCCCTGTTCTGGAAGTGGAGCGGGGTGGCCGAGGTGCTGTCCGGGGCCGTCCTCACGGCGGCGCTGCTGCTCTGGGCGGCGGTCCGCTCTCACGTCGGGGCCCGCGGGCCCGCGCAGGCGGCCGTCCTCGGGCTGGCCTTCGCCACCGGCATCGCCAACCACCACACCGCGATCCTCCTCCTGCCGCTGATCGCCTACGCGGGGCTGGTCGCGCTGCCGCGGCCCTTCGACGTGCGCTCGGCGGCGGCGACGTTCGGGACCTTCGTGGGCGTCGCGCTGCTCGCGGGGCTGCTGCCCTACCTGCTGCTGATGAGCGACGGCGGGGCCTGGCGATGGGGCGAGACCAGCACCGGCGACGGCCTCGTCCACCACTTCCTCCGCGCGGACTACGGGACCTTGACGGCCAGCGCTCGGGAGGAGGGATCGGGGTGGTGGTCGCAGCCCTGGCTGTACGTCGGAGGTGCCGCCCGTCGGTTCCCCGGCCTGCTGTGGCTGCTCGCGCCCGTCGGGCTGTGGCGGCTCGCGAGGCGGTCGCGCGGGTTCGCGCTCTCCGCGGCGGGCGCGTGGCTGCTCGCGGGGCCGCTCTTCCTCATGAAGTTCGACCTGCCGACCTTCGGGTACACGCGGGTGGTGATCGAGCGCTTCCACCCCGTCCCGGACGTCGTGCTGGCCTTCTGCGTCGGGGTCGGGGCGGCGTGGGTGCTGGGTCACCCGCGGTGGTCGCGTCCGGCGATCCCGGCGGTGCTGCTGGGGGTGAACGTGGCGGTCGCGGGGGCGATGGCGGCCCCGGCGGCGCAGTGGACGGACTGGACGGTCCTCGACGACTACCTGCACAACGCCTTCGCGGCGGTGGAAGACGACGCGTTGATCCTCACGCACGGCGACTCGATGTTCTTCGGCGGGCTCTACAAGCAGGCGGTCGAGGGCGCGGCCCCGGGGGTCGCGTGGGTGAACCCGGGCCTGCTGATGTACCCCTGGTACCGCGCCTCGGTGACGGCGACGCACCCCGATCTCGTCCTCGAGCGCGACGGTCGGGGGCTGTCCGCCGACGCGGTGGTGGCGGCCAACCGGGGTCGCCCCACGTACGTGGCGCCGCGGCTGCTGCTCCAGCGGCAGGACGTCCAACGCGCGATGGCGGCCCACTCGCTGACCTTTCCCGTGGGATCCGTGCTCATGAAGGTCGTCCCGACGGCCGACGGGGCGCCGATCCCGACGGTGTTGGAGGCCGCGATGGAGGCTGCGCTCCGGAGCGCTCGGTTCGGCTCGTCGTTCCGCGAAGAGGACCTGGACCACGAGCTCGAGGGGCCGGTGTGGGAGAACTACGCGATCCCGTGGCTGGCGCTCGCGACGGGGTACGAGGCCGGAGGGGACGCGGCCGGGGCGGCGCGGGCTCGGGCGGTGGCGGAGGGCTTGGCGCCCTGGCTCGTTCGGCCGCAGTGACCGCCGGTTATCGTGACGACATGAAGCTGCACAGCGCGCCCGCGGACCGGAACAAGGACGTCATCCTCGATGTGCTGAAGGGCGCCCTGCCCGCGGCCGAGGGGGACCTGCTCGACATCGCGAGCGGGAGCGGCCAGCACGCGCTGCACTTCGCGACCCACCTGCCGGGGTGGATCATCCAGCCGACGGACGTCGACGACGCCGCGCTCGGCTCGATCTCCTTCTACGTGGACGAGGCCCGGCTCTCGAACCTGCGGCCCCCCGTGCGCCTGGACGTGACCGACGAAGACTGGTCCCGCGCGCTCCCCGAATCGGGCCACGTGGACGCACTCACGTGCATCAACATGATCCACATCAGCCCCTGGGAGTCGACCCTCGGGCTCGTGGCCGGCGCCGGGCGTGTGGTGCGTCCGGGCGGGCTCCTCTATCTGTACGGGCCCTACCGCGTGAAGGGCGCGCCCACGACGGAGTCGAACGCGAAGTTCGAGCAGTGGCTGCTCGCGCGCGACCCTCGCAACGGCCTGCGCGACATCGAGGTCGTCACCCAACTGGCGAGCGAGGCCGGCTTCGAGCCCGAGGCGCTGATCCCGATGCCCGCGAACAACTTCTCGGTGGTGCTCCGCAAGAGGTAGGGCTCGCTTCGGCCAGGAGCGAGAAGAACCTCTCGGAATCGCACGAAGCGAGCTTCGCTTCGGCCGATTCCGAGAGGTTCTTCTCGGCAGCGCGGCAAGCGTGGTGAGGACCGACTGACGCGTGGGGGCGACGTAGGTGGGGTGAAACAACTTGATCCGACGGGCTGTGTCGCCCGTAGGCAGACTGACCCGGTGCGTGCTCTCGTCGCCTTCGTGATGCTCGTCGCCCCGCCCGCCGCCGCGGCCGAGGTCGCCTTCGAGGCGGAGCACCTCTACTGGGAGGCGCCTCGCCCCGAGATCCTGGGGGCGGTTTCGGCGGACCTCGACGGCGACGGCGACGAAGACATCGCGCACGCCTCGTGGAACGCCGACCTCGTGGTCATCACGACCGCGGGCGAGCCCCCGGGCACCGTCGGCGTCTCGACGACCTTCCCCGTCGAAGACCCCATCGCCTGGCGGGGCATCACCGGCGCCGAGGTGCGGGCCGGCGACCTCGACGGCGACGGCGACCTCGACCTCGTCGCCATCGTGGAGGGCTACCGCTGCATCGACCCGTGGTGCCACTACGGGACGATCTACTCCACGCGACTCGACCTGTGGGAGAACCTCGGGGCCCTCGGCGGACCGACCCCCTGGCGCGACCATCCCGTAGCCCGGGAGGGCGGATGGAGCCGCCACTCGCTCACCCTCGTCGACATGGACGAGGACGGCGATCTGGACCTGGTGTCGGGGCTCGCCGCCGCCGACGTCGCGGCCGGCTGGCGGGAGAACCCCGGCGCCCTCGACGCCCCCTGGGTGCATCACCCCCTCTTCGACGCCGTCCCCACCCAGCTCGCCGCCTTCGACGCCGACGGCGACGGCGACACCGACCTGCTCAGCGCCGCCCCCCGTGGCGGCGAGGACGTCGCGCTGCACCTCCGCGACGGCGAGGCGTGGGTCGACCAGCCGCTCCCGTTCGTGCCCATCGGTTCGCGCCCCGTCGTGGTCGCCGACATGGACGACGACGGCGACGACGACCTGCTGACGGCGGAGTGGCTCGGGGAGCCGGTCGTCGCCTGGTACGAGCAGGACGAGGGCGCCTGGCCCCGTCACGAGGCGTTCTCGTCGCCCGGCTGGGCCGTGGACTCCCCCTTCGCTCCGCTCGACATGGACGGCGACGGCGACCTCGACGTCGTGCTCTCGGACGCGACGGGCGTGTTCTGGATGGAGAACGCCGCCGCCGGGTGGGTCGAGCGCGACGCCCTCCCGCGCTTCGTGGCTGCGGAGGAGTTCAGCTTCGGGGACCTCGACGGCGACGGGAGCCCCGAGCTGCGGGCCACGTTCGGGTACAGGCGACTGCACGCGCGGATCGCCGAGCCGGGGGGGTGGGCGCCGTCAGTCCTCGCCGCCACGGGGTACGCCCGCTGGTGGCAGGCCACGTCGACGGATCTGGACGGGGACGGCACCCCCGAGCTCCTCCTGAGCGACGCGCCGGACTTCATGTACGCGCCCGGCCCCCGCTCGGCGGGCCCCGCCCATCATCTCCCCGCCTTCGGGCGGGCCCTGGCCCTGCCGGGGGACGTCGACGGCGACGGGGCCGTGGACATCGTGCGCGTCTCGGACGACGAAGCCACGTGGTGGTCGCGCGACGTCGGGCCCCTCGGGGCGGAGACCTGGCTCCCGCACGAGCTGCCTGATCTCACCGGCCCGGTCGCGGTCGCCGACATGGACGGGGACGGCGACGCGGACCTCGTCTCGTTCGTCCCGGTCGGGGACGACGGCGACGGGGGGCTGTCGCTGTTCGTGAACGACGGGGCGAGCTGGACGCGCGCGACGCTCGACGCGGAGTTCGTGGAGGGCAGCGCGCTGAAGGCGGTGGATCTCGACGCCGACGGGGACCTGGACATCTTCGCCCAGGCCTCGCGGTGGGCGGCCTTCCGCTGGTACGAGAACGGGGACTGGTCCGTCCACGAGACGGGAGTGACGGGCGGCGCTGCGACCCTCGCCGACCTCGACGGCGACGGGCTGGTCGACCTCGTCCAGCGCGACCGCCCGTCCCTGCGGTGGTTCCGGAACCCGGGGCCGGAGACGACGGCCTGGCCGAGCGGAGGCGAGATCCCCGTCTTCCATGGTGGGTCCCACCGGGAGCGCGCGGCCGACGTCGATCACGACGGCGACGTGGACCTCGTGGGCATCGACGGCCGGGACATCGTGTGGTGGGACAACGAGGGCGCCGGGACCGACTGGACCATGCGGACCCTCGTGACCGTGGAGCCGGGGGGTGCCGCGGTGGACGTCGCGGCGGTCGACGACCTCGACGCCGACGGCGACGTCGACATCGCGTTCCAGCGCGTGGGCGAGGGGCTGCTCTGGCTCGAGCAGCCCGGGTCCCTGCTCGGCGACGACGACGACTCCGCGCCCGCGGACGACGACGACTCCGCCACGGACGACGACGACTCGACCCCCGGGGGCGGCGACGACGACGACTCGACGGCGGGCGACGAGGGGTGTGCGTGCGCCGCCGCCGGGGTAGCCGCCCCGGCCTGGCCCCTGCTCCTCCTGCTCACGGCGCGGAGAAGACGACCTCGACGTCCGCCTGCGTGAACAGGTTCTCGAGGACCCCCCAGGCGACCCCGGCGTCCGTGGCCTCGGCGAGATCGAGCCCGTCGAACAGCCGATCGCGGTCCCGACGGACGACGATCTCCGCCGCGTGGGCCGCCGCCTCGCCCTCGACGGACGTCGCGACCTCGGCCCAGGTCCAGTCCCGCGCGTTCGCCCAGTTCGTCTCGACGTCGAAGCTGCCCGCGGTCCCGTCCTTCTCCCAGCTCCCCGCGAGCGCGAGGCTGATCCCCGACGCCGAGGTCCCGTCGGGCGCCGTGGTGTCCTCGTCGCCGCGGGCGATGAGCAGGTGCAGACCGCAGTACGTCGCCGCACCGAAGGCGCTCTCGATCGTCGTCGTTCCGGCCCCCAGCGTCGTCGCGGCGACCACCTCCACCTGGCTGGGATCGTCGAAGTCCGGGTGGTCCGCGCGCGCCGTGCCGATGCCCAGGAGGCTGAGGATCCGCTCCTCGCGCGTGGCCACGACCTCCTCCTCGCAGGGCGACAGCGTGACCGCGTAGTCGACGACCCAGCCGTCCTCGACCGTGACCGTGTAGCCCTCGTCCGTCGTGGTGGTCCACGCGTCGCCGTCGAGCCCCGCGTCGTCGGCCCAGGTGAGCGTCCAGTGGGCGGCCTGCACGGTCCACTCGTCCGCCTCGACGCCCGAGTCGCCCTCCGTGGCGTCCGCGGCGGCGCACCCCACGAGCAGCAGCAGCGCCGCGAACCGCCTCATCGGAAGTCCGCCGACGGCGTGCCGGTGAAGCACCCGAGGATGTAGGGGAACGTCGCGGTCGCGTGATAGTGGTAGTCGCCGTCGGGGCCGACGTGCCCGTTGCACTGGTCCAGGACGGTCGCGTCGGTCGACGCGCGGTACTCGTGGGCGTCCCAGGCGTACGTCGTGGGGTCGCCGATCTGCTCCCAGCCGCTCACGTACTCGACGACCTCGGAGCACGCCGCGTCGAGGCATCCGTAGGGCCCGTGGATCGCGAACCCGTCGCCCGCCCAGCCGACGATCGGGGACGCGACGTCCGGGTCCGCGTCCGCCGCCGCCCAGGGCTCCGCCTTGCCCACGTTCTCCTGCACCAGGCACTTCTGCTGCAGCGCGTGGTGGTGGTAGCCCTGGGGCGCGGTGTGGCCGGTGCAGCCGTCGGTGATGCCGTTGTAGACGGGGTCGCCGTACGAGTCCGGGCGCTCCGCCTCGTTGGGCCCGAACCACACCGTGCCCGCGACGGTGAAGCCCACGTCGCCGAGCAGGGGGATCTCGGTCGGGGCCGGCGCGACCCCCGGGTTCAGGGGGATCTCCCAGCGCTGATCGACCTCCGTCAGCGCGTTGGGCGTGATCTCCACGAACGTGTAGTGCGGGATCCCGTTGCTCTCGACCACGAAGTTCGCGGCGTCGCACCAGCCGTCGAGCTCGGGCGCCGCGTAGCCGGGCCCCGCCCCCGCCGCGAACGTCAGATCGAGCAGGGACCGGGCCTCGTCGCACGACGAGTCGCCGCCCGTGGACTCACAGGCGACGAGGGAGAAGGAGACGGCGAGGACGGCGGCGTACTTCATGGGACCTCCGGGGTGCACTCGGAGGGTGGACGTGAAGCCGGTCAGGGACTGCGGCGCTCGTGTAAGGCCTTGTGAGCTACTCGCCCCAAGGCGCCTTTGGGTCCCCCTCGGTCCACGCGCGCTGCAGCGCAGGCCGACGCTCGATCACGGCGCCGACGGCCGCGACGACCTCGGGATCGAAGCGCGTGCTCGCCCCGGCGCGGACGCGCTCGAGGGCCTCCAAGAGCGTGTCGCCGTCGTCGGGGTCCTCGCGCACCAGCAGGCCGTCGAGGACCGCCGCGATGCGCCCGGGGAGCGGGATCTCCTCGCCCGCGCGCCCGTCGGGGTAGCCGCCCCCGTCCCAGCGCTCATGATGAGAGAGCGCGATGGTCGCCGCGAGGTGGATCCACGGCGTCTTCGCGGCGCCCAGGATCCAGTGACCGATCCCCGGATGGAGGGCGCCGCGGGCCTCATCGCTCGCCCCCTGGTCCGGCTGCCACCGCGTCGGGGCAGCCGCCATGCCCACGTCGCGCAGCAGGAAGGCCTTCGGGTACCGCGCGGCCTCGTCCTGGGGGACTCCGAGCTCGGTCGCGGTGAGCGCGGCGATCCGAGAGAGGAGGAGCTCGCGGCCCCCGTCCAGGATGCGGGCGGTCACGGCTTGGCCGAGACGTCGACCGATCCCGGTCAAGTCCTCCTCGATCCTCGCCGCCCTCTGCTCCGCCTCGCGCTGGGCGATCTGCGCGGCTTCCTCGCGTCGGGTCGCCTGGGCCACCCCCCGGTTGCCGAGGTCGGCCAGCTGCTCGTGAAGTCGCTTCAGCTTGAGCAGGTTCCCGAGCCGGATCAGCAGCTCCGCCTCGTCGACCGGCTTCACCAGGAACTCGTTCGCGCCCACCGCTCGGCCCCACACCCGCGTGTCGCGGTCCGTCATGGACGTCACCATGACCACCGGCAGCTCGATCGCGTCCCAGGTCGCCCGGATCCGGCGGCAGACCTCGACTCCGCTCTCGCCGGGCATCTGGACGTCCAGCAGCACGAGATCGACGCGCTGCTCGGTCAGGGCCTTCATCGCGACCTGCCCGTCGCCCGCCTCGGCCACCCCCATCCCGGCGCGCTCGAGGCGCGCGCGGAGGAGCCGTCGCTGGCCGGGATCGTCGTCGACCACCAGGATCGTCGGCGACGACGGAGGATCGGCGTCGTCGTCCCAGTCGGTGGGGACCAGGGCAGGCCCGGGGATCGTTTCGTCGGCCATCCTTGCTCGCTAGTGGACGGTCAGGAGCTCGATGTCGAAGACGAGCATGCCGCCGGGGCGTCCGCCGCCGGGGTTCGTCCCGTAGGCGAGCTGCGCCGGGATCCAGAAGCGGGACTTCTCGCCGGGCGACATCTTCTGAACGCCTTCCGTCCAGCCCTTGATGACGCCGTTGAGGGGGAACGTCGCGGGCTGGCCGCGCACGACCGAGCTGTCGAACATCTGCCCGTTCGTCTGCCACCCGGAGTAGTGCACGGTCACGCGGCTCGTGGGCCCGGGCTTGTCGCCCTTGCCCTCGCGCAGGACCTTCCAGGACAGGCCGCTGCTCGTGAACGTCGCGTCGTCCGGCGGGGCCGCCACGTCCTCGGGCGCCCGGGGGGGCTCCGTGATCTCGAGCAGCTCGACGTCGAAGACCAGCGTGCCCGCCGGGCGCCCCGCGCCGGGATCGAGCCCGTAGGCCAGCTCGGCCGGGATCCAGAAGCGGGCCGTGGAGCCGATCTCCATCAGCTGGAGGCCCTCCGTCCAGCCCTTGATCACGCCGCCCAGCGGGAACGTGGCCGGGCGGCCGCGACGCTTGCTGCTGTCGAAGCAGTTCCCGTCCGTCGTCCAGCCGGTGTAGTGCACCGTGACCGACGCGGACGCGCTGGGCTTGGCGCCGCCGGGGCCGGCGTTCAGCACCTGCCAGCAGAGGCCGGAGTCGAGGAAGATCGCGTCGGGGGGCGGGCCCTCGACGTCCTTGGGAGGTGTCGGATCGAACGTCATGGCGCGGACCCTACAAGGATCGCCCCCGGTCGTCGCCCGGGCCGCGCGCGGCAGCTATCGTCGCGGTCCGCCGCCCCGCAGAGGGGGCCGCATTCCCGCATCGGAGCTCGCCATGCCTCAGGGTCACTTCGTCTGGTTCGACCTCAACACCCCCGACACGGCCGCCGCCGCCGCCTTCTACACCCAGGTCGTCGGCTGGGGCACGGAGGCCTGGGACGGGCCCAACGACTACACGATGTGGACCACCCCCGACACCCAGGTGGGGGGGCTCGTCACCCTGCCCGAAGAGGCGAAGAAGATGGGCGCGCCCCCGCACTGGCTGGCCTACCTCGAGGTCCCGGACGTCGACGCCACCGCGGCGAAGACCGAGGCGACCGGCGGAGGCGTCCTCGCGCCGCCCTTCGACATCCCGGGGGTCGGGCGCGTCTCCATCCTGCGGGACCCCCAAGGCGCCGTCTTCGCGGGCTTCACCCCCGCGGGCGAGATGGTGCGGCGGTCCGGCCCCGGCCACTTCACCTGGGCCGAGTTGAGCACCGCGGACGCCGCCGCCGCCATCGACTGGTACTGCTCCGTGGCGGGCTGGGAGGTCTCCGGGGAGATGGACATGGGGGAGGGCGCCGTCTATCGGATGTTCCGAGTGCCCGGCGACGAGAACTCCCTCGGCGGCATGATGGACAAGCCCGCGGAGATGCCGATGTCGGCGTGGCTGCACTACGTCCAGGTGGCCGACCTCGACGCCTCCCTCGCCAAGATCGCCGACCTCGGCGGCCAGGTCGTGAACGGACCCATGGAGGTGCCGGGCGGCGACCGCGTGGCCCAGTGCGTGGACCCCCAGGGCGCGATGTTCGCCGTCTTCGGCAAGTGATTCGGCGACCGCTCCGGCCGCTCAGCCGCCGATCGTGAAGCCCGCCGGGTACTCGATCGTCTCCCCCGGGGCCGGGGGCGCACAGGGGACGCCGACCCGATCCACCGTGCAGATCCACTGGTAGGACGGGTCCGTCAGCGGCTTCGTGAACGTCACTCGCACGACGTCCACGAGCCCGGCGTCGCTGTGGGACTGCACGACGAACGTCGCCTCGGGCGTGATCACCGCCTCCCCCACCGGGATCGCGTCCATCGGGTTGCGCAGGAGCGAGTCCGCCGGGTTCGAGTGCATGCCCGCCGGCACGTGGACCTCGAGCGTGCGCTCGTCCACGCCCACGAGCTCGATCGCGTACAGCGCCGACGAGAGGAGCAGGACGCGGGGCGAGGGCTCGTCGTGGACCGCGCGGATGATCGGCACGTAGGCCACGCACAGGTCGTTGGAGTTGACGTAGATCGCCGTGCGTTGCGCCGCCTCCGGGCCCCGGACCGCGTACTCCTCGCACGGGAACATCGTCTCCGTGAGCGGCTTGACCAGGTACGCCTGGACCGGGAGCGAGAGCGCGGCGACGCCGACGTGCAGCACGATGAGCGCCGTGCCGACCCGGTGGGTCCAGCCCTCGGACTCCCGCGCGTGGAGGATGAAGCTCGCGAGCACCGCGCTCCCGCCCAGGCTCACGAACACGAGGAGGCGCGGCATCGGGAACGTGGCCGCGATGGGCAGCGTCGCGAGGAGGCCGCCGAGGACCCAGAACCGGAGGGCGGGGGAGTCGCCGAGGCGCTTGTAGAGCAGTCGACAGAAGAGCAGGACGGCGATCGCGACCGTCGCCGAGACGGTGAGGCGAATCGTGGGCGGCATGAACGACGGCACCATCGACGGGAAGTTCAGGAGCTGGTCGGCCAGGAGCATCGGGATCCGCTCGAGGGCGGCGGGGGCGTAGCGCAGGGGCTCCCGCACCGGATCGAGGTAGAGCCCCGACCCCTCCGTCCCGAACCCGCGGGCCCCGTAGGCCACCCGCCAAGCGACGACGATCACGCCGTAGGGCACGAGCCGCAGCGCGCGCACGAGCAGGGTCCCGCGGTCGAGGAAGAGGGCGTAGGCGAACAGGTACGCGGTGGACGCGAGGGCCGCCTCGGCGGAGAACAGCGACAGCGCGAACACCGGGGGTGCCAGCCACCCGGCCCACCGCGCGTCGTCGCGCCTCCAGAGGTCGTACAGCAGCAGCACGGTGAACCCGAGGACACCGCTGATGAGCGAGTTGCGGTTCGCCAGCCACCCGACGGGCAGCCCGTGGGCCTCGTCGACGGCGAACAGCAGCGCGGCGAGCCCCGCCACGAGCGCTCCGTCCCCGCCCTGGATGCGTCGGAACAGCGTCGCCGCGAGGAAGACGAGCAGGGCGAACCAGGCGATCGAGTGGGCGTGGGCGAAGACGGGGTTCAGCGGCGCGACGGCGTCGTCGAGTTGGTGCGTCCACACGGTGACCGGACGCCAGAACGAGGCCCGGATGCGGTCGTCCACCCACCACGGGACGATGCCCCGGTCGCGCAGCCCGGCGGTGCGGGCAGGGTCCCCGTCGAAGAAGCTGAACATCGACTGGGCGGGCTCCCGCTGCTCGTCCAGCGGCATCACGCCGCGCACCTCGGCCACGTGGAACCAGTCGTCGGCCTGGTAGCCCGCGAACATCGCCGGGAGCGCGAGGACGACGGCGAGCGCCGTGACCATCGCGGGGAGCCGCGGGTGCCGGAGCAGCGCGGTGATCATCGACCGTCCTTCAAGGGGTGATGGTCACCGTGGCGGTGCCGGCGGGACCGGCCGCCCCGAAGTTCCCGGGGTCGTCCCCCGTGCTGCCGCCGACACCGCCCCCGGATCCGCCCACCACGGACACGGTGAGCTGCACGTCGCCCCTTGAGTCGAGGTGCTGCGACATGGTCCCGATCACGCCCCAAGAGACCGACGGGCCGATCTCGACCCCGACGCCCTGCTCGTCCCAGCCGAGCACGTCGTCGGCGGCCGTGCCGTAGGCCGCGTTGGACGACCCCGACAGGGTCACGTCTCCCCCGGCCCCGCCCGCTCCTCCGGATCCGCCGCCCGCGTTCGCGCCGGCAGCGCCCGCTCCTCCGGTCGCCCCGATCGGATACCCGAGGAGCGCCTGCTGGGAAACGGATCCCATGAACGGCGTGAACTCGAGCTCGTTGGCGCCGGTCCCCGTGAAGACGCTCGTCTCCTGGAACCAGAGCTTGCCGGCGCCGGTGATCACCACCGCCCCGCCCGCTCCGCCGTCTCCTCCGGGGCCCCGATCCTCCGCGTTCACCCCGACCAAGCTGCTCCGCGGACCGCGGCCTCCCGCCGTGACGAACCCGCGGACCACCGCCGAGCTCAGGGGCTGCAGCGCGCCGTCGGTGCGGCCCGACAAGTCGCAGCCGTACGGGTGGATGTCCTTGTAGGTGATCGCTCGGATCCAGGCCCCCGGCCAGGGCTCGGCGCCGTGGAACCAGGTGCCTCGGGCGCCGCCGGTGACCGTGACGTCGCCGCCCGCGCCGCCCATCCAGGGCGGAGTCACGGGGGGGCCCGCGTAGTCCCAGGTGTGGGCGTCGCCCCCCAGCGTGACGACCGTGGGCACGAACAGGGGGCCTTGGGTGACGGTCAGGGCGAAGCTGCCCGCGTCTCCGCCCGGCCCCTCGACGGCGGGATCCAGGGGGTAGTCGCACGCCGTGGGGTCGTTGCCTGGTCCCGCCGGATCCAGAGCGGACCAGCCGTGCAGCCCGGGGGCGTCGAAGCGTCCCTCGATCAAGGCCAACCCGTCGGCCAGCACGGTCACGGCCGCCCCCGGATCGGCGCGCACGATCCCCGCGGGGCCCACCCAGAAGGTGCCGAATGCGGTCAGGTCGACGTTGCCGGCGAGGACCAGCTCGCCCTCCACCCAGACGTCGTTGAAGGCGTGCGCACCTGCGGCGAGCGGGGTGCTGGTTCCGGCCGCGACGAGCAGAGATCCGGGGTCGGCGGTCCCCGCGGTGAAGGTCGCGGAGCCCACGACGGTCGGAGCGGGCGCCGCGGCATTCACCGCGAAGGACACGCTGCCACCGTCCCCGGGCGCGTGCGATCCCATCGCGTCGCCTCCGGGCAGCAGCACCGAGCCCCCGGCGGGGGGAGCCTCCGCGAGCGCCGCCCAGAACGCGCCCTCGGGAAAGGGGCCCTCGGGATCGGTGTGCCGCCCGCCGGTTCGACAGCCCTCGAGGTGGCGATGAAACACCACTCCGGTGTCCACGTGGTTGGACCACGTGTCGGCGGTTCCGGTGCCTGCGTTGATGCCGGTCACGTCTGCGGCGTCGAGCCCGTATTCGTCGAGCAGGTAGCGGACGAGTTGCACCAGCGACGCCATCTGGGCGCCGGTGTAGATCTCGTCGTTCGCGCCGCCGCTGGCGTTGGTCAGCTCGATGCCGATCAGGAACTCGTTGTGGGCTCGCGATGTGGCGGTGCAGTCCTCTGTCCTCGCCACGTGGTGGGCGATCTCCAGCGGGTCGCGGATCTGGACGATCTCCCCCTCCCGGCCGACCGCGTAGTGGGCTCCGCTCGTGGGTCCGCCCCCGCAGTAGCCGTCTGCCGTGGGGAACGGAATCGGGAACGGGTTCGCGGTGGCCACGCAGGGACCGATGTTCCCGTAGACGGGGTGTTGGCAGTCGGTTGCGGGCCCCGTGGTTCGACACCCGAAGTACGACCGAGGGTCCATCTGGTAGCAGGCGGACTCGGCGGCGTCCTGGATGCCGACGGTGTTGTGTATCACGACCCCGTCGATGTCGGCCGCGGTCCGCGCGGCCGCGGGTATCAGCGTGCAGTTGGTCGGGGCCTGCACGTCCACGGTGTGCCCGTGGGTCGACGTCAAGGTGGTGACCGGGCCCAGCGCGACGGCCCCACCGCCGATCGTCGTGAAGTGGCGGGTCCAGCTCCAGACGCTCGTCTCGTCCGATCCGGGCTCGACCCCCTCCTCGAAGCCGTGTCCACGCAGCGCTGCCCACGCGTCGTTCTCCTCGTCCCACCACTTCAGGACGAGCGGGTCGTCGTCGTACTCCCCCTCGTCGGTGCGGGGCAGGGTGATCCTCACCGGCAACACGAAGCTGGTCCCGGGCGGGCCGAACTCGTAGTACCCCGTCGCCGCGGAGTCGATCCCGCCCCCCGGAGCGTCGGCCGCGGGCACGGGCGTGATCGTCAGCTCGACCGATTCGGCGAGCGCGCCTTCGGGGACCTCCAGGACGGCGCCGGAAGGATGCGTGAGGGTGCCGCCCTCGGGCCCCAGGGTGTCCCCGGTGGGAGCGGGGATGGGGGTGGGATCCTGGCTCGGCTCGGTGGACTCGGGGTCGCACCCCGACAAGGCGAGGGTGACAGCAGCGGCCAGCAGGGGGCGACGAAGCATCCCGCGATCGTACGCGTTACGGGTTGAGCGGGTGCCTCACCAGGTCGAGTTCTACGTCGTCCGTGACGACCACGCCGTGCGCGTCGGTCACCTCCACCGAGAAGGTCACGGTCTCGCCGTGCAGCTCGTCGTCGTCCTCGATGTCGAGGATGGCGAAGCGCCCGACGACCTGGTGGGTCCACGTCTCCGTGCCCGCGGGCGTGCGCTCGAGGCCCTGGGTGAAGTCGCCCGTGAGGAGCATCGAGGCGCCCTCGAACACGACATCGAACTGGGTGGTGGGGTTGTCCGGGTCCTCGAGGTCTTCGGGGTTCCCCGCCTCGATGCCCGCGACGCGCACCGATCCGAGCAGGTGGAAGCCGCCCTGGGGGCCCTGCACGATCTCGAGCTCGCCGTCGTCCAGCGACTCCCACTCGACCTCGCCCGAGCCCAGCACGGCCGCCGGGTCGCCGGGCGCGGGGCACCCCGATCCGAGCAGCGCTGCCCAGCAACAGAGAGCAGTCCTCCGCATCAGAGGCAGAGACATTCACAGTCGTCGTTGCGACGCAGGCAGGACTCGCCGGTGCGCGCCTCGATGATCTCCGACCAGGTGTTCGACTCGAGGTCGAGGCGCCAGGTGTCGTCGAGGTGGTCGCTGCACTCCGCGTGCATGCCGCCGAAGATGAAGAGGCTGTCCTGGAGGATCGCGTGCATGCCCCGGTGCCGACGCTCGGGGGCGGACAGGTCCATGTCCACGAAGTCCGCGGGCACCTCGCTCGGGTTGTCGAGGCAGCCGAGGCCGCCGGCGATCACGTCCGCTTCGTCGATCAGATCCCACTGGGTGCCCTCGCCCGGGAAGATCCAGTAGTCGTTGTCGTCGCCGATGTCGGTGTGGCCGCCGAACAGCATCACGCGGTCGCGCTCGGCGTCGTACTGCAGCGCGGGGTGCATGCGGGTGAAGGGGGCGTCGTTCCCGCCGTCGTGCAGCTCGGTCCAGGCGCCCGTCGCCAGGTCCAGGGCGAAGAGGTCGTTGTAGGCCTGGGACTGGAAGTCGCCCCGCTGGCCCGCGAAGAGGATGAGGCGGCCGCGCCGCGTGTCGTGGGCGGTCCCGTAGAAGACCCGCGGCGACGGGGGCGTGCCGGAACTCTGGAGCTGCTCCCAGCCGTCGGCGTCGGTCCAGCGCCACAGCTCGGAGCTGGGCTGGATGGCGAGCGCGTTGGCGTTGGTTGCTCCCCCGAAGAGGTACATCGCGCCGTCGTGCCACGCCGAGACGGGGTAGTAGCGGCCGGACGGGCCGTTGCCGTCGTCCAGCCGCGTCCACGCGCGGTCGGCGAAGTCGAAGGCCCAGAGATCGTCGTACAGCGTGTAGTTGCCGGTGGTGCCCGCCTCGCGCCAGCGCCCGCCGAACAGGAGCATCCGCCGCCTGTCGGGGTCGTAGGCCGACGCGTACCGGCCGCGCGCCGAGGGGCCGTCGCCCTCGATCTCCTCCCAGCCGACGCCGGGCTCGAAGATCCAGGTGTCGTCGCGGTACCGGGCCGAGGGGATCTGGTTGACGATCGGGCCGTCGTTGCCGCCGAAGATGACGATCGAGTTGCTCGGCGGATCGGCGACGGCGAGGACCTCGCTGCGCTTGCTCGGCCGGTCGTCGCGGGTGATCACGTCCCGCGGATCGAGGGCGCTGGAGTCGTCGTCGTCTCCGCCCGGGGGAGGGCAGGCGGGCGAAACGAGGAGGGCGAGGAGGACCGGCGCGGCCCAGGTGAGGCGGGACATGGGCGGGAAGATACTCCTGCGGCGTAGGCTTGAACCATGCCGATCTTCTCCCGTGACGAAGGGACCCCCGCCCGCGATCCCGGGGCGCTGCGTCTGATGATGCCGTTCCTCATGCGCGGCCGGAACGAGTCCGCCGTGTACTACACCCAGCGGCTGGACGTGGGACCGACCCTCGCCTGGATCGAGGCGCAGCGAGCGGAGGGGCGCGAGGTCTCCTTCTTCCCGGTGGTGCTCGCCGCGTTCGTGCGGACGCTCGCGCTGCGGCCGAAGATGAACCGGTTCGTGTCCGGCCGACGCCTCTACGACCGCCGGGGGATCTCCCTCGCGTTCGCCGTCAAGAAGCGCATGGAGGACGACGCGGGCCTCTCGACCGTGAAGGTCTTCTTCGAGCCCGCCGACACCCTGGCCGACGTGGCCGGGCGCGTCCGCGAGGCGGTGCATGGCGGGCGATCCGATGCGAAGTCGACGTCCGAGAAGGAGATGGCCGTGGTCACCCGGTTGCCGGGGCCGATGATCGCCCTCCTCATGTGGGCCCAGCGCCTGCTCGACGGCTGGAACCTCCTGCCCGCGGCGATGATCCGCGCCGACCCGCTGTACAGCTCGTTGTTCTGCGCCAACCTCGGCTCGATCGGGCTCCAGGCACCCTTCCACCACCTGTACGAGTACGGCACTGTGCCCCTCTTCGCGGTGATCGGAGCGATCCACAAGGCCGCCTGGGTGGACGAGGACGGCGAGACCTCGATCCGCGACGTCGTCGAGATCAAGTGGACCTTCGACGAGCGGATCGCCGACGGGTTCTACTGCGTCCGAGGGATCCAGCTCATCGGCGAGCTGCTGGCCGACCCGTCGTCGTTGGACACGCCGCCTTGATGGGAGCGGCGAACCGGAGGGTTCTCTTGCAATTGAGAATGACTCTCAATATCATGTGGCACATGACGCGGACCCCCCCGGACCTGACCCTCGTAGGCGCGCCCCGCAACACGTGGACGACCGTCCTGCAGGTGGGCGGGGATCGCGGCTTCCGTCGGCGCCTCCTGGAGATGGGCTTCGTGCCCGGCACGGACGTCCGGGTCGTGGGTCGCGCGCCCATGGGCGACCCGCTGCAGCTCGAGGTCGGGGGGGGACGCCTGTCGATCCGCAAGGCCCAGGCGGCCGCGATCCTGGTGAGCTCCAAGGCCTGATCGCGGGCCCTCCTCTCCTCCCATGAGCAGCTCGCTCGTTCGGCTCGGCCGCCGCGATCGTACGGAGCAGACCGAGTTCGGCCGCGTGCTGTTCCTGGGCAACCCCAACACCGGCAAGACGACCCTCTTCAACCGCCTCGCGGGCACCAACCTGCGCGTGGGCAACTACCCCGGCGTGACGGTCGAGACGTCGTCGTCCCGCGTCGATCTCGCGGGGCGGGGCACCGCCGAGATCGTCGACCTGCCCGGCACCTACAGCATCTGCGGGCGGAGCGCGGAGGAGCGCATCGCGATCGACGCCCTGCTCGGCATCGGCACGCCGAACCCCGACGCCGTCGTGCTGGTGGGCGACGCGACCCAGCTGCGCCGCAGCCTCTACCTCGCGCTGCAGGTGGCCGAGCTGGGCGTCCCGATGGTCCTCGCGCTCAACATGGCGGACGAGGTCGACGCCCTCGGGGCCGACCTCGACGTCGCGGGGCTCGGGAAGCGCCTGGGCCTGCCCGTGGTGGCCGTGAGCGCTCGCACCGGCCGGGGGATCGACGATCTCCTCGCCCGCCTCGCCTTCGTCCTCGAGGAGGGCGCCCGCGGACGCAGCGACTACGCCACCGAGATCGACGACGCCTTGGAGGCTGCGGCGGCCGAGGCGGCCTCCGTGGTCGAGGGTTGGCTGACCGTCCCGGACGAGCGTCGTCGCGCGATCGGGCTCTGGGCCCTGATGTCGGTGGACGCCTCCGACGACGAAGAGGGCGCGCCCGAGGACGTCGCCGTCGCGGTGGGCGCGGTGCGGGGCCGCCTCGAGGCGCGGGGGACCGACGTCGACGCCGTCATCACCGCCTCCCGCTACACCACCATCGACGGCTTGCTCGCCGATCTGGTGGTCATGCCCGACGACGCCCGGGCCCGCACGGACCGGGTCGACCGCGTGCTCGTGCATCCCGTGTGGGGGTTCCTCTCGTTCCTCGTCCTCATGACCGTCCTCTTCCAGGGCCTCTTCAGCTGGAGCGACCCGGCCATCGGGCTCGTGGAGACCATCTTCGGGGCCCTGAGCGACGGCGCCGCGGCGGTGCTGCCCGACGGGCTCTTCGAGGACTTCGTCACCGGCGGGCTGATCGCCGGGGTGGGCGCCGTGGTCGTGTTCCTGCCCCAGATCCTCCTCCTCTTCCTGCTCATCGGCCTGATGGAGGACAGCGGCTACATGGCCCGCGTCGCCTACCTGATGGACCGGATCATGAAGGCCGTCGGCTTGCACGGCCGCGCCTTCGTGCCCCTCCTGTCGGGCTTCGCGTGCGCCGTCCCCGCCGTCCTCGCCACCCGCACGATGGAGCGCAAGCGCGACCGCCTGCTCACGATGCTGGTCGTCCCCCTCACGACCTGCTCCGCGCGCCTGCCCGTCTACACGCTCCTCATCGCCGCGCTCCTCCCCGCCACGTTCGGCGAGGGCGGGCTGCCGATCCAGGGCCTCGTGCTGGCGGCGATGTACGTGCTCTCGATCGTCACCGCGCTCGTCGCCGCGGCGGTGTTCGGCAGGACCGTCCTCAAGGGCGGCCGCGAGCCCCTGCTGCTCGAGCTGCCCCCGTACCGTCTGCCGCGCGCGGCCACCGTGATCCGCATGATGTGGGACCGCAGCAAGGTCTTCCTCACGGACGCGGGGACCGTGATCCTGGCCTGCACGGTGGTGCTGTGGTTCCTGCTGACGTTCCCCCTGGTGGAGCCGTCCGAGGTGCCCGCGGGCATGGAGGCCGACACCTACGCCCTCGAGCAGTCCTACGCCGCCGACATGGGCAAGGCCCTCGAGCCGGTCATCGAGCCCCTGGGCTACGACTGGAAGATCGGCGTGGGGCTCATCGGTTCGTTCGCGGCCCGCGAGGTCTTCGTGGCGACGATGGGCGTCGTGTACGGCGTCGGTGCCGACGTGGACGAGGGCAGCGAACCTCTTCGGGACCGAATCCGGGAGGCGCGCCGGCCCGACGGGACCCTGGTCTACACCCCGCTGGTGGGCCTCTCGCTGATGGTCTTCTTCGCGTTCGCGGCCCAGTGCATGTCCACGCTCGCCGCCGTGAAGCGCGAGACGGGCGGCTACAAGTGGCCGGTGTTCATGGTCGTGTACATGACGGCCTTGGCGTGGGTGGCGTCGTTCGTCGTGTACCAGGGCGGGCTGCTGCTCGGGTTCGGTTGACGCGGGACGACGGGCACCGTCGCCGTGGGGGCGCTGGTCATGCTGGAGGACGACTCCGTCGCAGCTCGGCGGCCCCTGCCGGGCGGGACGAAAATCCCGTATGGGGGCGCCGGGGACCGCCGGGGAGGCCTATGCGGGATCGTGGTCCCGCCCGCCGAGCGCGGCCCCGAGCTCGGCGACCAGGGCGGCCCGGTTCTCTCTCGCGCGGTCGACCATCGCCGCGTGGGCGGTCCCGCCGGCGTGATCCGAGCCCCAGACGGCCAGCTCGAGCAGGATCGGGATGAGCGTGCGCCCCTTCTCGGTGGGCAGGTAGCGGCGTCTGCGTCCGTCCGCCGGGTCCCTCTCCCGCACCACGACGCCCTCGCGTTCGAGCCGCGACAGGCGGTCCGAGAGCACGTTGCTGGCGATCCCCTCCGAGGCCGCGAACTCCGAGAAGCTCGTACGCCCGCCCAGGAGCAGGTCCCGCAGGACCACGAGCGTCCACCGGTCGCCCAGGAGGTCGAGGGCGCAGGTGATCGGGCACGTCGAGCGGGGGGGCGGGCTCGCCATCGAGATCGATGATAGCTTGCGAAACGAAAGCGAACCAGATAGCTTTCGAATCACAAGTCAATCACTCGTGGAGGAGTACATCGTGAAGCTCGAAGGTCGCACCATTCTGATCACGGGCGGGAGCGCCGGCATCGGCCTCACGTTCGCCAAGGCGTTCCAGGAGCTGGGCAACACCGTCATCGTGACGGGGCGCACCCAGGCCAAGCTCGACGCGGCCGTGGAGGCCGTGCCCGGGCTCCACACGATGCGGTGCGACGCGTCGGATCCCGAGGCCCTCAAGGCCCTCGCTGCGCGCGTCGGCGAGGAGTTCCCGAAGCTCGACGTGCTGTTCAACAACGCCGGCATCTTCATCTACCGCAACGTCACCACCGGCCAGGACGACCTGCTCGAGCTGACCCGCGAGATCGACATCAACCTCTCCGGGGCCATCCGCACGGTGAGCGTGTTCGTCGATCGCCTGCGCGCCAACCAGGGCACGATCATCAACGTCTCCTCCGGCCTCGCGTACGTCCCGCTCCAGTGCGCGCCCGTGTACTGCGCCACCAAGGCCGCCCTGCACAGCTACACCGTCTCCCTCCGTCAGCAGCTCGAAGGCAAGGTCGAGGTCATCGAGCTCATGCCCCCGGCCGTGAAGACGGACCTCACGGCGGACCTGCCCGACGACGGGAGCTTCGCGATGCTCACCCTCGAGCAGCTCCTGGCCCAGACGATGCCGAAGCTGCGCTCGGGCGCCGCGGAGATCCGGCCGGGTCAGGCGAGCCAGCTGCACTGGATGTCCCGCATCGCCCCCGGGTTCATCAACGGCCAGCTCGCGAAGGGGTCCGCGGACCTCGTGCCTCCGGCGTGACGGCGGACGGGGCCTCGCAGGCGAACTAGACTGAGGGGCATGCGAGCCCTTCACTACGCGCTCATCCTCGCGGTTCTCGCGCTCCCGTCGGCGGCCTCGGCCGCGACCTGGACCGTCAACTCCCTCGCGGACACCAGCGACGGCGCCTGTACGGCCGCGGCGGGCGGCTGCACCCTGCGTGAGGCGATCGCCGCGCTCGACGACGGGGACGAGATCGTCTTCTCGTTCACCGCCGTGCCCGTGGGCGGCCCGGTCATCACGCTCACGTCGGCCCTGCCGGACATCTCCGACGACAACGTCACCATCGACGGCTTCGACTGCACGGGGTGCGGCGCGGCCGTGGCGGCGAACACGAACGACCCCGCCGACGGGTTCAACACCGTCATCGGCCCCACCATCGACGGCTCGAGCATGGGCGTCACGGCGCCGCTGCTGTCGGTCGAGGCCGAGGACGTCGTGATCCAGGGGCTCAACCTGCGCAACGGGCCCAGCCACGGGATCGAGATCGAGGACGACTCGGACACCGAGGACGTGACCGTGCTCGGCTGCTTCATCGGCACGGACCGCACCGGCACGATCGCCATGCCCAACGCCGGCGACGGCGTCCACATCGCGGGCCGCGACGACCACGTCATCGGACCCTTCAACCTGATCTCGGGCAACGGCGGCGACGGCATCTTCATCGACGGCGGCTCGGCCGACGACATCGACATCGTCGGGAACCTCATCGGCGTCGACGTCACGGCCGCGGCGGCCCTCGGCAACGGCGACGACGGCGTCCACGCCGACGGCCCCACGGGCACCAACCAGAACATCAACGGGCTCGTGATCGGCGACGGCACCGAGGCGGGCCGCAACGTGATCTCCGGCAACGCCGACCACGGGATCTTCTACGAGCAGAAGATCCTCGCCTCCGACATCTTCACCAACACGATCGGCACGAACGGGGCGCAGACCGCCTCGCTGGCCAACGGCGGCGACGGCATCCGGTTCGTGGGCACGAGCGGCCCCCTCGAGTACCCCCGGCAGGCCGACATCATCGGCAACGTGCTGTCCGGCAATGCGGGCGCGGGCGTCTACGGCGAGGCGTCCCAGGACAACGACGTGCTGGCCAACTGGATCGGCACGGACGACCTCGGGCTCGCCACCAACCTCGGCAACGCCGTGGGGATCCACCTCCACGCCGACACCGCGCACGACACCGAGGGCTGGGAGATCGGCGGCCTGTCGGTCGACGCCAACGTCATCGCCTACAACGTGGGCGACGGGATCCTGATGGATCGCGGCTCCGGCCCCGAGGTCAACCGCGAGAACGCGGTCTACATCAACCACTTCCGGGGCAACGGCGGGCTCGCCCTGGACCTCGCGGGGGACGGCGTCGGGGCCGGCCCGCTCGTCCCCGGGAGCGGGCCCTGCACCCCCGACAACAGCCTCGGCAACCGGGGCATGCCGCGCCCCGTGATCACGGCCGCGTACCTCGACGGCACCACCCTCACGATCGAGGGCACCGGCTGCGCGTTCTCCCTGGTGGGCGTGTGGGAGGCCGACGTCGACCCCACCGGGTACGGCGAGCCGGACATCTACATCGACGACGAGCCCGCCAACGGGGCGGGCGCCTGGTCCGTGACCGTCGCGGGTTCGTCGACGCCCGTGGGCACCCCCGTGACGGCGATGCAGCTCGATCCGTTCGACGACGAGACCAGCGAGGCCTCGGAGAACGCGACCGTCGTCGACTGCGACGTGGACGGCGACCTGTACCTCATTCCGCTGTGCGGCGGGAACGACTGCAACGACAACAACCCCTTCATCAACCCGGCCGCGAACGAGGTCTGCAACGGCCTCGACGACAACTGCGACGGCGTCCTGCTCGCCCTCGAGGTCGACGTGGACGGCGACGGTGTGTTCGCCTGCTTCGACTGCGACGACAACGACGCCGCGGTGAACCCCAACGCCACCGAGACCTGCAACGCCGTGGACGACGACTGCGACGGGACCGTGGACGACGGGTTCGACCTGGACGGCGACGGCGTGACCACCTGCGGTCCCGACGGCCTCCCCGGCAGCGCGGACGACGACTGCGACGACGGAGCGGCGGGCGTGAACCCCGGCGCGACGGAGGTCTGCAACGGCCTGGACGACGACTGCGACGGCCTGATCGACGAGGGCTTCGACCTGGACGGCGACGGGGTCACGACCTGCGCGGGCGACTGCGACGACGGGGACGCGGCCGTGAACCCCGGGGCCGTGGAGGTGTGCAACGCGATCGACGACGACTGCAGCGGAGTGGTGGACGACGGGTTCGACGTAGACGGCGACGGCGTGACGACGTGCGGCCCCGACGGCGTGGCGGGCACGGCGGACGACGACTGCGACGACACGGCGGCGGGCGTGGGGCCCGGCGTAGGCGAGCTGTGCGACGGCGTCGATCAGGACTGCGACGGCCTCATCGACGAGGACTTCGACGTGGACGGCGACGGGGTGACCACGTGCGGTCCCGACGGCGTGGCGGGCACGGCGGACGACGACTGCGACGACGACGCGGGGGCCGTGAACCCCGGCGAGGCGGAGGTCTGCGACGGCATCGACAACGACTGCGACGGCGTCGTGGACGAGGGGTTCGACGCGGACGGCGACGGCGTGACCAGCTGCGGACCCGACGGCATCCCGGGGAGCGGCGACGAGGACTGCGACGACGCGAACCCGGACGTGAACCCCGGCGCGGTGGAGATCTGCAACGGCCTGGACGACGACTGCGACGGCCTCGTGGACGACGACCCGGTGGTCGATCCCGACGACGACGGCGACGGCTGGACGCTGTGCGACGGGGACTGCGACGACCAGGACCCGGACGTGCACCCCGACGCCGAGGAGGTCTGCGACGGCGTGGACAACAACTGCGACGGCGAGATCGACGAGGGCTTCCCCGAGGTCTGCTGCAACGAGGACGACCTCGACGGGGACGGCGTGGACGAGTGCGGGGGCGACTGCGACGACGAGGACGCCACGGTGTACCCGGGGGCCGAGGAGCTCTGCGACGGCATCGACAACGACTGCGACGGCGTGATCCCGGCGGACGAGGACACCGACGCCGACCGCGACGGCTGGCCCGAGTGCCTGGACTGCGACGACCTCGACCCCACGATCCACCCCGAGGCCGACGAGGTGTGCGACGACGGCGTCGACCAGGACTGCGACGGCGCGGATGAGGCGTGCGGGGACGTGGGCGACCGGGTGGACTCGGGCGACGAGACCTGGGCGACCGGCGGCGGCTGCACCGACTGCGAGGCGGACGTCGCGGAGTCGGACCCGTCGGGCCTGCTCCTCCTGGCCCTGCTCCTGCCTGCCCTCCGCCGTCGACGCGCCTGAGCCCCCTCGATGAAGCGACCCGAGGCCGCGCTGCTGGCCCGTCCGGCCTTTCACGGCGAGCGGATCAGCCCCGAAGGACTGCTCCGGCGGGAGGCCGATCTGCGCGCCCACCGGCTGGAGGCCCGCACCCGAGTGGACGGCCTGGCGCAGCGGCAGGAGGTGCTGGAGCAGGGCCTCGACGACGAGCTGAGGGAGTTCGTGGAGCACGGGCGCGCCCTGGACGAGATCGAGTCCATGGAGCAGCGGGCCGGGTTCGTGGGGTCGATGCTCCGGCGCTTCTCGGAGCGACGGATGGTCCTGCAGCGTCGGTCGCTCACCGAGGGGCTGATCGACCGGTACGAGGTCGTCACGAAGCGGCTGCAGCGAGCGTCGGCGTTCAGCGACGAGCTGCGATTGTGCTCGCTGGAGCTCCAGGCGGAGGTCGACGCCCTGCACGCGGACGTGGTGCGGGACCTGGCGAACGAGACGCTGGCGGCCGAGACGGTCCTCGCCCTGGACGCCGAGCTCGAGGCGCTGGGGAGGGGCGAGGGCGAGTACGCCGGCCTCAGCGACGCGAAGAAGGCGCGGGCGGCCGACGCGCTGTCGTTCCAGCAGCGCAGCACCGCCTTGGAGCTCTCCCTCTACGAGTCGGCCGTGGCCCTCGGGACCGAGGGGCTGAAGCCCGCGCGGCGGCTACGCGACCACATGATGGGGCTCCACGAGGAGATGGCCCGCTACGTCCTGCGTTGCGGGGCCGTGGTCCGGGAGGCGGGGCAGCGCATCCAGGCCCTGGGGGCCGCCGCGGACGCGCCCCTGGTCGTCGCCGAGCTGCGCGCCGGGATCCACGAGCTCGAGGAGGCGGTGAAGGCCACCGAGGCCCACATCCAGCGCACCCGGGCGCTCTACTCGCGGGTCCTCCCCGAGCTGAACGAGCCCGACATGCTCGCCTCGCTGCGCCTCCCCGACCCCGCCACGACGATCACCCGGGTGCAGGCCCGCGACCGGGCGGAGCACGCGCTGGAGGCGGCGGCCGCGGCGGAGTTGGCCGAGCTGCTGGGCGAGTCGTGACCCCGGTTCGCCTCGGCGCGGACCGGGTGGAGCCCTACCTGCGGGCCTTGAGGGCGGCCGTCTCCGCCCTCGCGCCCCACGACGACTACGTGCCGCTCCCTCGGGCCGTCGCCCACCTGGACGCCCTGCGCCCGTCGATCGGGGGCGAGGTCCTCGCGCCCTGCACGTTCGACGAGGTCACGGGCATGCCGACCTTCGACTGGATGGAGCGGGCGACCGCCGAGCGGGCCCTCGCCCGCGAGGACGCTCGGAACACCCCCAGCCGGGCGGCCGTGACTCGGGCGCGTGCCCTCGATCCCGCGCTCGGGGAGAGGATGGGCGGGCGGCGGGCGCTCCACGATCTGCTGCGGCGCGTCGACCTCCTCCCGGCGTCGCGAGTCCACGCCGAGCTGCTCCGCGCCGGGGCGACGGCCGACTTCCGCGTGACCTACGACCGCCTCCTGGCCGACGGCCGCTGGTTGCGGGTGCGCCTCGAGATCGAGGGCCCGAGGGGGTGGCAGACGTCGGGCCCGCTGCGCCCGCGCGAGGACGTGACCGTGGAGGTCGACCCCGGCTTCCGTCACTTCCTGTCGCGCCACGTCCCCACCCCGCTGGGCGCGCTGCTCGCCCAGACCGAGAGCGGCCTCGGGGTCGACGTCGTGCGATTGAGCCGCGGGACCCTCGGCCCCTTCTGGTTCCCCGGGGTGACCCTCCCGGCGGGGGCGCCGCGGGAGCTGGGGGCGGGGTTGCTGCTGCACCAGGCGATGGAGGTCGTGGCCCGCGACGTGGCCGAGGACCGCCACCGCGACCCGCTGATCGAGGCGGCGCCGGAGCGCGTCTCCGGGGGGCGTCGGATCTTTCGGGAGCGCCGGTTCGCGTCGAGCCCGGGGCTGGTCCCCGTCGTGGAGCGTTGGGCGAAGGCGGCCGGGGCCGAGGTGGTGGTCCGCCCCTTCGGCTAGGACCGGGACAGGACCCGGCGATGCAGCGCGAGCAGCTCGCCCACGGGGTCCACGGCGTTGCCGCCGCTCAGGCCCACCCGCGCCGCCTCGAGGGTAAGCAGATCGATGGCCCGGCGGTCGCCGCCCAGCGCGGCCTTCACCAGCGGATGTCCTCGCTGCAGCCCCAGGGCGCGCGCCACCGGCCCCGGCCCCACCGGGACCTCGCTGCCCTGCACGACCATGACCGGCGTGACGCCGGAGCGGAGGACGCCCGTGCCCAGGCGATCCTGGATGTCCCGTTCGAGGGCGGCGGAGCGGGACAGGGGCCGCTTCTCCGGCTTCGCGAGGGGCACGGGACGCGCCGGCGGCATGGCCTCGGGGGCCTCCTCGGCGCGCCGGCGGGCGGACAGCAGCAGCTCCGTGTACTTCGCGTAGGCCTCGGCGTCCTCGGGATCCATCCGGCGGTTCGACGCCTCCTTCACCGAGTCGTAGAGCCGCAGGACACCGGTCTTCAGGCGCGCCCACTGGTGGGTCATCAGCTCCGTGCGCGCGCCCTCGAGCTGCACCACGCCGTGCACGGGCAGGCCCTCGATCGGGTCCGGCAGCGCGTGGGGGACCGCGTGGGACCAGGTGATGACGCCCGCGGTGGGATCGAAGGGGCGGCGCAGGCCGATGCGCGCCTTCATGCCGCCGGCCTCGATGTCGGTCACGGCGATCCACGCGGCCCGGTCGTCGTCGTTGGAGAGGGACTCCCACACCTCGGGCTCGTCGTCGAAGCGGAGCCGGAGCCGATGGCCTCGCTCGTGCAGGGCGCGCACCTCGTCCAGGGTCATGCCGACGACCGGCTCGGAGTCGCTGCCCAGCTTGCCGGCGGGCGCGACGCGGAAGGTCCCGGCCGAGATCGCGGCGTGCACCGAGACGGGCGTGGAGGCCTCGAGGATCCGCTTCCACGGGGCGTCCCGTCGCCGGACCGCGAGCTCGAGCCCCACCCGTCGGAGGAGGCCGCGGGCGCGGGCGGCCGAGATGCCCTGCGGAGGGGTCCCCCGGCTCCGCAGCGCCTTGTCGACGTGCTCGAAGGTCTGCGTGAGGCCCTCGGCCCACGGGTCCCCCGCGACCTCGCCCCGGCGCAGCAGGAGGAGGCCCGGGATGTCGAAGTGGACTCGCTTCCAGGGCCGCGGCCCGGGGTAGGCCTGGTTCCAGGTCTTCGCCGACGGATCGAGCGTGGCGGTCACGACGATCAGGCCCGTGGCGAGCATCGGGATGTTGCCGCGGCGCACGACGCAGGGCGCCCAGCGGTTCCCCACGAGGGCGAGGGCGAGGACGGCGCGCGTCCGCAGGATCGGGGTGCTCAGGTGGCCGAAGCCGAAGCGGGCCTCGATCGCCTCCACCCACTCGGGCACCGTCTCGGTGTCGAGGGGGAGGACCTCGTCGGTGCCCACCAGCCGGATCCACTCCGCGAGGCCGAGGCGCGCCCCGCCGGACGGCAGCAGGGGGGTGGTCAGCAGCGCCTCGCTCGACGCGCCGGGAGGGAGGGCCGCGCGCACCCGCACCGCGTCGCCGTCGTGCACGAACCAGGGGCGGGCGTGGACCGCTGTCGCCGCCCCGATGAGCGCGCGGGCGGCCTTCGACACCTCGGGGTCTTCGTCGTAGCTCTTCGGGATGCAGGCCGTGGCCAGGGTCGTGAGCGCGGCCCGCACCGGCAGCTCGAGCCGGGAGAGGCGGGAGAGCACGCCCAACTGGTCGCGGGAGACGTGGCGCAGGTGCACGCTGAGGCCCTCGACCCCGAGCCCCAGCCGGGCGGTGCGCAGCGCCCTCACGGCGCCCACCCCGGCCTCGACGAGGAGGGGCACGTCTCCGTCCGCCGGGTCTCCCCAGCACGGGGCGTGGCCACGCAGGTGGACGCGGAGTCGCAGCTCGCCGGGGCCCTGCCAGGGGAGCATGACCTCGATGGACTCGTCGGCCGAGCGCAGCGCGTTCGCCACGAAGGCGACCTCCTCCTCGGTCTTCAAGGCGCGGAAGTTCACCCCCCGGAAGACCGCGCGCAGGTGCTCGTGGTCGTCGGCCTCCAGGAGCAGCACGGGGTGGGGGAACACGTCCGGCGCGATCGCCGCGGACCGAGCGAGGTCGGAGTCGGCGCGCACCGTGAACACCGGCCGACCGGCGGGGAGCATGCGCATCCCCGCGTGGCTCATCGGTGCGCGCCCCGCGGCTTGGCGCAGGGGGGTGTGGGGTCCCGTCCGCGCCGGCGGGCCGGGCCGGCGGGGGGTTCGGGCGGGCTCGTCCGGAGCCTGGACGGGCGCGGCCTCCACGGTGTCTCCCCGGGAGTCCACGGGCGCCGGCGGCCCGGGCTGCTTCGACACCGAGACGGTGCGCGGGTCGACGATCGGCGGCCGCTTCCAGGACGCCCCGTCGGCGCCTCGCCCCCACAGCCGCTCTCGCACGCTCCGCTCGGCGGCCGGGGCCACCGCGCGCAGCATGTCGAACCACCGGTCGTCCTCGACGATGTCGCTCTGGTCGGCGGTCTTCCGCAGGCCGTCGTCGCACACCACGCCGGAGAGCTTGTCCGCGCCCCCCCACAGCGCCTCCATCGGTCGACTGACCACCCACACGCCGCCCACCACCACCCGGATCCCGGCGCTGCCCCGGATCCAGCCGAACGCCCCGTAGCGACCCTCCTGGTCGAAGCGGTGGACGTGCCGCCGTCCGTGCAGCGGGATGGTGCGGTGAGCCTGGTACCCGAAGGGCGCCGAGCCGTTGAGCAGGATCGGCACGGGGCAGTGGGTGCAGCGCTCCTCGACGGCCTGCACCTCGAGGGGGATCGGGTGGTCGAGTCGGCGCAGCAGGGCCCCCCGCCGCCGCACGTGGATGTAGGTGCCCGCCATGCCGCCCTCGGGGGTGCCGACCACCCCGGCGCCGTCTTCGTCGAGGTCCATCCTCACGCTGCCGTCGAGCGTCCCGTCGCCGCTCTCGATGCGCAGGAGGCGGGGGCGCTCCTGGAGCAGCGCGTTCACGGCGACGGCGACCTGCACCACGTGGCGCTTGCGGTCGTCGCTCTGGGCGACGAACAGGTGGTCGAAGAGCTGCTCGAGGTCGCGACGAGTGAGGACGTCGCCCCCGCACCAACCGAACGTCACCACGCTCGGGCGGACGTCGATCGCGATCCAGTCGGCGTCGGCGAAGACCGCGGCCTGCACGAGCTCGAGGATGTACTGCGCCTCGTTCGGGAGCGTGAACTCCCGCAGCTTCTCGATCGCCTTGTCGCGGCTCAGCGTGAAGGTCCGCCGCTCGACGAACTTGCCGGGCGAGCGACTGCGCGCGAGCAGGGCGTCGAGCTCCGTCACTTCGCGCTCCGGGGGCGGGGGAGGGCGAACGCGTGGTCCAGCACGAGGCGGTGGGCGTCGTGGTTGGTGACGCCCTCGATCGTGAGCAGCGCCTGCACCAGCCCGGCGAGTCCCACCGCGCGATCGCGGTTCCAGGCGTCGACGTGCGCGCGGAACGTGCGGTGGTGTCGGTTGATCAGGACCGAGCGGTTCTTGAGCAGGAGGGGCAGGCGGAGGCCCGGCCCGGAGTCGCGACGGTGGGGGCCCTCGCGTCGGGGCGCGTGCATGCTGAACGTCTCGTCGGCCGCCGCGTCCCGCCCGCCGAAGTCCGCCGCGCGGAGGTGGAGCCGGCCGGGCGCGACCCGCTGAATGAGCACCTCGGCCGCCACCAACAGGGTCCGCTCCGACGCGGGCAGGTCCTCGAGATCGAGCGGCTGCGGGAGGACGAAGATCCGGTCCGCGACGACGATGTCGCGGTCGGCCAGGAGCCCGAAGAGCTTGAAGCGCCGCCGATCCAGGGAGTGCAGCAGGGCCATGGCCGTGGGGCTGCGCTCCAGGAGGATAAGGCCGTCCTCCACGAGCGCGCGGTCCAGGTCGCCGTCGTCGGACTCGAAGAGCACGCAGTCGAGGCGCCGCTCCTGGGCCCGGATGTCGTCGAGGGTGACCACGCGCCCGCCCAGGGCCCGGAAGAGCAGGTGGTCTTCGAGGACGATCGCGTGGGTCTCCCACATGTCGCCGTCGCGCACCTCGATGTGGACGTACCGATGCCACTGGGAGAGCGACTCCCCCGCCGCCGCCGCCTCCCGGATCCGCTGCAGGAGCAGGCGACGCAGCTCGATTCGAGCCGCCAGGAGCACCTCGCGGGCCTTCTCGTAGTGGTCGTCCAGCAGCACGTTGTCGCGCGTGAGGGTGTGCTCCAGCCGCGCGTACTTGACCTTGAAGCTGAGGGCGCCGGAGGCATGCGCGTGCCCGTTCTCGAGGTCCAGACCGCCCCCGGCGATCAGCGTCAGGCCGCCGTTGTAGAAGCCGTACTCCAGGGCCGGGCCGTACCCCAGGATGTACTCGACGCCTTCGACCACGCCCCGCACGCTGAGGTCGGTCTCGAGGCTCAGCGGGGTGTCGATCCGCTGCCATCGCACGGGGCCGATCGCGCCGTTCGGCCGCCGGGTGGCGACGTCGGGCGCGGCCGCCCTCGCGAAGGCCGCGAAGGGGTCGTCCGAGGGCGGCGCGCCGGGGCCCTCCTCCCCCGGCTCCGCGACCCCGAAGAACAGCGGTGTGTCGCTGTGCATGCACCACTTGCGCAGGGTGTCCCGGCACTCGCGCACGAAGCCGTCGAGGCCGCCCGGCGACAGCGCCTTGAACAGCGTGATCCGGGTGCCGTCCACGGGCCGGTCGAGGCGCACCTTCTCGAAGGAGCGATCCGGCTGGAAGAGCAGCTCCCAGCTCTCGCCGTGCCGCCCGGTGTGCAGGAGGACGGCGTCGGGTTCGATGGCGAAGACCGACGTGAAGCCGATGCCGAACTTGCCGATCTTGGTGAAGTCGTCCTCCTTGGTGGACGAGAACATCTTCGTCAGCTGGTTGTCGATGACGGCCTCGTCCATGCCCGCCCCGAAGTCGTCGACGTGCACCTCGACGATGCCGCGCTCGGCCACGGACTCCCGGCGGTACTGGACCCAGACCTCGACCCGCGGCGTCCCCGCGTCCATGGCGTTCTGGACCAGCTCGCGCAGGAAGTCGAAGGGCCGCGCGAACTGGCGGACGAGGTTGTCGAGCGCCTGGTCGGCGAGCCCGTGGATGGGGGGAGCGGCCATGGGGACGGGATTCTCGCACCCCCGCCGGGTCGACGCGCGGTCAGTCGTCCGGGAGGCGGAGCACGAACGTGATCTCGGGCGCGGGGCCTCCGTCGGTCGCGAGCTCGGAGAGGCCCTCCTCGCCGCCGCGCAGGGAGAGGCCGGCGGGGCGCGCGAGGGCGCGGAACACGACCGCCTCGACCCGGAGGATCGCGCGGCTCAGGCGGTCGGCGCCCGCGGGGGACAGGGACGTCGCGGCCTCGGCCCACGTCCCCGCCACCACGGCGTACCCCCAGGTCTCCACCAGCCCACGATGCACGCGCCCGGCCTGCGCCCGAGGAGGAGCAGGAGCAGGAGACATACGCGCGAACCCATGGTCGGTCCACGCATCGGACCCGGGGGCGGGTCGAGCTATTCCGAGCGCTCTTCCGACGTCAGTGCCAGATGACGAGGGAGCCCGGGCCGCCGGTCGCGCCGGGCAGCCCGGTGGCGACGTCCGTGGTCCAGTCCGGGTCGTCGTCCTCGGGGGCCCCGGAGGCCGGCTCGGCCACGAGCACGCCGTCGGTCGTGTCGTTGGGGTGCAGGTAGCCCGAGCCGCCGCCCCCGCCCGCGTGCAGGGCCCCGGAGCCGCCCCCCCAGTACCCGTCGCCCCCCGCGCCGCCGCAGTTGCCCTGGGCCGGATGGTCGAGGCCGTCGGCGCCCTGGTTGCGGTCGCCGTCCTCGCCCACGAACCCCTGGCAGCGCGTGCCCGATCCCCCGTCGCCCGCCTGGAACGGGGTCGCGCCCTTGCCCGAGCACACGTAGCTGCTGGTGCTGTCCGGGGAGATCGCGTCGCCGTCCCCGCCAAGGACGCCGCCGCCCTCCCCGCCGATGCTCGACAGGATCCCGACGCTGGCGACCCACCCCGAGCAGCCCGCGCCGCCGCCGCCCCCGGCGACGATCAGCTCCACGCCCGCGCGCTCGACGGCCGAGCGTCCGCCTCCTCCGCCCTGGAAGTAGCCCGCCCTGGCTCCGGGCACGCCCCCCGCGGGGTAGGCCGGGTCGAACGTGGTGGACGAGATCGGGCCTCCCTCACCCACCAGGAGCGTGAGGGTCTCGCCCGGGGTCACGGGCACGACCGCCTCGGCGTAGCCCCCCGGACCGCCCGGGTGCTGCACGGCCTCGGCGTCGCTCCCGCCGCCGGCTCCGCCCCACATCTTGACGAGGACGACGCTGGTGCCCGCCGGGACCGTCCAGCTCTGGTCGAAGCCGACGGGGGCGAAGACCGCCTTGGTGAGGATGGTGACGGACGCCTCGCCGGGGACGCCCGGGGTGAGGCCGTCGCTCGGGGTCACCAGGCAGGTCCAGGTGGAGCCCTGGGTGAGCGCGGCCGCGGGCACCGTGTCCGTCGTGTAGGCGGTCGCCGCGCCGTCCTGCAGCCACGCCCAGGTGTAGGTGACGGCGTCCCCGTCGGCGTCCGTGGACGACGTGACGATGTCGCAGAACAGCGGGTCCGCCGTGGTCGCCAGGACCGGGGTGACCTCCAGACCCGGGGTGCTCGGGCGGGCGTTGTCGATGACCACGTCGGCGGACGCGATCGGCGGACCCCGGTCCTCCCCGTCGGTCGCGCGGACGGTCACGTACACGGTGTCGCCGCGGTCGAAGGCGGCGGACACCAGCGTCGGCTCGTTCGGGCCGATCTCCACGTCGTTCACGTACCACTGGAAGTCCGGCTCGCCCTCCACGTCGCCGGGATCGGGGTCCGTCCAGCCGGAGATGAGGGCGGTGAGCGTGTCGGACGCCCCGGGGGTCGGGGGGTCGATGACGACCGAGGTGTACACGGGCGGCGTGTTGCGCACGACGACCGGCTCGGTGGCGACCTCTTCGCCCGACTGCGTGCCGTCGTGGGGCGTCACGTGGGCCCGCACGGTGTCGCCGAGCGCGAAGTGCTCGGGGGCCAGGGTGTCCCCCGACACGCCCTCGATCTCCACGCCGCCGAGCAGCCAGCGCCAGGTGAACGTGAAGGCGACGTCCTCGTCGTCCTCGACGGTCGCGACGCCCACGATCGGCGTGGCGATGCCCACGGGATCGGGGGTGAGCACGGCTTCGACGACGCGCGGCGGGGTGTTGTCGCAGTCCTGGTCGATCCCGTCGTCTACGGGATCGTCGCGATCGGGGTGGTGGTCCGGGTTCGTCTCGTCGCAGTCGCCGTCGCAGGGGCCGTAGCCGTCGCCGTCGATGTCGGTGAAGTCGGCGGCGGGGTCGTCGTCGTCGCAGTCGCGGCACCAGTCGACGCCGTCGCCGTCCACGTCGTCGACGTCCAGGGTCGTGGGGTCGCAGTCCTCGTCCACGCCGTTGCAGATCCCCTCGGTCGCGGCGGGCGAGATCTCGGGGCGACCGTCGTTGCAGTCCACGAGGTCGTAGGTGGCGACGCAGTCGGGGTTCGAGCCGTCGAAGAACCCGTCTCCGTCGACGTCGAAGGGGGCGTCGATCGAGGACTCCTCGGCGCCCCAGAGCCCGTCGCAGACCGGCGGGCCGGAGACGCGGGACGAGCAGGCCGCCAGGACGAGCATCGCGAGCGCCGCGGCCGGATGCGCCGCGGTCCGCGCCGTCGGGAGCGATGGGCGGGGCCGCATCGCTCCATCATGCCTCCTCAGGGGCGGCGTCGCAGGTGCGCGGCGAGGGGGAGGAGGAGCAGCAGGACGCCGGGGGCGCCGCCGTCCGCGACCGAGGCCTCGCAGGTGCAGCCCTCGGTGTCGGGGTTGTCCAAGGCCACGTCGTCGTCGTCGGCTGCGTCGTCGTCGTCGGCCGCGTCGTCGTCGTCGGTCGCGTCGTCGTCGTCCGCGGCGGAGTCGTCGTCGTCGCCCGCGCAGTCCGTGTCGCTGCCGTCCACGTCGCCGTCGCAGTCGTCGTCGATCGTGTTGTCGCAGATCTCGAGGATCGTGGGGGCCGACAGCGGCTCGGAGTCGTCGCAGTCCACCGCGAACGTGCCGTAGGTCGACACGCAGCCCGCGTCCGCGCCGTCGAACGCGCCGTCGCCGTCGACGTCGAAGTCCTCGTCGATCGTGCCGTCGCAGTCCTCGTCCGTGCCGTCGCAGGTCTCGGTCGTCGCCACGCCCGCGCCCACGGAGGCCAAGGCGTCGTTGCAGTCGGCGAGCAGCCCGTACGTCGCGACGCAGCCCGCGTCCGCCCCGTCGAAGAACCCGTCGCCGTCGCCGTCGAAGTCCTCGTCGATGCTGCCGTCGCAGTCCTCGTCCACGCCGTCGCAGGTCTCGGTGGCGTTGGGGTTGATCGCGAACCCGGACACGGGTGTGTCGTCGCAGTCGAGGTCGTTGGCGACGTAGTTCGGGTTCGCTCCGCAGATCGCGACGCCGGTGTTCGGGTCCCCGAAGGTGTCGAAGTCGAGGTCGAGGTAGTACATGGGTGTCGCGGAGAGGTCCATCTGGACGCACGCGATCGGGTCGAGCAGCTGCCAGGCCGAGAAGGCGTCGCTCGCGTTCTCGGGCAGGGTGTTCGGGCTCGGGTCGCCGGTCGAGTCGCCCGAGGTGAAGGCCGCGATGGCGAGGGACGTGGGGTCGGCCAGGTCGGCGAGATCGATGGTGAACTCGATGCCGTCGGGGGCCGCGTAGCTCGTGCCCGCCGCGCCCGCCAGGCCCGCATGCACGGCGCCCTGGACGACGTCGGTGAGGTTGGTGAAGTCGCCGAGGAAGGCGTAGTCGCTGAAGCTCCCCGCCACGCCGTCGTACCCGAAGCCACGCAGCCCGCAGACGTCGGAGCTTGCGCAGACCGCCTCGGTCACGCCGAAGACGGCGTCGAGTCGGATGCCCTCGGTCAGGGCCAGGGGGCCCACCTGCACGTCCCAAGCGCTGATGTGCGAGTCGAGCGTGCCCGTCGTATCCGTGCCCGGAAACGTAGTCAGTCCGTTGAGGGAGCCCGGGTCCACGTCGAAGGCGACGTAGGTGCCGTTGATCGTCCCGTTCGTGCCGAAGAAGTCGCCGCGCACGCCGACCCACAGCGTGTCGGCCACGCCGTCGGCGTCGTCGTCCACCGGCAGGGCGTACAGCTCGGTGATCGTGCCGTCGGCGCCGAAGTCGGCGGGGCTGGCGGCGGTGCCGGGGCCGTCCGCGGCGGACACCGCAAGAGCCCCCGCGAGGGCCAGGTCCGCGAGGTCGCCGTCGAGCGTCAGGAGGTGGCGACCGGGCGTCGGCGTGTCCACGACGAACGACGTCCCCCAGTCCTCGGTGGACTCGTCGTGGCCGGTGATGCCGTTGCCGCCCGTGGCGACCTCCGCCGCCTCGATCCCCGACGTGCGCTGCAGCGACGTCCCCGCGTTGGCGTCGGGCGCGGCCAAGGCTCCCCCCGCGTCGGTCAGGTAGACGCTCGTCACCGCGTCGATGTCCGGTCCGTCGATCGCCACGCCCGTCTTGTTCACCAGCTCGGAGAGATCGATCCAGCACACGTGGTCGACGTCCTGCACGAGGTCCGAGACGCCGTCCCAGAAGTAGAGGATCACGTCCTCGCCCCCGTTGGTGAGGCTGAGGTCGAACGCCGTCAGGTTCATGTTCACGAGGTCCGTGACCGTGTCCGCGTCGACGGAGACCTCGAACAGCTGCGGGGACCCGGGCTGGGCCTCGAACGCGGCCACCCCGCCGCCCGGGAAGTTCTCGGCCGCGAACGTCGCGTCGTCGCCCGTGATCACCAGGAAGGAGCGGGCGGGCAGCACGGTGCCGATGGGGAAGGTCAGCGCCCAGTCCGAGCTGAACGAGGTGGTGACGCTGCCGTTGACCACGTCGTAGTAGACGTCGTTGTCGTCCGAGACGTAGTACGCCGCCGTGCCGTCGTTGAGCACGACGTCGGAGTCCGTCGGGTTGTAGATCTCGATGAACTCGTTGGGCTCGTTGCTGACCGTGGTGTCGTAGTAGACCTCGGTGATCAGCAGGTGATCGGCCTGCGCGAAGGCCGTCGCGGGCACCAGGAGGGCGAGGAGGATCGGGGCGAGGGTCTTCATGGGGACTCCGGGTGCGGCGAGGGGAGGTTGCCGACCCGATCCCCCGCGGTCCAGTCTTGATAGCGTCCGCTCGATGTCGCCCAAGACCCTCGACCGTCGTCGATTCCTCATCGGCGCATCCTCCGTCGCGATCGGCGCCTGCGCGGAGGGCGGCACCATCGCGCCGAGCCCCACGCCCGCCGCGGACGACGACGACGACGCGGGCGACGACGACGACTCCGCCCCGCCCCTGGACGACGACGACGTGACCGACGACGACGACTCCGCGCCGCCCGATCCCGACCCCGTGGGCGGCCCCGAGCCCGATCCCTGGCAGGCCCCCGGCTTCTACGACGATCAGAACTTCGCCTGGGGCGTGCAGGCGGGCGACGTCACCCCCACCACCGTGCTGCTCGGCACACGGACCCTGCTGGGGGCGGTCGAGCTGGTGCTCATGCTCGGCACCGACGACGGCTGGCTCGAGGTCCAGCGCGTCCCCGATCTCCCGACCCTCGACGCCTTCGCGCGGGTCGAAGTCACCGACCTGCTCCCCGACCACACCTACTCCTACGCCTTCTACAGCTCCCCCGGCGTGCGCAGCCGCGTAGGGCGGTTCCGCACGGCGATCGCGGAGGACGGCGACCTCCGCCCCGTGGTCTTCGGCGCGACCAGCTGCCTCGGCGGCCAGGGTCGCCCGTGGCCGTGCCTGACCCGGGCGAGCGAGGAGAACCTCGACGCGTTCCTGCTCCTGGGCGACATGGTCTACGCGGACGGGGACGTGACCGCGGAGGAGTACCGCGCGACCTGGCGCGAGGCGCTGGAGACGGAGGGACTGCAGGACCTCATGGCGTCGACGTCGGTGATCGCGACGTGGGACGACCACGAGGTGGACAACAACTGGTCCTACGACGCCCACGGAGACCGCGTCGACGCCGCCCTGCAGACGTTCCTCGAAGCCATCCCGTCGCGCGAGGGGCCCGGCGGCACGGGGCTCTGGCGGGCCCTGCGCTGGGGCGGCGTCGTCGACTTCTTCGTCCTCGACTGCCGCGGCGAGCGGGGCGGCGACGAGTACATCTCCCGCGCGCAGATGGACTGGATCAAGGCCGAGTTGGCGGCCTCCACCGCCCGCTTCAAGATCATCCTGAACAGCGTGCCGATCACCGACATGGAGGACTTCATCGGGCAGATCTCCGTGGACGACCGCTGGTCCGGCTACCCGGAGCAGCGCGAGGAGCTCCTCCAGTTCATCGACGACGCGCAGATCGAGGGGCTGCTCTGGATCACCGGGGACTTCCACTGGGGCGCGGCGACCCGCGTGGGGAAGAAGTTCCCGTTCTTGGCGGGGCAGCAGTGGGAGATCCTCGCCGGCCCCGCGGGCAGCTTCATCAACCCCATCGCCTGGGTCACGCAGACCAACGACCAGCTCCACCGGGTGGTGGGGCAGTTCAACTACACGTGGTTCCACGCCGATCCCGCCACCGGGATGGTGGAGGTCGCGTTCGTGGGGGACGACGGCGCGACCATCACGTCGATCACGTTGGAGCTGTAGTCGCCCTCGCCCGGATCCGACCGATCCCCCACCCCAGGGCCTGCAGCAGGAACACGAGCATCGCCAGCCGCGCGCCGACGCGCACCGTGGACCGCAACGCGGTGCGCACCGCCCGGACCGTCGGCGAGCGCCCCGCCCAGATCGGCTGCTCGATGCGCGCGTCCAAGGGGTCGGCCACCAGCGGGGGGAGCTCCGTGTACTGAGCTTGAGGCGCCCCGGGCCGCGCGAACGCTCGGAGCAGGCTCGGGACCGCCTCCCCAAGCACCGTGAGGCGAGCCCTTCGCGCGTCCGGGGGGGGGACGCCGAGCTCGACCCGGGGCGCCCAGGGGAGGGAGCCGCCCGCGACGTCCCCGTGCCGCGTCTCCCACACGACCTGCACCTGGGCGGGCCGCTCGAGGGGGGAACGCGGGGTCAGGTGAGCGCTCCACGCGGTCTCCCGGGCGGGGGCGTCGCCGAGTTCGAACAGCGTGAGGCGGATCGGGACGAGGTGGGAGTTCGTCTTGTACTGGTGCGGCGGCGTGTAGCCGTCCTCCGCCAGGCGAGGGCGGTAGCCCGGATCGGTGCCGTCGCAGCGCCGCAGGGGCGTGATCTCGTCCATGCCCATCGACTCCCAGCGCCACACGCGCCGGGGCGGGGTCCAGTCCGTCGGCAGACACTCGCCGCGCGCGAACGCGGGTCCGAGTCGGGCCGGGAGCACCACGTCCAGGGGCAGCGCCGTGAGGCCCGCGTCGCCCGGCTGCCAGTGGCGCAGCATGCGGTCCATGAGGCGCGATCGGGCGTCGGAGACGTTGCGCTGCTGGCTCACTCCGGAGCCTCCGTGAAGCAGGACGAGCGCGAGCAGGAACGGCGCGGCGCCCCACCGAAGGCGACGGAACATCGCCACCTGCACCACCGCCATCGCCGGGAGGACCGTCAGCCAGTTCCTCGCGAACACCGGGAAAGCCCGGTCGAAGCGCTGGTTGAACGTGTACTCGAACGCCACGGTGGCCAGCAGCGTCCCGACGAACAGGCCCGCCGCGAGCCGCTCCAGCGGACGCTTCCCCACGCACGCCAGCACGACGGCCGTGGTGAGCACGACCCAGGCGGCGGTGCCCACCTCCGCGTCGCGCAGCGCGAGGCCCTCGAAGCCCTCTTGAAAGGCCACCGCGAGGCGCCCCAGCTGCGGCTCGAGCAGCTCTCGGACGCTCCCGAAGCGGGTGACGTCGGGGTCTGCGTGACGGGCGATCACGCGGTCGAACTCGGTGATGCGGAGGCGGTTCCAGAACGCGAGCGCGGGGTAGGCGAGGGCCGCCGCGAGGATCCCCCACGTCGCCGCCCCGGCCTTCAGGGCCCGGCGCCGGTCCGGCGCGTGGAGGGCGGCCACGGGTGTCATGAGGAGCGCAGGCAGGGCGAAGAACGCGAAGTAGTAGTCGTTGGCGCAGCCCAGCCCGAGGCCCGCCAGCAGGACGAGCGCCGCGCCGCGCTTCCCCTCGGCCAGGTCGGCGAGGCCGGCGAGCACCAGGGCGCCGGTGAGGGGGACGAAGGCGTAGTTCGTCGAGTCGCGCGCGTGAAATGTCAGGATCGGCGACAGCCCCACGAGCAGCCCGCACGCGGAGGCGACCCAGGCGCGCTCTCGGCGGGCGACGAGCCAGGTCGTGGCGAGGGCCCCGAGCACGACGGCGATGGCCGTGTGCAGGCGCCAGGAGATCATCTCGGTGGGCGGGATCAGCTCTTGGACGGCGGCCCGGGCGAGCCACGCGAGGGGCAGGTGAGCGCTGAAGCTCTCGGGCCGGTGGACCTCGATCGCGCGGTCGAGCATCGCGTCGACGTCGCGGCCCAGGGTCCCGAGCTCGTCGCCGGTGAGGTCCCGGGTCAGGAGCCCCTCGGAGGCGGCCCAGGCCGTCGCGACGCCCACGACCAGGAGCGCCGCGACGCGAGCGCGGCCGCGGTCGTGGAGGACCTCGGGGTCGGGCGCGCCCTGGGGGGTCGAAGGGGATTCCACGGGATCACTCTGCCAGTCGGGAGATCCGTCAGCCCTCACGGAAGCGGAGCGCCACGTCCACCGCCGAGGCCCCGGTGAGGGCGGCGACGGCCCAGAGCGCGGCGTCGATCCCCGCGAGGTCGGCGATCAGGCCCGCCCCGAGCGCCCCCACCACGTAGCCCGCGTCGCGCCACAGGCGGTAGGTGCCCACGGCCGCCGCGCGCCGGGACGGGTGGGCCGCGTCGCCCACCGCGGCGAGGAGCGTCGGATAGACCATCGCCGTCCCCACGCCGAGCAGGACCGCGGCCGCCGCCCACCCCGGGAAGGCCGTGGCCGTCGCCACCGCCGCGACGCCGACCGCCTGCACGGCCATGCCCGCGACGATCAGCGGCTTGCGTCCCACGCGGTCCGAGAGGGGCCCGGTGACCAGCTGCCCGACGCCCCAGACCGCGGGGTACAGCGCCGCCAGCGCTCCGATCCGTTGCAGGTCGAGCCCCGCCGCGGCGAAGACGAGGGGGAAGAGCCCCCAGGCGACGCCGTCGTTGAGGTTGTTCACGAGGCCCGCGCGGCTCACCGACGCGAGGGTGGGGTCGCCCCGGGAGGTGCGGCGGAGGGCGTCGCCCGGGGGTGCGGGCGCGTCGGTCTCGGCGGCCTCCAGGGCGGCGTGGCCTCGGGTCTCGCGTACGGCGAAGACCGAGAGGAGGAGGCCCGCCGCGGCGAGGGCGAGCCCCACCGTGAAGGGGGAGCCGGCCCCCGCAGCCGCCAGCCACCCCGTCCCCAGGGCGGCCCCCGCCACCGCGACGTACCCCGCGAACTCGTTGAGCCCCATCGCCAAGCCTCGTCGGGCGGGTCCCGCGAGGTCGATCTTCATGACGACGGTGGTGGACCACGCCAGGCCCTGGCTCACCCCGAGAAGGGCGTTGGCGGCGACGATCCACCCCCAGGACGGGGCCCACACCAGCGCGACGGGCACGGGCAGCGCGAGCACCCACCCCGCCACGAGCACCGGCTTGCGGCCGTACCGGTCGCCGAGGCGCCCCGCGAGGTAGTTGGAGATCGCCTTGGTGCCCCCGAACACCGCGATGAACGACAGCACGGCGGACCGGGCGGCGAGCCCGAACGACTCCTCGGCGAGCACCGGCAGGACGCTCCGCTCCAGGCCGACCATCGCGCCCACGAAGGCGTTCACGAGCACGAGCAGGGAGAACTGCCGGGCGTTGGCCCGGACCCCGAGGCGCGGGGTCACGCCGACCGGAGCTCGTCGGGGCCGCAGCAGACCCGCCCCACGATGCGCCCCGCGTGAGCCGGGACCCCGCAGAGGTCCACCTGGAGCCCCTCGCCCCGCTGATCGGTGGCGATGCGATCGATCACGAGCGCCCCGCTGTAGTCGATCCGGCCGAGGCCGCGGAGGTCGATCACCAGGCGCGCGACGTCGGGGTGGGCGGCCAACGCCTCGACCACCCGCTGCTCGAGGGCGGCGGCGGTGCCGAACCACAGGACGCCCGACGGACGGAGCACGAGGGTGTCGCCGTCGCGATCGACGGGCACCTCGACCGTCGCCTCCCGCCACAGGTGTACGACGAGCGCGAGGACGATCCCGGCCAGCACGCCGTACTCGACGCGGGGGGCGGACGCGAGGGTGGCCGCCAGCGTGGTGACCGCGATCGCTCCCTGCGGGCGGCTCCTGCTCCACATGGCGAGCAGCGGGCGGGGGTCGAGCAGCTTCGCCACGGCGCCGACGACCGTCGCGCCGAGGACGGCCTTCGGGAGGGGCGCGAGCGCGCCTGCGACGGGCAGCGCGGCGAGGACCAGCAGCCCGGTGAGGGCCCCCGACCACCGACTCTTCGCCCCCGCGAGGCGCCCGAGGGAGCTGCGGGAGAAGGAGCCCCCCACGGGGAAGCCCGCGAAGAGCCCCGCCGCGAGGTTGGCCACGCCTTGGCTCACGAACTCGCGGTCCGGGTCCCAGCGCTCGCGGTCTTCGGTGGCGAAGGTCCGCGAGATGGAGGCTGCCTCGGCGAACCCCACCAGGGCGATGACGACGCCGGGGAGGACCAGCGACGGCAGAGAGGACCACGGGAGGTCGAGCGTCGGGCGCGGCAAGCCGGCGGGGACGTCGCCCACGGTGGGGCCCGCCGCGACGCCCGCCAGGGAGAGCCCGATCCCCAGCGCCGCCGCCATGGGCAGGCCGGGGAAGAAGCGGTGGACGCGGGGGCCGCCGCGCATGAGGGCGACGGTCACGGCGGAGAGCCCGACGGCGCCCCAGGTCCACGTCGACGGCGAGGTGAGGACGGCGGTCGCCCGCGCCAGGACTGTCTCACCGGGGGCCGTGGCGCCGAGGGCGGACGGGAGCTGAGAGCTCACGATCAGGAGGGCCGCGCCCAGGGTGAAGCCCTTCAGGACGGGCTGTGACATCAGCCAGGCCACGCCCCCCCAGCGCAGGAGGCCGATGACGAGCCGCGTCGCGCCCACCACGAGGGCGAGGACCGCCGCCAAGCCGATGTATGCGGTGGAGCCCGCCGCCGCCGATCCGGCGAGCGCGCCCGCGGTGAGGAGGCCGGTGAGGGCGACAGGGCCGGTCTGCAGGTACTTCGAGGAGACGAACGGCGCGGCCGCGATGGGGGCGGCGGCGGCGGCGTAGAGGCCGTGCCAGGGGGGCATCCCGGCGAGCTCGGCGTAGGCCATGCTCTGGGGGATCAGCAGGAGCGCGACGCTCGTGGCGGCGAGCAGGTCCGAGCCGAGGGTGCCGCGGACGCTCACGACCCGAGACCGGCCGGGGCTTCCCCACGGGGGCGGGCTTCGAAGAGGTTGAACAGCAGCATCCCCCCGATGAGCCCCGGGAAGAAGAGCAGCGCCTCGGACACGCCGGACCCCAGCGCCACGACGGCCGGGCCCGGGCAGAACCCGGCGAGCGCCCAGCCGACGCCGAAGAGGGCCGCGCCCACGAACAGCCGAGGGGGCAGATCGCGTCGCGTCGGCACCCGGAACGCGCCGCCCAGGAGGGGCCCGGCCCGGCGCGTGATCCGCCGGAACGCGACGCCGTAGACCGCGAGCGCGCCCGCCATCACCGGGGCCAGGGACGGGTCCCAGCTCCCCCCGGTCACGTCCAGGAAGCCGATGACCTTGGCGGGGCGGGTCATGCCGCCGAGCACGAGCCCGCCCGCGAACAGGAGGCCCGCGAGGAAGGTGGGCAGTCGGCTCACAGCGCCCCCCCGAAGGCGTGGGTCACCACGGCCGCGGTCAGCGCGCCGGTGCCCATGAACGTGACGGTCGCGAGGACCGAGCGGGGCGAGAAGCGGCTGATCCCGCAGACCCCGTGGCCGCTCGTGCACCCCGACCCGAGCCGCGTGCCGAAGCCGACGACGACGCCCGCGAGCACCAGGATCCCGGGGCTCCGGACGACGTCGACGGCGAACCCACCGGGGAAGGCGAGGCCGAGCAGGGCCCCCCCGGTGAGGAGGCCGAGCACGAACGTGAGGCGCCAACCGATCTCGCCCGGGCGAGGCTCCAGGAGGCCGCCGACGATGCCGCTGATCCCGGCGATCCGGCCGTGGAGGAGCAGCATCAGCGCGGCGCTGAGGCCGATGAGGACGCCGCCCAGCGTGGACGCGAGGGGGGTGAAGTTCTCCATGCTCAGGGCGCGATCGGGAGGCTCGCGTCGTTCCAGGTCTGCATCCCCCCGGCGGCCGACGCGACGCGGGTGAAGCCCAGGTCTTCGAGCCGTCGGGCAGCGAGCCCCGAGCGACCTCCCGACTTGCAGATCACGACCACCGGCTGCGCGGGATCCCAGGCCGACGCGGCGCGCTCCACGTGCGCCAGGGGCACGAGCTCACTGCCCTGGATGTGGCCCAGCTCGCCGACGTACTCCTCGGGCTCCCGCACGTCCACGACGTGCAGGTCGTCTCCGAGGCGGCCCGCCAACCAGCCCACGGTGATCTCGGGGATCCCGGCGCTCGTCCGCACGACCGGCGCCCACGCCTCCCCGTCGTCGGGCACGCCGCACTTCTGGTTGGCGGGCACGGCGACGTCGATCTTCTTCGGGAGGCTCAGATCGAGGCTCGCCATGATCTCCACGAACTCGGCGCGCGAGCGTCCGCCTCCGAGGCGCGGGTTGTGGGTCTTCTCTTCGCCCACGGTCGTGACGGTGCGCCCGCGGTAGTCGTGGCCCGGGTAGACGGCGGTGTGGTCGGGGAGCGTGAACAGCTGCTCGTGGACGGAGTCGTAGAGCGTCTCGGCGTCGCCCGCCTGGAAGTCGGTCCGGCCGCAGCCGCGGACGAGCAGCGTGTCGCCGGTGAACACCATGTCCTGCTCGGGCAGGTAGTAGGACACGCACGTGTCGGTGTGGCCGGGGGTCTCGCGCACCTCGAGGGCGACGTCGCCGAACTCGAGGACGTCGCCGTGGGCCACGGGGACCGAGGCGCAGGCCGCGCCGCCGCGAGCGCTGAGGACGGCCCGGCTGCCCAAGCGCTCGCGCAGCGTCCCCGAGGCGGTGACGTGGTCCGCGTGGACGTGGGTGTCGAGCGTGTACTTCAGGCTCAGGCCGAGCTCGGCGAGCAGGCGCACGTCGCGGTCGACGAGCTCGAGCACGGGGTCGATGAGGACCGCCTCGCCGGTGGCTTCGTCGCCGAGGAGGTAGGTGTAGGTGCTGGATTCGCGGTCGAAGAGTTGGCGGAAGATCATGGTGTCTCCTGGGTTGGGGTGGCGCGCAGGTCGACGTTCATCCGTCGAGCTCCGCGCGGGCTTGCAGGTGTTCGACGCTGCCGAGCAGGAGCCGCTGGAGACCCCGACGGCCGTGGGTGCCCATGACCACGAGGTCCGCGGAGGTGGTCGCCCACGGGGACGGGGGCCGCTCCGGCGGTCGGCTCGATGCGGGTCTGGGCCGTCATCCCCGCGGGGATCTCGTAGGCGTGGAGGATCACGACCTCGGCGTCCAGGGCGGCCGCGAGGTCGGCCGCGCGGCGGATCACGCCGGGCGAGCAGTCGGAGAAGTCGGTGGGGACGAGGATGGTGTCGACGGACATGCCCGACCCCTGTCGCAGGAGTCGTGCCGGCTTCGCCTCGGCCCCGCCGTCGTGCGTTCAGCGCTCTCGTCGGGCGACGGTGTTACGCTTCGTAGCGACATGTCGGGACGAATGAAGACGACGACATTTCGAGGGATGCTCTCGTCGTCGCCGCAGATGGCGCGGCTCGAGGAGCTGGTCCGTCGCGTGGCGAGGACGGACGCGGGGGTCCTCGTGCGCGGGGAGACGGGCACGGGCAAGGAGCTCGTGGCCCGCGCGATCCACGATCTCAGCCCCCGCGGGAGCGGGCCGTTTCGGGCGGTGAACTGCGCGACGTTCACGCCCGAGATGCTGGCGTCGGAGCTGTTCGGACACGTGAAGGGGGCGTTCACGGGGGCGGTGTCGGACCGGCGCGGCCTCCTCCGATCGGCCCATGGGGGCACGCTCTTCCTGGACGAGATCGCCGAGCTCCCCCTCGACATCCAGGCGCGGCTGCTGCGCGTCCTTCAGGAGCGGAAGTTCACCCCGCTCGGCGGCTCGCAGACGGTGAGCGTGGACGTGCGGATCGTCTCTGCGACCCACCGCGCGCTCCGCCGGGAGGTCGAGGAGCGGCGGTTTCGCGAGGACCTGATGTACCGCGTGCGCGTGGTGCCCTTGTTCCTGCCCCCGCTGCGCGAGCGGGACGGCGACATCGAGGCGCTCGCGGACCACTTCGTGGAGGAGTTCAACGCGCAGGGCTTCCGCACGGTCACGGCCTTCAGCGACGCGGCCCGAGACGCGCTCCTCACGCACCGCTGGCCGGGCAACGTCCGCGAGCTCCGCAACGTGATCGAGTACGCGTTCGCGGTGGGGGAGGGCCCGACCCTGACGCGGGACGAGCTGCCCCCGGAGCTCCGCGGCGAGGGCCCCGCCCCCGAAGCCCGCGACCTCACCCCCGTCGCGCTCGAGCGAGAACGCCTCGCCGACGCCCTACGCCGCGCCCGCGGGAAGAAGGGTCGCGCCGCCGAGCTGCTGGGCATGAGCCGGTCCACGCTGTGGAGAAAGCTCCGAGAGCACCGCATGGCGAGCTGAAGCGCAGGAGCGAAGCGAGTGGGGAAGATGGCGGAGAGGGAGGGATTCGAACCCTCGGGCGCCTCAACAGCGCCACATGATTAGCAATCATGCACCTTCGGCCACTCGGTCACCTCTCCGATCCGGCCATCCTGTGCTTCGAAAGAGGGGGTGGCAGAGGCGGTAGGATTCGAACCTACGGGACCCGTGAGGGCCCTACGGATTTCAAGTCCGCTGCCTTCGACCGCTCGGCCACGCCTCCACGTGAAGCGGCAGGGAATGTAGTCGAACCGGGCGGCCCCCGCAACGCGGGTCGTTCAGCGTCGGGCCCCGAGCACCTCTTCGAGGTCCATCTCCCAGGCCGCGGAGACCTCCGCTGGGCTCGGGTCCCGCTCGAGGAGGGAGAGGTCCCAGCGCCGCACCGTCGCGTCCCACCCGCCCGTCACGAGCTCGTCCTCGGTGCGGAACAGGATCCCCGACACCCGCCCGTCGTGGGCGCGCAGCTCGGCGCGCAGCCTGCCCCCCCCGCCGTCGGCCTCGGCGTCCCAGATCCACACCGACCCGGACAGGTCCCCGGCAGCCACCCAGCGGCCGCTCGGCGAGATCGCGGGCTGCGCCGCGCGCATGGCGGGAGCGACCAGGAGCCGCCGGTTCGTGCCGCCCGCGTCGAACAGCACCACCCCCTCGTCGGTCCCCACGGCGACCCGCCCGTCGGCCTGCACGGCGACCCCGAGGCCCCCCTCCACGTCCGCCGCCCACGCCGGGTTCCACGCCCCCCCGCGCGGGGTCCCCACGTGCACCCGCGGCCCGTCGCCCATCACGGCCGCCAGCTTCAGGTCGTGGGACAACGCCAGGTCCCAGAAGGGCCCGCCCTGGAGCTGCGACTTCTTCCGGGCCCCGTCCGGGCTCGGGGCGAGCTGGAACCAGTCGCTCCACGAGAGGCCGATGGTCGTCCCGTCCGCCGCGACGCCGACCCGCCGGACGTTGCGGCCGACGGCCCCGGGGCTCGACTCCCCGGTCGCGACCTCCACGAGCCTCGACGGCACGGGCGCCGCCGCCCCGGCGAGGACGTGCGCCCCGTCGGGCGTGAACCGCGCGTCCTTCACCACCGAGTCGAAGACCTCGAGGTCGCGCCTCCCCTCGCCCGGAGTCCAAAGCGTGAGGAACCCGTCGCCTCGCGCGGCCACGAGGGTGCGTCCGTCGGGCGACGCGCGGACCGTGGCGAGCCCCGCGGACGTCGGGATGATGCGCGGCGCGGCGGGCTCGGGCAGGTGCCACACCTCCGCCTGCTCCCCCGCCAACAGGAGGGCGCCGTCGGCCCGCCACGCCATGTCGCCGACGCCCCGGACCGGGAGGCGCATCACCCCCAGCCCGTCCACGTCCCACACCACGACTCGGCCCTGCTCGGTGCGCAGCGCGACGCGGTCGGAGTCGGGTTGCACGAGCACCTCGGCGAGCGGGTGGTCCGCGATGCGCCGAGAGACGAGCAGGGACCCGTCCTCGGCGCTCAGCACGGACGCGGTGCCGGCGGTGCCCCCCACGACCACCCGATCGTCGTCGAGCCGGGTGAACGAGATCGCGCCTCCCGGGAGGGTCAACGGCACCACGGCCAGGGGCTCGTGCGCCTCGGTCACGTCGGCCGACCGGTGGACCATGTCCAGGTTGGCGCAGAGCACGGTCAGCACCTCCCCGCGGAACGCCGCCCCGATCACGGTCCCCGCGCACCCCGACCCCGAGGACCGCGCCCCCGTGCTGCGGTCGACATGCAGGAAGTCCGGGCCCCGCCACAACACGACTCGGTCGCGGGAGCCCTCCGCCGCGTACTGCCCGTAGAGGGTCTCGGAGAACACCTCGACGTCCTCCCCGCTCTCGAGGTCCAGCGCCGACGTCGACAGGCCGTGGGCGAGGAACGCCGTCCCGCGGTCGCTCAAGATCAGTCGGGGGCGGTCGTCTTCGCGGATCCAGAGGGGGTCGGCGGACCCCGGGCGGTGGGCGGCGAGGGACGTCCCCGTAAGGCAGAAACGCGTGCCGTCGGGGCGGACCCAGCTCGAATCGCAGCCGCTCGGCATCCCCGACACGATCTCGCGCCGGGGGCGGGGGACCCCGCTGTAGCCCACGAGCACCCCGCGGGCCTGGGGCGAGTCGCGGATCGCCAGCGCCTCGGCCGCCAGCACCTCCGCCTGGGCTCGACGGTCCTCCTCCTCCGCGGTCCGCGCCTGGAGGATCAGGGCCTGCGCGAGGTTCCCTTGGGCGCGCTCCCGCTGCGCGGCTTCGCGCTGGACGCCCACCACCACCGCCGCCGACACGACGACCGCCGCCAGCCCGCCGACGATGAGCGGGGCCTTCCACAGCCTCGCGAGCCGCCCGAGCAGCTCCGCCGCGGTGTACTCGTGAGCGCGCACCCGGCGGCCGTCGAGGTACCGGGCCAGGTCCTCGGCCAGGGCGGCGGCGTCCGGGTAGCGGGAGGCCGGGTCCTCGCGGGTGGCGCGACGCACGATGGCGCGGGCTTCGGGGAGCTCCTCGTCCCCCAAGACCTCGGCGAGGATCGCACCCAGCGACCACACGTCGGATCGGCGGTCGACGCGGCTCCCCCGCTCCTGCTCGGGGCTCATCCAGCCCGGCGTCCCCACCGAGCCGACCGCGTCGTCGTCCTCCTCGTCCAGGGGCAGGGCCAGCCCCCAGTCGGCGACCAGCGTCTCGCCGAACTCGCCGAGCAGGATGTTCGCGGGCTTCAGGTCCCGGTGGACCACCCCCCGGCTGTGGGCGTAGGCGACGGCCTGGCACGCCGCGAGGAGCCGTCGCAGGACGGTCGCCCGGCTCCGCTCGGGATCGGCGAGCACCGCCGCCAGGTTGCGACCCCGCATGACGGGCATCGTGTACCAGGGCCTGCCCTCGGCGTCGGTGCCCGCGTCGTGCACCGAGACGATGCCGGGGTGCTCCAGGCGGGCGGTGATGCGGGCCTCGCGGGCGAGCCGTCGGGCGCCGTCGGGGCCGGTCTCGGGCAGCGCCTCCTTGAGGGCGACGTCCCGGTCCAGGCGCTTGTCCCGCGCCGACACCACGCGCCCCATGCCGCCGACGCCCAGCAGTCCGCCGCGGTCGTAGCGGGCGGTCTCGTCCACGCCGAAGGACTCGTCCGCGGGCTCCACGGCGTCGGGACGCGCGTCGCCCCACACGCCGGCGACGCTCGCGTCCGGCCAGTTGGACTCGCTCATCAGGTCTGGTCGACGACCTCGTCGCCCAGCTCCATGACCAGCTCGATGTGGCCGGTCCGGTCGGCCCGGATGAGGCCGGGGGGCAGGCCCGCGCCGCGCAGCTTCTTGCGGAGGCGAGCGAGGGAGACGTCCCACTTTCGGCGCAGGAGGATCCGCTCCGTCTCGTCCTTCCAGATCTCGCCCGCGAGCACGTGCCAGGACACGGGTCCGTCGAAGGCGACGAGCTCGGACACGATGCGGGCGGCGATGCCTGCGAGGCTGAGGGCGAGGACCCCATCGCGGTGGATGTGTACGGAGTCGAAGCGGGCTTCGATCGTGAGCGGGGGACGCACGCCGCCCGCGCGGGTGGCGGGGCTGGCGGCCTCGAGCAGGGACACCGGGACCGCCGCGAACGATCGTCCGCCCATCTCCCACTCGTCGCCGGCCTCCAAGGGGCGGGCGGCCTGCCCGGCGACCCGGATGGTCCACGCGGCGCCGGACGTCCACACGTGCGCCGCGGCGCCGAGCTCGTAGCGGTGGGTGATGCGCGGCTCGGGGTCCAGGTGGATCGAGCACACCCCGGAGAGGACCTGGCGGGCGAGGCCGTCCGCCTCGACGGCGAGCACCTCGTCCGGCACGGAGACCTCCGCGACGTCCACGGCGAGGCCCGGCGCGAACTCGACGCGAAGCCCCGGCCGGAGCGCGACCTCCTTGATCGGCGCGCCGTCCACGGCGAAGCGGCCGCGCAGACCGAGCAGGCGCAGCTCGTCGCCGCGGAGGCTCACGAGCGCGTGGGCCTCGGAGATCCGGGCGTCGTCGAGGTGCAGCGCGGCGGTCTCCAGGCGACCCACGAGGTCGCCCGGGGCCAGGGTCTCCTCGGTGCCGTCGGGCAGACGGAGTCGGACGAACGCACGCATGCACGTACACCTTAACCGCCCCGCTCATCGATGGAACCGGGGAGCGCGGGCGTACTCTATTGGCGGACTCGTCGGCGGAGCTGCTCGGGCCCGACGAACCGGGTGAGCGACGACTCCAGGTCCTTCATGACGTCCGGCGGGGGGCCGGGATCGCTGTACGGGTCGGGCGTCATGCCGCTCCAGGCCAGGGGCTCGCTGGTCTGGGAGTACGCGACGTTCGGGTCCCCGTCCTTCGCCCAGCCGTGGCTGAAGACGAAGAAGGTGGTGGCCTCTCCGGGGGCCGGGGTCGCGCCCGAGACGTCGAATCGCAGCACCAGCTCCTCGCCGTCCCCGAACACCACCGACCGGTCGTCCACCGCGGCGAGGAGGTCGGCGACCGCACCGAACGCCGTGCGCGGGCCCTGCAGGGGCGTCCACGCGACGGGTCGGTGCTCGCCCTCGGGGGTGGGCCGCGTGGGGTACGGGGTGCGCTGCGTGTAGTCGAACAGGTGGGGTCCGTTCGCCGCGTCCCGGTACATCCGTGAGAAGCCGCCCGGCTGCAGCACCGGGTCGTCGGCCCGGATGCGCTCTTCGTCGTGGGGCGCGTCGACCCCACGAGCCACCGCGATGCGGTCCCAATACACCTCGAAGTCCGTCGTGATGCGGACCCGGGGATCGTCGGGGTTCAGGGCGCCCGTCAACGCCACGTACACCGGCTTGGTCTTGCCCGCAGGCAGGCCGACGTTCACCTCGGTGGGCCGCCACCCGTCGCCGTCGGGCACCTCGAGGACGGGGAACATGGGCCGCTCTCGGGCCTGCGCCCGCGCGATGTTGGTGGACGTGTTGCCCCACTGCAGCCACCCCGTGAGGAGCAGCACCGGGTCGTCCGCGGCGGCCACCTCGGGAGGCAGCTCGACCGTGACCGACCAGGGCTCCATGACCCCCTGGTAGCGCGCGCGCTTCGTCGGCCCTCCGAGGTACGTCGCGTCTCGGGATCGAACGACGTCGGTCACGTCGGCGCCGTCCCCGGCCGTCACCGAGACCGGCGCCCGGGGCGGGTCGGTCAAGCGCAGGTCGAAGCCCGTGACGAACGGCATCGTCCACTTCTCGTAGCTGTGCGCCACGGTGCCCGCCGGGTGTCGGACCGCCACCAGCTCGAAGGCGTCCAGGTACGTGATCTCGCGCAGCTCCTCCGTGAAGCGGAGCTCGAGGAAGTCGTCCTTCGGGCGGACCCAATCGGGCAGCCGCAGGTACTCGTCCGGGTCGGCGGGCGCGTAGAAGTTCGGCGCCAGCGCGAGCCCCACCGGGCTCACGCCCAGCAGATCGGTCACGAAGCGGTGCTCCTCGCCGTCCCACGCGTAGAGGAAGGGGCAGGACCCCTCCAGCTTCGTGGGCAGCAGCATGTCGTAGTGGCGCCCGGCTTCCGGGTCGAGCACGTACTGGCTCACCCCGTTGGGCCAGGTCGCCTTGAGCATCGTGGGCCGGGTCGAGAAGCCGATCAGCAGGTTCGGTCGGGACGGGAAGAAGGCGTCCGTGCGGGTGCCGTGCACCACCTCCACGACCACGCCGCGCATGTCTGCCGGGCCCTTCGCAGAGGGCTGGCGCAGGGAGATCGAGAGCCGAGGCACCGACGAGCCGACGTCGTTGCGCTGCAGGGTCGGGGGGTCGCTGAACTCGAGGATGTCGTAGTCGCCGTCCCGGTCCCAGTCGATCACGAGCCCGGGCACCGCGCCTTCGTGGGCTGCGTCGGCGATCCCGTCCAGGTCGAAGTCGGCGCGCGGCCACCGCGCCGTATCTCCGAGGTGCGGAGGCGGGGGCCGGAACTCACGCGCCTCGCCGCGGACGTAGTCGCCCTGCCGGAGGTTGTCGAGGACCACCACGCCGCCGGGGTGGTGCACGCGCAGGTCCCGGTCGTGGTCTCCGTCGACGTCGATGGCCTCGATCCGCGTCACGTCGAGGCCGTCGGTGGGCAGGCCCGCGGGCTCCAGGGCGCCGAACCCCTCGACGTTCACCGAGCGCAGGACCGCGCCGTCCGCCGCGACGACGAGCAGGTCGTGATCGTGGTCCGACTCCAGGTCGACGACCTCGACGTGTCGGGGCGCTCCGGTCAGGGGCACCTTCCCGACCTCGGTCCAGGTGTGGTCGGCGCCCCGATCGAGCACGTGCAGGCCCGTCGGCTCGACGATCAGCAGCTCCATCGCCGGGTCGTTGTCGGCGTCGAGCGCGAGGAGGCGCGTCGCGCCGTCGAACCGGGCGATGACGCCGGGCGGATCCGCGGCCGTGCTTGCGTAGGAGACGAGGCCGCCGCGCAGGAGGGCGACGCCGGGGGCGGGCAGCTCCCCGGCGACGCCGTCGACCATGTCGTCGAGCACGACCGCGTCGAGCAGCGGCCCCTCGCCGGGGAGGACCACGGACTCGGCCTTCCACCGGGACGGTCGCGGGGTCGGGGCGGGCGCGTCGAGGTCCCGGAGGCTCCGCACCGGGTCCAGGGTGCCCGCGGCGTCGATGGCCGCGGCGTCGAGGCGGTAGCGACGGGACCCACGCAGGGCGTTCAGCAGCCCGACCGGGTTCTCGGGCACCTCGCCCTCCACCCAGCGTCCGAGCTCGCCGGCGATCCGGTCCCCCTCGGCCCCGAGCGCGGGCTCCGGCCGCGCGCGTGCCCACCGGGCGAACTCCGCCAGGACGCGGACGTTGCCGGGCGCCGCGTCCATCGCGCGGCGGAAGTGGATCTCGATCACCTTCGGCTCGGCGGCTCCGCCCTGCCCGGTCTGCGCGACGGCGAGCGCGTGGGCCGCGTTGGTGCGGTCCGCGGCGGCGGCCTTCATGAGCTGGGCGAGCTGCCCCGAGACGTCGCCGCGCTCGTACGCGACGCGGCTGCGGAGGAAGGCGACGCGCGCCTCCAAGTCTCGGTCGGTCCCCGGATCGACGGCGTCGAGGCGGCTGCTCGCGGCGTCCAGCGCGCCCTCGTGAAAGTCGAGGACGGCCAGGTTGTACGCCACGCCGGGCTCGGACGAGGCGGCGGCGGCCAGCTCGGTCCAGGGGGTTCGCGCGGCGGCCCAGGCCCGCATGTCGTGGTGGGCGAGGCCGAGGGTCAGGAGGCGCTGTTTGCGGGCCGCGGGGGAGAGGTCCGCGCGCTCGAGGAGGGGAGTCGGTCCCTCGACTTCGGGGGGCGTCGCGTCGGGCGTCGGCGGGGGCGCAGGGGCCGGATCGCCGCACGCGATGAGGAGGATCGGGAGGGCCGCCAGGGCATGTCTCATGCGGGCTTCGTCCCGGTCGCGAGGTACATCGAGCCGCCGTGGGCGGGCTTGCTGGGGATCTCCCGACGTTCGTAGTTCTCGGCCACGGCCTCCAGAGGCTCCCAGAAGGGCCGGGTGATGTCGGCCTTGGCGGTCCAGTTCACCAGCCGGCCTTGGAACGACAGCTTCTCGGTGTGTACGTCCACGATCACGCAGCGCCCGCCGGGCTTCAGCAGCGCCCACAGGTTCGTGAACGCGTCGCGCCAGTCCGGAAAGGCGGTCATGCCGAGGAAGACGTGCAGGCGGTCGACGGCCTCGGGCCCGCCCGCCGCGGCCAGGTCGGTGGGGGACACGGTGCGGGCGTCGCCCTGTAGGAGGACCGCGTGATCCCAGCCGTGCTTCTGCGCCCGCTTCGTTGCCTTGCCGAGCATGCCGGAGCTGAAGTCGACGCCGACGAGCGCGCCGCCGGGGAGGATCGCGGGGGCGATGCCGTCGAACGCCTGGCCGGTGCCGCAGGGGAGATCGAGGACGGCGAGGCCCGAGGCGAGGTCCAGCGCCTCGACGGCCAGGGGCCGCTGCTCGACGTAGTGGCTCTCGGTGGAGGCGTCGTAGAAGGTGCTGAAGAGGTCGTAGTGGCCCATGGGGTCTCCGGGGCGGCATCCTACGTGTCGATGCCCGCCCGCGACCTCCCCCGCCTGCGGTTTCACCCCGTGGTGCACTTGCCCGACGGCTACGACGTGCTCGACTTCACAGTGCCCGAGGCGGACCGTCCGACGTCGACGTCGGCGTGGTCCGTGGGCCGCTACGACGAGGACCGCGTCATCTACACGCAGGACCTGTTCGGGGGCGAGGAGCGGCGGACCGTGCACATGGGCGTCGACCTGGGAGGTCCCGTCGGGACGCCGGTCCACGCGTTCGCCGATGGGATGGTCCTGCACGCCGGCTACAACGCCGCGGCCGGGGACTACGGCCACGTGGTGGTCACGCACCACGCGCTCGAGGGCGTCGAGCTGTATGCGCTCCACGGCCACTTGGACGGGGCGACCCTGCAGGACTCGCCCCGGGGCCGTCGATTCGCGGCGGGGGAGGTCCTCGGTCGGCTCGGGGCCGAACACGAGAACGGCGGCTGGCCTCCCCACCTGCACTTCCAGCTGTCCTGGGGGCGTCCCGAGACGCACGACCTGCCGGGCGTCGTCACCCGCTCGGAGCGGGCCGCCGCCCGGGAGCGTTTCCCCGACCCGCGCTTGGTGCTGGGGCCGATCTACTAGGGCGCCACATCCCGCCGACATGCCGCATTTCGGCGGGATATGCCCGGGCTCCTGCCGCGCCGGCTCTTCAGCAGCCTGCTAAGGCAGCGCGAGGCCCTTCAGGGAGCTGAGCGACTCGGCGAACGTGTCCTGGTTCGCCTTCCCCTCCATGCCTTCCACCTCGTCGTTCAGGGTGTGCTGCCAGAAGGTCCACCCGTCCCAGCCGGTCGGCAGCGTCGGCTCATCGACGCCCGTCTGCCGCACCCACAGGGGGTACTCGCCGAACGATCCGGCCACGTGCTCGTTCCAGAAATCGGGGGACGTCGCCACGATCGGCTTGCCGCCGGTGGCCTCCTCGAGCACCGCCAGGAACGTCTTCAGCTCGGCTCCGAACGCCTCGCGAGGCTTCGTCGGCGGGTCTCCGAGGCCCACGACGACGGTCGGCGGAAGGTCGCCGGACCCCGGCTTCGTCGTCGCCAGGAGGTGCCGCGCCTGGGCCTCGGGATCCGCCCCGGGCAGGTAGACGGCGAATCCTCCGCGGACGAGCCCCGCCCGCTTCGCCTCGACCCAGTTCTTCTCGAAGGCGGCGTCCACGGTGTCCACGCCCACGGTGGCCTGCACGAACGCGAACGCGACCCCCCCCGCCTTCACCTTCGTCCAGTCCGCGGGCAGGTCCGTCATGGACACGTCCACGCCCGGGATGGGGTCGCCCGGCTCCTCGGGAGCCGCCGCGGGCTGCTCCGAGGGCTGCTCGCCGTCGGTCTCTGGCGTGCCCTGCGCCCCGTCCGGCTCGGCCCCGGCGGCGGGGAGCAGCTCCGGCGTCGCCCCGATCGTCTCGGGATCGGGCGCGCACCCGAGGATGAGGAGGGGGAGCAAGAGCAGGAGGATGCGTGCGGAGGTCACGGGATGCCCACGAGCTTGTGCACCTGCAGGGACAGCCGCCAGCGGGGGTCGCGACGACAGAAGTCGACGACGGCGGCGGTGTTGGCGACCCGGTCGGGGCCGTCCATGGGCTGCAGGAAGCGGTGTTGGAAGTCGAGATCGACGACCGAGTCGGGCGTCACCTCGTGCGGAAAGACGAGCTTGAGCTCCTGCCCCGTGCGCTGCACGAGGTTCGAGGACGGCTTCGGAGAGACGCAGATCCAGTCCACCGAGGCGGGCACCGCGAACGTCCCGTTCGTCTCGATCGCGACCTCCAGCCCGGCCGCGTGGCACGCGTCGATCAACGGCTCGTCCAGCTGCAGCATCGGCTCGCCGCCCGTGAACACGACGTACGGAGCGCCCGTTTCGGCCCCCGCGTCCCAGGCGGCACGGAGGTGGTCCGCGAGCGCCTCGGAGGACCGAAACTTGCCGCCCCCGGGGCCGTCGGTGCCCACGAAGTCGGTGTCGCAGAAGTTGCACTGCGCCGTGGCCCGATCCTTCTCGAGCCCCGACCAGAGGTTGCACCCGGCGAAGCGCGCGAACACCGCGGCGCGTCCCGCCTGCGCGCCTTCGCCCTGGAGGGTGTAGTAGACCTCCTTGAGCGAGTAGGTCACCGGAAGGTGCCGACCAGGGTGTCCATCACCAGCGCGCCGTCGCCCTCGACGAGGAGTCGGTCGGCCTCGGCTTCGGCCTTCGGGAGGAACCCCTCCCACGCGTCCCCCAGGACCTCCTTGAGGAAGCCCGGTTCGTCTTCCGTGAGTCCGAGATCGAGGCACGCCTCGGCCCCCGACGCGTAGGGGAAGGTGAGCGCCCAGTACCGGGAATCGACGAGGCGCAGCCGGGTCGCTGCCGCTGCGGCCGCCAGCGCGTCCGCGGTCCCCAGGTGGAAGTTCGAGCGCGGCGGGGTGGGGACGTGGTGGCCCAGCCGCTTGGCGAGGGCGAGTCCGAACGTGGGGAAGTTCGTCCGCTCGGGCCGGCCCCACACGCCCACCCGCAGCTCGCCGCCCGGGCGCAGGACGCGGGCGATCTCCTCCAGCGCGGGCTCCGGCTCGGGGAAGAGCATGAGCCCGAGGCTGATCGTCACGAGATCGACGGACGCGTCGCCCGCAGGCAGGCGCGTGTCCCGGCCGAGGACGAACTTCAGAGCGGGGTGCTCCGCCCGGGCGACCTCGAGCATCGCGGGGCTGATGTCCACGCCCGACACGTCCGCGTCCGGGAACTTCGCGGCCAGCCGGGCGGTGGTCCGACCGGGCCCGCAGGCCACGTCGAGGCAGACCCGGGCGTCGATCGGCGCCCGCAGCAGCTCGTCCATCAAGACGGGGGTGCGGTGCCCGGCGCCGGCGCTGTACCGCGGGGCCATCCCGTCCCAGAAGGCGATCTCTTCGGCGTAGGCGTCGGTCACGGGATCCACCGGAGGAACGTCGACAGCAGCCGCACCATCGGCTCGGGGTCGTCGGCCCCGGCCATCTCCCGGGCGGAGTGCATCGACAGCATCGGGTTGCCGACGTCGACCGTGCGCATGCCGAGCCCCGCCGCCACGATCGGGCCGATCGTGGAGCCGCACGGCAGGTCGGTGCGCACCACGAACTCCTGTGTGGCCACTCCGACGTCCGCCGCCAGACCGCGCACCAACCCGGACGTCCACGCCTCCGAGGCGTAGCGGGTCGAGGAGTGCGTCTTGATGACCGGCCCGCCGCCCAACACCGGCTTGTGCTGCGGGTCGTGCTTGCTGCCGTAGTTCGGGTGGGCGGCGTGCGCCATGTCGATCGACATCTGCACGGAGCTCGCGACGGACCGCACGAGCGAGGTGCGGTCGCCGCCCGCGAGCCGGGTCACGACGTCCCTCACGAACGAGCCGGACGCGCCCGCCGCGGACCGGGAGCCCACCTCCTCGTGGTCGTACAGGGCGGCCACCGCGGTGCCGTCGGGCAGCGGGTCTCCGGTGCGGAGCAGCGCGGCGAGGGCGTGGTGGCAGCTCGCCTGGTTGTCGAGCCGGGGGGCGTGGATGAACTCGTCGTTGAGGCCTGCGAGCGTGGGCGGGTGCGCCACGTGAAGGCCCAGGTCCCAGCCGAGGATCCGGTGGGGATCCACCCCGAGCTCGCCCCCGACGAACCGCTTCAATCGACCGACGTCGCCTGCTTCGGAGGCCTCCTCTCCCGTCGGGTCGCCCTTCGGCGCGAGGGCCCACAGCGCGGGCAGGTGGTCCTGCTGGTTGAGCTTCAGGCCGTCCTTGTTCACGCCGCGGTTCAGGTGGATCGCGAGCTGCGGGATGCGGCACAGGGGCCGGTCCACCCGCAGCAGCGCGGTCTGCACGTCCAGAGCGTGGTTGCCGCCCGCGGCGCCGCCTTCCCCGCGCAGCGTGACGCGACCGGCGAGGCCGAGGTCCCGGTCCGTCCACGTGCCCAGGAGGACGCCGCCGTAGACCTCGAGGCCGAGCAGCGCCGCCCCGTGGCGGGTGACGTCCGGCACCGGCTTGATGCGGAAGTTCGGGGAGTCGGTGTGGGCGCCCAGGAGCCGGAAACCCGACGACGTGGGCGCCTCCGCGCCCATGCGCCAGGCGACGATCGAGCCGCCCCGGACCACGTACCCGCGGGCGCCGGGCGAGAGGTCCCAGTCCGCGTCTCGCTCCTCCACGCGGGACCAGCCCGCGGCGACGAGGCGAAGCTCGGACTCGGCGACGCAGTGATAGGGGGACGGCGACGCCTCGATGTAGTCGAGGAGGTCGAGGGTGACGGGGTGGGCCACGGAGCTCCGGAGGGTCAGCGGGGGCGGGCGCCCCAGGCGCCACGACCTCCGAGGTTTCGGTCGTCGAGGGCGGGGAGCACTTCCTCCGCGATCGATTGATAGAACTCGCGCTTGTACTGCGCGCGGGGGATGAGGCCGTAGGGCTTCTCGTGCGGTCCGACGGGCTCGATCCAGCCGTCCGGCAGCAACCCCCAGGCGCGCTCGACGCGGGCCAGCTGCTTCGGCAGGGCGTGCTTCGCGAGCTTGCGGACCATCTCCTCGTCCTGCTCGATCGCCTCGTCGATCACCTTCCACCCGAACGCCTTGTGGTCGTCCGCGTCCTGCACCACGCGCTCCAGCATCTGCTTCGGCTCGTCCTTGCGGGCGCCGTCGAGCATCGCCGAGTAGAGGGGCGCGGCCAGCGTCTCCGCCACGCAGAAGACGTCCAGGCCTGCGAGGACCATCCGCTCGAAGGTGGGTCGGCCCCAGCCCTGGTCCAGCAGGAGGCTGCCCTCGGACACGGCCAGGGGGTCGCCCTCCCCGCCGAGGGAAGTGAAGACCTCGTACGTCATGTCGGCGTGGTCGATCTTGTCCCCCAGCACCTTGTGGCCCGCCACCAGCGTCTCGGAGGAGAACCCGAGGCGGACGAGCCAGCTCAGAAACTCCGACGTGACCGAGGCCGCGCGGTACTGAGCCAGCGTCCGCCGCTGCCACTCCGCTCTCACGATTTCGAGGTTCGCGCTCAAGGGACGCGGAGAATAGCGCGCAAACGGGGCACGGAGCACACCACCAGGGCGAGGACGGCGAAGCCCCAGGCCGCGAGCTCGGCCCACGGCACCTTCGGGTTGATCGCCCACGCGAGGGGCGCGACGAGCAGGAGCACGGCGGCGGCCCGCACGGCGGCCGACTCTCGCCGGCGCGTCGCCCCGATCGCGAGGGCCACGAACGCCGCGATCGTGGCGAGGTACGCGACCCAGTCCCCCAGGGCGACGTACACCGACGGCCGCGCGACGGGACGGACCTCGCCCGTGAGGAAGGTGCGCTCGAAGACGTCGGTGGTCGCGATCGGCACCCCGCGCGCGTCGACGATCGCGCTGATCCCCGTCCCCGCCGCGCGCACCATCGGGATCCCCGTCGCCGCTGCCTGGGCGGCCGCCAGCATCAGGTGCTGGTGGGGGCACTCCGAGTCCCCGAACCAGCCGTCGTAGGTGATGTTCACCAGCAGCTCCGCGCCGGACCGGGCGGCCTCGCGGGTGAGCCGGCCGCGCGTCGCCTCGTAGCAGATGAGGAAGGCGAAGTCGGCGGGCGCGTCCTCGAACACGGTCATCTCGTCGCCCCCCTGGAGCTCCCGCGCCCCCCCGATGTCGTCGAGGATCGGGAAGACGTCCGACAGGGGCATGTACTCGCCGAAGGGCAGCAGCACGTTCTTGTCGTACCGCCCGGCGACGCGACCGTCGGTCCCGACCCGGAACGCGCCCACCCGTCGCGGCACGGGCTTGCGCTCGCCCGGCAGCCGGAACGACGCGCCGGTCCACACCTCCACGTCTTCGTCGCGCACCAAGGCGCGGAGCGGCCCGTTCCGCTTCTGGTCCGGACGCCCGAGGATCGCCGCCTCGGCCCAGATGACCACGTCCACGTCCGGGTCCGCGACGAGGGCCTCCCGAGACAGGTCGGCGAGGCCCTGGACCACGCCGCTCTTGTCGGCCTTGTTGAGCGCGCGGAACTCCCCGGGCTCGAGGTTGTTCTGGATCAACGCGACGCGCAGCGGATCGGCCTGCGCCTCGGCCTCGGCGAGGACGCCCAGCCGGTGGTGGGACCACCCGATGAGGACGAGCACCGTCACGAGCGCCGTGGCGACGGCCCGCTCGAGCGCCCCCGGGACGTGCTCCGGTCGCCCCGTCGCCCGCTCCACCGCGGCCACGACGGCGAGGTTGATGAGCACGATCGCGAAGGTGAGGAGGGCGGGGCCGCCGAGGGAGATGCCGAGGAAGACCTCGGAGTGCAGGTACCAGGGCGCGGCCTGCGTCCACGGGAACAGCTGGGGGTTCCAGTGCTCGCAGGCCGCGAACCACAGCGCGCCCGCCACCGGCCACCACCGCCCCGTCGCGCGCGCCACCGGACCCAGGCCCGCGCCCCAGACGCCGTACGCGAACCCCCACAGCACCCCGAAGGCGGCCCCGACGACCCAGCCGACGACGGGGGACATCCCGGTGAACCGCTCCACGCTGTCGGCGAGCCAGCGGAACCCGACGGCGTAGACGAGCGCGCCCGTCGCCCACCCCGCGAGCAGGGCTCGGACCCCGTGCGTCCGCCGCAGGACGAGCGCGAACGGGACCCACAGCACCAGGTGCGGCCACACCGTCGCGTCCGGCGGGGACACGACGAGGGGGAAGCCGACTCCGCTGACGGCGATCGCCGCGACGACGAGCAGCGCGACCCGGGGAGACCTCATTCCGGGACCTTGGTCTCCCAACGTGCCGGGTTGGTGGCGGCGCCCCAGAAGGGGATCCCGTGGCTGCGCGCGAGGGTCGCGGCCCCGGAGAGGCCGTCGATCGTGAAGATGTCGCCTCCCTCGTTGAAGCCGTAGAGGGTCTGGTCTGCGTACCCGACGCCGAACATGGCCCCCTGTCCCGTGGCGCCGACGATCAGGGTCGTGCCCTGGGCGGGCTCCCAGATCGCCAGGGAGGTGGGCGACGACGACTCGGTGTCGTCCGCCACCAGGCAGTACATCAGTCCGTCGGGCAAGCCGACCATGTCGCCCGCGAACACGACGTTGTTGAGGGCGCCCGTGGACTCGACCACCCCCGTGGTGGGGTCGATGACCGCGATCTCCGAGCCGTTGCCCGCCACGAGGCGGCCGTCGGCCAGGGCCGTGAGGGCGTTGAAGGCCGCCCCGATGCCTGCGATCTCCGTCAGCAGCGTCAGGGACGCCGTGGCCGGGTCGACGCGATACAGCTCCCACCAAGCGATCGCGTACATCCGGCCCTGGCCGTCCATGGCGATGTCGCTGACCCCCGACAGGTCGGCGGCCGAGAACACGGCCGGATCGAAGCTGCCCACCAGGCGCACGTCGAGGTTGTCCTCGGGGTCGACCTCGTAGAGCTGGGTCGCGGTGTGCGCGTACATGACCGCGCCGTCCGCGGCGTCGTCGTCGTCCACCGTGAAGTCGTCGTCGTCCGCGGCGTCGTCGTCGTCCACGGCGTCGTCGTCGTCGCCGGTGCAGGCCACCGCGCCCTCGCAGTCCGGGTCGTCGCAGTCGAACCGACCGTCGCGGTCGTTGTCCGCGTCGTCCGAGCACTCGCCCGCGTCGTCGCCCTCGAAGGGGCCGTCGTCGCCGCCGGGGCATGCGATCAGGGAGAACGAGGCGGCGATCAGGAGCGGACGCATCGCTCGAGGATACCGTCCGGTCTCGACAGGAGCGGGGGTGGTATGACGCGACCCCGTGAAGCCCCACCTCTCCGGAATGGTCCCCGAGGATCTCGTCGCGCACCTCGCGGCCGCGGGGACGACGATCTCGCTCCAGCACGCGCGTCGGGTGCTCGCCCGGCACCACGTCGCTCCGGGACGGTCCCTGCCCGACCCGCGCGTCGCCCGGGCGACGCTGGAGGCCATCGCCGCGACCATGGACGCGTCGGACCTGGAGGTCGTCGAGCGCGCCACCGACCCGTCCGACGGGTTCGTGAAGTACCTCCTCCGATCGCCGGACGGGGCCCTGTCCGAGGCGGTCCGCATCCCCCTGGAGAGGGAGGGCCGCTTCACCGTGTGCCTCTCCTCGCAGGTCGGCTGCGCGATGCAGTGCACCTTCTGCGCGACGGGGCGCCTGGGGCTCACCCGAAACCTCGCGGCGTGGGAGATGGTCTCGGCCTGGCGCGTCGTGCGGGCGGAGGCTCCGGGCCGGGTGACGGGGGCGGTCTTCCAGGGCCAGGGCGAGCCGCTGCACAACTACGACGCCGTGCTCCAGGCGGCCGCCGTGCTGTGCGAGCCCGCCTGCGGGGCGATCGGGGCGAAGGCGATCACAATCTCGACCGTGGGCCTCGTGCCCGGCATCCGTCGCTTCGCCGCCGAGGGGCACAAGTACCGGCTGATCGTCTCCTTGACGTCGGCCCTGCCCGCGCGGCGGAGGGAGCTGCTCCCGGTGGCGGGGCGCTTCTCCATGGCCGAGGTGGCGGACGCGCTCCGGGCGTACGAGGACGGGCCCGGCAGCAAGGGCAGGACGACGGTGGCCTGGGTGATGATGTCCGGGGTGAACACGTCGCCGGAGGAGGCGGCCGCCCTCGGCGAGCTGCTCGGGGACCTCCGCCTGCGGGTCAACCTCATCGACGTGAACGACGCCCGCCCCGACGGGTTCCGCCCCCCCGACGCGGCCGAGCGCGACGCGTTCGTGGACGCGCTGCAGGCGTTGAAGGTCCCGGTCGTGAGGCGCTACTCGGGCGGCAAGGCGCGCCACGCGGCGTGCGGGATGCTGGCCTCTACAGCGACGCGATGAAGGCGGCGACGGCCGCCGCGATGTCGTCGTCCACGTCCGCCTGGGTGCGGCCCGCCTTCGCGAGCGCGCGCTTGCCCACCCGCAGGGAGTGGTCGCCGCCGTCCACGACGTGCAGCTCGGAGCGCGCGGTCATCTGCGGCCGGACCTCCGCGAGCACGTCCAGCGGGCAGAGCCGGTCGCGGGTGCCCTGCAGGAACAGGATCGGCGTACGCAACGCCCGCAGCACCTCGTCGCGGCGCTTGCCGTTGACGCCCACGAGGGGGTAGCCGAAGCAGATCAGGCCGCCGATCCGGGCCACCCCTTCCTCCAGCGTGAGGTGGCAGCCGACCCTCGACCCCATCGACTTCCCCGCGAGGATCGTGGGCGCGTCCGGGACCTCGGCCCGAGCCTCGTCCAGGGCGCGCCGGTGCCTCACCAGCAGCTTTGGCATGCGGTCCGGGGCGCGCTTGCCGCGGGCCATGTAGTCGTAGTCGAAGGTCCTCACGTCGCCGAGCACGGCCAAGCGCTCGGCCCACCCCTGCATCCACGGATGGGACGAGGGGAGGCCTGCGCCGTGGGCGAAGACGATGAGTGGGCGCGTCACGACGCGCGTCGCTAGTCCGTGCTCTCGGGGGCGTCGGCCTCGGGGGCGTCGGCTTCGGTCGCGGCGGCTTCGGTCGCTTCGGCCACGGGGGCGTCGGCTTCGGTCGCGGCGGC
>CAZUHI010000025.1:0-10347 GCA_964620495.1 uncultured Rickettsiales bacterium | reverse complement strand
TCGCGGCGGCTTCGGTCGCTTCGGCCACGGGGGCGTCGGCTTCGGTCGCGGCGGCTTCGGCCGCGGCGGCCTCGGGCGCTTCAGGCTTCGGAGCGTTCGGGTGCGGCGCCTTCGCGGCCTTGGCGGCCAACGCGGCGGACTTGGCTCGCTCCGCCTTGGCCGCGGCGGCCCGCGCCGCCGACTTCTTCATCGGCGGCTCCGGCGGAGCGGGGCCCTGAGCCCTCCCCTTCTGGGAGAGCGGGGACATGGTCACGGAGATCATGCGGCCCTGCATCTCGGGGATGTTGCTGTCGAGCTTGCCCGCCTCCTTGAGGCGCTCGGTCGCGGTGCGAAGCGTCTCGCGCCCGACGTCCTGACGGCGCATCTCACGCCCGCGGAACCGCACGGTGAGCTTCACCTTGTGGCCGTCCTTCAGGAACTTCTCGGCGTGGCCGATCTTCACGTCCATGTCGTGCGTGTCCGTGTTGGGACGGAACCGCACTTCCTTGGGGGTGTTGTCGGTCTGCTTCTTCTTGCGCTCGCGCTCGGCGCGAGACTGGTCGTACTTGTGGCGGCCGTAATCCATCAGCTTGCACACGGGCGGGCGGGTGTCCGGGGACACCTCGACGAGGTCGAGGCCCTGCTCCTGTGCCATCTGGATGGCCTGATATGTCTCGAGGATCCCTACTTGGGACCCGTCCGCACCGATCACACGAATGGGGCTGATGCGGATTTGCTTGTTCCGGCGCGGACCGCGCTCGGTTGGAATCGGCGGGAAACGCCTTCTGCGACGAATTGCACACCTCCGGGGTGGGTTCATGTACCTCGCGGGCCGGCGTTCGGCGCGCGAGCGGGGGACTTAACACGGAAACTGCGGGGGGGCCAGAGATCCGCGGTGGCGTATCGTCGAATCATGCGCCTCCTGCTCGGTTCGATCCCCCTGCTTCTGCTCGTCGCGTGCGCCCCCGTCGGCGGCGACGACGACGACCCGGGTCCCATGCAGACCGACTGCGGGTCGACCCACGAGAAGGTCGGCTGGTCCGCGGATCTGGCGACGTACTTCCACGACGTGTCGGGGCGCGCCGAGGTTGTGGACGACTGCACGATCTCGATCCCCGACTTCAGCTACGACGGCGAGGGGGTGGACGTGCGCTTCTACGTCGCGCAGGACGACGACTTCGGGTCCGGCCGGGCGATCAGCCGCGACCTCCTGGGGGAGGTCTACGACGACGAGTCGATCACGCTCCCGCTGCCCGAAGGCGTGAGCCTCGACGACGTGGGGTGGCTGTCCCTGTGGTGCGTCCGCTTCTCGGCCGACTTCGGGTCGGGCGAGTTCGTCCCCCCCGCGCTGGGGCGCTGAGCCCTACCCTCGGTACATGCGTCCGCCCCTCCTGCTGCTCTGTCTCGTCCTGATCGGCTGCCCGACCACCGACCAACCGGAGGCGCTGGAGGCGATCGAAGGCACCGTGAACTGCGACGACGGCGGCGATCGGCCGATCTGGGACTTCGCCTTGGCGGTGCGCGGCCCGGCGGACGAGGCGGGCGCCGAGATGCGGATCTTCTCCGACGACGTGCCCAACGAGTTCGCCTACTCGCTCGTCTTCGACGGAGCCAACGGGACGGCCCGGGCCGACTACTCGTTCTCCCGGGACGGCACCCTGCTGGGGGAGGACCCGAGCCCGGGGAACATCCCGTTCGCGTGCGAGGAGTTCGACGCCGTGCACGTCCTCTTCTGCGCGCGCAACTCCTTCACCCTCGACACGACCTGCTGGGCCTGCGACGAAGACCCGGGGGCCGATCTGCCTTCGGGCGCCGACGCCTGGATGTCCTGCTCGTGAGTTTCGGGAGGTGAACCGCTCACCCCCTGGTCGTCCACCGGGTCATATCGGGGCGACATCCGGCATGTCGGCGCGATCTGCCCCCCCCTACGGCGCGGGGCGCTCGAGCAGCGGATAGCCGCCCGACACGTACCCCGGCATGCATCGCACCATCGTCGCGGCGCCGGCGTACGGCACCCCGGCGACGTCGAGCACGTGGTCGACGCGCTCCCCGGGGGCCAACGCCACGTCCAGGAAGCGGCGCACGCCCGCGTAGTCGTAGGCGTCCTCCTGCCCCTGCCAGGTGTCGATGATCACGCGTCCCCGGGCGGGGACGGGGCCCTGGTTCTGGAAGACGCACCGCACGCGGGTGCAGGCGGACGTGGCTTCGGGGCACGGACCCACGACCTGCATGACCACGGGCTCCACGAGCAGCCCCCGAAACCCCACCATGAAGACGGCCGCGGCCACGCCGACGACCACCAGCCCCAGCGAGACCCGCTGGATCGTCCTCACGCGGTCCCCGCGGGCAGCAGCACTGTCCACCGCGGGTCGTCCAGGTTTCGGAGCGCGCCCGCCAGGCCCTTGCCCACCGGCAGGCCCTTCTCCCGGGCGCGCAGCAGCCGCAGGAAGAGACCGATGTCGCCCCCTCGCGTGACGGCGAGGGGCACGAGGTGGGCGAGGACGTCCCCGGCCCGCGCGTAGCGGTCGGCGGGATCGCGACGCAGGAGCCCCTCCACGATGGGCCCGAGGGCGGGCGTCCGCTCGGCCACCAGGCGGGCCTCGTCCGCAGCCGTCCGGTTCACGATCGCGTCGATGATCTCGCCGGTCCCGCCCCCGAACAGCTTCGAGCCGGTGGCCATCTCGTACACGATGCAGCCGAGGGCGAAGAGGTCGCAGCCCGGGTGGAAGTCGCGGCTCCCCTTCCAGATCTCCGGCGGGATGTAGCGGTGAGTCCCCTTGATCTTCCCGGGTGCCGTCAAGGCGGTCTCGCCGTGCAGCTTCGCGAGCCCGAAGTCCACGACCTTCCCGCGCCCGCCCGCGTCGAGCAGGATGTTCTCGGGCTTGAGGTCGCGGTGGAACACGGCCGGTCGCTTCGACGCCTCCCGCCCGTGCGCCTTCTCGAGCGCCCGCAGGACGTCGATCGTGAGCCGGAGGATCGCCGCCACCGGCAGCGCCACGTTCGCGCCGCGCGCGCGCTGCAGGAGCTCCCGGAGCGTCCCGCCGCCGATGTACTCCATGGAGACCATCAGGGCGCCGGCGTGGATCTCGACCCCCAGGACGTCGACGATGTTGGGGTGCTGGAGTCGGGCCGTGATCTTCGCCTCGCGCCGCACCGCTTCGAGGGTCTCGGAGCGCGCGGGCCCCTTGATCAGCTTGAGCGCGACCTGCTTGCGCACGCCGCCGGGCCCGTCGTAGACGGCGCGCCACACGGCCGCGGCCGAGCCTTCGCCCACCGGCTCCTTCAGCGTGTATGGCCCCATTCGGGCGCCTGCGACCCACTTCGGCACGTACGGTCCTCCGACGGTCGCGGAGCATACGGGGTGTCGACCTCATCCGCGGGAGCGAGCGGCGCGTCAGGGGGATGTGAAGCTTTCGTCGGGCGGCGTCGATCCCGTGGCGTCGCGCGCGCTGCGCCGGCACACTGCCGCGGTTTCCGAGGAGTCCTCATGCGCCATCCGGCCCCCATCGCCGCCCTTCTCCTGCTCTCGTCCGTCGCGTTCGCGCAGGACGAAGAGGCCTCCACCGAGGCCGACGCCCCCGCCGAGAGCGAGTCCACCGAGACCGACGCGCCCGCCGAAGAGGCCCCTGCGTCCGAGGAGGCCCCGGCGGCCGAAGAGGCCCCGGCAGCCGAGGAGGCTCCGGCAGCCGAGGAGGCTCCGGCAGCCGCGTCCGACGAAGAGGACTACACCCAGGGGGCGCCGATTCAGGCCGGCCGCCGGGTCGGTCACGTCGCCGACGGCATCCACGCCGAGCCCACCGCCCGCGAGGCGACGGTCGAGGGCGACAACTGCGTCCATGAAGATCTCAAGGGCGCGTTCACCCTCACGCTCCCCTGCACGCTGCTCGCCGATCACACGGGCAACAGCCAGCCGATGAAGCGCATCTGGCTCGGCGCCCCCGAGGGTCAGCTCAACATGATCGAGGTCCCCGACCCCTACAAGACCGTCCCGCTGGACGAGATCATGGGGAACCTCGGCCGCTTCTGGACGTCCACGGCGACGCCGGAGCCGGCGCACGAGACCACCCTCGGCGGCCTCGAGGCCCGCGTGGTCACCGAGCGCAAGATGCGCACGCTGACACGCCACTGGGTCTTCCAGCTGGACGGCCGCAACGTGACGGTGAAGCTCGCCGCCTACGAGCCCACCCACAAGGCCCGCGTCGCGTGGCTGGCCAAGGCCTCCGCAGCCTTCGAGGCCGGGCTCAAGTTCCGGTAGGGCGTCCGCCCGGCTTCCGGGCCAGCACCAGCATCTTTCGGCTCGAGCCGAGCATCCGGTCCAGGCGCACCATCGCGAGCAGCGCGAAGCGGCGCCGAAGGCTGTACTGGTGCACGAAGTACTTCGTGGACAGCGGCTGCAGGGGCTCGACCCGCTCCAGCTCCAGGCCCGCTTCGCCCAGCAGGCGGCCCACGTTCTCGGTGCTGAAGTAGCAGTAGTGCTGCCCCTCGTACATCTCGTCGCGCAGATCCGCCGTGCGGCGCGGGAACAGCGAGAAGGCGCGCAGCATCCACGGCACCAGCGTCCACGACTCGTTGCACGACGACATCACGAGTCGGCCCCCCGGCTTGAGGTAGGCGGCCACCTTGCGCAGCGTGTCCACGGGGTCCGCGAGGTGGGCGAGCACGTCGTACATCGCCATGCGGTCGAAGGACTCGGGCGCGAACGGCGCGTCGGGATCGCCCGGCTCGCCGCAGTACACGGTGGCGGCGTTGCACCGGTCGCGAGCTTCGTCCGTCGACGAACGAGAGACGTCGATCCCGGCGACGTCCCACCCTCGGGCCTCCATCTCTTCGATGAGGTGACCCCGCGAGCAGCCGATCTCGAGGAACGACCCGAACCGCCGCGGTCCGCACAGCTCCTCGATCCAGTCGGCTTGCCCGCGCGCGATGGCGGCGAGGGGCCCGGCGCCTTCCTCGACGGCGTCCGCGTCGGCCTTTCCTTGGTGGGCCTGGACCTCGGTGTAGTAGTCCGCGATCTCCTGGGAGCCGCCGATCCTGTCGGTGCTCTTCACCCCGCAGTCGGGGCACGTCATCAGGTTCCGATCGCGAAGTCGGAGCGTGAGGTCGAGGCGCTCGTTGCCGCAGAGCGGGCAGGCGGTGCGGGTGCGCGTCCCGGGCGCCATCCCTCGGGAGCGGATGGCGTCGGCGGGGTTCGCGTACTTCGATCCGCTGGTGAAGTCGGTCCCGGGGCGAGGCATCGCCCTCAAGTTACTCGATGAGCCCCTCGGTCCGCAGGAGCGCGGCGCCGGCCATGACGTCGGCCGCGTAGGAGGGCAGGGCGTCCGCCTCGATCAGGCCCAGGACGTCGTCCTCGCCGAAGTGCTTCATCTGGTCGCGCACCTTCTTGCTGCCCACGTTGTAGGCCGCGAGCGCGAGCCCCCAGTCGCCGAACTGCTCGTGGAGATCCCCGAGCAGGTGGAGGGCCGCGGCGGTGCTCTTCTCGAGGTCGCGTCGCTCGTCCAGGCCTTCGTGAACGCGCAGGCCGTAGGCGCGCGCGGTCGCCGGGATGAACTGCCAGATCCCGGCGGTGTTCATGTGCTTGTTCGCCTCGGGGCCGAGGTTCCGATAGCCCGACTCCACCAGCGGGACCGCGGCGAGGTCGGCGGGGAGGCCCGCGGCGGCGAGCTCGCGCTTCACGTACTCGATCGTCTCGGTCTGCTTCAGCCCGTCTCGAATCCAGTCGCTCTTCGCCATGCGCTGGGCTCGCGAGTCGACGACGGGATCGTCCTCCACGACGGCCGAGGGGGCGACGTCCCCGGCCGGGGCCGGGCGGATGGTCCACACGGTGGCGGTGAGCAGCGTGGCCACGAAGGCTGCCGCGGGGGCGAGGGGGAGGCGGCGCAGGGACGGGGGGGACAGCAGCATCTCGATTCTCCGGTTCAGCAGGGTGTTCGACCCGAAGGCCGCGGCGGGGAGGGGCACGGAGCGACGGGCGGACCGCACGAGGGCGTCCGCGTAGTGGAGGCGGTCGAGGCGGACGGCTTCGTCGCAGGCGAGCTCGTCGAGCCCGCGCGCGTGGCGGACCAGGGCGAGCGCGAGGGGGTTGACCCAGCACAGGGCGCGCAGCATCGCCCACGCCCAGGCCCACTCCGGGTCCCGGTGGCGGTGGTGCTGAAGCTCGTGCCGCAGGGCGACGCGCAGGTCGGACGCGGACGCCGACCGATCGAGCACGACGACGCGACGATTCAGGCGCACGGCCAGAGACGCGTCGCCCAGGCGGACGTCCAGGCCTCGGAGGCGGTGGCGGAGCGGGGCGCGACCCAGCCGGACGGCGAGGCGCGCCGAGTCGGCCCCCAGGGCGATGAGCCCCACGAGGGGGACGATCCACCACGGCGGGAGGGGCAGGGGAGCGGCGGGAGCCGGCGCGTGATCGACCGCCTCGACGACGGGGCCGGCGGGCGCATCGACGACCGCGAAGGTCCCGCGGGCCGGGGTCCACTCCGGCGGGGCGGGAAGCAGAGACGGCGCGGCCAACGCGACCGGGATCGCCACCAGGCAGGCGCGCAGGACGAGGACGCGCGCCCTCCACGCCACGCGACCGACGTGCATCGCCGCCGCGACGAGGCCGATCGCGACCACCAGGGCCTGGAGGATCAGCCAGGAGGTCATCGGGCCTCCTTCGCCCGACGGACCAGGTCCTCGAGGGCCTCGAGCTCGTCCACGCTGAGGTCGTCGTCCACCAAGCTGCGGACCATCGACACGCGGTCGCCGCCGAAGAGCCGGCTCACCAGGTGGCGGACCCCGCGGCGCTCGTACTGGTCCCGCGGGATCGCCGGCGAGTAGACCCAGGCCCGGCCGTCGCGGTGCGCCCGCGCGAAGCCCTTGTCCACGAGGATGCGCAGCAAGGTCGCCACGGTCGTGTAGGCCACGTCCTTGTCCTCGGGGAGGCCGTCGAGGATGTCGCGGACGCGCCCCTCCCCGAGATCCCAGAGGACCTGCATCAGCTCCAGCTCACCTTCGGTCATCAACCGCGCCACAGGACCTCCGCTTCAGTGCGAAGACCTTAGTACTAAGGAATTAGTAGATCAAGGCGAACTACTAACTTCTTAGTAGATGGCCGCCCCGACGTCAGGGGCAGGCGTTGTCGGTGCTCCAGGTGGCGGGCGTCCCCTGGATCGTGCCGCCGTAGCCGGAGGTGCCGGAGTCTCCCGCGACCGCGCCGGTGCCCTCGTCGAAGAGGTACAGCGACACCGTGTCCGCGTCGTCGCCGAGGCTCGGGTCGGGCGTGAACGCGGCGGTGTAGCGCTCCGAGGACGACAGCCGCACCGCGTCGATCTTCCCTTGGAAGTACCCGGGCGAGCGCCCCGAGAGCCAGCTGCTGTGGCGCCCGATGGCGAGCGGCTGCGACGACGCGTTGGGGGCGTCCATGGACGCGGTGTCCACCTCGGTCCCGTCGACGTAGAGGCGCGCGGTGCCCCCTGCCCACACCGCGGCGACGTGGATCCAGGTGCCTGTCGCGAGGGGCGAGGACTCGATCAGCGAGTTGCCGCGCGTCGCGAAGATCACCTGGCCGCCGGGCTGGAGCCGGAGGACGAAGTTCGAGTCCGCGCCGTTGCCGTGCACGTACTTCGAGGCGATCGCCCGCTCGCCGCCGCCCGCGATCCAGATCCACGCTTCGACGGTGAACGGGTCCGCCACGTCGGGGTGCCCGGACACCTCCACCCAGTCGTCGGTCCCGTCGAACTCGAGGGAGCCGCCGCTGCACGGCGCCGCGTCGTCGTCGTCCACTGCGTCGTCGTCGTCCACTGCGTCGTCGTCGTCCACTGCGTCGTCGTCGTCCGTGGCGTCGTCGTCGTCCGTGGCGTCGTCGTCGTCCGTGGCGTCGTCGTCGTCCAGGGCGTCGTCGTCATCCACTGCGTCGTCGTCGCCCCCGTCGCACGCGGGGGAGCCGACGCACCCTGGATCGTCGCAGTCGTAGAGGCCGTTCGCGTCGTTGTCGGCTTCGTCGGAGCACTCGCCCCCCTCGTCGCCTTCCAGCTCGGGAGGGCAGCCCGGGGAGAGCATGAGCAGGGCGAGGGCGGGGAGGACTCGGGCAAGGCGGTCAGCGGACATAGAACTCGATCGCGTTCGCGCCCAGGTAGCTCTGCGCGTTCGAGAGGACGGGCGCATCGTTGTTGCATACGCCCTCGTCCTCGTTTCCGAAGAAGTCCAAGGAGAGGTTCGAGGCGCTCTGGGCGGGTCGCGGCACCCCGAAGAGGCTCCCGGCGTACGATGGACAGATCCAACAGCAGGATGCGTAGAACCAGGGGGTGGCGTCGTAGTCCGCGACACAGGCATTGCCGGCGGTGTCGGTCGCCTGGAAGGCCGTCCCGCGGTACACGTAGTTGTTGCCGGTGCTCACGGAGGCTGCCGTGGGAGACACCGAGAGGGTCTCCCCCGACACCGTGTAGAAGAGCGGGTCGCAGGACAGGCCCGAGGCGTCCTTGCGCACTTCCACCCGCGACATGCTCTCGTGCAGCACATCGAGGCCGGGCCAGAGCGCGCCCTCGAGCCGGAAGACGTTGCCGGGCGCGGGCGTGCCGACGCGCGTGGAGTAGAAGCTCGCGTAGTCGGTCAGGAGCGCCGCCGAGGCGGTGTTGTCCCAGACCGTGCGCTGGATCATCGTCCAGCCTCCGCCATCGACCGTCATGTCGCAGTACACGTCGAAGGGCGCGGCTGCTCCGGCCCCGTCGGTGTCGATCGAGTAGACGCCGTCGCCGGTGGAGGCGCCCCCGTCGTTGATGTCCTTGCAGCTCGCGTAGCAGGGCGCCGACGAGAAGACGGTGTCGCAGTTCAGGTCCAGCGCCGTGCAGACCTCAGGCGCGCCCGGGAAGGCGGCGGGGTTGGTGTCGTCGCAGTCCTGGTCGTCCTCGACCCAGCCGACCTCCGGGTCGCAGGTCGTGGTGGCCGTCGCCGGGTCGCCGTAGCCGTCCTCGTCGGCGTCCTCGTGCCACAGGGGGCAGTCCACGACGACGCCGTCGCTGCTGCGCACTGCTTCGCCGTCCTCCCGGCCGTCGGTCGGGGTGATCTCGCACGCGAGCCGATCGCCCACGTCGAACTCCCCGGCAGCCAGGGTGCGCGATACCACGCCCGCGACCTCGGCGTCGTCCAGGAACCAGCGGAACGTCGATGCGACGTTGTCGCCGTCGGGGTCCCCGAAGTCGGTGCCCTCGCACCGCACGTCGTCGGCGACCGTGGGCGGGTCCGGGTCCAGGCTCACCGAGCCCACCGACGGCAGCCCGTTGCCGATGGTGGCCTCCAGCAGGATCGGCGCGCCCGCTTCCACGTCGTCCCGGGGGGTGACGGTCACGGCCCAGACCTCGCCTCGCGTGGTGTCCCCGGGATCGACGGCAGGCCCGTCGGGGGCCACGGGGTCGCCGTCCCGGGTCCATGCGTAGGTGAACTCGACCTCGTCGCCGTCCGGGTCGGTGCCCTCGGCCTCGACCCGGGGCGCCTCGTCGCTGCGCGGCGCGGTGGACACGAGGCTCGCCGTTCCGGTCGGCGGCAGATTGCCGATCACAACCTGGGCCGTCACCGCGGTGCCCGTTGCCGTCCCGTCCGTCGGCGTGACCGAGACGTCCCAGGTCTGCCCCTTGGCGGTGCGATCGGCCGGGACGGTGTCGGAGGCGAGGTCGTCCTGGGGCAGACCATCGGCCAGCCACAGGTAGGTGTACGTGACGGCGTCGCCGTCCGGATCGACCGATCCGGAGAGGATCGTGGCGATGAGCGGGTCGGTCGTCACGGGCGCGGCCGGACCGATCGCGATCGTGAATGCCCCCGGGGCCTGGTTGCCGACGACGTCGCCGTCGCTCGGGCAGGCGGTCATCAAGAGCGTGGCGACGGCCGCAAGGGCCGGGAGGACCCGCATTACCACGGCCCGATCCAGTCGTCGGCGTCCCAGATGTCGAGCTCGTAGAGCCCGGCCACGTTGGGATAGAAGGTGGAGACGACGACCACGTGACAGACGCCGTCCGTGTAGTGGTTGGGCTCCACGAAGTCGCCTTGGCTGTTGCCGCCGTAGTCCAGGTTCTGAAGCCAGCCCTGGGTCGGGTTCGCGGGGTCGAACTGCGCCCCGTCGTAGACGTAGAGCTCGCCGTTGAGCGAGGCGGGCCGCATCCAGATGCCGGTCGAGAAGTTGCCGTTCTGCACGAACGCGTAGACGTCGTAGAAGCGGTCGACCCCGCTGCCGCCCATGTCCGGCGGATCCCACATCGCGTCCGTCGCGTCGAGCTGGCCGTTGAAGGTGTAGCCGCCGAAGAGGCCGATCTGCCAGGGGCCGAGGCAGTAGTCCACGGGGGCCGCGTCGTCGTCGTCTGTGGCGTCGTCGTCGTCTGTGGCGTCGTCGTCGTCTGT
>CAZUHI010000024.1:0-108484 GCA_964620495.1 uncultured Rickettsiales bacterium | reverse complement strand
GTGCCCCCGCAGGGGAGCGCCGAGTCGGCTGGATCTATGCCCAACGGACTCCTAGTCCAGGTCGAAGAACAGGGTGTCCTTGACCTGCGAGTCGACGAAGTCCTGCAGGGCCCTCTGCTCGCCCGCCTCGAGCCCCAGGAACCGCAGCCCGAAGCCCGCCGGGAGGCCGCCGCGCGCGTTGATGGGCCGGATCCACGCGATCTCGCCGCGCAGGGTCATGGGCTCGCCCGCCATCACGGTGAGCGTGACCTCGATCACCGTCCCCAGCGGGTGGGGCGCCTCGGTGGCGACGAAGAGGCCGCCCTCGGAGATGTTCTCGGAGAAGCCCGTGAAGAAGTTGTTGGCGCTGCGGAGGTCCACCCCGACCTCGAAGTCGACGCGACGGTGGCGGCGACGTTCGGCGCCGTCGACGTCCGAGTCCATCTCTTGGGTCTGGATCATCGCGGGGTCGATGGCGGGTGCGGTGGTCAACGGAGACTCCGGGGGGCGAGGGAAGCGGGGGAAGCGGGGGCGGGCGCCTGTCTCATCGGCGGCTTCGGTCGCGCCTTGAGCGGCGAAACGCTCGATAGGACCGATCTTCGGACCGCGGGGCGACCGCCGCGGCGAGGCCCGCGTCGTCGCCGTCCAGGACCGAGAACTCGACGCGACGGTCGGCGTCGTGGTCGGTGCCCGCGGCCCGGCGCTCGCCGTAGCCCTTGGCGATCAGGCGCTCGGCGCCCACCCCGCGGAGCACGAGGAACTCGACCACCGCGTTCGCCCGGCGACGGCTGAGGGGGTCGTTGTGCGCGTGGCTCCCGCGTCGGTCGGCGTGTCCGCCGACCTCGATGCGCCGCACGGTCGGGTGGGCGTGGATCCAGTCGGCCAGGCGCTCGAGATCGGTCCGGCCTTCGGGCGTGATGCGGGCCGAGTCGAGGGCGAACAGGACGCGCGACCGGATGCGGGCGGGGCGCTCGACCAGGCGCAGGCCCCATCCGGACGCCGAGGACGACTCGGGGAGCGGGGGGCGAGAGACCGCGACCGCCTCGACCGCGTCGTCCCCCGACTCCTCCTCGGCGACGACCGCCGGGGTGGCCCGCGGGCGGGGGTCGATGCGGGTGCGCACGCCGAAGAACACGCGCCCCTCGGGCGTCCCGACGCCGGGCCCGATCCCCAAGGCGACGCCGCCGGAGACCTCGACGCGACGCTTCTCGCCCAGCGCGAGGCGGGCCCAGCTGACCCACTCGGCGTGCCGCCCGTTGCCCCCGGAGCCGACGGCGCCCGCGATCTCCGTCCCCACGCGGAAGACGTCCGAGGGGGTCCAGCGGCCGCCCACCGCGAACGTGAACTCCCCCGCGCTGTCGAGCCCCGCGAGCTCCGTGCGGGGTCGGAACCGCCACCCGAAGTCGCCCGCGACCGCGAAGGAGAGGCGCCGCACGTCGGGGGAAGCGGGCCTGCCCTCGAACGTGAGCCGCGGCTGGATCGTGGGGCCCGGGTCGCCGATCAGGGCGTCCTCGCGGCCGGTGGGGAACGACACGGGCGCGGCGAAGGCGACGCCCAGGGGCTTGTCCGTGGGGTCGAGGATCATCACCCGCGGCTCGATCCGCACGTCGCCGAGGCCGCCCACCGGCAGCTCCTCGCCGGTCACGGGGTGCACGCCGACCTGGTACAGGGTCAACGGCAGATCCGCCGCGATCCGCACGCGCCGACCGATGTTCCAGCCCGCCTGGAGTCGCGCTCCCACGCGGCCCTCCACCAGCGCCTCGCCGCGCCCCTCGCCGTCCTCGGCGGTGCGCACGATCGGGTTGCGCTGGACGTGCAGCCAGGCGGCGATGTCCACCTGCCAAGGGGTGCCTCCGCCCACGGCGCTCAGGAGCACGCCCCCCTCGGGGTCGGCCACCGGGCGGAACCGCTCCGTGTCGAGCGACGACGAGGGCTCGGTCGCGCCCGCGGGGGCGGCGACCAGGACGAGCAGCGCGGCTCCGAGCAGCCTCACTCGAGCCTCCGGGGGCGACGCACGCGCAGTCCGAGGCCGAGCACCAGGAACGCCATCGCGCCCGCCGGGTCGCCTTCGGTGAGCTCGCAGCAGCCGCCGCCCCGGATGCCGAAGGGCGGCTGCCCCGGCCCGGTCCCCTCCCCGGCCGCGTCGTCGTCGTCGTCGGTCGCGTCGTCGTCGTCGTCGTCGTCGTCCCCCACGTCGTCGTCGTCCGCCGCGTCGTCGTCGTCTGCTCCCGAGTCGTCGTCGTCGGGATCGGTGTCGTCGTCGTCCGACCCGGCGTCGTCGTCGTCGGGGGCCGCGTCGTCGTCGTCGCCCGCGCCCGGCGGACAGCCCTCGTCCACCTCGCCGTCGCAGTCGTCGTCCAGGCCCTGGCAGCGCTCGGGGGCGCCGGGGAAGATCAGGTCGTCGGTCTCGTCGCAGTCGCCCTCGCAGGCGTCCCAGCCGTCGCCGTCGATGTCGTTGGCGTCGTCCACTCGACCGTTGCAGTCGTTGTCCATCCCGTCGCAGATCTCGGTGGCGCCGGGGTACCGCGCGGGCTCGAGGTCGTCGCAGTCGCCCGCGCACGCCGGGACGCCGTCCCCGTCGAAGTCGTCGCCGTCGTCGGCCACCCCGTCGCAGTCGTCGTCGACGCCGTCGCACACCCCGTCGTCCCCGTCGATCGCACCCGGAGAGAGCGCCGCGTCGTCGTCGTCGCAGTCCCCGTCGAGCTCCGAGAAGCCGTCGCCGTCGTTGTCGACCGACCCGGGCGCGGCGAAGCAGAGCCCGTCGATGCCGAACCCGTCCTCGAGGGACGTCGCCGTGACGACCACCTCGTCGAAGTACGCGCCGAGATCCGACTCGAGGACCGCCCCGAAGGCGCCGCCGGCGAGGCCCTCCACCGCCATGGGGAGCGTCACGAAGCCCACCGAGGAGCCGTCGCGCCGGAGCTCCAGCTCGAGGCCGGTCTCGACGTCGATCCACCAGGCGGACAGGACCTCCTGAGGCTCGGCGAAGCTCAGCGTCACGGTGGCCGACAGGCCCGCGTCGTACCCCACTGCCGCCACGCGGAGGCCCGTCCCGGGGGTGCCGAAGGCGGCGGGCATGGCGGCCAGAGACGCCGCGCCCGAGAACACAACCCCGAAGGGCGCGTAGACGTTGTTGATCGGGTGGGCGACCCAGAGGGTCTCGAAGTCGATCTCCACCGGGTCGCCGCTGCCCGGGAAGGACGCCGCCGCGCACGGGAACGGCGTGTCCACGACCGTGGCGGCGGCCGCAGGCGAGGCGAGGAGGGAGAGCACCAACGCCGACAGGTAGGGGGAGCGGTTCACGCACCCCCCATCGGAGAACGCGAGCAGACCTTGAGGCCTCAAGGACAAGCCGGTTCTGCCGATGACGCGTGGGTCGACGCCCCCTCGACGCTCGGAGCCGCCATGACCTGGATGAAGAACGCTCGCGCCCACGCCCCCGTCGACCCCGAGGGAGCGGAAGACCTCCCGGCGGCGCCCCCGCGCCTCGCCCCGGTGACCGACCCCGAGCCCGGCGACGAAGACGACCTCGAGATGGACGACGGCCGCGAGGCGAACCTCCTGCGCATGTGCCACGCGTTCCTCGAGCCCCTGCGCGTCGAGGTCGGCCAGGTGCAAGGCCCCGAGTGCGACATGCCGCTGCGCACCTTGCTCGGTGAGCTCCACTACGACCTCGAGGCGGGCCTCACGGAGCACACGACGAGCCGGAACGAGAGCGCGCTCGCCCAGGCGCTGCCCACCTGGTTCGACGCGCGCAAGGCCGCGTGGTCCGAGCGCGAGGAGCAGTTCGGCGTCCTGCTCGAGCAGCTGGGCGAGTCGCTGTTCAAGCTCGAGTCCGGGGACCAGAAGTCCACCGCGCGGATCCGCGACGGCCTCACCCACCTCGACTCGGGCGCGGGCCGCACCAACCCGGCGCAGATGAAGCGGATCGTCGACAACGTGGTGCGCGCGCTGGACGACATGAAGGCCGAGAACGCCCGCCGCGTGCAGAGCATGAGCTCGAAGATCCGCGAGCTGCACGAGCAGGTGGTGGAGAAGACGCTCGAGGCGCAGACCGACCGGCTCACGGGCCTCAACAACCGGGCGACGTTCGACGACCGCCTCGCGCGCATGATCCGCAAGAGCCGGCTCGCGCCCTACCGCTACACGCTCTTGATCATGGACGTGGACCACTTCAAGGCGGTGAACGACACCCACGGACACGTGGAGGGCGATCGCGTGCTCAAGGCGGTGGCCGAGGAGCTCGAGAAGGTCGTGATGCGCAAGTCGGACTTCCTGGCCCGCTACGGCGGCGAGGAGTTCGCCGTGCTGCTGGCCGACGCCGACGGGGAGGCCGGACGAGGCGCCGCGGAGCGCGTGCGCGAGGCGGTGGAGGCGATGGAGCTCACGTCGGACGGCAAGGACCTCCGCGTCACGATCTCGATCGGGGTGGCCGAGGGCTGCCGGACGGACTCGCCCAACCGCCTGATCAAGCGCGCCGACGACTCCCTCTACATCGCGAAGAAGACGGGGCGGAACCGCGTGGTGGTCGCCGGGCACGGCCCCGGGGCCCGCGTCCGTCTCCCGCCGGAGCTCACCGACCGCGTGCGTCGCGCCGCCAAGGCCAAGCGCGCCAAAGAGCAGATGAGCGCGCGCGAGGCGCCGCGGCCGAAGGTAATTTCCCCGCGTGGACGCCTCCCCCGCCGCTGAAGCCGCCTCCGTAGCCGACATCGACTGGACCCGGTGGGTCGCGGGCGACCGCGCCACGCTGATGTTCGTGCGGGACGGCCGTCGGGTCCTCCTCATCCGCAAGAAGCGCGGCCTCGGCGCGGGCAAGATCAACGCCCCGGGCGGCCGCCTGGAGCCGGGCGAGTCTCCGCGTGAGTGCGCCGAGCGGGAGCTCGAGGAGGAGGTCGGCGTGCGCGCCGGGCCCGCGAGCTGGGCGGGCGAGCATCGATTCCAGTTCCGCGACGGCTACAGCCTGCACGTGGACGTGTACGAAGCTCGGGGGTTCGATGGGACGCCGGTGGAGACCGACGAGGCCGTCCCGCTGTGGTTCGACGAGGACGCGATCCCCTTCGACGAGATGTGGGAAGACGACCGCCTCTGGATCCCGCACATGTTCGCGGGGCGCCGGTTCTCCGGGCGCTACATCTTCGACGACGACCGCATGGTCGACGTGGAGCTGGACGTGGGCGCCGAGGCGCCGGACCGACCGCGGCCGATCCGGTCCCCCGTCAGCTGACCTCGCCGTCGCGGGGGATGCGCTCGAAGGGGCGCCGCTTACGATCGCCCGCGGGCTCCCTCTTCGCGGGCGCGGGCTCCACCTTCGGCTTCGGGGGCGCGGGCTCCTCCCACTCCAGGCCGCCCGCGAGGATCCACACCGAGTCTCCGCCGCCCTCGTAGCCGGGGGCGTCCTCGTGCGCGGTGAGTTCGGGCAGGGGCACGACCGTCACGAGGACGGCCGAACGATCGAGCCCGGCGGTCGCGGCCACCACGTCGGCGACGGCCTCGGCCCTCCGCTGGGCGAGGGTCACGGGATCGAGGTACTGGTAGGTCTCGACGCCGTCGCCGCCGGGCTCCACCACGTGGACCACCCGCGGGGGCGGAGGCTCGCGGGGGGCGACCGACGGGGCGTCCAGGTCGATCACCGGGGTCACGGGCTCGCCCGGGACGGGGCCCGCCGCCGCGTCCCGAGCCGCGGAGACGGACCGGTTCACGTCGGGCGCGGCCACGCCCAGCTCGCGGAGCCGGGTCCTCACGCGCACCTCCACGGGACCCTCGATCGCCTTGACGCCTCGCGCCCAGCGGGCCAGGGCCTCGGCGCCGTCGTCGTTGGGTCGGACGGCCTCGGGCGCGAACAGGTCGGCGACCGGGAAGACCACCCGAGAACGCGGCCGGCGATCGGTGACGGCGCCGGTGGTGCGGACCGAGTCGCCGACCTGGACGCGCTCCGCGGGGGCGCCGCTCTCGTCGAGGCCGGCGGGCAGGGGCACCGGGGGGCCCGCGACCTGCGTGGCGGTGGCGATCCCTCCGTCCACCGAGCTCACGGAGAGGCGACCGACCTCCCACCACAGGGACGCGTCGCGGTAGGCGGCGAGGCCCCGCGCGGACGGGAGCCGACGGTAGACCTGCAGGACCGTGCCCACGCCGATCGCGGGCTCCGAGCCCAGCTCCAGGACATAGGTGGAGCCGTGCACGGCCACGACGACGCCGGGTTCGCGCTCCGCGGTGGGCGCCTCGGGGGCGGCGCCGAACTCCACGGCGGACGCAGGCGTGGCCGCGAGGGCGGCGAGGCTGAGGGTCAGGATCGCGACGCGTGGGGACATGGGTGCCTCCGGATCACAACAAGAAGGTGAGGCCGACGACGACGCCGGCTCCGCTGAGGTCGAGGGCTTCGCGGCCGAAGTCGGCGGCCGACCGCAGGCGGCCTTCCACCTGCAGGTACAGGTCTTGGGGGCCTGGAACCTCGGTGAATCGAGGCCCGCCGAAGGAGAGCTCCGGGAACGGCAGCCGCAGCTGGAAGCCGCCCGCCACGTGCACCGCGGCCTTGACCCCCCGCCACTCCCCCGACTCGCCGTCCTCCACGCTCCAGGTCTCGATGGCGCCCACGGCCCCGAGGCCGGCGCGCACGATCGGGACCACCGGCTGGCCGTCGTGCAGCGCCAGGCGGAGCCGGCCCTCCACCGCGACCGGGATCTGCCACAGGACGGTGGTGGGCATGGGGGCCTTTGGCGCGATCCCCTCTCCGCTCCGTCGCTGGAGGCCCACGACCAGGCCCACGCCGAGGCGCTCGCCCCACCACGCGCCGCCCCGGACCTCGATCTCGAGGGGGTGGGTCGTGCCGTAGACCGCGTCCATGGCGGGGGAAGGCTGCCGCTGGATCCCTCCTGCGATCGAGATCGTGACCGACCTCGGCGGAGGCGCGGGCAGCGACGGGAGCGCCGCCATCGGTTCGAGGGCGACCATCCCCACGAGGAGCCCGAGGGCGCTCGCCGTGAGGATCATCTGGAGCCTCGTCGGCTCCGGAGACGGCGTCGCTGCACCTCGAACAGGACCCGAATCAGCCGCTCCTGGGTGACCGAAGTCATCTCCTCGAACTCGATGCCGAGGTCGAACAGGGACGCGCCTTGAGGGACACAGCGGGTCACCCGGCCGCTGCTGCGGAACGGCACCTGGCTCAGCTCGTCCGGAAAGACGAACTCGATGGCGATCGCGTCGCCGACCGTGTGGGGTGAGGTGGCGATGAAGCCGATGCCCCCGGCAGACAGGTTGGCCCGGACGACGACCCGGGGCGACCAGCCCCCCGCAGACGCCTGATCGCCCGCGAGCGCGGTGAGGCGGTCGAGCACGCCCATGAGCGTGTCGACGAACTGTCGCCCGGTCGGCGACGTGGTCTTGCGGAATCGCTGCGCGGCGCGCCCGAGCTCCTCGTACTGCTCGACCAGGTCGCCGCCCGCGTCGACCTCTCCGATCCGCTGATTGAGGCGGACCCCGAGGGTGAGCTCGACTCGGAAGTTGCGGCGGCGATCGAGACGCTGCGCCGTTTGTGTGCTGACGGACATGGGTCCTCCGGGAAAGTCCAGCCCCTTCCAAAGCAAGAGCCGTGCCGGAGCGCGCCTCGGGGGGCGCGGGACCGTCAGTTTCGTCTCTGGAAGTACAGCGCGGCGCCCACACCGCGGTCGCGGTACGCCCGGTGACCGGTGCGCGTTCGACGTGCGGCGGCCACGGCGTCCGCCAGATCGGCGAGTCGACCGCGCAGGGCGTCCTCGAAGCGGGCGGCGGCGATGCGGCGGCGCGAGAGGGCGGCGATGCCGTCCGGGCTGGTCACGACCTCGTGCCAGTCGGAGGTCCGGCGCAGGCGATCGTCGAAATCCCGACGGGCCTCCAGCCAGGTCACTGTCGGATCGTCGCCGCGCTCCAAGGCCTCGGCCCCGGTGTCGAGGTGTTCGGCGTACGCCCGGAGGAGGTCGCCCGCGGTCATCGAGCCTCCGCGCGGGCAGCGTCGGCGGCCAGGTACCAGGTCTCACGCACGTGGCGCAGGATGCGCAGGGCCTCGGGCAGCCGCTCCTCTTCCCCCCGGATCGCCTCGCCCAGTCGGCCGCTGATGAACAGATAGAGGCGCAGCATGTTCCAGGCGGCCTCCCCGCCCACGTCCACCTCGAGGCTCCCGATCAGCTCGGACACGATGGCCAGCGACTTGCCCAGGAGCCGTCTGCGCTCGCGGATGTCCTGCTCGAGCCGCGCGCACTCGGCGCTCTTGACGGCCTCGTCCAGGAGCATCAACAGGAGATCGACGGGGTCCGCGCCGGCTACGTTGGCGCGACGGTACTGCTGCAGGTATCGACTTGCGGACATGGGTTCTCCGAGCTTTCGAGGAGCGCGCGGGGTCGTCTGCGCGCACTCTCCTTATCGGCGCTCTCACTTCTTGTTTGAGTTCAGCGACTCGAGCTGCTGCGTGAGAAAAGACTCTGTGGACTGATACTCCGCCATGATCAGCTCAAGTGCCGTGAACTGGGCCCGAAGGCGCTCTTCTTCGACCTCGAGGCGGGCCTCCTGGCGCTCGATCCGCTCCGCCACGATGTCGATCTCGCTCCCGAGCCCCTCGATCCGCGGCTCGATCAGCCCGGTCGTGGGATCGGTGACGCCGCTCGCGACGGAGTTCATGGCGGCGAAGAGTCCGTTGGTGCCCGAGAGCATGGTGACGACGTCGGTGTAGTGATCGGTGACCGCGGTGTCGAAGGCCGAGCGGTCGAACGTGATCCGCCCGTCCTGGCCGGTGCCGATCCCGATCTCGTTGAGCCCGCTGATCTGCCCCGTCGCGAAGCCGCGGCCGAGGACCCCGGCGAGGCGCCGCTCGATCGTCCGGAGCGTGGAGTCGGTGTTGAGCGGGCCGGCGTCGGTCTCGGCGCTGCCGCGCTGCTCGATGATGAAGTCCGCGACGGCGTTGTACGCGTCCACGAACGTCTCGACGCTGTCGGCCATGCCGTCGGGGTCGGAGGTGACGGTGATCTTGGCGGCCCCGCTCGTCGGCGCCTGGAGCTCGAGGGTGAGGCCCGGGATCAGGTCCGTGACGGTGTTCGTGGGCTTGCGGACGACCAGCCCCCCGAACCTCATCTCCGCGTCCACGGCCGCGTTGGCCGTCTGGAAGCTGGGGTTCGAGCCGCCGCCCTGTTTCTGAAAGTTGAGGGTCACGCCGTTGGCGACACCGGTCTGATCGGCGTTGATCATGAGGCGGTAGGGGCTGCTGCCCACGCCGGTGTCGAGGACGTACGCGGTCGCGCCGTCCACGTTGTCGTTGATGTAGTCCGCGAGGCCGGCGATCGTCTTGTTGCCGTTGCCGCCGTTGACCTGGAACTGGGTGGTCTGCCCGGCGATCGTCATCGTCACCGTGCCGTTGGCGATCTGGGAGGTGGGGGCGGAGTAGCCCCGCGACCGGTGGATGGAGTTCTCGGCCAGCCTCACGACGCGCACGTCGTAGGTCCCGGCCTGGGCCGACCCGGAGGCCGTGGCGGAGATCTTGGTCTCCTGGGAGGAGGTGACGCCGAAGGAGCCGAGCTCGCCCGCGCTGTCCAGCGCGTCGACGGCGGACTCGAGGTCGCTCATCAACGAGTTGAGGTCGCGGTAGGCGGTGCGCTTGGCTTCGAGCCCGCCCTTCGTGATCTCCATGTGCTGGATCGGGCGACGCATGCTGTCCATGACGCCCTGGATGATCGCGCTGGTATCGAGTCCGGAGACGATTCCGTCGATGCCCGGCATGGTCAGCTCCTCTGCGAGCTCACGCTCGCTGTCCCCGATCCGCCGAAGGGCCGCCCCCCGTCAGGAGGGCGACCCCGCGATGGGGACGGTTTCCGTTACTGCAGCAGCGAGAGGGCGGCCTGCGGGCCCTGGTTCGCCTGCGCCAGGATGGCGACGCCGGCCTGCTGGAAGACCTGGTTGCGCGTCATGTCGGCGGTCTCGGACGCGAAGTCCACGTCGCGGATCGTCGACTCGGTCGCGACCAGCTTCTCGGTGTAGTTCTCGAGGTTCGAGAGGGCCGAGCCGAGCCGGTTCTGGATCGCACCGTAGGAGGCGCGCGAGGTGTTGACGCTGTCCAGGGCGGTGTCGATGGCCGTGATGGCGGTCTGCGACGTGGCGGCGGTCGTCAGGTCGACGCTGGCCGTGTCCACGCCGAGCGTGGTGGAGCGCGCGTCCTGCAGCGTCACCGTGAGGCGGTTGTTCGCCGCGGCGAACTGGCCGACCTGGATGTCGACGCTGGCGTTGGCGCCGCTCGAGAGCGCGAGGCCGTTGAACTCGGTCGTGTTCGCGATTCGGTCCATCTCGCCCTGAAGCGCCGTGAACTCCGTCGCCAGGTACGCGCGCTCGGTCGCCTGGAGCAGACCCGAGGAGGACTGCACGGCGAGCTCGCGCATCCGGCTGAGGATGCTCGTCGTCTCACCGAGGCCGCCTTCCGCCACCTGCACCATGTTCATGCCGTCGGCGGTGTTCCGCGCGGCGACGCGCAGCGACTTGATCTCGGAGCGCATCTGCTCGGAGACGGCGAGGCCGGCCGCGTCGTCGGCCGCGCGGTTGATGCGGAGGCCCGAAGAGAGCTTCTCGAAGTTGGACTGAAGGCGGCCCTGGGACCGACCGAGGTTCTTCTGGACGAAGACGGACGCGACGTTGGTGTTCACGCGGAAAGGCATGGTGCCTCCTCAGGTTTGCCCATATGGGCGGGGGGTGTGTGCCCTACTCGGGCGGAGTGGCGCTCCGGAGTTGCCGGATGACGCTCGCTTGTTGTGTATGTCTTTTCGTCGGTGATCCCGTGGACTTGACCACTCACTTCTGGAGTTGGGGTCGGAGCGACCCCTTCCCCTACAGGAGGTCGAAGATCGACGGCGTGCGCGACTTCGCGGTCACCTGGAGGGCCTGCTCGTAGGCCCCGCGCGTCTGCACGACGGCCGAGTAGGCCTCCACGATGTCGGCCTCCTCGATCTGGGCGCGGTGGTCCTCGAGGGAGATCTCCGCCGTCTCGAAGATCGCGTCCAGGTTCTCGAGCAGACCCACGTCCGCGCCGAGCTCCGAGCGGGTCTCGATCACGTGATCGATCGAGGCCGCGACCTCGTCGAGCCCGGCGCGGATCGCGACGACGTTGTTGCCCTGCAGGCCCGCGATCAGCCCGTCGAGGGCGCCGATGACGTCCTGGTCCCCGCCGGTCCCGCGCAGCAGCGCCCCGCCGTCGGCCGTGACCGGCGACTCGACGCCGCCGGGGAGCACCACCGTGATCTCGTCGGCGTTGCCCTGGTAGGTGCCCGCGGCGTCGAAGGCCGCGGCGTTGGTGGCGGAGCCTGCGAAGAGGTAGCGGTCCAGGAACCTGGTGTTGCCCAGCTCGACGAGCGTCGACTTGATCTCGACGATCTCGGCCGCCGCGGCGCTGCGCTCGGAGGCGGACATCGTCGCGTTGGCCATCGACAGGGCGACCTCGCGGGCCCGGGTCAGCCGACCCGTCATCTCGTCGAGGGCGCCTTCACGGCGCGCGTGCTCGGCGCCGGCGTGGTCGATCTTGGAGCGGCCGATGGCGTAGTCCTCGGACGCGGCCTTCACGAGGAGGGCGCGACGCGCGCCCGCGGGATCGTCCGACGGGCGCGTAATGCGACGACCGCTGCTCGCGATCTTGGCCGCGTCGGCCGCGTCGGCCTTCTTGCGACGGGCCTCGAGCAGCTGGGCGCGGTGGGCCTGGGTTTGGGTGACTCTCATGGTCCGGTCCTCCGAACCCCGAAAGAAGGGTTCGCGCTCATCTCATCGGCGCGAATCAGACGATCCTGAGGAGCTCGTCCATCAATTCGTTCGCGGTGGACAGGACGCGCCCGGCCGCCTGGTAGGCGTCCTGGAAGCGCAGGAGGTCGAGCGCCTCCTCCTCCACGGACACGCCCGAGGTCGAGTCGCGGATGTCCAGGGAGGCGTGGAGGCGGACCTCCGCGCGCGACTGATCGGTGTACGCGGACGCGGCGGCGGTGCCGACCTCCACCACGATGTCCGCGTAGAAGCCGAGGAAGGTCCGCGTGCCCCCGCCCGCGAGGTTCGCGTCCGCGAGGGCCGCGATCGCCTGGCTGCCGGTGTTGTCGCCGGGGAGCCCGGCCGTGGTCGCGGCGGCGACGGCGTCGGGGTCGCCCAGCACCGACGCGTGCACGCCGAACAGGCCCGCCGCCCCGCTCACGGCGGTGGGGGCGACGAAGAAGTCGCGCCCGGTGACGCCGTCGGCGCCGTAGCCGGCCGCGTGGACCGAGTTCACCTCGGTGGCCAGGTCGTAGGCGAGCGCGTCCAGGTCCTCGCGGAGGCCCGGGATGATCGTGTCCCGCTCCTCGAGGACCGCGCCGAGCCGCGCGCCCGTGATCTGCGTCGTGATCTCGGCCACCCCGCCCCCCATCGGGACCTCGACCCGGTTGAGGTTCGTGGCGGGATCGACGCTTACGCTGAGCGGGCGCGTGGTCGCTCCCTGCACCAGCGCGTGGCCGCCCAGGAGGACGGTCATGCTGCCGTCCGCCTGCTCGGCCGATCGCACGGGGAGCAGCGTCGCGAGGGAGTCGAGCGCCGCGATCCGCTGGGATCGCAGATCGCCGGCCTCCCCGCCCGCGGCCTCGAGGCTGGTGATCTCCGCGTTCAGGGCGCCGAGCTGCCCGAGCAGGGAGTTGGCCTGGGTGACCGTCTCCGAGACCCGCTCGTCCGCCACCGTGAGACGGTCCAGCAGGGCAGTGTCCGCCTGGGTGAACATCGCGGCCAGGGTGTCGCCGGCGCCGAGGACGGCCCGACGCAGCGAGGGGTCGGCGGGGTCGTTGCCGAGCCGCGAGAAGGAGTCGAAGAACTGCGTGATCGCCGCCCCGAGGCGCCCGTCGGGGCCCTCGGCGAAGACGGGCTCGATCGCGCGGTAGGCGCCGGCGCGGTGGTCCGAGTACGAGCTCACGGCGGTGCGCGTGGTCACCGAGGCCTGGTTGAACCGGTCGTAGGCGCTCGTGATCGAGTCCGCGGACACCCCCCGCCCAAGCAGGAGGCCGCCCTGGCGCATGGTGCCCACGGTGCTCAGCTCGAGGCGCTGCCGGGCGTACCCGGGGGTGTCGGCGTTGGCGACGTTGTTGCTCGCCACGGCGATCCCCCGACGGGCGGCCTGCATGGCGCCCGCGCCGGTGCGGAGGATCGAGAAGATGCTCACAGGGCCCCGCTGAAGAGCTCGCCGCGGGTCGCGGCCTTGGAGCGCGTGCCGGTGGCGTCGTAGGAGGGCGGATCGGCGGCGGCCTCGGCGAGGGACTCGCTGAAGTGGCGCGTGAAGTCGAGGGTCTGCTCGATGAGCATGCGGTTGCGCTCACGGACGAGCATGAACTCGTCGCGGAGGTCCACGAGGCGCCCGTGCAGGCCCTGCAGACGACCCGCCGCGCCGGCGGGGGCGCCCGCGATGACCATCTGCAGCGCGAGGGGCCCGCGGAAGGCGCCGCGGCCGGGCGCGACCTGCTCGATCGCGCGGCTGCGGCTCTTGGACGCTTGTTCGAGGGCGTTCAGCTTCGCCTCCTGATCGGCGGTGTAGCGCTCGACCGCCGCCACTTCCAGGCGGCCGAGGGCCCCGGACATCGCCAGGGCGGAGCGCACGAGCTCCTCGACGAGCGAGGTCTCTGCGCTCAGGGCGGCTACGAGGGTTTCCCAGCTTTCGGCTCGATTCATGTCGACCTCCGGGTCCCGTCGGGGACACTGGAGATCGAAGCAAGTCTCGTGCCGGCTTCCCCGCAGCGCGGGGGGCTAGAAGATCTCGATCGCCATCTTTCGCGCGATGGCCGACGCGTCGGCCTCCAGGCGCCCGGCGGCGAGGTCCGCGCGCGCCTCCTCCACGAGGTCGATGCGGAACTCCGGCGCGGCCTTCGCGAGCTCGGCGACGCGGGACGCCTCCTCCGAACGCGGGCTGAGCGTGAGAGAGGAACCGGCCGGATCCGCGTCCATGGAGGTGGTGGCGTCCGCCCCGCCCTCTCCGGCGCGACGCGCCCCGGCGGCTTCCGAGCGGCTCGAGCCGGCGATGGCTCCGATGTTGTCCTGTCCTGCGATCTTCATGACTCACCTCTGCTCTCGGGGCCCCGTCCCGACAAGTCTCGGTGGGGGTCCCATCTGATTCATCGGACCTTCGACGGGAACCTTGAGGAACTGTCGGCGATCCGACGAATCAACGCGAAGATCGTCGGGATTTCAAAAGGGGGACTACGGAAGATCGACGGCGCGCTGGGGCCGGCGACGCAGCCACTCGAGCGGGTCGACGGCGTCGCCGTCCACGCGGATCTCGAGGTGGAGGTGGGCGCCGGTCGTGCGGCCGGTCGTGCCCACGGCGCCGAGGCGGGCCCCCGCGTCGACCGCGTCGCCCACGTCGACGTCCAGGGAGGCCTGGTGGGCGTAGCGGGTGACGACGCCGTCGCCGTGGTCCACGTCCACGACGTTGCCGTACCCGGCCGCCGCGCCCGCCCGCACGACGGTGCCCGACGCCATGGCGAGGACAGCCGTGCCTTCGGGGGCGGCCAGGTCGAGGCCGCGGTGGTCGGTGGACGCCCCCGCCACGGGCGCGTCGCGGTGCCCGAACCCCGAGGTGATGCGGCCGGGGGTGCCGCTGGGCAGAGGCCAGCTCCAGCCGTCGGGCCCGCCGCCGAGCACGGAGGACACCGAGCTCGCGCCCGCGCCGTACCGCGCGCGCATGGTGCTCACGAGGTCGTCCGCCAGCCCGAGGCCCGGGCCCTCGACGATCCGGTCGGCGATCTCCTGGTCGAACATGTCGTTCCAGGTGCTCATGGCCGAGCCGCTGAAGAGCCCGCCCTCGGAGGCGGTCGCCTCCCGCATCTGCTTGACCATGGAGCGCACGAGGTACCCCTCGAACTGCCTGGCCGCGTCGCGGAGGCCGCCCTCGTCGCCCCTCGCCGCCGCGCGCTTCAGCTTCGCCGCGACGTCGTCGCCGCCCGCCGCTTGCGCCGCGCCCAGGGCCGCCGAGGGGTCGACCGGGGTCGTCATTGGACGACGATCTCCGCGTCGAGCGCGCCCGCGGCCTTGATCATCTGGAGGATCGTGATGAGGTCCCGGGGGGCCACGCCGAGCGCGTTGAGTCCGCCCACGACCTCGCCGATGGACACGCCCCCGAGCACGTCGAGCTTGCCGCCCTGCTCGGTCGCGGTGAGGGACGTGTCGGGGATGACGACGGTCGAGCCGCCCGACAGCGCCGACGGCTGAGAGACGCCCAGGTGCGTGTCCACCTCGATCGTGAGGCCGCCGTGAGCGACGGCGACCGTCTGGATCGCCACCCGGCTCCCCACGACGACCGTCCCGGTGCGCTCGTTGACGACCACGCGCGCGGGCGCGTCGATCGCGATCTCCAGGGACTCGACCGAGGCCACCAGCTCGGGCACGCGGCCCTGGTACTGGGGCGGCACGGTCACGCGGACGGTGCCGGAGTCGAGCGCGTGGGCGAAGTCGCCGAGCAGCGACGCGTTGAGCGTGCGGGCCATGCCCACGGCGGTCTTCCAGTCGGGCTCGCGCAGCGACAGGAGGAGCTCCGGGCGGTCGAGCATGCGCGTGGCGGCGGACTTCACCACCAGGCCGCCGCTCGGGACGCGCCCGACGTTCGTGCTGTTCTTCCGCGCTCCGGAGCCGCCCGCGGCCGCGCCGAACCCGCCGAGCATCAGCGAACCCTGGGCGGTGACCCAGGTCCAGCGGTTCTGGGGGTCCCGCAGGGGCGTGATGACGAGCTGGCCGCCCTGGAGCGAGCGCGCGTCGCCGATGCTCGCCACGGTCACGTCGATGGCGGCGTCTTCGCGGGCGAAGGGGGGCAGCGTCGCCTGCACCATCACCACCGCGACGTTCTTCGCCTTGATGGAGCGCTCGGGGATGTCGAGCGTGTTGGCGCGGATGACCTGGCGGAGGAGCTCCGTCGCCGCCTTGCCGCCGTCGCCCGTGCCCTGCAGGCCGACCACGAGGCCGGTGCCCTGGAGCTGGATGCCGCCCACGCCTTCCCAGCGGGCGACGTCCTTGATGCGCGCGGCGGACGCGTCCAGCGGGGCGCAGAAGGAGAGCAGCAGGACGGTCAGGAGGAGTCGGTTCGACATGGAAGGCTCCGTACTAGAAAGGGCGGATGACGTCGAGGACGCGCGCCAGCCAGCCGGGGCGCTGCTTGCCCGCGATGACGCCCATGCCCGAGTACTCCATGCGCAGGTCGGCCACGTTGTGGCTGGCGATGGAGTTGTCCGAGCCGATGAGCTTCGGGTCGACGACGCCGTACAACCACAGGATGTCGACCTCGTTGTTGATCTTGACCTGCTGCCGGGCGCCGATGACGAGGTAGCCGTTGGGCATCACGTCGAGCACCTTCGCCGTGACCACGGTCTGCAGCGCGCCCGTGCGGTCCGTGTTGCCTGCCCCCGTGTACTCGGTCGTGTCGTTGGCCCCCAGCGACGCGTTGGGCTGGATGCCCGGGGCGATCTCGGGGATGGCGGTCTCGAAGCCGAAGAAGGCCGTGATGCCCGCCTGGGCGCTGGACTCGCGGCTCGTGCTGGTGTTGGCGCTGCCCGCGCCCTTGACCGAGTGAGCCACGCGCACCACCACGTGATCGCCGCGCTGGTCGGGCTTGTTGCCCCGATACACGTTGGTGTCGGTGAAGCGGTACTTGCCCCACTCGTCGACCTCGGGGTCGGCGGGCGGCGGCGGCGCGTCGTAGAGCGGGTCCGTGGGCCAGGGGCTCTGGGTCTGCGTGGTGACGCAGGCGGAGAGGCCGAGGGACAGGAGCGTGAGGACCGTGAGTGCTGTGCTGCGAGTCATCGTGAGCCTCCAGTGGCGGGCCCGAGGGCCAGCTCGACCACGTCGGGAGCGATCAAGAGTCCGCGGAGCTCCGCGCCCGCGGCGGTGACGACGCCGACCCAGGCGCCCACCCCGCCGTCCTCCTGGAGGACCCCGGTGGTCTGAATGCGCATGGCGCCGGAGCTGAGCCGCACCGTCACGGGGCGGCCGCGGCGGGCGTCCACGCGCGCCGCGAGATCCGACTCACGCACCACCGAACCGAGGCGCAGGTCGCGCTTCACGGTGCGGCCGACGAGGTCACCGACGGTGGGGACCGCGCCGCTGGGCACGGCGTCCAGGGGGCGCGTGAGGGAAGAGATGTGGTCGAGGCGCAGGCGCGTCCCCTTCCCCGCCGAGCGGCGCAGCACGGGGATCTCCACGAAGCCGACGATCTCGACGGACGCGGGTACGGTGCCGACGGTCGCTCCGGCGACGGTCACCTCGACCTCGAGCCGCTGGCGGCCGAGCCACTCGCCGGTCCCGAGCACGCGCAGCTCCACCTCGCCCGACACGTCCAGGTCGCCGTAGACCTTGAGGTCGCGGGCCTCCACCTGCACGACGGTGTCCGGCAGGTTTCGCTGGGCCGCCGCCTCGATCGCGTCGCGCACCTGCCCCTGGTCGAGGCTGCCCGCCGAGGCAGGGCCGACCGTGAGGACCGTGAGCGCGAGCGTGAGCGCCGGCGTGAGGAGGGAGAGGGGGCTGCGCACGTCGGTCACCGGCTCAGGTTGTTGGTGGTCTGGTACATCTCGTCGGCGGTGTTGATCGCCTTGCTCGTCAGCTCGTAGCTGCGCTGGGCGAGGATCATCCCGATGAGCTCGTTGGCGATGTCCACGTTGCTGCCCTCGACGTAGCCGCCGAGGGTCGAGCCGAAGCCCTCCTCGCCGGGGTTGCCGGAGCTCGCCTGGCCGCTCGCCTCCGTGGCCATGTACAGGCCCGCGCCCCGGGCCTCGAGGCCGCCCGGGTTCTGGAAGCGGTGCAGCTCGATGCGCCCGACCTCGGTCGCCTCTTCCCCGGGGATCCCCGCGGTGACGACGCCGTCGTCGGCCACGGACATGATCGCGCCCTCGGGGATGGTGATCCCGCCCACCGTGTGGCCCTGGCGGGTCACGAGGGAGCCGCTGGAGTCGACCTGGAAGCGGCCGTCGCGGGTGTACAGCTCCTTGCCGTCGGACGTCTCGACCCTGAAGAAGCCGTCGCCCTGGATCGCGACGTCCATGGGGTTGTCCGTCGGCTGGGGGGCGCCCTGGGAGAAGCTGCGCCGCAGGGCCGCGGTGCGGCTGCCGTGGCCGATCTGGACGCCCTCGCTGCGGTCCTTGCCGCCTTCGGTCTTGCCGCCGGAGTCGCGGACCTTCTCGTAGTAGAGGTCCTCGAACTCGGCGCGAGTCGACTTGAAGCCGTCGGTGTTCACGTTCGCGAGGTTGTTCGCGATGTTGTCGACCCGCAGCTGCTGCGCGGCCATTCCGGTCTTGGCGGTGTAGAGGGCTCGCATCACTTACCTCCGGGTCAGTCGTTCTTGCGGCCGACGCGCTGCGCCAGCTGCTGGTCCATGTCGTCGCCCGCCTGGGCGCTCTTCTGGAAGGCTTCGTAGTACCGCTGCAGGGCGATCAGCTCCACGAGGGCGCCGACGGGCTCGACGTTGCTGCCCTCGAGCCGCCCCTGGGCGATGCCGCCGGTGCCGTCGATCAGCTCGCCCGCGAACTCGAACCGCGTGCCGGCGACCTTCGTCAGGCCGCGCCGGTCGGCCACGTCCTTGACGGCGAGGGTGCCCGCGTCGGCGCCGGCGACCCGCACAGAGCCGTCGACGCCCACCTCGAGGCCGCTCCCCGCCACCTCGATCGCGCCGCCGTCGGTCCCGAGGACCAGGAGGCCGTCGCGCGTCGTGAGGCGGCCCTCGCCGTCCAGGCGGAAGGCGCCGTCCCGGGTGAGGAACTCGTCTCCTGCGTCGTCGCGCAGGTGGAAGAAGCCCTCGCCCTCGATGGCGAAGTCGGTGGGCTGGTCGGTGGGGATGGACGTGCCCGCGGAGAAGTCCGTGGCGGTGGTGTCGACGCGGCTCGCCGTGGCGGCCATGAGGCCCGCCGACGGGTCCTGCCCCGCCGCGCCCTCGACCGCCTTCACCGAGAACACGGCGCGGTCGGCCTTGAAGCCCGTGGTCTGCGCGTTCGCCAGGTTGTTGGCGGCGACGTCGAGGGCGCGCATGGCGCCCGCGCCCGCGGCGGTCCCGATCCAGAGGTTGTTGCCCATGAGGTCCTACTTCCGGCGGCCGCGACGGGCGCGCTTCTTCTTGGGGAAGCGCTCGCCCGGGCGGAGGGAGTCGGCCAGGGCGCCGCGCAGGCGCGCGCAGGACTCGGAGTGCAGCTGGCAGACGCGCGACTCGGTCACCCCCATGGCCGCGCCGATCTCCTTCATGTTCATGCCCCGCTCGTAGTACATCGACAGGATCTGGCGATGGCGCTCGGGCAGGGACGTCTCGATGGCCTCGGCGAGGTGCTCGAGGGCCTCGCGCTTGCTGAGGGCCTCGTCCGGGGCGATGAAGCCGCCGCCCGGGATCGTGTCGCCCAGGGTGCCGCCGCTGCTGTCGTCGCCCGCGTTGCGGGGCGCGTCGAAGGACACCAGGGTGTTCGACCGCACGTCGTCGAGCATCTTGTTGTAGTCGTTCATCTCCATGCCGAGGGCGTCCGCGATCTCGGCGGTCTCGGGGGGCCTGCGGAGCTTGAGCTCGAGGTCCCGGATGGTGCGCTGCAGGCGGTTCGCCTTCTCACGCACGGTGCGCGACGCGGGATCCAGGCTGCGCAGGTGGTCCAGGATCGAGCCCTTGATTCGGAACTCGACGTACGTCCCGAAGCTCGTGTCCTTGGACGGATCGAACTTGTCGAGCGCGTCCAGGAGGCCCAGCGAGCCGACGGAGATGAGGTCGTCCAGCTCCACCGTCGCGTGGTCGGGGAGGCGGGCGGAGATGCGCCGCGCGATGTAGCTCACCTTGCGGCTGTGCTTCTCGATGAGCTGGTACCGAGTCATCCCGTCGATGAGGGGCTCGTCGCCCTCGACGATGTTTCGGGCGCGTCGGTAACCGGCGAGTCGCTGAGTCATGTTCACGAGGCAGCTCCCAGGGCCCGAGGCCCTTCCTTGAAGAAGCGGACGCCGACGGACGGACGAACCGGCGCGGCGCTCCCGAGCAGTCGGTCGGCGACGCGACGGACGGAGCGGGCATAGGCGGAGTGGGGGTAGGCGATGGTCGTGGGGACGCGCTGGTGCACGCTGCGGCGCACGCGGTCGTCGTCTTCGAGGGCGCCGAAGTAGACGAGGTTCACGGGGAGGTGGGCCTCGACCACGGAGAGCAGCCGTCGGTAGGTGCGCTTGCCGTCGTTGCGGCTGGTCACGCCGTTGACGAGGAGCTCGACCGTGGACACGCGGTGGGCCTGGTAGAGGACCTTGATGGCCGCATAGGCGTCGAAGATGGCTGTGGGCTCGGGCGTGGTGACGAGCAGGATGCGGTCGGACGCGGCGGCGAAGAGCATGGGGTTCGCGGTGACGCCCGCGCCCGTGTCCACCACCACGACGTCGTACCCGGCGCCCGCGTCGGCGACCGCCTCGACGACCGCCAGCTGCTCCGCGGGGGAGAGGTCGCCGCCGTGACGACCGGCCGAGGGCGCGGCCAGCAGGTCCACGGCGCCTGCGCTCACGGAGACGGGGGTGATGACGTCGCGCGCCGTCGCCGTCCCGCGCACCACCTGGCCGAGGTCGCCGCGAGGGGCCGTGCCGGTGAGGATGGCGAGGTCGCCGACGCCCACGTCGGTGTCCACCAAGAGCACCCGGCGGCCGTCGCGACCCAGGGCGGACGCGAGGCACGCCGCGATCTGGCTCTTGCCGACACCGCCCTTGCCCGAGCTGATCGCGACCGTCAGCGGGAGGGTTCCGGGGATGCGGGGCGCCATGGTCATCAGCGGCTCTCCTCGTGCGACGACTCGGTCGTCGGTTCCTCGTCGGGGCTCGGCATCGAGACCCTCTGCAGCCAGTCGACGAGCTCCTCCCAGGAAGCCCCTCGGCTGGTCGATCCGTCGCCCGTGCGGTCCCCGTGAAGGAAGCTCGGGCTCAGGTCCGTGCGCATTGCTGTTGCAACGGGCGTGCCGGGATCGCCCACGGTGTCAATAAAGGTCCATGCGACCCCATGGGGGCGGAGGTGCTCGAGGGCTCGGATCGCACGACAGCTCTCCCGTGCGCTCCAGCTCGCGGGAATCACGACGTGCCAGGAGATTCCTCGGAACGACCGGCCGGCCGTCGTCACGTACCGCGTGAGGGCGTCGATCTCTCCCGGTTTGTGGACGTCGACGCCCGGCAGATCGACGACGATCAGGCCGACGTCGTCGTAGTCGCGGCCCACCTGGCGGAGCTCCGACGGGGAGTCGGCGGTCCGACGATCCACGCCGATGGGGACGTCGAGATCGTGACGGTGGGGGAGCCGTCGACCAGGGAAGCCCACCTCGGCCCAGATCACGCGGCCGGGGTGCGACATCGCCGCGCTCGCCGCGAGGCCTCGAGCGACCGTCGAGCGGCCCACGCCGCGCGGCCCGATGAGGCCGACGCACAGCGGTGAGCCGGCGGGGGGCGGGGCGATGTCTCGGACCGGGCGCGTGCGCTCCAGCCAACCGAGCAGCCGGTCCCACGCGTGGGGGCCCGTCCCCGCGACGGACGCGAGCCGCGAGGCCACCGCGTCGGGGAAGTCCAGGGAGCGGAACAGCTCCTCGATGGGGGTGGGGACTCGACGCCCCCCCACGACGCGCAGGAACGGGGAGCGCCCCGGCGTCGATCCGGTCTGCTTGGGGGGGGGCGGCGCGGCGCCCACCGGGTTCGTCACGGCCCTCGGCTTCGGCGGCGGCGGCTGGAGGAGCTTGCGGCCCACCCGGCTGCGCCCCGCGGAGGCGACGACCTCCACGCCCCCGGCCGTCTCTCGGACCTCCAGGATCGCGGCCGAGTCCCCCAGGCGGAGGCGGATGCGCTCGAACGCGGCCATGGCGGTTGCGGCCTTGAACGTCTGCTGGCTCATGGGGAGTCTCCGGGGGTCACATCGCCACCGAGGCGAGGAGGCGGACGCGCGCCCTGCCGCCGACTTCGGCGGTGCTCAGGACGGCGACCAGGGGGAGCTCGGCCTCGATGAGGCGTCGCAGGGCGAGGCGAAGGTCGGGGGGCGCCAGCAGCACGGGGATGACGCGCCCGCTGCGGGACTGGCGCTCGAACTCGCGGAAGAGGCGCCGCCTCAGCTCCACGAGCTTGCTGGGGTCGAGGACCAGGAAGGTGCGGCCGCCCTCGCGATGCACACCCTCGCGGAGCATCTGCTCGGCGGGGCGGGCCAGGGAGATCGTGTGGAGCGTCCCCGTGCCGTCGGCGTACTGCGCCCCGATCTGACGGGCCAGGGCGCGCCGCGCGTGCTCCGTGAGCGCCTCGGCGTCCTGGACGTCCGGGGCCGCGTCCGCGAGCGCCTCGAGGACGGTCAGCAGGTCGCGGATCGAGACATGTTCGCGCAGGAGGTTTCGCAGGACGGCGACGATGGTCCCGAGCGGGAGCAGGTTGGGGACGAGCTCGTCGACGACCTTGGGGTGCGTGCCCGCGACGCGGTCGATGAGGTGCTGGACCTCCTGTCGACCGAGCAGGTCGGAGGCATGGGACTTGAGGACCTCCGAGAGGTGCGTGCCGAGGACGGTCTGCGGATCGGCGATCGTGCAGCCCGCGATCTCGGCCTTGGTGCGGTCTTCGGGGCGGATCCAGACGGCGGGCAGATCGAACGCGGGCTCCTTGCCGGGGAGGCCGGGCACGTCGGCCGGGTCGCCCCCCGCCAGGATCGCGAGGAGGCGGCCGGGCTTGAGCTCCCCCGAGGCGACCTCGGTGCCCCGCAGCAGGATCGAGTAGCGGTCCGCCCGCAGCTGCAGGTTGTCCCGCACCTGGATGGGCGGCACGACGATGCCGAGCGTGCGGGCGAAGGTGCGTCGGATGCGCTTGATGCGGCGCATGAGCTCGCCGCCCTTGCGCTCGTCCACCAGGGGGATCAGGTCGAAGCCGACCTCCAGCTCGAGGATCTCGAGGGTCTCGAGCAGGTCGCCGCCCTCATCGTCCGCGCTGGGCGAGGCCGCCGCCGAGGGGGAGGAGTCGTTCTCTTCGTCCGGGCCGTCCACCCCGAACCAGGCCGCCGCCCCGAGGCAGGCGGCGATGCCCAGGAACGGCCCGGCCATGGCGCCGCCGCCCGCGAAGGCGAAGGGCACGAGGATGGCCGCGGCGACCCACAGGACCCTCGGCGAGCCGAGGAGCTGGGTGCTGAGATCGTCTTGGAGCTTCGCCTTGCCGCTGCTCGCCACCCGGGTGACCAGCATCGCCGAGGAGATGGAGATGACGAGGGCGGGGACCTGGGAGACCAGGCCGTCACCGATCGTCAGGACGGAGTAGGTGCGCGCCGCCTCCGACGCGGTCATGCCGCCCTGCACGACCCCGATGAACAGGCCGCCGACCAGGTTGATGGCCGTGACGAGCATCCCCGCGATGGCGTCGCCGCGGATGAACTTGCTCGCGCCGTCCATGGCGCCGTGGAAGTCGGCCTCGAGGGTGACCGCCTGGCGACGGTCCCGGGCCTCGGCCTCGCCGATGAGGCCGGCGTTGAGGTCGGCGTCGATCGCCATCTGCTTGCCGGGCATCGCGTCGAGGGTGAAGCGCGCCGCGACCTCGGCGATGCGCCCCGCGCCCTTCGTCACCACCACGAAGTTGATGATGATCAGGATGATGAAGATCACGAGCCCGATGGCGAAGTCGCCGCGGGCCACGAGGGCGCCGAACGTCTCGATGATCCGGCCCGCGGCCGCGGTGCCCCCGTCGCCCGACGAGAGGATCAGCCGCGTCGAGCTGATGTTCAGGCTGAGGCGGAAGACCGTCGACACCAGGAGCAGCACCGGGAAGACGGTGAACTCCATGGGGTCGCGCACGTAGAAGGAGACGAGGAAGACGACCAGCGAGAAGGCGATGGAGACGGCGAGGAGGAGGTCGAGGAAGCCGGGCGAGAGCGGGACGATCAGCAGCCCGAGCGCGCCGACGATGCACAGGGTGACCAGAATCTCGCGCTTGCCCCCGGCCAGGAGGTCCGCCAGTCCCGCGCTTCCGTTCCGTGTCGACATTCCGCCGGCCTCCGTCAGGTCGCCGACGGTCTCCTGGCTCTGGTCCCCCGGTGCCGATCACGCAGGGAGAAGACGAAAGCGAGGACTTCGGCGACCGCGTCGAACAGGTGCGTAGGCACCGTCGACCCTTCACGACATGAGGCATACAAGGCCCGTGCCAGAGGTCGATTCTCGACGCGAGGAATTCCCTTGCTGCGCGCCAAGTCCTTGATCTTCTTCGCTTTCGAATCCACGCCCTTGGCCACGACGATGGGGGGGAGGCCGCTGCCGAGCTCGTACTTGAGCGCGACCGAGTAGTGGCTCGGGTTCGTGATGACCACCGTGGCCTCGGACACGGCCGCCACCATCCGGTTGCGGGACATCTCCATCATGATTCGACGGACGCGGGCCTTCACGTGGGGATCGCCCGTGTCCTCCTTGCTCTCCTTCTTGACCTCCTCGCGCGTCATCCGCATCTGCTTGAGCAGCTGGTAGCGCGACCAGGCCACGTCGGCGACGGCGGGCAGGCCCATGGCGAGCAGGACCAGCGCGGCGAGGGAGGCCATGGTGCCGCCCGTCCAGGCGAGGGACTCCGCCAGCGGCAGGCGAGCGAGCACCACGAGGTCCGGGAACCGGGTCACGATGATGTGCCGCGCCACGAGCCCCACCACCGCGACCTTCAGCATCGCCTTGACCCACTCCGCCACGGCCTGCGCCGAGAACAGCTTGTTCTGCAGACCGGTGATGGGGTTGAAGCGGTTGATGTCGGGCTTCATCGCCTCGCCGGACCAGTGCAGGCCGACCTGGCTCACGGTGAGCAGGAAGCCCGCCGCGGCCGCCGCCAGCACGGGCGGAGCCGCCCACAGCATCACCTTCCCCGCGGCGTCGAACATCAAGGGGAGCGGCGACGCGCCCAGGTACATCTCTGGGTCCGCGGCGGCCGGGCCGAGCATCTGGGTGGTCAGGGCCGCGCACCCCTCGACCGTCCGGTCCCAGCCCGCCGCGATGCCCAGGGCCGCGGCCGCGAGCACCCCCACCGACGTGAGCTCGCGGCTGTTCGCCGTCTTGCCCTTCTTGCGGAAGTCCTCACGCCGTTTCGGGGTGGGTTCTTCGGTCTTCTCTTGGCCCGTGTTCTGCTCCGACACCTCAGAACCCCGCGGGCGTGGCGAACGCGCGCAGCATGGGGCGCAGGGTCCCGCCGATGCGGATGAGGAGCGAGGCGACCTCCTCGAGGGCGGGCGCGGCCGCGATCAGGCCGACCGCCGCGTTCACGGCCAGACCCACCGAGAAGTAGATGTTCATCTGCTGGGCGAACCGCGTGACGAGGGACGCCACGAGGTTCAGGAACATCACCGCGCCGATGACCGGCATCGAGATGCGGACCGCGTCGAGGAACAGACGCCCGAACTCGTTGGACAGCCCCATCCCCGCCGACGCCAGCGGCAGGCCCGTGCCCGGGGGCGCCACCAGGAACGTGTCGAAGAGGCCCAGGAACACCTGGTGGTGCAGGTCCGCGGCCAGGAACACCATCATCCCGGCGATCTGGACCATGCGGGTGACGACCAGGCTCTGGCCCTGGGAGACGGGGTCGAACTGCTGCGCCACGGCGAGGCCCGCGTTGATCCCGATGAGGGTGCCCGCGAGGTCGATGAAGGCGAACAGGATGCGCGTGGAGGTACCCAGGAAGACGCCCAGCAGCGCCTCCCCTGCGAGCGCGACGCCCAGGCCGGCGGGCTCCCAGGACACGAGGTCCGGCCGGTCCGGCAGCACGGGCAGGATGATGATCGAGAGCAGCGCCGCCAGGCCCACCCGCACGGGGATGGGCACGCCGCGCATGGAGAAGAGCACCATCGATTGGATCGTCGCGCCGACCCGCACGAAGGCCGCGAGGGCCGCGAACAGGTCGGTCGAGAGATCGATCCCGACGGAGACGGTGCTCATTCCGTCAGGCGCCGGCGACCGAGACCAGGTCGAAGATCATCCGCGTGAACCCCGCGAGCGTCTCGAGCATGAAGGCCCCGAAGACGACGGTCCCGAAGAACACGGCGAGCATCTTGGGGACGAACACCAGCGTCATCTCCTGGATCTGGGTGGCCGCCTGCACGACCGAGACCACGAGGCCGACGGCCATGGACAGGATCAGGAGCGGTCCGGCGAGGCGGAGGGTGGTGTGGACGCTCTGCTGGAGCAGGGCCACGACGAAGTCGGCGTCCATTACGCGAACCCCTTCACGAGGGAGCCCGCGAGCAGGTTCCAGCCGTCGACGAAGACGAACAAGAGCAGCTTGAAGGGCAGCGAGATCACGACCGGTGGGAGCACCATCATCCCCATCGCGAGGAGGACGGTGCTGACCACGAGATCGATGACCAGGAACGGGATGTAGATGAGAAAGCCGATCTGGAACGCCGTCTTCAGCTCGCTGATGAGGAAGGCGGGGACGAGCACTCGGGTGGGCACCTCGGCGCGCGTCGCGGGGCGCTCGGAGCGGCTCACCTGGAGGAACAGCGCGAGGTCGGTGGGGCGGGTGTTGCGGAGCATGAACTCGCGCATCGGCACCATCGCGGCCTCGACGGCCTCGACCTCGGTCATCTGCCCGTCCATGTAGGGGGCGACCGCGTGCTCGTTCACCCGCTCGAAGGTCGGGCCCATGATGAACCAGGTCAGGAACAGCGCGAGGCCGATGAGGATCTGGTTCGGGGGAGCCTGCTGGACGGCGAGCGCCTGGCGCAGCATCGAGAAGACGACGATGAGGCGGGTGAACGACGTCATGGACAGGACGAGGGCGGGGAGGACGGCCAGGAACGTCAGCGTGACGAGCAGCTTCACCGCCGAGGCGGCGCCCGCACCGTCACCCAGGTCGACCTTCAGAGCCGCGTCGGGGATCTCGGCGGCGAGCGCGTCGCCGAGGCCGCTCAGCAGGGGCAGCAGCATGGCGACGGCGAAGAGCAGCACCAGGAGCGCGGCCCGACGACCGCCCCCGGCGACCTTCTTGCGGGGCGCCTGCGCGCGTGCCTCGGCGGCTTCGGCGGCGACGCGGCTCGAGCGGAGGCGGGCGAGCACGGACGCGGCGGGGCTGGCGACGGGGATGGGGGGCGGCGGCGCAGGGGCCCGCATCTGCGGCTCTTGCGCGGCGGAGAGGAGGCGATCGCGCTCGTCGTCGTCGGCGCCGTCGAGCCACCACGGCGTCTCCGACTCGTCCTTCTCGGCGGCGAAGCGGGTCAGGTCCGTCGCCGTCGGGGGCACGACCTGCGTGGAGGCCTTCCGCCAGGCGGCGAGCAGCTCGGCGACCTGCGGCGTGGGCGCGGGCTCGACGGGCGCGGAGTCCACGGCCGCGGGCTCGACGGGGGCGGGCTCGTCGTCGGGCGGCGCGGCGGCGGGCGGCTCGACCAGGATCGGCGCGGCGGCTTCGTCGGCGAGCACGGTCGCCTCGGCGAGGGCGGGGGCGCCGGGGATCCAACGGTCGAGCACCTCGATGCGCTGGGGGCCGACGCCGATTAGCAGGCGACGCTGGTCCACGGTGACGGTCACGAGCCGACGGCCGCCCCCGAGCTCGCGCCGGGCGAGGATCTCGATGGCCCCGGCGTCCACGTCGGGGAGCGCGGGCGCACGGCCCAGGCGCGCCAACACGAGGCCTCGAGTGCGGGGGTGCGCCAGCATCCCGAGGAGGAGGAAGAGGGCGAGGAAGGCCACGCCGCGGGCCGACTCGGCGGGCATCGACGGGCCGTCGACGGCGGTGCCGGCAGGGTTCGTCGGGTTCTCGACGGCGACCGACTCGTTCAGACCCTCCAAGAACTCGCCCCAAGCGGCGTCGGGCGCGGGGGCCTCGGAGGAGGCATGGACGGGTCCTTCGACCGCCGTCTCGGGGGGCGCGGCGGGGCCCAGGATGGGGCTCAGTGCGTCGATCGTCGACTCTGCTGCCGCGTCCGCGGCAGCGGCCCCGGGGACGCCGACGAGGACGGCGATGAGGGCGGTGAGGACGGGGATCGGATGGGGCTGCATGCGACTCTCCTCGGGGCCGGAGCACCCGGCGGTCCTCACGTGTTGCAGCCCCTGTGCCGGCCCGTTCCGCCCCGCCCGCCGAACCTGCATACTCCGCCCGTGCGCCCCACCCTCCTCCGTCGCGCGGCCCCCTGCCTCCTCGCCCTCCTGCTCGCCTCTCCGGCGTGGGCGGAGGAGACCGACGGGGCGGCGAATGAGTCGGATCCGCCCGCCGAACAACCCGCCCCGGACGAGGCTCCGGGCGACACCGTGGGTCCCTTCGACCTGCCCGCCCCGGCGCCGGGTCCCGACCACACCTCCCGCGCGGGCGCGGGCGCCTCCATGGGCGTCGGCGTGTTCGCGTACGACCCGGCCCCGGGCACCACCCCGCGCGTGAACCTGCCGTCGCTCGAGATCGTCACGGTGCCCCCGGGGATCCACGGCCAGCTTCGGGTGCGCAGTCCGCTCCTCGCCACGCTGGTGCACGCCGCCCTGCGTCGTGTGTTCCACCTCGAGGTCGACGCGATCCTCCTCGCCACCGACTGCAAGTGCGCGGTCGGCAACCACGCGATCCGCCCGCTGGTGGGTCCCCTCGTGGGGCTGCGCGTGGGGGCGTCTCCCAACCACGGCATGGGCGGGGCGGCCGTGGGCGCTCGCCTCGGGTTCGAGTACCTCGGCCCCCAGCGGGAGATCGGCGTGTTCGTGGCCCTCGAGCCGATCGTCGAGGTCTGGGGGGGCGCCAACGGGTCCCGGGAGTTCACCCTGCTGGGCGCGGGCGCGATCCTGCAGTTCGGGGTCACCGGCTACCGCAAGCAGGTCCTGCCGGGGGGTGGCGAGTGAGGCACTTCGCCGTCGTCTGCGCCGTCGTCCTGAGCGGCTGCACCCCGATCGAGGACTCGCCGTTCGTCCAGTGGCTGCCGTCGGACCGAGCCGTCGTCGTCGCCCACCGCGGAGGCGCCCACCTGGCCCCCGAGAACACGATGCCCGCCCTCCACCGGGCCGGGGACCCGGACGTGGAAGCGGAGGTCATCGAGATCGACCTTCACTCGACGTCCGACGGCGTCCTCGTCGTGAGCCACGACCGCACGATCGACCGCACGACCGGCGAAGGGAACGGCTGCGACATCGAGCAGGACCCGTCCGAAGCGGGCTCCAACGGCACCGAGTTCATCCACGACATGACCCTCGCCGAGGTGCAGTCGTTCGACGCCGGGTACTGCTTCGCGGACCTGAACGACGAGCACTCCTACCGGAACGCGGGCGTCGTCATCCCCACCCTGCGGGAGGTCTTCGAGGAGTTCCCGGGGCGCCGCTTCGTGCTCGAGATCAAGCAGCACGAGGACCCGATCCTCGAGCCCCTGGTGGCGCTGGTCGAGGAGTTCGACGCGTTCGACCGCAGCTGCTTCCTCACCTTCCACGACGCTGAGGTCGAGGAGCTGCGCGTCCTCGCTCCCGAGAACGCCTGCATCGCCATGAGCGCGGCCGGGACCCGCTGCTTCGCGGGCGAGGACCTGTTGCCCTTCGGGGGCGTGCCCTGCGACGTCGGAGACATCGCCGTCGTGCCCCACGAGTCGTCGCCCTTCGACCTCAAGCGAGGCCGCTTCGTGAGCAACATGCAGTCCTACGGCATGCCCGTCTTCATGTTCACCGTCAACGACGCCGACACCATCCTGGGGGCCATCAGCGCCGGGGTGAACGGCGTGATCACCGACCGCCCGGACATCGCCCGGGCACGCATCGGGCAGCTCGGCGTCCCCCCCGTCGAGTAGCCCCCGAGGAGCCGATGTCGACCATCCGCGTCAAGCAGCCCCACTCCCTGTCCACCGATGAGGCCAAGTCGCGCCTCGCCGACTTCGAGACCGCCATGTCCAAGTACGGCGTGACCCTCGACTGGAAGGGCGCGAGGGCGAAGATCAAGGGGATGGCGGTGTCGGGAGGCATCGACGTCACCGCCGACATGGTCGACCTGACGTTGAAGCTGGGGATGATGGCCCGGGCCGCCGGCGTGGACGCCGATCGCCTCGAGGCGTCGATCACGAAGCGGCTGAAGTCTCTTTTCGAGGAGTGAGGTCGTCCTTGGGCGCGGGGCCTTCGCTCGCGCCGCGGACCGCGCGCACCACCTCGATCAGGTCGTCCACGCGGTAGGGCTTCCGGAGCACCTCGGTGGGCCCCGACTCCCGCAGCTCGCTGATGTCCTCCCGGCCGGTGTAGCCGCTCGAGATCACCACCGGCAACCCGGCCCAGCGCTCCCGGAGCGCCCGGGTGGCCTCGCCGCCGTCGATCCCCGGCATCATCATGTCCATCACCACCACGTCGACGGGGGCGGCGACGCCCTGCCGGCCGAGCCACTCGACGGCCTCGCGCCCGCCGCTGAGGGCGGTGACACGGAACCCCCGGGCCTCGAGGGCCTTCGCCAGGAAGGTGCGGAGGGTGTCCTCGTCGTCCACCAGCAGGAGCCGCGTCCCCACCACGACGGGCAGGTCGTCCTCGGCGACCGCGACGGTCGTGCTCTCGGTGACGTCGCCCTCCATGAGGGGCAGGCGGACGCGCACCTGGGTCCCCTTCCCCACCTCGGACTGGATGTCGATCTCGCCGCCCCTGCGTCGCACGATCCCGTGCACGACGGCGAGACCGAGGCCCGTCCCCGACCCCGACCCCTTGGTCGTCACGAACGGCTCGTAGACACGATCGAGCAGCTCCGGGGGGATGCCGCGACCCGCGTCGCGGACCACCAGCGCCACCTCCTCGGGTCCCGCGTCCTCGACCCGCACGACCACCGTCCCGCCCCTCGGCGCCATCGCGTCGCGGGCGTTCACGCACAGGTTCATGAGGATCTGCTCGAGCTCGCCCTCGTCGATGGCGACGCCGGTCTCGCCCGCCACGACCTCGATCTTCCACTCGATGTTCCGCCCCAACGTGCGGGCGAGCAGATCGACCATGTCCGGCACCGACGACTCGAGATCGACCCCGACCGGGTGGGACTGACGCCCGCGCGCGAACTGAAGGAGCCGCTCGGTGAGCGCGCCGCCGCGCCGGGCCTCCTCGGCGATGGACACGATGCGCTCGTCTGCGCCGCCGACGCGCTGCTCCCCGTCGCGCTGCATCTCCCCGGCGCTCACGAGGATGCCCGCCAGGAGGTTGTTGAAGTCGTGGGCGATGCCGCCCGCGAGCATGCCCAGGGAGTCCAGCCGCTGGGCTCGGGCCACCTCGGCCTCGAGGCGACGACGCTCGGAGAGGTCCCGGAACGACAGGAGGATCCGCTCCTCGTCGAGGTTCGTCGCTTGAATCTCGGCCTGCACCGCGCCCTCGGCCACGTCGAGCATGACCTCGTACGTCTCGAGGACCGGGCGGCCCTCGGCGGCGGCCAGCTTGCGGATCGTCTCCGAGACGGCGGGGCGGCTCGCGCCCAGGAGCCGGGCCGTGATCGCGGCCCCCTCGAGCTCCGACGGGCGCCTCCCGAGCAGCTCCGACATGGCGGGGTTGATGAGGCTCACCACCCCGTGATGGTCGGTGACGACGACGCCGTCGCGATCGGCCGCGAGGACCCGCGCCGCCCCCGCCCGCAGGATCGCGTGTTCGATGGCCAGGGCGCCGAGCAGGGTCGCGCAGAACGGCACGAACGCGTACTCGAAGACGCCCGCGCCGCGCACCTCCAAGGCGCCGACCCACACGTCGTACCCGAGGGCGATCATCAGCCCCACGAGGCCGGCCCGCGCGCCCGTCCGCACGATCGGCGACCGCAGGGGGAGGCGGCCCGCGAGCCAGACCGTCCACGCGAGCGCGGGGAACGTGAGCAGCCACACCGCCCCCGCCGCCGACTGCACTGCCGTGACCGAGCCGCCCGCGGCCACCGCCATGCCCGCCGTCGCCACGCTCACGAGGCTGTAGGCGGTCCAGCGCCCCGGGGCGTTGAGGAGCTCCGCCGCGTAGACGATCGCCGCCGCGTGAGCCCCGTACAGCCCCAGAACCTTGATGCGGAGCTTGAACTCCGTGTCCTCCGCCACGAGGTAGTAGAAGTCGTACGCGCCGAACACGTACAGCGCCCCGGCCGCCGCCGTCAGCCCGAACCACAGGGGGGCCCGGTCCCTCGGCGCCGCCGCGAACAGCGCCCCCTGGAAGAAGAAGAGCCCCAGGAACAGGAGGCAGACGCCGGACGACACGAGGTCTCGAACCTGCGCGTGCCGGGACAGGGACGAGAAGCTGCCCACGCGGACCGGGCCCGCGATGCCGCCCCACCGACCGTAGGGCTCCGCCTTGATCGACAGGACGTTGTCGCCCTGTTGGAGCCAGGGGAGCCGCAGGAGGTGGGAGCGCTCCTCGCTCGGAGCCGAGACGTCCGAGAACGTGCCGGACCCGCCGATCCTCCGCCCGTTCAGGAAGGCCGCCCAAGCCCCGTAGATCGGAGGCAGCAGGACCGCGTGATCGGTCCCCGGTTCCCAGCCCGCGCGCAGATGGATGCGGTACCACGCCGCGTCGGGGAGCTCGTCCATCGACCGGTGCCACAGCCCTGGAAGGCGCGTCTCCTGCCAGTCTCCGTCCTCGAGGTTGAGGCCCGCTCCCCCGCGCATGTCTCGCGGAGAGAACGGGACGAGGCCGGTGTCGGTGGTGGTCCAGCCGCCGGCCGGCAGGTCCAGGGGCTCACGGGCGCTCTGACCCCACGCCTCGCCCGCCCCCAGGAGCAGCGACACCGCGAGCACGGCCGACCAGAAGCCGGGACGCAGGGTCAAAACCGGACCCCTGCGCCCCCGGTCACGGCGAACCGGAAGGCCGCGCCGGAGATGCCGGCCTGCACGTCGAACCCGAGCAGCAGCGGACCCGCCGGGGTGAAGTCCGCTCCCCCGCGCACGAGGAAGCCCGGTCGCGCCCCGATCGTGCCCTCGGAGGAGTCGACGGCGATCACGGCTGCGCCCCCGACCCGGGGCTGGACCACCGGCAGCTCGAAGCGGTACGAGGCCCCGATCTCCACCGCCGGGAGAAAGACGGGGCCGTAGGTCTCGGTGGGCGAGACGGAGACCGCGACGCCCACGTCCACGAAGAGCCCCGACACCAAACGGATCCCGGCGTCCACGGGGACGCGGGCGTAGACGAAGGGCGCGAGCACGACCACCCCGGCGCCGACGCGGAGGCGGACGTTGTCTTCCCGGGTGGGCCCCGAGGTCCTGGGCGTCGTCCGGACCATGGAGCCGCCCCGGGGCGTGGGCTCGCCCGCCGCCGTTCCTGTCGGGGCCGGTCGCGCCGGAGCCGGGCGGGTGGCCACCGCGGGACCTCCTCGACGCTTCGTCAGCCCGAGGTCCCCCTCGAACGAGAAGAGGTCCGTGCTCGCGCGGTACATCCACACGGCCCCGGAGTCGAGGTCCAGATCCACCCACGCGACCACGTCCACCGAGCCGTCGAGCAAGGCCTCGCGGGACAGCGCCGCGGCGTAGGCCCGGGCGCCGGGGTGGATGCCGGGAGCTCGGAGGGCGCGCAGGCGGTCCGCGGCGAGCAGCGCGACGGGGGCGTCGTCGTCTCGGAGGTCGACCTCGGCCGTGAACGTCGCGCGGCCGCGGGTCATCTGCAGTACGTGCACGCCGGGGCGGACCTTCACCGGACCCCGTGAGACGTCCACCTCGGTCCCGTCCACGCGGAGCTCGGTGCCCGGGGTCACGAACCCCTGCAGGGGGACGGTCGCCTCGGCCGGCACCCGCGCCCGCACCCGCTCCAGCTGCTCGCCCACGGACGGGGGGAAGTTCCGATCGCCGGGGTAGTCGTGCTGAACCGCGAGCAGCCGACGGAAGGCCTGCTCGGCGAGGTCGAGGTCGCCCAGCGAGTGGTGGGCGACGGCGCGATAGAAGAGGAGGTCCGGGAGGAGTCGACGAGGGAGCGGCTCCCGGAGGCAGGGCAGGTCCTCGAGCGTCGTGGAGATCAGCGCCTCGGCGCCGCGATGGTCGAGGCCGATGAGCTGATCGAGGACCTGACCGGCCACCGACCGAAGCCGCGGCCCCGGGCCGCCGCCGCAGGGCCGCACCCTCGCGGCGCCCTCGATGAGGAGGTTGCCGTCGACAGACTGGAGGAACTCGGTGGTGTGGAGGATGTCGGTCGCGTCCAGCTCCGGCACCCGCTCCCGCGCTTCGACCTGGTAGCGCAGATCCGGGGTGTCCGCGGTGTAGACGACCAGACCCCGCTCCCCCTTCGGCGCGGCCTGGGCGGGCAGGGCGAAGAGGGACGCGCACGTCAGCACGAGCCCCGCCGCGACCCGCGGGGGACGGGATCGGACCGAGCGAGGGGGGCGACGACGTCGCGCGGCGAGGAGCAGCAGCAGGGCGAGGCCGGCGGGCGGCGCATCGGCCGCGGTCACGGACGAGGCGCACCCCGCGCAGGCGAGGCCGTAGGGGCGAGGCTCCGGGTCCGGCGGCGGGACCGCAGCGACGCAGTCCGGGTCGGTGGCGTCCGCCAGGCGGTCGCAGTCGCTGTCGACGTTGTCCCCGCAGATCGGCTCGACCGCCTGGGGCGAGCGGTTCGCGTCCTGATCGGCGCAGTCCCCGTGGCAGCCCGCCCACCCGTCGCCGTCCACGTCGAACTCGAGGTCGACGGTGCCGTCGCAGTCGTTGTCGATGCGGTCGCAGTACTCGGTCGCGCCCGGCGAGACCCCCGCCGCCCCGTCGTCGCAGTCGCCCGCGCACGCCGACCAGCCGTCGCCGTCCACGTCGTCGAGGTCCGAGATGAAGTCGCAGTTGGCGTCCTCGCCGGTGCAGACCCCCACCGCCCCCGCGTGCACCTCCGGATCGGTCTCGTCGCAGTCGCCGCCGCAGGGGTGGACCCCGTCGCCGTCCACGTCTCGTGGGTCGTCCACCACGCCGTTGCAGTCGTTGTCCAGGCCGTCGCAGGCGCCCGCGACGGTGCCCGCCGGGAACTCGGGGGCGCCCGGGAACACGTCGGCGGCGCCGTCGTCGCAGTCGCCGTCGCAGGTCGTCACGCCGTCCCCGTCGGCGTCCCGCGCCACGTCGATCGCGCCGTCGCAGTCGTCGTCGATGCCGTTGCCGCAGTCCTCGTGGCGATGAGGGCCGATGAGGGGATCCCCGTCGTCGCAGTCGAACACCCCGTTCTCGTCCGCGCAGGCGGGCGTGCCGTCGCCGTCCACGTCGACCTCGTCGCGGGGGAGCGAGCCGTCGCAGTCGTTGTCGAGGCCGTCGCACACCTCGATCGTCCCCGGCGCGAGGGCGGCGAGGTGGGGCTGGCAGTCCACGCAGTTGAAGACCCCGTCCCCGTCCTCGTCGTCGCCCGGGAGGAGCCCGTCGCAGTCGAGGTCGGCCGCCGAGTCGCAGGTCTCCTCGGCCCCCGGGAAGCGCTCGGGGTCCTCGTCGTCGCAGTCGCCCTCGCAGGCCAGCACGCCGTCCCCGTCGCCGTCCACCTCGCCGGTGTCGCCGTCGCAGTCGTGGTCCACGGAGTCGCACAGCTCCGGAACGAACGGCCCGATCGCCGCGTCCCCGTCGTCGCAGTCACCCGTGCACGCCGAGGCCCCGTCGCCGTCGCCGTCCCGGCACAGGATCACCCACACGCCGCCGCAGGCGTCGACGTCGCAGTCGTCGCCCACCCAGCCGGACGACAGCACCAGGTCCGCGGCGCCGTCGCCGTCCACGTCGCCTGTCCCCGCGAGCCCGAACCGGGCCGGGTCGGGGACGTCCACGCCGCCCGGGGGGGTGAAGGAGACGATCGCGGGGGGCACGTCCGAGTCCGCCCAGATCTGCACGTCCACCTCGGGGATCAGCGCGATCCTCGACGCCGCGCCCTCGCCGTACCGCAGCCACACCTCGGGCCGGTCGTCGCCGGTGAAGTCCGTGGCCACGGCGAAGTCGACGGCCGAGGGGCCGGTGAAGTCGCCCTCATGGATCCAACCCGCCCAGGACGTGAGGGGCTGGACGTTGGTCCACGGCGGGCCGTGCCCCTGGATGAACCGCACGCCGATGTCGTCCGACAGGGGGAGGAACATCGGGTAGCCGAAGTCGTCGATCCCGTCGCTGTCGAGGTCGCCGACCGCCGCGTGAGCGCTCGCGCGCGGCCCGAGGCTGCTGCCGCTCAGGACCTCCAGGTCCCGGTCGTCGAACGTGAGCGGGCCCTCGGGCTGCGCCGTCAGCTCCTCGCCCAGGAACACGCTGTAGGCGATGTCGATGCGGTTGGGCACGTGCTCGGGGTCGTTCGGATCGACGAGGGGCGGCTGCTCGGGGCAGGACACGGCCAGATCGGCTCGACCGCGGCCGTCCACGTCGCCGAGGCCCGCGACGCTCAGGGGGCCCAGGCAGCGCACGTCGAAGTCGCCGCGGATCCACCAGGACGCGTCGGTCGCGTCCTCGAGCGCGAGCAGGGGCGACGGTCCCCCGCGGAACAGGTACAGCGGCACCCGATCCTCGTCGGTCCAGGGCTCGGCCGTGGCCGCGAAGTCGTCGAAGCCGTCGTCGTCCAGGTCTCCCACGCCCACGACCTCGACGCCGAGCTTGTCCCCCTGGACCACGTGCCCGACCAGCGTGGGCGCGGAGCCCCACAGGATCCCGTCCGGCGCCGCCACGACCTCCGGCCACGCCTCGCGGCCCAGGTAGATGGCGACCGCCCCCTCGATGTACTCGCCGGCGAGCTCACCGACGTGGTTGAGGCAGCCCACCCCGAAGTCGGCGCGGCCGTCATCGTTGATGTCTCCCAGGGGCGCCACGTGTACGCGGTCGTCGTTCCGACGGCAGCCCTGGGGGAGCGCCACGGTCGAGGCGCCCTCGGGATCCAAGGCCGCCGGGCCGCCCGCGCCGTCGCCGTCCGCCCACGCGGCGTCCCCGAAGAAGAGGTACAGCTCCTCATCCACCGCCGCCTGGACCACGAAGTCGTCGTTCCCGTCGCCGTCCAGGTCCCCCAGGAAGCGCGCCCCCAGCGCATAGCTGCGGGTCGTGCCTGCGGGCGCGGACGACCGCGCGATCGCCTGCGCCACGAGGTCCGGATCCTGGGGCGGACCCGGGCGAGGGGCGAGCCCGCCCGCGTTCGCGGAGGGAAGAGGGAGCCCTGCACCGAGAACCGAAGCGGCGGCGGCGATTCCGGCCCGGGAGGCCCAGCCATGAATGCGCGGGCGACTCACCTTCGAATGGTAGCAGCACCCCGCTCCGGGGCGGCGCCGTGGGCGGGCCGTGTACCCTTCGAGTCATGCCGAGACTCGCCATCGCGATCCTCGCCGGGGTCCTCGCCCTCATCCTCTGGGGCTCGGGGTGCCCGGACGGGCGCGTGGAGAGCCCCACGCCCGCCCCCGTGGACGCGGTGACGTCGGTCCCGACGGCGATCCGGGAGAAGGAGACGCCGCGCGCGCGGGTCGGCGACGAGCCGGTGGAGATCCAGCAGCGGCGCGTCACCGACGCCCAGGAGGTCGTGAACCGCCTCGGGAAGGCGAGCGACACGGATCCGCCGACCGCGCGGCCCGGCGCCGAGACCTTCCGGGCGGCCGAGCTCGAGAAGCTCGGGGAGCTGGTCGCGGGGGCGTGCCGGGGGGCGGACGGGCCCTGCCGGGAGATCCTCGAGATGGTCGCCTCGGCCGAGCTGCCCTTCGACGAGGGCCGCGCCATCTACGGACGCTTCCTCAACGAGCTCAAGCCCCGCGCGCACATCGCCGCGAGCACCCTCGGCGCGTCCTACCTGCTGCGCCGAGACGGCAAGATCCGCGACGTCGCCTTCCGCATCGCCGTGGGCTCGGGGGCGGCGCGACGCGGCCAGGCGGACGACGAGGGGCGACGCGCCACGACCATCCCCCTGAGGCCGCGCGTGGGCGAGCCCGTGTGGGTGGTGTTCGAGTGGATGACCACCTGCAACGACATCCGCATGGAGATGAAGGGGCCCGACGTGCACGGGCGGGTCGATCTCGTGCCCACCAACCCCTGCCCCCCCGCGCCCGAGGACCCCAAGCAGCTGGTCCCCCGCGCGATCCGCGCCGTCTGGGCGGGGGCCGTCGACGCGCTGCCCGCGGCCGGGCTCAGCGTGTGGCTGCCGGACGCGAGCCGACCGCTGGTCGCCGTGACCCCTCGGGAGGCGGACGCGCCCGAGAAGACCCCCTGAGCCCCCGATGAGCCACCGGATCCTCTTCGCGCTGCTCGCGCTCGCGGCCGCGCACCTGGTCGTCACCGCGGGGTGGCTCCGCCTCGACGAGGGCGTGCAGTACACCGACGCGGCCTTCCACTACTCGCAGGTGTCGGAGCTCTCGCGGGCGGCCGGCGAGGGGGCCGAGGGGCTGCGGCTCCGGGCCGAGACGGACGAGAACCAACGCTACGGAGGCCTGTGGTACGGCGTCGCGGCGGCCCTCGGGGCGGCCACCGGGCTCCACCCGGCGCGCCTGATCCTCGGCTGCGCGGCGCTCCTGATCCCGCTGCTGCTCTTCGGCGTCTACGTCATCGGCTGGGAGTTCGGCCGACCGGATCGACGGGAGCAGACGGGGCTCGTCGCCGCGGTCGTGGTGGGGCTGCTGCCGGGGATCTTCAACTACACCCGCGTCTTCGTGCTGGATCTCGCCCTCGCGGCGGCGGTGACGTGGGCGGTGGTGGCGGTGCTCGCCGCCCTGCGCGCGATCCGGGAGGAGCGGAGCCCCGCCTGGCCGCTGGCCGGGGTCTGGCTGGGTTTCCTGCTCGCGGCGAGCATCAAGCTGAACGCGCTGGCGTTCCTGGCGGGCCCGATCTGGGTCCTCGCGCGGCCGTTCCTGGCCGACCGGTTCGCCCGAGGACGCCGGCGGCTGCTCCTCGAGCTCGGGGGACTCGCGGCCTTCGGCGCCGCGGCGACGGGGTGGCTCCTGTGGGGCCCCCGCGGCCCCGCGATCCGACGGACTCTCGTGGAGGCGACCTGGCCCGGCGCGGCGGTGGACCACATCCGCAACGGCGCCCTGGGGGAGCTCCCGGCCCACTTCGGGGGCCACCTGCGCGACGCGAGCTGGGACGTCGTCCACGCCACCGCGATGTCCACCCTGGGCCCGATCTGGAGCCTCGTCGCCCTCGCCGCCTTCGTGTGGTTCTTCGCGCGGCGCTACGGGTGCGAGGACCCGACGGGCCGCGTGCAGCGCGACCTCGCCTTCTGGTGGTTCACGCTCCCCGCGGTCCTCGTCGTGGGCTTCCTGCGCGGGCTCTACGACGAACGCTACGTCCTCCCCCTGCTCCCGCTGGTCGCGGTCCTCGTGGCCGTGAGCGCCCTGGATCTCGGGAGGCGCGTGAGGGGCGGCGCGGTGGCGGCGCTGGTGCTGTTCGGGGCCGTGAACTTCGCGTTCGTGTCCTTCCCGATCCTGCCCACGCTCCGCCCCCTCGCCTGCGTGACCGTGCCCGGATGGGCCCCCGAGTCGAGGAGCGGCCCGGCCCTGTGGCTGTGCGGGCTCTACCCCGAGTATCGATTCCTGGAGCGCACGACCACCCCCCAGCGCCCGGATCCCGTCATCACCTCGATCGAGCGTCGCCTGCGCCCCGAGCGCGCGCGACGGGGCCGCCCCCTCAAGGCGGTCTTCCTCGACGACCTCAACGAGACCTTCTACCGGCTCTACCAGCGCGACCTCTTCGGGGCGTCCCTCTTGGAACACGAGAGCGCGCTGCTCGTGCATCAGTGCTGGGACGAGCGCTGGATGACGGCCGTCTTCGAGACGCCGATGCAGGTGGAGCGGATCCTCGCCGAGGCCGACGTGGTGCTCATGCGCCACGGCACCCCGTCCAAGGGCGCAGACCGCGCCGTGCGAGGACGTCGCTGCACCGTGTTCTGGCGCCAGGCGGACAACTTCGTGCTCGGCGGGAGCGACCCCCTGGGAGACGGCACCGAGGTGCGCCTCTTCCTCCGCGTGGGAGACGTCGACTTCCTCGAGTAGGACCCCGCGCGGAGCCCGGCCCGGGCCGCCCCGAAGACGCACCGATGCGCCCCGGATACCGTACTTAAGTATTCGCAATAACTAGGTTTTTTCCGCTTGACCCAAGGCGGGATTGATCTACTCTGGCTCCATCGGACTCCAAGCGAAGAGCGTCCGCATGGGCGTGACCCCTTGGTGCGGTCGCGAGGCAATCCAAGTCGAAATCAGTCGGCTGGGTGCGGTGGCGTAGTGCCCCCGCTTCCACGGCCGGCGCCCCTGTATCCGGAGCAAGAAATGACCCCCACCCTTCGCAAGCTCTCTGCCGTCGTCCTCGTCCCCCTCGCCACCCTGCTCATGGGCAGCATCACGTGGGGCGGCAACGAGGTGACGGTCTCTCTGTCCGGCAGCGAATACGGCACCGTCGACTCCGTGGACGTGTACATCACGGACGTCGTGTCCCACCCCTGCGGGGGCGGCGACCCGATCTTCCTCAGCGTCGAGGAGGCCGCCGAGCTGGTCGCCGGCCACGGCTTCACGCCCACGGGCAGCGACATCTGCCGGGTGGACGTGGTCCTCGACGACTACCCCACGATCACCGGGAACGTCGGCGGCGACCCCGTGGTGGAGACGCCCGCGGTCGACAAGCTGATCTTCGACGCCCAGACCGGCGAGCTGGTCGACGCCAAGATCCACGCGGGCGAGTTCGGCCGCATGAGCTTCGAGATCGTCGAGTAGCGAGGCGCGGCGCGCGCCGCCGATCAGTCGGCGGTGCGCCGGGACAGCGGGAAGAGCGTGAGGGTGAGCTGGTACACGGTGTCGCCCGGCTCGTTCTCGTCCTCGCAGACCTTGATCAGCTCGGCCTGCAGGTACTCCATCCGCTTCACGAGGACGGGCATGGTCTTGTCCGAGACCCGCAGCGTGATGGAGTTGATGACCCGCTCCTCCTTGGAGAAGGCGTCGATGGACTCGATGGCCCGGCCGCGCATCCAGCGGTGCCACGCACGCACGGCCTCTCGCCGTCGCTCCGCCGCCCCCGGGTCGTCCGGGACCACCAGGCCTTCGGGGACCTCGCCGTCGTCGATCGTGGCCTTCGTCCGCACCACCGCGTGGGGCGGCTTCCACTCGCCGTCTTCCTCCACGAGCAGGTCCACGCTGAGGAGGTAGCGGACCGCCTTGCGGGCCTCGTCCGTGGAGATCGGCGGGATCAGGGTCTTCGCGATCCACTCGGGATCGCTCTTGAACCCCCTGCACCCCGCGAGCGCCAGGATGGCCGAGTGCACCCACTTCGAGAAGTAGGTCGCCTGCACTGCGTCCAACCGATGCGCGTTGCGGAAGCCGAAGATCGCGTCGCGGACCAGCTCCGCTTCGTCCCGCTCGGACTGCGACGGCGCTTGCTCGCAGTCGACGAGGATGCGGAAGTAGGCGGCTTCGTCCGCCCCGAGCTTCATCTGCTCGAGCAGCAGGTCCGCGATCTCCTCGGAGATCTGCCGGTCGCCCGCGAAGATCCTGCTCAGCCCGCCGGGCGACTTGCCCATGCGCTTGGCGACCGCCCTCAGGCTCCGGCCCTGCTTCTTCTCGCCCATCCAGGCCTGGATGAAGGTGCGGAATCCCCGGTGGTGATAGATGTTCGCCATGCGCCGCTGCGCGCATCTTGCCGGCCGTCGGGCGAACCATCATCGGGACGCGCCGCCCAGGGGAAGCGCGGGGCCGAAGTAGTCGCTCTGGCCGTGTGAGAGGCCCAACTCGAGGAGGCGTCGACGCTGGGCTCGCGAGGAGACGCCCTCCGCGATGACCGTCGCCCCCAAGCGGCGCCCGAGCTCGGCCATCGCTCGCCACGCCTCCTCCGCCTCGGCGTCGCCCTCGAGCCCGGCGAGCATCCGCGGGTGCGACTTCAGGACCGCGGGGCGCATGTCGAAGACCGCGTCGATGGCGGTGACGCGGGGATCCACGCCCGCGATGGAGAGGCCGACGTCGAGCGCTCGGAGGACGTCGAGGCGGTCGGCGAGGCCGGGCAGGAGCGGCGCGTGCTCCGCGCCGAGTTCGAGCCGCAGGGGGCCCCGGAGGGCGGGCGCCTTCCGCGCGATCGCGGCGAGGTCGACGAGCCGAATGGTCGAAGGCAGGACGTCGACGTGCACGGCGCCGGGGCGGGGCAGGCGCGCGGCCGCCTCCAGGGCCCGGTGCAGGACCACCACGTCGAGGGCGTGCGCCCGGCGTCGCGCGACGGCCTCCTCGTAGAGGGCGCGGCGCGCACGCAGGGGGCCGCTCGGGCCGCGGACGGTCAGGTGCGTGGCCACGATGCGGCCGTTCGTCAGGTCGAAGGCGCGCTGGGCGAAGAAGGCGAGGAGGGTGGGCTCTTCGAGGACGGCGAGGAGGAGATCTCCGTCCGACGGACGTGTGCCCGCGCGCGCGATCGAGATCTTCAAGGCCTCGGCCAAGGTGCACCTCTCCATGCGTACCGGTGCTGCGCACCGATCTCCGGGTCCTGATTCGCTCTTCCTGCTGCCGCGCTCCCCCCCCCGGGGCTGGCGACCCGACGATAGCTCGCACCCCCCCCGAATCCGGACTGCGTCCTTCAGGAGGTGTTCACTCCGAGTGAACACTTCTCCAGCGGAACGCTCGGGGGCGCCCGGAGAAAGGGGGGTTTTTCACCGGCTCCGCGTCGTCGCGCGGGCACGGGGATCAGTCGCTGTCGGCCGATCGCGGCTCAGCGAGGCTCCCTAGGATATGACGGGAAACACCCAGCGCGGTAAGTACCGAGTTCGCGACATTCCGGACCGACGCCTCGAGGTCGAGGGTGCCGTCGGACAGGTACTCCGGCTGGTGGGCGTCGATGAGGGCCACCGAGCTGCTCCCGAGGTGGGCCTTGAGCAGCTCGACGCAGGGCTGCACGTGCTCCACGTAGAAGTGGTAGCGACGCTCGAGCATCTGGGGCGTGTCGTCCAGGCGCTTGCGCCCGAGGGCTCGGCGATGCATCTCCCGCTTGCTCACGGAGAGGTGCAGCACCTTGATGATGGGGATGTTCAGGCGCTCGGTGAGGTCGAGCACGTGCCTCGCGGCGGCCTCGGTGCGCGGGTAGCCGTCGAGCAGGACGACCGCCTGGTGTCGCTCGGCGCGCGCCGCGATGCTGCCCTCGATGATGCGCTCGGACCACGCGTCCGGCACCAGCAGCCCGGCCGTGACGCAGTACTCGAGCCAGTCCACCTGGCTGGGCTCGGTGCCGAACCGGTCGAACAGCTCCACCTCGTACTGGGACGCCTTCACGACGGTGGCGGAGTCGGTTTCGTCGGGCTCCAGGACGCGACGGTCGTCGTGAATGCCGTACTGCTCCCCCATGCGGGAGCGGAACACGGGCTCGGCCCGGGCCCGGTCGATGAGCTCGCGGAGCGCGTCGCCCATGGAGAGGTGGTTATCGCGCGGGATCTGCAGCGTCTTGCGCAGGGCCTCGGCGATGGCGCCCTTCCCGCAGCTGCTGGGGCCGGCGAGGATGACGATCCCTCGCCCGCGGGCTCGTACGGTGGTCTCCAGACCAAGGGCGGCGGACGGACGCATGCGACGCTCTCCCGGCGGCACGCGAGTGTGCCGCGCCCGCAGGCGCGAGCGCGCGAACTATACAGACCCGCGCGCGAGAGAAAGGCGACGGCCGCCTGCGCCGGCTATGATGCAGGCGTGCGAGTCCTCCTCGTCCATCCGTTCGACTTCCCGGACCCTCGGCGCGCGCCGCCGCTGCTGCCCCCCAATCAGGCCCCGCCCCTCGGGCTGGCCTACATCGGGGCGTACTTGCGCGAGGCCGGCCACGACGTCTCCATCCTGGACATGAAGCACGGCCGCCCTCCCGATCGCGACGAGTTCATGGAGCGGGTGCGGGCCTTCGATCCCGCCGTCATCGGCATGGGCCTCTACACCGTGACCGTCCCCGTGGCGGAGGAGATCTCGGCCCTCGCGAAGGCGTGGAAGCCGGACCTGAAGGTCGTGGTCGGCGGACCGCACCCGGCGGGCGCCCCCGAGGAGTGCGCGAGGAACCCGCACTTCGACTTCGCCGCCGTGGGCGAGGGCGAGCGCATGATGCTCGAGCTGGTGGACGCGCTCGAGCGAGACACCGACATCGGCGCCGTCGCGGGCCTCTGGTACACGGTCGACCCCACGGACCCGACGTCCGAGATGCGGACCAACGCGCCCCGCGGGTGGATCGACGACCTCGACCGACTCCCCTACCCGGCGCGCGACCTGCTCCCCCCGCTCGACTCGTACCAGATGACGATGTTCCAGTACCGGGAGTGGCCGGCGACGACCATCTACACGTCGCGGGGCTGCCCCTACTCCTGCATCTTCTGCGAGCGTCGCGAGATCCTCGGCAACAAGTTCCGCGTGCACAGCGCCGAGTACGTCGTGGACGAGATCGAGCACCTGCAGGCCGAGTACGGCATCCGCGAGATCTTCTTCTACGACGACACGTTCACGCTCGACGCCCGCCGCGTGACCCGCATCTGCGAGGAGATCCTCCGTCGCGGCATCACGATCTCGTGGAACATCTCGACCCACGTGAACACGGTCGATCGGGAGCTCCTGCGGCTCATGGCCCAGGCGGGCTGCTGGCAGATCGCGTACGGCATCGAGACCGGCGACCCGCGCGTCATCCAGGACATCCTCAAGGGCACCGACCTCCCCACGATCCGCGAGCGCATCGAGTGGACGGTGGAGGCGGGCATCGAGGCCAAGGGCCTCTTCATGATCGGGCACCCCACGGACACGCCCGAGTCGATCGACCGCACCATCGAGTTCGCCCGATCGCTGCCGATCGCGAGCGCCAACTTCAAGATCACGACCCCGTTCGTCGGCACCCCGCTGCGGGACATGGCCGCCGAGTACGGGCAGCTCAACGCGGACGACTACCGCAACTTCATGGGCGACCCGGACACCCCCGCGTTCATCGCGAACGGGCTCACGGCCGAGTACCTGTCCGGCGTCCAGCGGAAGGCCTACTACCGCTTCTACAGCCGCCCCGGCCGCCTCGTGCGCATCGCCCGGTCCATGGCGGGCCGCGAGAACGCGGCGAAGTGGTTCGAGGGCGCCAAGATCATGTCCCGCCTCGTGCGCCACCAGGCGCTCGGGCCCTCCAAGGGCATCCTCCCCCAAATCCTCGAATTCGAGCACTGATGCACCCCTCTCGACAAACCGCACTCGCTTCGCTCGACGGTTTCTCGCCGGGGGCCCCGCGGTACCTCCCACGAACTCCGCTTCGCTTCGCTCCGCTGCGCGCGCCTGAGGGCGCTTGCGGGTCGATCCGCGGCGGGCCCTAGGAACAAGACATGGCCCGCGTACTCTTGACCGCCGCCCCGTGGACCTATCGGCAGATCCGCTTCGCCGACGGGCAGGACTCCTGGAAGGAGTTCATGGGCAAGCACTTCTTCAAGCGCGAGTCGACGATCAACGGGAAGATGCCGTTCTGGTCGCTGCTCGCGCTGGCGTCGTGGCTCCGCGACCGCGGCCACCCGGTCCATTACGTCGAGTCCTACGGCACGCCCGAGGACGTGTGGTTCCGCGAGATCGAGGTCTTCCGACCGGACGTGCTGGGCATCAACACGGTGACCTGCACGTGGCCCTACACGAAGGAGGTCATCGCCAAGGTGAAGGCGCGGTGGCCGGACATGGTCGTCGTGCTCGGCGGCGCGCACACGAACGTCGCGAAGCAGGGCGTGCTCGACGAGTGCGACGAGCTCGACCTGGCCGTGTTCGGCGAGGGGGAGCACACCCTCGAAGAGATCTGCGACCGGGTGGACGACGGCACCCGCGACTGGTCGCACATCTCCGGCGCCGCCTGGAAGGACGGCGACGGCCGCGTGGTCCGCAACCCGGCGCGCGCGCTGATGGACGTGGACACCCTCCCTTCGCCCGCCCGCGACCTGATGCGGCGCCCCGAGGGCTACAACCCGCGCCTGAACATCTACAACCGCGCCAACAACACGGTGATCTTCACGGGCCGCGGCTGCCCGCTCACGTGCGCTTCGTGTCACCTGCCCGCGGTGGGGGCGCTCAAGTTCCGGATCCGCTCGCCCCAGCGGGTGTTCGACGAGATGGCCGAGTGCGAAGAGCGCTGGGGCATCACCGACTTCGGCTTCTACGACCACTTCGGCATCTTCAGCTCCGAGCCCGACAAGGCGATGGAGCTGTGCGAGCTGATCATCGGCAGCGGCCGACAGTGGACGTGGACGGTGACCTTCTGGTCCTACGACTTCACCGCCGAGCTGCTCGACATGATGAAGAGGGCGGGCTGCTGGCGCATCGACACGGTCCTCATCTCCGGCGTCCAGAAGAACCTCCGCACGGCCACCATGGGTTCGCCCCTTCAGGTGGAGACCTGCGAGGCGGGTGTGTACCGCATCCGCGACGCGGGCATGGAGGTCGCGGCGCGGTTCTCCCTCGGCATCGAGGACGAGACGGTCGAGGAGGCGCGCAAGACGATCGACTTCGCGTGCTCGCTGCCGCTGGAGTGGGCCTTCTTCACGCCCGTGAACCCGGTCTTCGGGTCCCGCCTGTGGCGAAAGCTCGACAAGGTCGACCAGTTCCGCCAGGACGAGCGCTCGATGAACATCTTCAACGTGTTCTACGAGCCCACGGGCATGACGTACGACGAGCTCAAGGGCCTGCAGCGGGAGGCCTACAGCCGCTTCTACGGGCGGCCCGGGTTCATGGCGAAGAAGCTGCGGTTCCTCGCCGACCCGATCGCGATGAAGCGCAACCTCACGCTCGCGTCCCACCTCGGCCGACACATGGCGGGCTTCTAGCACTGCTTGGTCACTTTGCGACCGAGAGCGGCGAAGAACCGGGGTGCGGGGCCGATGAACGACGAGGAAGCGGGTCGAGACCCGCGACGAGGAGTGAAGAAGGAGCCCGGGCCTCGGAGCGAGCCGGTCGACCGAGCCAAGTGACCAAGTAGTGCTCGGCACCCCAACGAGGAATCGGCTCGCTTCGCATCCGCCGATTCCTCGCCGGGGGCCCCGCAGTACCCCTCCGAACTCCACTCCGCTTCGCTCCGTTGCGCGCGCTTGGGGCGCTTGCTGTTCAATCGCGCCAAGGTGGGGTCGGGCGAGGCGTCTCGGGCCTCTCGGCTGATACACTGAGGGACTCCATTTCCATGGCGACGGCCGCCTGAGGACGCTTTGCGCAACACGGCAATTCACGGAACCCCCTGCCTCGTGCCGGTGGTGATTCAGTCGACGGACGGGACGTCCGCGCGTGGGTTCATCACGCGCCTGGCCACCCAGTCCGCGGCGGTGAGCTCCGCGCCCGTACTGGAGAAGGGCGCGCGCGTGACGCTCACGTTCCGGCGCCCGAGCGACAACATGACCCACGAAGTCGTGGGCGACGTGGTGGAGCTCATGACGGGCGGTGGGCTGTGGCGCGGGCGCCCGGCGGCCCTGGTGAAGTTCGACACCCGCGTGGACGTGGACGACCTGTCGGTGCCCCGGAGCCTCCGCGAGATGCGGGCGGTGAAGGTGCCCACGGACCTCGTCGAGATGCCCACGGCCGAAGCGAGCCGCCCCCCCAGCCTCTCCTCGGGCCTGCGCGCCGGCCTCGGTCGCCGACGGGTGCGGCTCGGCCCCGCGCACCGGGCAATGCCCGACACGAAGCCTCCGCACAGCCGACGCCCCCCGACCGAGTCGATCCCGCCCGGCGCCGTGGAGCCCCTGGGAGACGCCCCGCCGTCGAGCGACGGGCCTTGGCTGTCCGGCGGCTTCGACCAGTTCCCGGACTCGGACAGCACCGCTCCCCCGCAGAAGGCCTTCGGAGACGACTCCTTCCAGTTCGGGACGAGCTCGCTGAGCGACTACGACGCGAACGACGACGCCTTCGCGGGGGGCCCGGTGGACTTGGACGACCACACCGCGCCGCCCATCGGCGGGGACTCCGTGGACCCGTTCGGGTTCGGCCCCCCGCCGCAGCTGCCTCACGAGATCGAGGACTCGGCCCCCTCCCCGGACGTCTCGGGAGACGCCATGGGCTTCGGGGACCCGATGGAGTCCATCGATCGCTGGACCGAAGCCGACGCCCCGGCCCCGCGGATCTCCACCAGCGACGAGACGGCCGAGCCCCCGGACACGACCCTGGACGTCGACCGCACCGTCGCGCCCTGGGAGGACGAGGCCCCGGCGCCGTCGTTGGTGCCCCGGAACGCGCGGGTCGCCAGCTCGCTCCAGGTTCAGTTCTGGGCTCGCGGACGCAAGTCGCTGTCCATGGCCCAGAACTTCTCGAAGCGCGGCCTGTTCCTGTCCTCGTCGGGCGCGCCCCCGGTGCGCGGCGCCATCGTGCGCATCGAGTTCCCCATCGAGGGCAGCGACGAGACGGTCTCCGTGAAGTTCAACGCCGAGGTGCGCTGGCACAGCGCCGACCGGCCGCAGGACGGGCTGCCCGAAGGCTTCGGCGTCCAGATCCTGACCTTCGAGCGGCCGACCGACCGGCTGCTCTACGAGGAGTTCCTGGAGCTGATCCTGCAGCTGGACGAGACCTCGCGCTCCCAAGAGATGCAGTTCGAGTGGGGCAAGCCCGGCGGGGGCGGACACTGACGACCGACGTCGCGTGGATGCTGGTCCAGCTCCATGAGTACACGCGCCGAATCGGCGCGCTCGAGACCGACGAGGCGATCCTCGCCGCGGCGGCGCAGGCTCTCCGCGGCCTGGTCGACGCCGTCGGAGTGGCTCACTACAACCTCGAGCCCCTCGGCCTCGTCCTCGCGGGAGAGTCCGGCCGCCCCGCGGACGCCGAGCCCTTCCCCCCGGCGTTGGTGGTGAAGTCGAGCTTGGGCGGCGTGCTCGCGGGCGCGCTGTCCCCCACGTCCCCGGCCATGGGCATGCCCCTCGGCGAGTCCGACGGGGGCGCGAGCCTGATCGAGCTGCTGCGCGCCGGTCCCGAGGGGCGCGTGGTGGGGGTCCTGTGGATTCGGCGCGCGGGCGGCCCCCTGGACGCGCCCACCCGCTCCACGCTGTCGGTGCTGGTCGATCACGTCGGCATCGCGCTGAGGAACGCGCGCCTGCTCGGGGAAGAGCGGCGACGCGCCGCGGTCGACGACCTGACCGGGCTGTTCGGCCGGGCTCACTTCCTGCGCGAGACGCGTCGGGAGATCTCGCGCGCGAAGCGGAACGGCAAGCCTCTCTCGGCCCTCATGCTCGACGCCGACCACTTCAAGCGCATCAACGACTCGTACGGGCACGCCGCGGGGGACGCGGTGCTCCGGTCGCTCGCCCGGACCTTGGTCGAGGTCACACGGGAGACGGACGTGGTGGGGCGCCTGGGCGGAGAGGAGTTCGCGGTCCTGCTCCCCGACGCGGATCTCCTGGGCGCGGGCATCGCCGCGGAGCGGCTCCGCAACGCCGTGGCCACGACGACGATCTCGGTGGGGAGCGCGACCCTCAGCCTCACGGTGAGCATCGGGGTCGCCCAGTGGCGCGATGGCGAGAGCACGGACGGGCTCCTGAAGCGCGCCGACGCAGCGATGTATCTCGCGAAGGACCGAGGCCGCGACCGCGCGGTCGCCGCCGACTGAACGGACGTCTACTAGAAGGAGGTCTGCGAGAAGTAGTTCTTCGTGTAGAGCCCGATCCGCAGGAAGTCCAAGACCTCCATGTCGTTGATGCGGAAGATGCTGTAGGCGTAGTGCGCCTTGAACATGAAGTTGTAGATCTGGTTGGGAGGCAGCTTGATGGCCTCCTTGATCACCGGCTGCATCCACGGGTAGCGGACGCCGAGCGGGAACAGCTTCTGCAGGTTCGTGATCTCGCGCTTGTTCTCCACGTCCACCGGCGTGGCCATGAAGTACGACTGCTCGAACTCGTCCGGATCGAACCCGGGCGGGAGCATCCCCTCCTTCATCACCAGGTCTTCCATGGTGGTGCCGGGGTAGGGCTGGATGAGGCTGCACCACGCGTGCTCGGGACCGAGCTGGGAGTTGAACTCCATGGTCTCCCACGCGGAGTCGAGCGTCTCCCCGGGCGAGCCGAGGATGTTCGACGTCTGCACCATGATCCCGTACTTCTTCAGCAGCCGCATCGTCTCGAGGATCTCGGCGTTGCTGAGGTGCTTGTGCATGATCTTGTTGCGCATGTACTCGTTGCCGGACTCGACGCCCATCTTCACGGCGAAGCAGCCCGACTCGGCGAGGTCCCGAATCGACTCTTCGTTCATGTAGTCGGCGCGAATGAGGCACGAGAACGGGATCCCGATGCGCTTTCGATACTCGGCGAGCAGCGGCTTGACGTAGTCGTAGTACCGGACGATGAAGGTGTCGTCCCGGAACACGAGGCGCCGCAGGGGGTACTTGCTCAGGAAGTGCTCGATCTCGGAGATGACGTACTCGATCGACTTGCGTCGCGTGTACTGCCCGAGGCCCTTCATGATGCGCTTGAGCCCCACGTGGAAGCAGAAGCTGCAGTTGTCGGGGCAGCCCCGCCCCGTCACGAACCCTTCGATCTTCTGGTTCTTCACGAAGGGGTAGTGGTCGTAGATCGACCGATCCGGGAACGGGTACTTGTCGAGGTCCTGCTCGAGGGTTCGCAGCGGATTCCGAGTGATGTCGCCCTTGTCGTTCTTCACCCAGAGGCTCTGGATGTCGGACGGGTCGCGCCCCTCCTGGAGGGCGTCGAGCCACTCGATGAACGCGTCTTCCCCGTCGCCGCGGCAGACCATGTCCACGGCCTCGCCTTCGATCATCTCCGGGTAGAAGGTCGCGTGCATGCCGCCGAACGCGGTCTTGATGTGCGGGAACCACTTCTTGACGGCGTGGGCGACCGCGAGGGCCCAGATGTGCAGGCCCGTGGTGATCGAGAAGGCGACGACGTCCGGGTCGTACCGACGGATCGACCGCTTCAGGTCCGACTCCGCGTTCTCGATCAACAGGTGGCACTCGTGCCCGTGCTCGCGCGCGAACGCGGTCAGGGCCGTGACACCCATGTTCACGAACGGATCCTTCTGGATGTAGAGGATTCGCATTCGGCGTCGACTCCTGAAACGGGGTTCTAGGCAGTGTAGCCGACGGTCCTACCGACCGCCGGTTCCGTATCGGTTCGTGAAATCCGGCCCTTGACGACGCATATGTTTCGACTATTCTAGAAATATGGAAACGATGGATGCCGTCGACGTGCTCGATTCCCTCGCCCACGGGCGGCGGCTCGAGCTCTTTCGCTTGCTGGTGAGGGTCGGGCCGGCCGGTCTGCCGGCGGGCGAGATCAGCGAACGCGCCGCGCTTCCCCCGGCGAGTCGCAACTTCCACCTCTCCCGCTTGGAAGCCGCGGGCCTGGTGCAGAAGCGACGAGACGGGCGGCGCATCCTGTACGCGGCCGACTTCGGTCGGGTCCAGGAGCTCGCGACCTTCCTGGTGCGCGAGTGCTGCGTCGAGGCATCCGAACCCTGCGATACCCCCGACGGCTGCTGCTGAGCAGCCCTGGAGAGACGAAATGAGACGACTGCACGTGAGCCTGCGCGTCGCCGACCTGGACCGGTCGGTGGCCTTCTACAACACCCTGTTCGGCATGGAGCCGACCCTCGTGAAGCAGGACTACGCCAAGTGGGAGTCCTCCGATCCGCCGGTCCTCCTGAGCGTCGTCTCGCGCGGCGCCCCCGGCTTCGACCACCTGGGCATCCAATCGGACGACGTGGCGGACGTCGAGGCCCTGCACGCGCGGGTCTCCCCGGCCACGGAGGGCCCCGAACTCGCGGGCTGCTGCTACGCCGAGTCCACGAAGTCGTGGCTGCGCGACCCCGACGGTGTGGCCTGGGAGAACTTCACCACCCACGGGCAGACGGAGGGCTTCTACGGGGAGCCCGAGGCGGTCGCAGCCACCGCCTGCTGTGCCCCGACCGAGCCCGAGGTCGTCGGGATCGGCGGCGGTTCCTGCTGCTGACGAAACAGTGGGCACTGTCGGGCGCGGAGGCGACGGAGCGCGTGTCCGCGCCCCCGCTCACATGATCTCGATGCCGATCTTGCGGAGCGAGCGATACCCCGTGAACATCGCGGCGCTCACGTAGGCGCGGCGGATGATGCGCTCCTTGGGCGTCTTGTTCTTCACCGCGTGCTTGAGGATGTCCGGGTGCAGGTAGTACTGCAGCTGGCGCTTCACGAAGCCCCACTTCATCTCTTGGGGGTCCCGCCCGTCGTCGAACAGGTACTCGAACTGGTTGAACATCTCGGGGTTCCGTGACGGCATCCGCCCCTCGCGCGTCATCTCGTAGAAGAGCGCCGAGCCGACCTGCGGCGTGTACATGTTCAGCCGGAAGAAGTCGCAGTGGTCCATGCCGTCGCGGGTGATCAGCTCGAGGTCCTCGTCCGTCTGCCCGGGGGCGCCGTACACGTGGGAGCCGAGGATGAGGATCCCGTTCTTGCGGAGGATGTCGCTGGCCTGGCGGTTGAGGTCGATCGTCGTGGCCTTGTTCATGTCCTTGAGCGCCTTGCGGCTGTAGGACTCGAACCCGACGTTCACGAAGAACAGGCCCGCCCGGCGCATCAGCTTGATCAGGTCCGGGTGCTTCACCACCGTGTCCGCGCGGATGGCCCCGCCGAAGCTGATGTCGAGGTTGCGACGGCACATCTCCTCGCACTGCTCGTACATGCGCGGGATGTTGAAGGCCATCGTGTCGTCGGTGACCATCATCTCCTTGAAGCCCTGGCGCTTGATGATGGCGATCTCTTCGAGGACCCGCTCGACCGAGTAGTCGCGGTGCTTCCCCCAGTAGGTGGGGCGCGTGCAGAACTTGCAGTGGTAGGGGCAGCCGCGGACGGTCTCGATGGCCGTGGACGGGTACCCGCGGCGGGTCACCGACGGGTAGTACGGCAGCAGGTCCCGCCGGGGGAACGGCTTGTCGTCCCAGCTCTGCAGCAGCGGCGCCTTGGGGTTCACGACGGCCTCGCCGTCCTCGTTCCGCCAGGCGATCCCGGGGATGTCCGAGACGTCCATGTCGCCCGTGCCGTCGAGGAAGGCGACGAGGCGCTTGAACGTGACCTCGGCCTCGTACAGCACGACGTAGTCGACGCCCTGCTCGATGTACTGCTCGGGCAGGAAGCTCGGGGCTTGGCCGCCGACGACGGTGACGAGGTTCGGGTACGCCTCCTTCAGCTCCCGACACGTCTTCTGGATGACGAGCGAGTCGGGATAGAAGTTGTTGGTGAAGGCCACGATGTCGGCGTTGAACCGCTTGACGTGGTTGAAGAGGTCGTGGGACTTGAAGCGGTGCTTCGCGTTCTCGACGATCATCACCTCGTGCGGCGGGGACACGGCCGCTGCACACACCGCCAACCCCAGGGGAGGGAAGTTGGTGAGCATGAAGTTGGTCGTCTGCCAGTAGCGGGCGGGCGCCGTGCTGAGGATGATTCTCATCTACGGCAATGTATCACCGGGCCCGGTCAGTCGCCGCCGATGATCCCCACAGCCGACCGACCGATGAACACGAGGCCTCCCAGGAGGATGGCGATGAGGATGAACCGCATGAAGTTCATCCCGAAGCCTCCCTTGGCGCCGTTGCTTCGGGCCGCTTCGGCGTCCTCGGCCGCGCGGGCCTTCGCCTCCCATCGGGCCGCTTCGTCGCGCTGAGCCTCTTCCTGGGCGCGACGAGCCTCGAGGCGGGCCTGGCGCGCCGTCTTCTCGGAGCCGCTGCCGCCGCCGCGTGTCGCGAGGCCGTCGCCGCCGTCGCCGGAGCCGCTGCCCGTCCCGACCGATCCTCGGGCGCCCCCGCCGCCTGCACCCGAGCCCGAGCCGCCTGCGCCGGAGCCGGAGCCCGAGCCGCCTCCGCCGAAGGGATCGGAGCCGCGATCGCCCGAGCCGCCGCCCGAGCCCTCGCCGTCACCCGAGCCGCCGTCGCCGGACCCGTCGCCGGACCCGTCGCCGCCGCCGGACCCGTCGTCCGAGCCGCCCCCCGAGCCGTCGTCGCCCGAGCCGCCGCCCGAGCCGCCCCCCCCGCCGAGGTCCAGATCCGCCGCGCCGAGCGTCGCGATCTCCGCGTCCGCCACGGTGAACAGGTTCTTGATCTTGCCGCCGAACATCACGACGATCGCGAGCACCACGATCGCGATCGCGATCATCGCGATGACGTACTCGGCCATCCCCTGGCCGTGCCGGCCGCGAACGGACCGGTAGTGACGGAACCTCGGCACGAGATCACGCTACGGGGTGCTTGTTGCCGCCTCGCCCCGAGGATGTTGCGTTTTCATGGCGATGCGAGGCTCGACTCGGCGGCGGTCGTGACCTGCCACCCGTCGAACCGCGTGCCGCCTCCCGACGCCGTTTCCAGCACGCCCGCGCCAACACCGGCGCACTTTACCTTGACCCGGGGGATCTCCTACGAATACGATGACGGGCGACCGATCCGACCCGTGGAGGCTCCCCCATGCAGACGCTGAACAATGTGTACGACCGACGGCAGAACCGAGGCTTCGGGAACGAGAACGACGACGACGTCGATCTCGACCAGCGCGATGTCTCCGCGCGACGCCGCTTCCACCGCCTGCCCCTGCGGCTGTGGACCGAGGGTCGCGTCGAAGACCGCCTCGACTTCCACAACTGCAGCAACCTCTCCGAGGAGGGGATCTTCATCGAGAGCCCTGAGCCCTACGAGGTGGGCACGGAGGTCACGATCGAGTTCAACCTGCCCGGCATCCACGACGCGATCAGCGCCCGCGGCACGGTCGTCTCGGCCCTCACCGACGAGAGCCCCGGCGAGAACATCATGGGCAACGGCTTCCGGTTCGACGCCATCTCCGACGCCGACCGCGCGCTGATCCGAACCTACGTGGACGCCTCCCGCTCCATCTGAGGTCGGCCGGAGACGGACGATCCTCGGCCGTTCAGCCGCGCAGCCGCTCCGCGAGCGCGGTCCAGCGGACGTCCGCGTCCGCGTTGTCGATCGCGATCTCGATCGCGCGACGACTCCCCACCAGCACGACCACCCGCTGCGCCCGCGTGATCGCGGTGTACAGCAGGTTCCGCTGGAGCATCCGAAAGTGCTGCGTGAGCAGGGGGACGACGACCGCCGGGTACTCGCTGCCCTGCGACTTGTGGATGGTCACCGCGTACGCCGACTCCAGGGCCCGTCGCTCGTCCGCCGTGTACCGCACGATCCGCTCCGGGGCCTCGAAGCGGACGGTCGTGACCCGCGCCGCGGGATCGCGCTCCTCCACCACCCCCATGTCCCCGTTGAAGACGTCCTTGTCGTAGTCGTTGCGCGTCTGCATGACCCGCTCGCCGGGCCGCAGGGCCGGGAGCCGCCCCGGCGCGTCGTCCCCCGGCTCGGGCCCCAGCATCGCCTCTCGCAGCGCGGCGTTCAGGGCCTCCGTGCCGCACGTGCCCTTCCGCATCGGCGCCAGCACCTGGACGTCCGTGGGGTCGATGCCCCAGCGGTCCGGGATCCGACGGGTCACGAGGTGGACGACGGTCCGCCGGGCCGCCTCGGGGTCGTCCCGGTCGATGATGAAGAAGTCCCCCTTCGGTGAGTCCGCCGCCCGGGGCCGGTCCCCGCGAAGGATCCGGTGCGCGTTGCCGACGATCAGCCCGGCCTCGTCCTGCCGGAACACCCGATCGAGGCGCACGACCGCGAGCACCCCCGACCCGATGAGGTCCCCCAGGACGCGGCCTGCGCCCACCGACGGGAGCTGCTCCACGTCCCCCACCAGCACGAGCCGCGCGGCGTTGGGCAGCGCGTCGAGGACGGCCCCGAAGAGGTGAAGGTCGAGCATCGACGCTTCGTCGACGACCAGGGCGTCGACCTGCAGGGGGGTGCTCCGATCGCGCTGGAAGCCACCCCGCTGGGGCGAATACTCGAGCAGGCGATGCAGCGTGGACGCGCGTCGCCCCGTCGCCTCCTCCATGCGACGGGCGGCGCGGCCGGTGGGCGCCGCGAGCTTCACCCGCACTCCCTTCCGCTCCCACATGTCGAGCAGGGCCCGCACGATGGTCGTCTTGCCCGTGCCCGGCCCGCCCGTGACGATGGTCAGCTTCCTCGACAGCGCGACGGCCAGGGCCTCACGCTGGGACTCCGTCAGTCGAATCCCGCTGCGCTCCCCGGCCCAGCGGAGCGCCGCCGGGACGTCGAGGTCCAGGGTGCGGGCTTCGTCCCGGGCGAGGCGGAGGCAGCGCTCGGCGGCCGCGACCTCGAGCTCCCGCACCGAGCGGTCCCACACCCGGGGCTCCGCGCGGGGCCCGTCCAGCACGACCGTGGTCTCCCGCTGGAGGTCGCGCAGGCAGGGACGGATGACCTCCCAGTCTTGGCCCAGCAGGTCCTCGGCGCGGCTCCGCAGCTCGGGCCCGGGGAGGTAGCAGTGCCCCTCGCGAGACGCGCCCGCGAGGGCGAACAAGAGCCCCGCGCGGAGCCGATGCGGCGAGTCTTCCTCGATGCCGAGCTCGCGCGCGATGCGGTCCGCCGTGCGGAAGCCGATGCCCGCGACGTCGCCCGCGAGGCGGTACGGGTTCTCGCGCACCACCGCGACGGTCCGCTCCCCGTAGACCCGCTGGATGCGGGCGGCGAGCCCGGCCCCGAGCCCGAGCCCGTGGAGGAAGATCAGCGTCGACTTGAGCGCGCGAGACCGGGCCCACGCCTCCGCGACGGTGCGCGCCCGCGCCGGGCCGATGCCGGGCACCTCCCGGAGCCGGGCGGGGTCGTGATCCAACACCTGGAGGACGTCCGTGCCGAAGTGCGTCACCAGGCGCTTGGCGAACACCGGGCCGATCCCCTCGACTTGGCCCCCGGACAGGTACCGCTCGAGCCCCGCCGGCGTCTTCGGGGTCACGGGGAGGAACTGCTCCACGAGCAGCTGGCGGCCGTAGCGGGCGTCCTCGCGCCACCGCCCCTCGACGCGCAGCCGCTCCCCCCTCTCGACCCCCGGCATCGCCCCCTTGATCGTGACCGGGATCGCCCGCCCCTCCACCTTCAGGCGGGCGATGAGGAACTCGCCGTCGTCGCTCCGGTAGACGATGTAGTCGAGCACGCCCTCGACCGAGTCCGGCCCGTCGGGGGGCGCGGCGGCGGGGGCGCGGCCGGGGAAGAGGGGCGTGTCGCTCACGGGGTCGAGTCTACTGCCGCGCGGAGTCGCCCCCGCGGCCCCGGTTCGCCGCCGACCTGTCTACACTCCGCAGCCATGACGCCTCCATCGCTGGACCGAGCCCGCGACCGATTGGTCTTCGCCCTCGACATCGACGAGCCCGACGCCGCCCTCGCGTGTGCCCGCGATCTGAGCGGCACCCTCCGCTGGATCAAGGTCGGGTCCCGCCTGTTCACGACCGCCGGGGCGCCCTTCGTGGCCGCGATTCGAGAGCTCGGGTTCCGGGTGTTCGTGGACCTCAAGTTCCACGACATCCCCGCCCAGGTCGAGGGCTCCTGCCGCGCCGCCGCTCGGCTGGGAGCGCAGCTGATGACCGTGCACGCCGCCGGGGGCAAGGCGATGCTCGAGGCCGCCGCCGCGGGCGCCGCCGCCGGAGCCGCGGACGCCGGACTCCCCTCCCCCACCGTGCTCGCGGTCACGGTGCTCACGTCGCTCGACGACGCCGACCTGAACGACATCGGCGTGCACCGGACCCCGGCCGAGCAGGTCGTCTCCCTGGCCCGCCTCGTCCACGCCTCGGGCTGCGGGGGCGTGGTCGCCTCCCCCCAAGAGCTGCGGCTCCTCCGCCCGCAGCTGCCCCGCCCCTTCCGCATCCTCACCCCCGGGATCCGTCCTGCGGGGGCGGCCGCGGGCGATCAGAAGCGGATCATGACCCCCGGCCGGGCGATCTCCCTGGGAAGCGACTACCTGGTGGTGGGGCGACCGATCCGGAACGCGCCGGACCGGGGCGCCGCCGCCGTCGCGATCCTCGAAGAGATGGCCGCCGCCGCGGGATGAGGGTGGAAGAGGTCTCGCCGGAGCTCGAGCAGGCCCGCGAAGGCCTCCTCGACGTCTTCCGTCGCTACCTCGACCGCGTCGCCCCGGGGACCACCGATCGGTTCATCGACCGGCTCCTGAAGATCACCGACCGCGGCATGCGCTCCCACGCCTTGGTCAACCGCCTCCGCAGGTTCGACGCCCACCTCTCCGTGGCCTTGCTGAGCGGGATCCTGCAGCGCTCGATCCGCCGCGATCTGCAGGCCCAGGAGATCCTCCTCGACCTCACCACCACGCGTCCCCTGCTCACGGCCCTCGGCTACGAGCGCGCGCGGCGCATCTACGAGCTGGCGCAGCGACGCGATCTCAACACCGTGGCCAGGATGCTGCTGTCGCCGGAGTCCCTCATGGGCCGCCTCGAGGGCGCGACGGATCCGCACTCCGAGAACCGCCACATGCCGGACATGTCGCTGGGACGGCGCAAGGCCATGGCCCGCGCTCGCAACCGGCTCGAGCTGGACCGGCTGCTGTTCGACCGCCACCCGGGCGTGATCACGAACCTGCTGAACAACCCCATCATCACCGAGCGGGACGTCGTGCGGATCGCCGCCATGCGCCCCACGAACGCGGAGGTCCTCACGCTGATCTTCCGGCACCCGCGGTGGGTCCCCCGCTACCGGGTCAAGGTCGCCATCGCGCTCAACCCGTTCACGCCGATCGACATCGCCCTGTCGGTGCTGCCCCACCTGATGCTGCCGGAGCTGCGACGCGCCGCCGTCACGCGCACGATCAAGGAGGAGGTCCGCCACGCGGCCCAGGAGCTGATCGATGGACGCGGCCTCGGTCCGGCGGAGCTGGACACGCCGGTGCACTACATCACGCCGGGAGGCGTGAGCATGCGCGAGGTGGACGGGGGGAAGGTCGACGTCGACCTGGACGCCCTGGCGTCGGGCCTGCACAACTGGATGGCCGACCCGAACGATCGGCGCGACTGAGTCGGACCCGGGTCCGCGCTCTAGGCGGTCTCGGTGTCGCGGGCGGGGGCCTCGTCGAGCTCGGCGGTCGAGCTGGTGACGTCCAGCGCGTCGTCCTTCTGCGCGTCCTTGAACGACTTCAGGGACTGGCCGAGCGCGCGGCCGACCTCCGGGAGCTTCCCGACGCCGAAGAAGATCAAGATGATCAGAACCAAGAGGCCGAGCTCGAGGGGACCGAGGGTGGGGAGCAGGGCGGCGATCATGTCTCTCTCCGGTCGTGGTCCCGGGCGCCGAACGCGACCCGGGAGCCGTGGCTAGTGTAGATACAGATGGCGGCGGCGCAACCCACCGTCAATGGGGCCGGCGGACCGTGGCCGGTCGGGCGGCCTCGATTCGGTGGTACACGCCGTCCTTCACGAGGGCGGTGCAGAGCGACGCGCCCAGGTGGTACACGAACTCGCGCACGTCGCGGCATCGCAGCAGGGCCAGGTCGGCGCGCATCCCCGCCCGCAGCATCCCGCGGTCGTCCTGCAGGCCCAACGCGGCGGCGGCGTGGGTGGTGATCCCCAGGATCGACTCCTCGATCGTCATCTCGCAGCCGAGCACGCCCATCTGCGCCATCAGCGGCAGGTTCACCGTGGGCGAGGTGCCGGGGTTGCAGTCCGTCGCGAGCGCCACCCGCACGCCCGCCTCGCGGAACGGGGTGGCGGCGGCGAACCCGTCGCGCATGAAGAAGGACGCGCCGGGGAGCAGCACGGCGACCACCCCGGCGTCGGCGAGGGCCCGCAGGTCCTCCGGCGTCGTGTGCTCCAGGTGCTCGGCCGAGACGGCCCCGAGCTCGGCGGCGAGGGCCGCGCCCCCCTGCCGGCTCATCTGCTCGGCGTGGACCTTGAGCCCGAGCCCCAGGTCCTTCGCCGTCTCCAGGACCTTGCGCCCCTCCTCCAGCGAGAAGACGCCGTCCTCGATGAACACGTCGCAGAACTTCGCGAGGTTCTGCTCGGCCACCAGCGGCAGCATCTCGTAGACCACGCGATCGACGTACGCCTGCCGCGCCGCCTCGGATCGCCGCGCCTCGACCGGGAAGCTGTGGGCCCCCAGGAACGTGGGCACGAGCTCCGGGATTGAGCGCTTGTCGCACGCCGCGATCGTGCGCAGCAGGCGCAGCTCGTGGCGCTTGTCGAGCCCGTAGCCCGACTTGACCTCGATGGTGGTGACGCCGTGGGCCGTCGCCGCCTCGGCGCGCGACTCGCAGAGGTCGAGGAGCAGCTCGTCCGAGGCGGCGCGGGTGGCGCGGACCGTGGAGAGGATGCCGCCCCCGGAGTCGGCCAGGGTGCCGTACGTCGAGCCCCCGAGGCGAGCCTGGAAGTCGCCCAGGCGGTCGCCCGCGAACACCATGTGGGTGTGGCAGTCGATGAGCCCCGGCATGACGACGCAGCCGTCGATGTCCAGGGTCAGGGGCTCCGCATCTCCCAGGGGCGGGAGATCGTCCTCGGGTCCGGCGAAGACGATGCGACCCGCTTCGCACAGCACCGCGGCGCGACGGACGATCCCCAGGGGGCCTTCGCCCCGCTCGGGATCACACGTGACCAGCTCTCCGACGTTGCGGAGGAGGAGTCGCCTCGGGGCGTGCATCGGCGAGGCCGGGGGAGCGCCCTACCGGTCCTCGTGGGCGTCCTTGCCCGTGGGGCAGTCGGCGTCGGCGGAGTCCACGTCACCGTCTTCGTCGTTGTCGACGTTGTCGTTGCACTCGAGCGGCCCGATGCGCTGCAGCTCGTTGTCGTTCGCGGTCGTGCAGCTGGGGTCTTGCGCGTCGATCCACCCGTCGTTGTCGTTGTCTTCGCCGTCGCTGCAGTTGCCCGTGGGCGTGCCGCCCGAGGTCTCGGAGGCGGGGTTCAGGAAGCACTGCGGGTCGTCCGCGTCGATCCAGCCGTCGCCGTCGTCGTCCAGCAGGTTGGAGCACTCGAGCGCGGGCTGCGACTCGCTGTCGTCGCCGCCCCAGGCGCACTCGGGGTCGTCGGCGTTGGCGAGCTCGTCCTCGTCGTCGTTGTCCTTCGGGATGCGCACCGCGCCCGCGCCCACCGTGAAGTCCGAGCACTCGAGGTGCCGGTCGTCGCTCGTCGTGTGGACCTCGCCGAGGCGGGTCGAGTGCGGGGAGTTCGGGGCGCCCTGCGCAGCGCCCGGCACGCAGGCGATGTCCAGGCCGTCGACCCAGCCGTCCTCGTCGTTGTCGATGCCGTCGTTGCAGGTGTCGCCTTCGCCGCCCTCGTCCTCGTCCGCGGCCGTCTCGCAGCCGGGATCGAGCCCGTCGATGAGGCCGTCGAGATCGTCGTCGACCGAGTTGTTGCAGTCGACGGTGTAGTCGAAGCCGCCCTCGCTGCTGCCGGTGGTCTCGCCGCCGCAGCCCGGGTCCTCCGCGTCGATCCAGCCGTCGCCGTCGTTGTCGAGCTCGTCGCCGCAGGTGGCGCCTTCGCTCGTGTCGTGGGGGTCGTAGCTGGACGGGTCGTCCGCGTCGGTGAGGCAGTCGGGGTCGTCCGCGTCCGTGAGGCCGTCCTCGTCGTTGTCCTCGCCGTCCTGGCACTCGGTGGACTCGTGCACCGCGTCGGGCTCCCGGCAGGCCGAGTCCTCCTGGTCGATGTCGCCGTCCTCGTCGTTGTCGATCTCGTCTTCGCAGCTGTTCTGGTTGTGGAAGTAGTACGACGTGATCGTCTGCACGTCGAAGACCGCGCGGGCCTGCTGATCGCGGAACTCGTCGCCGATCCGCCACCCGATGATGCGGTGGATCTCCATGCTCACGGAGCCGAGGAGGTTCTCGCCCAGCTGGGTCTCGCCGTCCGGCCGCGTGATGTCCGCGATCTCCGGGAGCGTCTGCAGGAACGCCTCGGGGACGGTGATGACCTCGTCGTCGGCCCACGCCCACATCGCCGTCTTCCACACGGTGCGGTTGCCCACCCCGGTGAAGTCGAGGTCGATGACCTCGAGCGTGATCAGCACGAACGTGTCGTCGAACCCGTCGCCGTCGAAGCCCTGCGGGATCGTGAAGCGCCAGTGCTTGTCCTCGAAGGGCTCCGGCTGCTCCGAGCTGAGGCGGTCCTTGCTCAGGTCCGCGGGGAAGCCCCACTTCGTGGCGAAGTCGCTGTCGTTGCCCAGGAACGTCCCGATGTCCACGTTCGGGATGAGGAAGTACGGGAACTCGTCGAACTCCTCGGTGCCGTGGTCGTCCAGCTCGTCGGGGATGACCATGTCGACGTTCTTGCCGGGGACGATCTCGCCGTCCTGGAACCCGCCCGTGTAGGACACGAACACGGGCACGTCGCGCGGCAGGGCGTTGTCGCCGATGCTGTCGAAGCCGTCGTAGAAGGAGTTCTCGGAGTCGCGGGTCCAGGTCCCGACCACGCGCTCGGGCATGTCCACGTAGTGAGCGCCCTGGGTGATCTGGAGGCTGGGCACCCGCTCCAGGGGGATGCAGAACCCGTCCGGCTCGAACGGGAAGTCGTCGAACTGGTCGAAGCTCCTGCAGAACAGGACGTTGTCGTACGTGCCCGACGGCAGCGTGATGCCGGGGTCGCAGGCGTGCTCGTCCGTGTCCGGGTCGCAGCCGCCCTCTATCGCCTCGAGGTACTGCACGTGCTCGTCCACCTCGTCGGCGTACTGGCCCACGAACGCGCCCTCGGGCGTGTCGGGCGTGAACCAGGTCCAGGTGGCGTCGATGTGCACGCGGATGTTGTTGATGTGATCGGCGTCGGCCTCGCACTCGGGGTCGTCGCGGTGGGTCGAGCACCACAGGCCGGTGTCCTGGCCGAGGCGGAGGTAGCGCTTCTTCGCCTCGCCGTTCTCGGTGTAGTCGACGACCATCCAGCCGGCGTCGTTGTTGACGACCTGGGTGCCGCTCTGGGTGCTGCCGTGCACCGCGGGGCCTTCGCCGAACTCCGAGGGCCGCTTGCGGGCCGCGAGGGTCAGGGCGGACGCGCCGAGGTCGTTGTTGTCGCGCTCACGGAAGAAGGTGAGGTGGTCGCCGCCGTTGACGCGGTCGCCCTGCTCGGGGCTCTCGAACTCGAGCTCGGGGATCATGGGCGGGGCCACGCGGACGAGCGTCGGGTCGCCGCCGCCGTACGTGAGGGGGGCGTCCTGCCCGTAGAACATGGACGCGCGGGGCGCGGGCTGGTTGTAGAAGAAGCCGTACCCGACGATCTCGGGCCAGTTGATCCAGGGCTCCGCCTGGTAGTACATGACGAACGAGGCGTACTCGTCGTCGAACAGGGGCTCGAGGCGACGGCCGATGTCGCCGTCCTCGGTGATCTCGCCCAGCGCGTAGTCGTACCCGTCCTCGAGCACGCTGACGCCGCCCGGGCACGCGATCGACACGTCGACCGGGCCGCCGGAGAGCGGGCCCGGCGGCGGGAGCACGTCCACCCGCCCGTTGTCGACGAACAGGATGTGCGCGTTGCGGCTGCCGAACACCACGGTGGGGCTCTCGCACTCATCCGCGTCGAGGTCTTCCACGTCGAGCGTCACGCGGGCACCCGCGAGCAGGGCCGCGTCGTCCTCGCTCCCGTCCGGGTTCCAGCCCGGTCGGCTGAGCAGGATCGTCCCGCCGATGTTCCCGTTCTCGAACTCCGGGGAGACCTCGGTGATCGTCGGGCCGGTGCCGTCGTAGTAGGGGTCGCTCTCGAGCGCGTCGATGCACGCGCAGCCGGCCAGGCCCAGGACGGGCACCATCGCGAGGGCGGGGAGGATTCGGTGGAGGGTCTTCATCGTTCGTTCCTCTGCCTACTCGTGCTCGAGCCGGGCGAACACGACCTGCGAGGCGCGGAACCGGACGGGGTTGTTGTCCTCGGCGTTGCCGATGACGTTCTTCACGAGCGGCACCTCGATGAGGCGCTCGGCCGTGCGAGAGACCGCGACGACCACGCCGGCGACCTCGTCCATGTTCACGCGATCCGTCAGGGTCGCGAGCTCTTCCGCGGACACTGTGAACGATCCATCCCTGTCTACGGCAGTGCAGATCAGATCCCCCATGTGCCCGTCGCCGGATCGATCGCCGCCGATGTCGTAGCAGCGGTTGTCCGAGCCGCAGCTCCGGGCCTTGTAGCTGTGCCGCGCGCAGTGCGGGTCGGGGCCGATCCAGGTGCCGTCCTCGGCCTCGCAGCCGCCCTCGTCGCAGGTGCCGTCCTCGTCGTTGTCGATCCCGTCGTGGCAGGTGTCCGCCACGGCCTCGCCGTCGCCGTCGACCATGTAGTAGTGGTCGCCGTGCTCGTCGTTCCCGATCTCGAGGTCGGGCTCGAACCCGGTCCACGGCTGGTCCGTACGCGAGGGGGCGTCGCACCAGCGGGTCTTCATGTCCTCGTAGGCCGTCTGCCAGGCCGCGTCCCGCGTGCCGGTGACCTCGAGGGGCTCGGCCGTGTTGCAGGTCTGGCCGTCGTCCAGCAGCTCGCCCTCCACGTCCGCCGAGAGCAGCTTGATGTCGATCGTGACGACCGAGGCGCGCTCGATGTCGTCCTGAGGCGCGGCCTCGGAGGGCGCGTTCCAGGCCACGTGGAGGAGGCCGTCGCCGCCCGTGAAGCTCGGCAGGCCCGCGACCGTGGGGTCGTAGCGCACCGGCTGGTCGTCCTCACCGTCCGCGAGGTTGCCGATGCGGATGCCCGTCAGCTCTTCGGGGCCCTGGACCCAGGGGTCGCCGTCGCCGACCGAGTTGCTGGGCAGCGGGATCGACGCCACGGGCGCGCCCTCGGGGGGCAGGCCGCCGTCGAAGTGGAGGAAGATCTCCTCGCCGAAGGACCAGTTCTTCTGCTGCAGCACGGAGCCGCCGGGCCGGTACCCGTCCACGCCGATGTAGTAGATGAACACGTTGGTCGTGTTCGTCGGGTAGTCCTGCGGGTTGCGCGCCATGATCAGCTCGGAGCGCTCGAGCACGTCCTCGGCCTGGTTCCCGATGACCATCCGATCGCCGATGTCGACGGTCCGGAAGCTGCCGAGCGGGCCCCGGTTCGAGATCTGCGCGAAGCAGGCCTCCGTGACGTCCGGCCCCTTCGGCGAGACCAGCTGGTACTCGTCGGCCGCCGTGATGGCCGGGGAGAAGAGGTACGAGAAGGCGAGGATCGCGTCGAACGGATCGCTGTCCGGGTCGACGAACGAGCCCGCCGAACCGAAGAACCCGGTGACGCCGAGGTCGAGGTTGGTGCCGCGCATCTGCACGAGCGCCGTGTCCACGATGCCGCCGCGGGGCTCGGGGCCCTGGAACAGCTCGCCGGGATCGAAGCCGACGCCGATGGGCTTCACGCCCGCCTCGCCGGTGTCTCGGGCGCAGCTCGGGAGGGCGAGGAGCGCCCCCGCCGTGACGGCGACCCAGGAGATGGAGAAGGTCTTGTTCATGATCATGTCCGTCCTCGGCCCTACCAGCTGCTGCCGATGCCGAGGTAGAAGCGGAACCCTGCGGGCTCGCGCTCGTCGCTCTGCGTGTTGAGCGTGGGATCGCTCGAGTTCGTATAGACGTCGTCGCCGTCCACGTCGCCGCGGCCCGAGACCGGCATCCAACCCTGCGAAATGCGGAAGAAGGAGTGCCACTGGCTGCGGTTGAAGAGCATGGCGGCCACTCGGACCTCCACGCCGCTGTCGACGAGCACGTAGTTGCCGTTCTCGGAGGCGAGCATCCCGGGGTACTCGCGCTTGATGCCCGAGTCCGGCCGGTCGAGGCCGCCACCAACGCGGTTGGTCTCGTCCGCGAGGACGCGCTCTCCGAAGAGGTTCGTCGTGCGGGCGCTGCTGTCGAGCGTGTACGACCAGAAGTTCCCGATCGTCGTGAACAGCTGCATGTAGACCGACTCGAAGTAGATCGGGCCGACCTTCTTGTCGATCTGGCGCGCCAGCGGGAACCGGTACTGCAGGTTGACCATGGCGACGCTCTCCCCGGACAGCGAGAAGGGCTCGTACCCGGTGAAGTTGGCGTTGCGCGCGTAGGGGTTCGAGGTGTTGATCGAGCCGCCGCCGCCGCCGCCGCGGATCTCGTCGGCGTAGGGGACGTTGCGGTCGATGAGGCCCAGCTGGAGCTCCACCTGCAGCGTGTGCTCGAGGTCCGACCCGCTCTTGGGGCTCTTCCACGGCATCTTGATGTAGTTGATCCAGCTCAACTCGAACGCGTTGTAGAAGTACGACTTGAAGACCTGGCCGTCGTCCACGTCGACCCCGGCCGAGGCGGTGTTCAGCGGGATCGTGAAGCTGGGCGACCACCCGAGGGACAGCGTCCAGCCGCCGCGCGGGTTGATGCGCTCGCGACCGCCGCGCAGACCCAGCGACGCGATGTTGAACGCCACGTTCTGGTTGCCGCGGTGCCGGATGGGTCGGGGCTGCTTGCCGTCCGTGACGCCGAGGTAGCCGACGCCGAACTGGAAGGTGCTGATGTCCAGGGACACCCAGCGGGAGATCGGGAAGGTGACGCCCGCGAAGCCGCCGCCGACCAGGTACCCGGCCTTGATGTCCGCGAGGAACTGGTCGTCCGTCGTCACGTTGCTTCCGTCCTCGTCGAGGTTGAAGCCGTAGTCGAACTTGATCTTGCGGATCAGGCCGCCGACGTAGAACTCGGGGAAGGCCGACTTGTTCGTGTAGCGACCCCACAGCGTGAGGTCCTCGCCCGCGGACGCGAAGATGGAGACCGCGTTGGTGTCCAGCGCGTCGGAGATGGCGAAGAAGAAGCCGAAGTTGACGCCGATGTGGGTCAGGGAGACGTTGCCCACGTCGATGATCGGGATGAGCATCGCGTTGCGCAGCCACGCCCCGTGCATCTTCACGTCCTGGGTCACCAGGGTGTAGTCCGGGTAGACCTCCTGAGGCACGTCCACGCCGTAGTCCTCGGGCGCGATGACGAGGGTGGTGTCGTCGACGACCTTGTTGAAGAAGGACTTGCAGTGGAGGCCCCAGGGCTTCCAGCCGTACGCGGTGTAGTGGCTGTAGAAGAGGTGGCCCGACGGGGTGCGGCTCGGCGTGAAGGCGCCGCCCACGACGTTCGTCAGCTGCACGAGGTAGGCGTTCTCGAGGCGCTGGGCCTCCGAGTCCTGCCCGCAGCCCGCGCCCGCGTCCTCGAAGCCCGCCTTCTCCCCGGCCGTCAGCTCGGACGTGACCCGCTCCTGCGCCTTGATGAGCATCTCCACGCGGCGGTTGGCGGCGTGGATCTCCTGCTCGGTGCGGAGCTTCTCTTCCTTGTCGCGGATCTCCTTGAGCTCGGCCTTGAGGTCCCGCAGGGGCGTGCCCGCTCCGTAGCCCTTGGCTTCGAGGCGCTCGGGGCCGACGCCCTGGTCCGTGAGGTACGCGACGACCGCCTCGGCGCGGCTCTGGGAGAGCTCGACGTTGTACTCGTCGTCGCCCTGCGAGTCCGTGTGCCCGCCGATCTCGACCTTCAGCACCTGGGGGTTGTCGAGGAGGACGCGCGCTACGGCGTTGAGGAGCTCGAACGACTCCTCCTTGATGACCGCCTTGTCGAGCTCGAAGAAGATCTTCTCGTCGAGCTCGATGCGGTCCGCGGTGGCGCGCACCGGGATGTCGTCGGGGCAGCCGTCCGTGTCCTTGTAGAGGTTGACCGTCTCGGGCTCGGCGGGGCAGGCGTCGCCCTCGTCCGGGATGCCGTCGAGGTCGGCGTCCGGGACGCCCGGCGTGAGCTCGGGGTTGATGCGGAAGATGTTGAAGATCGCGCCGACGCGGTCGGACGAGAAGTAGATCATCCCGTCTTCGCCCCAGCTGGGCTCGCGATCCTCGAACTTGTCCTTCGTGATGGGGCGGAAGTCGCCGCCGTCCTTGCCGATCACGTAGATGTCGTTCTGGTTCCAGCGGTAGGCGCCGAACACGATCTCGGAGCCGTCGGGCGACCAGTCGATCCCCTCGATGCGGGTGCCGTCGCTGTAGTTGGTGAGCGCCTTGCCCTCGCCGCTCTCGATGTCGATGACCCAGAGGTTCTGGGTGCCGTCGTTGTACTTGCTCACGGCGATCGTGCGCCCGTCCGGCGACCACGACGGGTCCTGGACGCGACGGTGGCCGCCAGCGACCACGTCCACCCTGACCTGGTTGTCCCAGCCCTCCATGGCGACCCAGTCCATCCAGTGGCGCTTGGCCTTCTTGCCCTTGGCCTTCTTCGGGGCCGGGGCGGGCAGCCCACGCTTCAGCTTCTCGAGGCGCTCGAGGTCGTCCTCGTGGGGCGTCGCTTCCTTCCAGAAGTCCTTGAGGCGCGCGCGCCCGTTCTCCTCGAGGGCCGACAGGTCCACGATGCAGAGCTGGTGCCAGTCGTAGCCGTCGGCGTCGACCCTGCGGGGCGCGAACTCCGGCAGCTTCTCGTGGCTGGGGTGCGTGTTCATGTCTTCGCGACAGGTCTTGACGATCTTGGTGCCGTCGGGGCTGAAGTCGAAGCTGCTGTCGCCCATGGACCCGAAGCTGAAGGACCGGTTCAGCGTCCCCTCGAGGGCGTCGACCTCGTCGTCGCTGCGCTTCGGGATCAGGTCGGGGTTGAACGAGCGCAGGTCCTGCTCGGTCTCGGACTTGACCGTGATGCCTCGGCCCTCGAGCCACGCCCATCGGTCGCCCGACGAGTTGAAGCGCGGCGCGAACTGGTACATGCCGGAGGCCTCGCGGTCCGCGCGCCACTTGTACTTGTCGCCGCCGTCGAGCGTCCGCACCCAGGCCGTGCGCTCGCGACCGGCCGGATCGGGGTTCTCCCAGTAGTCGAGGCTGGACATCGCGGGCTCGCCGATGGCGGGGTCGGTCATGACCTCGTCGCGGACCTTCCCGTACTTCTCCTGGGCCCACGCGATCCAGTCCTCGTAGAGGTCGTCCGCCGAGATGTTCAGCGTGTCCTCGATGACGTTCAGGAAGTTGGGGCTCCAGCCCTGCTCGGCGCGCTTGAGCGCGAACGACTGGTAGACGCCCTCGCCGAAGCGCTCCTCGAGGTACAGGGCGAACGAGTAGCCGGAGAGGTAGTGCCGGTTGCCGTCGAAGCCGCCGTTGGACCCCTGGTAGTCGGCCATGTCGTCGAAGTTGAGGGCCGTGCCCTCGAGGATGTCCATGCGCATGCGCATGTCGCGGTTGGCCGTCCACGTGTTGATGCCCGCGACGTCCGTGTAGTACTCGGCGCCGCCCTCGACCCAGAACCACGGGTCGCCGGTGCCGAAGAAGGCACCCGCGGACATGCTCGCGCCCGACAGCGGGGGGGCGTTGTCGGGGGCGTTCGCGGCCTTGAGGTTCTTGCCGGAGTTCCAGCTCGCGGAGACCACGACGCCGAAGCTCTCCTCGGCGAAGACCTGGTCGGCCTTCAGGGAAACGACGTGTGCGAACTCGTGATACATCACGTTCCGCAGCCAGTCGTGGTGGCCGCGGAGGCGCCAGAGGTAGTCGCTGTGACGCGCCGAGACGACGATCCAGTCGAAGTTCGGGACCGTGTAGCCGGTGAGGCTGTCGGTCTGGTCGAGCATGACGATGTTGACGGTCTCGTCGAGGTAGTAGTTGAACTGCCCGCAGATGATCGGATACATCTCCTCGGCGATGAACGCCGTCTTGCGCGCCGTGAACTCGCCGTTGACGGGGTGCGTCGCCGTCTCCGGGTTCTTGCTCACCGGGTAGAAGACGTTGAAGTGCTCGGTCTTGATGACCTTCCAGTTCAGGTCCGGGAAGTTCCGGAAGAAGGCCAGCTTCGCCTCGGCGTCCGGAGCGGACACCGCGGTGAACGTCAGGCCGACGGCCAGCGCGACGAGGAAGCGGAGGAGACGATTGCGGAGGCTCGACATGTTCGTGTCCTCAAACATCAGAAGCGCACCTGGAGGTCGGCGCCGCCCGTGAACGCACGGGAGGGGCTGATCTCTTCGAGGGGCCACAGGAAGTTCCGGCGACCCGCCATGGGAACGCGCGCGTAGAAATCGAGACCGAAGTGGACGTCGACGTCGATGATGAATCGACCCTCGAGGTCCATCCAGAAGCCCTCGCTGCCGGGGAGCTCTTCGCAGTCCTTGCAGGGCGGGAAGGCCGACGACGTGGAGCCCCACTTCGTCGGAGTCCGGTAGTCCATGTCGAACATCACCTTGAAGGCCAGGTGGTCGAAGAACTGGAAGGTGAAGCCCACGTCCAGGTGGGCGCGGTCGCCGGGGTCGAGGTGCTGGTTGAACTGGTTGTACTCGTCCTCGATGAGGTACTCGACGACCGCGACCGCGTTGATCTCCCACCCGAGGCCGACCTCGATCGCGAGGATCGCCAGCTGCTGCTTGAAGCGGACGGAGAGGTCGAAGCCCCAGCCGCCCGTGCCGGTGATGATCGTGGCCACGTTGTTGGGGCCGCCGATGTACGAGCCGGGGGACTCGTTGCCGGTGGGGAAGCGGATGTCGATGTCCGTGGCGAGCGCGTTGGAGAAGGGCCCCTCGTCGCTCACCCAGCGCAGCCACTGGAAGCGGATGCCTGCGTGTACGTCGCCCAACCCGACCGCCGAGATGGGCTTTCGCGTCGTGCCGTCCGCGGCGACCATCCTGTTGTTCCAGACCTCACCCCAGACGACGGGCACCGAGAAGAAGATCTCGCTGTTCTTGCTGAAGCCGTACCGCGCGCCGATGTCCCAGCGACGGTAGTGCCAGGCGCCCTCGTTGCGCTCGCGCTCGAAGTGCTGCCCCTCGGTGAACCCGAGGTTGAACAGGTTGTCGCCGATGAAGTGGCTGTTGCTGAACGAGTAGGAGAAGTCGAGCTTGAACATGAGCCACGACTTGCCCACCACGAGCTCGCGCTCCGCGTCCGCCATCGGGAATGCCCGCTGCTGGGTACGCGGCTGAAGCCACGATGCCGACGCGACGGAAGCCGACCCGAAGGTCAGCAGCGCGAGGGCGAGGGGGAGAAGGATCCTTTTCATCGGAGACGAGCGCCTTTCTGGGCCGGAAAAACCGGCGCACCAGACCAAGGGACGCGGTGGGTGTCAAGGAAGCACTCGGCCTCGAAAACGCGCACGCAGCCCCAGCCTGGGGCCGCACTGTACCCAGGCGATGGCCGCGTGACGGTCAAGCGTGGGTGAAGGCTTGTCAGGGGCGTCATGCAGGTGTTCAGAGGCGTGTGGATCCTGTCCGGTCGCAGTCAAGTTCCCGCAAAGCCCGGGTCGATCGAGACGCTGGACGAGCGCGCCCCTCCTCTGCTACCACGCCGCCTCGTGAGGGAACCCGCCACCCGCTGGACGCTGATCGTCGCCGCCTTTGCTGCGCTGGCGACGGCCCCGTCGTGCCTCGACGAGTACGCCACCCCGGACCTGGGGGGCGTCGACGTGCGCCTCACGATCCTGCACACCGCCGACATCCACAGCCGGCTCCTGCCCTACGAGATGGTCCCGCAGTTCACGGACCGGGAGCTGGGGCTGGTGGAGGAGAACGGCCCGTTCGGCGGCGCCGCCCGCATCGCGACGATCCTCAAGGAGCAGCGCGCGCGCGCGGGGCGGACCCTGCACCTGGACAGCGGCGACTACTTTCAGGGGGCCCCGATCTTCAACCTCTTCGACGGCGAGGTGGAGATCCGGGTGATGGCAGAGTTCCAGGTCGACGCGGTGGTGGCCGGGAACCACGAATTCGACGCGGGGGCGCGTAATTACGCCACACAGTTGGAGAAGTGGGCGACCTTTCCGGTGCTCGCCGCGAACTACGACTTCGCGTCCGCGGACGATCCCTGGAACTCCCGCCTCGACTCGCTGATCGACGCCGTGCACGTCTTCGATCTGGACGGCCTCAGCGTCGGCGTGGTGGGCATGGGCAACCTGTCGTCGATCACCTCGATCCACGAGGCCGACAACAGCATGGACGTCTTCGCTCGCGACACCCTGACGACCGTCCAGCACTACACGGCGTTGCTCGCGCCCCAGGTCGACGTCGTGGTGGTGCTGACGCACCTCTCCCTGGACGACGACATCGAGATCGCCCGCACGGACCCGAACGTGGACCTGGTGGTCGGCGGGCACCTGCACGTCGCCCTCGATCCCGTGAAGGTGGTGGACAGCGACGTCGTGCCGGGCAAGCGGGTGGTCGTCTGCCACGCGGGGGCGTTCTCGAAGTACGTGCAGCGCCTCGACCTCGTGGTCCGCGACGGGAACGTGATCGCCCACGACAACACGCTGCTGCCCGTCGACAGCCGGGTCGCGCCGGATCCCGACATGGTCGACCTGCTCGAGGACTACGAGCGGACCCTCACCGACGCGATCGACCTCGACAACGTCGTCGCCGTGACCGACGACCGCCTGCGTCGCTTCGGCACCAACGGCGGAGACGCCCCCCTGGGCAACCTCGTGGCCGAGGCGATGCAGTTCCGGGCCGGGATCGAGACCGACTTCGCGCTCACGAACTCCCTCGGCATCCGCTCCGACATCCAGGGGCCCGCCGACGGCGCCTCCGTCCACGAGATCACCGTGGAGGAGCTGTTCCAGGTCCTGCCCTTCGACAACACGATCACCACGATGTTCTTGTCGGGCGCCGAGGTGCAGGCCCTCTTCGACTACGTCTCGTCCCGATCGGCGTCCCGCGGCTGCAACGCCCAGGCGCAGATCGCGTCGGCCCGCTTCGTCATGGACTGCGCCAACGGGGTCGCCCTGGACGCGACGGTGGGCGGAAGCTGGGCCTCCTGTTCGGTGGACGCCGAATGCGACGGCGGGGAGATCTGCTCCGCGGGCGCGTGCGGGCGACCGATCCACCCCACCGAGTCCTACGAGCTGGCGACGAACAACTACATCGCCGGCGGCGGCTCGGGCTTCAGCGTGCTGGAGAACAACACCACCCAGGAAGACTCGGGCATCTCCATGCGGGACGCGGTCGAGTTCTTCATGGACGGCCTCTCCGGCGACGGCGAAGAGCTGATCCCCCTCAACGACGCCTACCCGTCGGGCGACGGCCGGATCACCCCCCGGATCTGATGCGCGCGCTCCTCCCTTCGCTGATCGTCGTCGCCCTGGTGGGGTGCGTGACCGTGCACGAGCACCCCGACGCCGACGCCCCGCTCACCCTCGCGGTGACGTTCGAGGAGGAGCCCGAGGGCCTGGACCCGGCGAACCCCGCCGCCTTCTCGCACGAGCCCCGGGAGTACCTGGTCCGCGTGGAGGTGCTCGACGCCGACCGCCGGGTCATCCCGGACTACGAGGGGCTGCTCACGATCAAGGCGACCCCGGGCGAGCTGCTCACGGCCCCGAACGTCGCGGTGGATCAGGGCGTGTTCACGGGACGCATCGAGGTCGCCCGCGCGTACGACGAGTTGCGGATCTGGTTCTCGGACGAGGGCACCGACGCCGAGCCGGGCAGCTTCGCCACGGGGGTCAGTCCGGCGATCCACATCGATCTGCCGACGATCACGGACGTCCAGACCAGCGACTCCGTCGTGGAGTCCCACTTCGAGCACGAGTACGTGCCGATCAAGGGGTGGGACGGCACCCCGACGCAGCGCGACATGGTCGTGACGACGGTCAGCAACGACGGGTTCTACGTCACGGACCGCACGGGCGGGCCCGGCACCTACAACAGCCTCTTCGTGTTCAGCTTCAGCCGCCCGGACGGGATCGTCGTGGGCGATCGGCTGTCCAAGCTGTCGGGCATCGTCAGCGAGTTCCTGGGCTACACGGAGCTCGGCTTCCCCACCTGGAAGGTCGCCGACCGGAACAACGTGGTCGACGAGCCCTACCTGCTCGACCCGACGATCGTGTGCGACTCCCCGGAGATGGAGAAGTGGGAGGCCTCGGTCGTGCGACTGGAGGGGCTGCGATCCGACTTCTCGTCGGGCAGCGACTGCCTCGACTACGCCGAGCACGCCCAGTGGCCGGCGGTCCTCGAGGGCTTCGAGTGCGGCAACCAACCCGCCCGCATCAGCGTCGTGAACGAGAACACGGTGCCGTCGTTCAACTTCCCTCCCTGCAGCCTGTCCGACCCTCCGGGCGACGAGCACGACGTGCAGGTCGACTACCTGGTGGGCGTCCTGCGCCACCTCCGCTTCGCCTCGCCGCCCTGGATCCTGGAGGTCCGCTCGTGCCTGGACTTCCCCCCGGAGCACCGCCCCGCGGACTGCGAACAACTCTTGATGCGCCCGCCGTCCGGGCCGCGGATCGCCCCGGCGAGGTACTACCGCGATCTGGTGACGTGCGAAGGCGTGCCCTACCGGCTCGACTGAGAGCTTCGACTCGACTGAGAGCTTTGAAACCCGACGCGCCCTCGCAACGCGTCCTCGAGGAACCCCGATGATGATTCTCCGACCTTCCCTCTTCGCCGCGGCCGCGGCCTTCGCCCTGCTCCCCGCCTGCAACCTCGGGCCCGGCGGGGGCGGCGGCACAGGCGACGACGACGACGCGGCCGACGACGACGACGACGCGACCGACGACGCCGTGGAGACGACGCTCCAGGCCCTGAACGCGGGCGACCACGACGTGGACACGCTCGTGACCGTGCGCGACGTGCAGGTGAGCGGCGCCTACATCTTCGACGACGACTTCGTGACCTTCTGGGTGCAGGACAGCGAGGGCGGCCCCGGCGGCGGGATGACGATCTCCACGTTCCTGGACGTGATCGAGGAGTTCGACCCCGAGGAGTCGCTGTACCTCGGCGAGATCATGGACATCACGGGTCGGTTCCAGCTGGCGTTCGACGAGGAGATCCCGCGGATCAGCGTCGACCGCGCGTCGAGCTTCACGACGGCGGGCTACGAGGATCTGCCCGACCCCTACCTCGTGGAGGCCGACGAGATCTCCGGCGGCTTCGCGGACCGAGAGCTGTGGGGCGTCCCGGTGGGCGTCGAGGACGCGGTGGTGGAGACGCTGCCCACGTTCGACAACTTCGGCGTGTTCGAGGCCGACGGCATCCAGGTGGACGACGTCTTCTACTGGCCGGACGTGGCCGTGGGCGACGAGCTCTCCTGGCTGGCCGGGATCCTCACCCCCTGGTACGGCCGCGTGACCCTCATGCCCCGCTGGGACGACGACGTGTGGTTCGAGCCTGCGGGCTGCGTGGACGTGCCGATCTCCGAGGGCGGCGACACGGTGCAGGACGTCAACTGCCGTCGCTACTTCGAGGGCCAGACCGTGGAGCTCACGGGGCTCACCGTCGTCTCCGGCGAGTTCCGCCCCGGCAACTTCTTCGTCCAGGATCTCGACGCGCCCGCGTACGGCGGCGTCCAGGTCTACGACCCGGCCGAGGACGGCGTGCCCGCGATCGGGGCCGTCGTCGACCTGACGGGCCTGCAGTACTCCGAGTTCAACGGCCAGACCGAACTCGCGGCGTGGAAGCCCGCCACCATCACGGACACGAACGAGACCAACGAGGTCACGGCCACGGAGGTCGTGGACCCCTGCTCCCTCACCGAGGCGCACGAGGGCACGCTGGTGACGATCCCCGAGGTCGTCCTGGGCGAGCAGTCCGAGTGGGCCGAGGGCCGGGGCTACTACCCGGTGGACGGGTGCCCGCTGATCATGGTCGGCTCGATCTTCTTCGAGAGCGCCGCCGCCTTCGACGCCGAGAACGGCGGCGTGGGCACGATCACGAACCTCACCGGCGTGGTGAGCGACCGCTTCGAGAACCTGCTGATCAACCCCCGGTCGTCCGACGACTGGGAGGCCTGGGAAGCCGCGGCCGAGTAGGCCCGGACCCCCTCCTCCGACCCGAGACTCCGATGCTGCCGAAGCCCTGCCTGCCCGTTTGGGCGCTGCTGCCCTTGTGCATCCTCATCGCTTCCCCCGCGTTCGCTGCGGAAGAAGAGAGCGAGGACGCGCCCCCTGCCGATGAGGGCGAGACGTCGGAGTCCGAGCCCGAGCCAGCGCCCGACCCGGAGCCCGATCCGGAGGCCGAGCCGGACGCCGACGCAGAGGTCGATCCCGTCGTCGAGCCGGAGCCGGAGCCCGTCGTGGGGCCGGAGCCGGTCGTGGAGCCGGAGCCGGAGCCCGTCGTGGAGCCCGCGCCCGTCGTCGAGGACGTCGTCGAGGACGGCTGCTGCGAGGGCGGGGTGTGTGAGCACGACGAGAAGAAGAAGAAGAAGCGGAAGCTGAAGTTCAGCGACTTCGTGAAGACCGGGATCACCTTCTACATCGGCGACGACAACGTGCTCGCCGACAACAAGGACGGGTCGCCCACCTTCGGCATGGGCAACGAGTACCCCGAGCTCTTCTTCGAGGGCCTCAACTCCGAGAAGCAGGCCGCGGTCAGCGAGACGCACCTGTCGGTGTACGCCCACTCCCCCGGCTTCCTGCCGTTCGTGGACACCGAGGCGGCCTTCGTCGCGGAGTTCGAGCTCTCCAACGATCCCGACGACAACGCCCTCATCGGGCGGTTCGCGGACGACGGCTCGTACGTCTCGGCCACCTTCTGGTTCAACCGGGAGAAGCGGGGCAAGCACGTCCGCTTCACGGCGTGGCCCTACAACTCGGACAAGTTCCGCCTCGGCTACACCTACGACCTCACGTGGGGCGGGAACCGGATCTGGGCGCGCAACCGCCGCCCCGCGCCGGGCATGAAGTTCGACGTCGACCTCGAGCGCTTCTACTTCTTCGTGGGCGCGAAGTCGCTCCTCAGCCTCCGCGCGGACAACAACGAGGTGGAGAACTACTGGGGCGTGCTGGGGGGTCTCGGACCCAACGTCGAGTTCCCCGTCGGCGACCGCAAGGCGCGGGTGTCCTACGACTTCGGGGGCGGCTACTTCGGCCGCGGCACGTACCGTCAGGACCCCTTCCGATCGACGCCCGTGAAGGCCTTCGGCACGAGCCACCGGGTCATGTTCACGGTCAATCACACCATGGGCGCGTCCCCGGACACGAAGCTGATCACCAACGACCCGGAGCAGCGCAAGAAGGTGTCGTTCGTCCCGAACTGGGAGGGCGCCTTCGGGTTCGGCATCTCGGGCGAGTTCACGGCCTTGTGGGGCTCGCTGATCAACGCCGACTCTCCCGAGGAGGAGCTGCTGGACGACGCCCTCACCGGCGCCATCACCGCCCAGGTGCGCTTCCTGAAGAACATGCGGGTGGGCGTGGACGTCGTGTACCGCGACGTCAGCTTCCTGGTGTTCAACGTACCGGGCCTGATCCCCTACCTGTCGTTCGCGAACGAGACGGAGCAGACGCCGCAGGTCTACGGGGCGCTGTGGTGGGACTTCTTCATCGAGAAGCCGAAGCTCACGCCGTCGTTCGTCATCGGGCTCATGCAGCCCGCCGCCTTCCGCGCGGCCGAGGTCGGGGGCACGCGCCAGACCCAGGTCATCCGCGAGGCCAACGACTACGAGATCATGCCCCCGGGGCAGGAGCCGTTCACGATCCTCGCGCTCAAGGCCTCCCTGGGCTGGGCGCTGTCGGACATGCTCGCCGTGGTGGGCCAGGTCTCGTTCGTCAACGACTTCAACCAGACGAAGGTGGTGCGCGACGAGGGCGCGACGGGGGGCGACCTGGGGGTGCGGGTCCTCGACGAGGCGCGCGCCCGCGCGCTGGGCGTCAACTTCATCGTCCAGGCGCGCTTCTAGGGAGCCGAAGGGCGGCGGCCGCTCCGGTGCTCTAGGATCCCCGCCTCGATGGACGACTTTCCCACCTGGATGGGGCTCGCGCCCCTGCTGGGGTTCCTGCTCGACGCGCTCTTCGGAGACCTCCGCAAGCGGCACCACTTCTCCGAGCAGATCACCCTCGCGGGGCGCCGGCTCGAGCTGATCGCGCGCACGTCCCTGGGCCGCTCACCGAAGCTCGCGGGCGTGATGTGGGTCGTCTGGGTGGTCGGCGTGGCGATGCTCTTCGCCTGGGGCATCGAGACGCTCGCGTGGTCGATGTTCGAGATGGAGGGCCTCTTCGCGGCCCACGCGTTCATCACCCTCGGGATCCTACGCCTCCGCCGAATGACGACGGACGCGGGCCTCGTGCAGGCCGACCTGGAGGCCGAGGCGCCCCGGCGCGCGCGGGAGCGCCTCGTCGCCATGGGGACCGATGCCGTCAGCTTCGCGGACGAGGACATCGCCGGGGCGGCCATCGCGCGCATGAGCCGCGCGCTGCTCGAGGGGGCCCTGCTGCCGCTGGTCTTCGTGCTGTTCGGGCCCACGATCGCCACCGGCGCCGTCGCCGCGCGGGAGCTGGGGTCCTACATCTTCGCCGAGGGCGACCCGGACGACCCCTTCTACAAAGCGGCGCTCGCCGCGGACACCGTCGTGGGCACCTTCGCCGGGTGGTGGGGGGCGCTGCTGATGCAGACGATCTTCCCGGTCGTCGGCGGCAACAAGCGCACCGCGTTCGCGGGGTGGCTCAACCAGGCGGACCAACCCCCCGAGCTGCGCCTGTCTGCCGTCGTCGCGCGCGGGCTCGGGCTCGGACCCGAGGCTCGGGGCCCCGAGGGTGGAGAGCCCCCGCGGCCGACCGACATCCAGCGGGCCGTCGTGCTCGTGTGGATCACCGCCCTCTCCATGGCCGCCGCGTCCGCGGCCGTCCTCAGCGCCTTCTACAAGTTCTTGTAATGCACCCCTCTCGACAAATCAGAGATTTGTCGCCGGGGGCCCCGCTCCACCACCCCCGAACTCCGCTCCGCTGCGCTCCGCTGCGCGCGCTTGGGGCGCTTGCCTCCCTCGGTCACCGGACCCCGCGATGAAGCGGGGCGAATACGCCGCGCTGGGGCTGCTCTTCTTCGGAGCGCAGCTGCTGATCGTGCTCGCGTCGGCCGATCGCATCGGGGAGCCGGACCTCGCCGAGGTCGGGGTGATGGCCCTCGGGGACGCCTGGGCCACCGGGGAGCCCGTGACCCTGGAGCACGTGCTCCGGGAGGTCCGCGCCGGGCCCAACGCGCCCCACGGGGGCTACCTGGTGGTGGCCCTGCTCTACGCCGCCCTGGCGCTCGTGTTCGGGGCGGGCTCGTACCTCGCGCTGAAGGCCGTGGCGATCGCCTTCGCGACGGTCGGCCTGCTCGCCTGGACCGCCGTCGCTGATCGACTGGGCGGTCGGCGTGCCGCAGCCGCCGCGGCCGCCCTCCTGTGGTTCTGCCCGCCCTCGGCCCTCAGCGGCCGATCGATCGCCTGGGGCAGCCACCCCGAGGCTGCCGCGCTGCTGGGGGTCGCGGCGTGGGCCGTCCTTCGCGGCGGGCCCGCGCTCCGGGGCGCCGCTTGGGTGGGCGTCGCGTTGGGCGCGTGCGTGGGCGTGGGGCGGATCACCCTGGGGGCAGCGACCGCGCTCGCCGGAGGCTGGGCCGTCGACCGACGTGGATCGCCCGGAGCCGTCCGGGACACCCTGGTCGCTGCGGGCGTCGCCGTCGCCCTCGTGGTGGCCTGGATGGCGCTGGGGGGCGCCTGGACGGCGTCGGTGACCGAGACGCCCGGCAACACCCCGACGGGTCTGTGGGCCGCGGCCGGCTTGGACTCGGCGACGGTCGCCGCGCTGCTCCCCCTGCGGGTCGTCCCCCATCACCTGTTCCCCCTCGCGGGCGCCGGGGACGTCGTGCTCACGGGGATCGCCGGGGGCGCCACGATCGTGGCCCTGCGAGGCGATCCGTCGGCCCGCCGGATCGCGATCCTGGCAGGCGCGGCCGCGCTCCACCTCGCCCTGGTCGCGACCCTGTCACCCCAGCGCCCGGCCGTCCCCGCGCGCTACCTGTTGCCGCTCTGGCCGCTGATCGCCGTGGTGGTCGCCGTCGCCTCGGCGCGGTGGTTCGAGGCAGGCGGACTGCGCCGGGCCGTGGCGGTCGGCGCCGTGCTCGCCTGGGCCCTCCCGGGGGGCGTGGTGCAGGCGGACCTCTTCGAGCCCGGCCGGATCCCCGCGTTCTCCTCGTACCACCCGCGCGTCTACGCGACGCAGGACGTGGGCAAGGTGACGTACGAGACCGCCCCTGCCGTGAACGACTTCCTGCGTCGACGCCCCGAGGACACCGACGCGTTCCGGCTCGTCGCGGGCAGCGGCGCCGGGCAGGACCTCCTCATGCGTCCCCCGCCCCACCCGGTGGATCCGCGGGCGGCGGCCGAGCAGGTCCCCCGCCTCCGCACGACGCGACGCCTCGAGGCGTTCGGCTGGGGCCTCGCCGTGTTCGCCGCGGATCGGCCCGGGGCGCGCAGATCGGTGTTGGCGGGCGTCGACGACGCCGAGCGAGCCGCCATCGCCCGGGGCATCGGCATGGGGCTGCGGGCCCAGGGGCTCCCCCTCGACTTGTGGGACCAGGACCCGGACGCGGAGGCGACCCGGGAGGGGGCGCGGCGCTTGGAGGCCGAGGCCGCCGCCGGAACGACCCCGCCCCTCCCGTGAGCGCGGGACGCGGCCCTCAGCTCGGGTCGATGGGGTCCGCGCAGCAGCGGAAGCCGTCGTCCCCGGAGACCGGCGCCACCTGCGGGTGCGCGTGCCGGGCCTGGCAGCTGCGCCCGTAGACCCCCGGCCACATCGTGCCCCCGAGCACCCAGCGCCCGTGTCCGCCCGGGTCCGGCCCGTCCTCGGCCCACTCGCTGAGGTTCCCCTCGAGGTCCTGGGTTCCGTAGGGCCCGGCGCACGTCGGGTAGGCGCCGCCGGGGGTGGTGCGGTCGTAGGAGCCCTCGGTGGGGACGTCCGCGTTGCAGAGGCCGGGCACGAACGTGTCCCCGTATGGGTACAGGTCCCCGAGGACCCCGCCGCAGGCCTTCGCCCACTCGTCCTGCGTGCAGAGCCGCCGTCCCAGGAGCTCGCAGGTGACGCGGGCTTGGAGCCACGTGACGTCCGCCACCGGCTTCCGGCCCTCCCCCGGGAACTCGAACCGATCGATGCAGAACGCCTCGGTCGTGAACTCGCCGGGCGGTCGCGGCTCGCGCGGGATGTCCGCGTCGTAGTCGGGAAGCTCCACCTCTTCGCGCGTCGCCCCCGCCCGGAAGGGGCCCGCGGGCACGAAGTCCATCGCCGACGGGCAGACCACGGCGTTGCGAGCGTCGCGGTCGAGATAGCCCGCGCTCGCGCCGGGGCAGCCCGCCGAAGGCCACGCCCCGACGAGGAGGGCGCACACGAACAGGGCGGGCGATCTCACCCGTGGATCTTACCGCGTGCCTTCCTTATCATCCCGTCCCTTCATCAATCCCCCGGGACTTCCCCATGACCGAACGATCCGACCGCCCCATCGTGGGCCGGCGCCCCCTCGTCAACGCCTTGCTCGAGCTGTGGACGGCCTCGGCCGACGGCCCCCGCGCCGCCATCCTCGCGGGCCGCGGTGGCACGGGACGGCGCACCGTCGTGAGCCACTTCCTCCAGGCGCTCGAAGAGAACGACGATCAGGCCACGGTCCTGCGGCTTCACGCCCAGGCGGGAGACGAAGGGGTTCGGCTGCTGCTCCGCACCTACGGCGGCGTCGTCACCGGCCTCAGCCGCGCCCGCGGCTTCGACGGCGACCCGGGAGAGATCCTCACGGACGCGGGCCTCGCCGCCCCGGACGATCGCACCCGGGAGGGGCTGTACGGCATGGCGGCGAGCCTGAAGGAGCTCGGCGACAACCCCAACCAGTCCAACCTCCAGATCAAGCTGCCCGCGGACAACCCGTACCTGGGTCTCCTGAACGCGTTCGAGGCGGTGGCGCCCCGCGGCCGCTGGATCTTCGATCTGCACGACTGCGGCCACGTCGTCTCCCCCAGCTGGTGGACGTTCCTCAGCGCCCTCGTGGGCCGCGCCCGGGCGATGAGCTGGCGGATGCTGTTCCTGGTCGCCCCCGGCGAGAACATCTACGGCGAGGGCCCCGACGACTCGAAGCCCGGGCCGCGCACGTTCATCCGCACCCTGTTCCCGGCCGCGACCCCCATCGATCCGACCCCCCTCACGGCCGAGCAGGTGGGGGAGATCCTGTCCGAGACCTACCGGCCGGCCTCCTTCCCCGAGGGGCTCGCGGAGCGCGTCCACGCCATGTCCGGCGGGCACCCCGAGACGCTGCACGAGATCCTCGACGCCCTCGAGGAGGACGAGACCATCACGTGGGACGACAGCGGGTACTCGCTGACGGACATCGAGGACGTCGACCTGGACGTGCTGGTGCCGATCCCCAACGAGCAGACCGAAGAGGACGAGGAGCCCGACGCGGCCGAAGCCGGCGCCGAGGAGACCGCCGCGCCCGAAGCTGCGGACGAAGGCGAAGCCGCCGCGCCTGCCGGGGACGAGGACGAGGACGAGCTGATCTCCGTCGATCTGCTCGAGAAGGTGCTGCACGTCGCGGCGTTCGAGGGGCTCGAGTTCACCGCCGCCCTGGTGCGCACGTACCTGGACGCGGGCGAGGACGAGGTCGACGACGCCCTCGACGCCATGCCCCACCTGGTGGAGGAGGGTCGCTACCACGAGGCGCTGGGCACCTGGACGTACAGGTTCCGCTACGCCTTCCACCGGCAGTGGTACCTCGACAACGCCCCCGATGACTGGAAGGAGAAGGCCGCGGACACCGCGAAGGGCCTCGCCACCATCGTCCTGCAGTCCTACGCCCCGGCGGCCTTCGAGTACATCGCCCGCGCGGCCGCGCTCTACACCCTCGCGGAGGACTCACGCGGGGCCCGCACCCTGCTCACGATGGCGATGTCCACCGATCGGCCGGAGCTGACGAACTTCGCCCTCGAGCTCGTCGAGACCTTCGACGACTCCCCGTGGCCGGACACCCTCCCGCGGATGCTGTTCACGGGCTTCGCCGAGCGAGGCGTCAACGGCGCGTCCCCCGAGACGGCGATGGCGGCGGTCGAGCGGACCCGCGCCTGGGCCGAGAAGACCGGGGACGCGGTCACCCTCGCCCACCTCCACCTGCTGGACTGCCGCATCGCGATCCGCAACGGCGACTTCCCGGGCGCCCGGAAGCACGGCATGCAGGCCCTCAAGGGGTTCAAGCGGGCCAAGGCGCCGAGCCGCGCCGCCGAGACCCTCAACCAGCTCGCCATGGTCGCGCTCAACATGCGGGACCGGAAGGCGGCCAAGGACTTCGCGAAGCAGGCGGGCAAGACGTCGACCCTGCCGCCCGTCAAGGCGCACACGCAGTACATCGAGGGCCTCCTCGCGAAGTCCGACGGCAAGATCCCGCGCGCGGAGGTCCTGTTCCACCGCGCCGTCGAGCTCTCGACGACCTCGGGGAACCTCGTCCTCACCCTCGAGGCGATGCTGAACGGCGGTGAGGCCTCGCTGATGCTCGGCAAGGGCAAGGACGTAGTGGCGATGCTGCGTCGGGCCCTGGAGATGAGCCGCGCGCTGCGGAGCATGCCCCGCGAACGCGTGTCCGCTCGGCTGCTCTGCCAGGCGGAGGCCGCGGCGGGCAACGGAGACGCCGCGTTCGAGATGGCGAAGCACGCGCTCGAGCTCACGCGCGAGCTCGGCGTCGAGAACCAGGAGCAGGTGGACCTGTATCACTGCGGCCTCTTCGCCGTGATCGCCAAGAAGGTCGACGAGGGGATCACGTTCCTCGAGGGCGCGAAGAGCGCGGCCGAGAACGCGGGCGACGCCGCGCTGCTCGTGGACGTGCTCTACAACATCGGCCAGGTCAAGGCGTCCCAGGGCGACCTGGACGGGGCCCGCGGCGCCCTGGAGCAGGCCCTGGGGGCGGTGCGCTCGCGCAAGGACGCGACCCGCGAGATCCGGGTGCTCGAGAGCCTCGGCGTGATCCTCAGCGGGGCCGGGGACCACGCGGGCGCCGCCGAGCGGTTCGGGGAGGCCGCGGACCGCGCCCTCGGGCCCCGCGCGAAGGAGCTGCGCAAGACGCTCAAGGCGCGGGTGGCGCAGGAGCGGAAGTTGGCCGAGGCGCCGTCGTAGACTCCTCGGTGTGAGCGTTCGCACGGACCTCGAAGAACTCCGCCTCGCCTTCGTCGCGAACGGCGTCGTCTTCAGCGCGCTGCTGATGGTGATCACCATCGCGGTGCTCGATCGCGGGGCCTATCACCGGGTGGTCCAGGAGGACGGCCCCCTCGAGTGGGCGACCGTCATGGTCCTGATCCCCGCGGCGCTCCTCGCGGGCCGCGCGACGCTGCGCGGGATCCGGAGCGACGGGCCCTTCCCCTGGTTCCTCGCGGGCCTGACCGCCTTCTGCGTCTTCTTCGCCGGGGAGGAGATCTCGTGGGGGCAGCGGCTGATGGCCTATCAGCCGCCCGAGTACTTCCTCGAGCACAACACCCAGCAGGAATTCAACGTCCACAACCTGTTCAAGGACCTCATCCGCACGCGCTACTTGTTGTTGATGATCCTCGTCGTCTACGGCGTCGCGCTCCCCCTCGTGGACCGGTACACGTCCCGGGCGCGGGAGCTGCTCGAGCGGCTCGGCGTGGTCGTGCTCCCGGTGAGCCTGGTGCCCGCCTTCGGCGCGGTCGCGCTGTTCCTGGCGCTCTACCCCTTCAAGTACTCCGGCGAGGTCGCCGAGTGCCTCTTCGCGCTGACTCTCTTCCTCGCCATCGCGATCCGCGTCGAGCCGCGCGCGGACTTCCGGCCCGCCCCGGCGCTCCCCCTGGACGCCGCGCTCGCCCTCACCACGGGCCTCTGCGTCGCGGTGGGGGTCGCCGCGCCCCCGCTCCTGGGTCTCCTGATCCACGGGAGCGACGAAGACCGGGTCGCGCGGGCCGCCGCCGAGGCGGAGGCGCTGGGGGAAGACTGGACGACGCAGGCCGATCGCGACGGCGAGTCACCGTCGCGATGCGGCAGCCACATCCGGGTCTGGACCTGGGTGGAGAAGCACGCTCATGGCGCGTTCGTGGGGGGCGCCTTCCACGCGCTCGACGGCGACGAGACGAGGCGGAGGTACTTCCTGGACCCCTGGAACAACCCGTACTGGCTCCGGCACGTCTGCGACGGCGCGGTCGACGGCATCGTCCTGTACTCGTTCGGGCCGGACCGGCGGCGTGGATCGACGGACGCGGGGCTCGCGGGCGACGACGTCGGGGTCGACATCGGACCCCGCGTCGAGGGCGTTCAGTAGCGCGAGCGCGTGGAGATGAAGACCTCGCCATCGTGCTTCGCGGGCGCGATGGCGAAGTTGTCCATGATGCTCTCCGCGTCGATCCCCGCCTCGTCGATGACCATCGTGTAGAGGCGGTTGTTGGCGAAGGTCGGGCTGGAGACGCGTCCGGCGACCTCGGTGTAGAGCGAGTTGTGCACCGTGTAGCCGTCGCCCTGGTAGTCGTAGATGCCGCCCGCGCAGCTGGTGACGTCGACCGCGTAGATGCGGCTGGACTCGCCGATGCAGGAGGTGCCGTCGGTCACGCGGGTGCCGAACGTGAGGCGCCCGTTCTGAAGGGACGTGTTCCCCGCGAGCCGCTCGCCGCTGCCCGTGAACCCGTAGAAGCCGTCCGCGTTGAAGAGGCCGCCGGTGGAGGCGCAGTCGGCCGGCTCCGAGGGGACGCAGCCGTAGGGCTGGGGGTCCGTGCGGGCGTACAGGCCGCCGGGGGCGTCGTCGGTGTCCAGGGGGCTGCCGCTGCCGTAGTACACCTGCAGGTTGCCCGAGGCGTCGAAGAAGACGTTGGGCGGGTGGTAGATGGACCGCGCGCCGTCGCCCGCCGCGGGGGTGGCGAAGGTGCAGATGTCCGGGGCGAGCGGCTGATCCGAGTGGAAGCGGATCTTGTAGACGTAGCCGCGGGAGTCGCCGACGTAGCCCACGTCCACCGAGCCGTCGCCGTCGAGGTCGGCCAGCGCGGGGCTGCCGTACAGGCCCTGGTCGGTCGCCGGGTCGTACTCGAGGAACGCGTCGGCGGCGCCGTCTTCGCTGACGAGGCCGGGCGCGGGCACCGGGAAGCCCTCGGTCGGGTAGGTCGTGGGGACCTGGAGCGAGTCCTCGATGTCGTCGACGTAGACCGCGGCCTGGGCCCAGTCCAGGGCGTCGCCGGTGGCTGTCGCGTAGGGCCCCTGGGAGCCGGCGGAGGTCACGGTGAGCCAGCGCAGGGCGGCGGGCGACGAGGAGGCGTCGTAGAAGGCCGCCACGGCGGGCACGCCCACGGCGCGACCGCGGCCCCGACCGGTGACGGGATCGTCGTCGGTGCGCTCCCACAGGAAGCGGGGTGCGTCGGGGTTGGTGACGTCCACCGCGTACGTGTGGCGGGAGCCGGAGCCGCCGGCCCAGACGAGGACGCGGTGCCACTCACAGCCCGAAGCGTCGGGCAGGCCGTCGCGCTCGGAGGCGTCGTAGCGGGGACCGGAGCAGCCGGGCAGGTCCGTGATGTACCCGTCGAGCCAGACGTGCTGGAGGTTCAGGCGGCCGCCGCCCACGTGGGTTCGCCCGTCGTGCAGGAGGTCCTGGGCGCGGTTCGACTCGTACTCGTAGCTGCGCGCCGGGTTCCACTTGGCCTTCGCCCGCGGGAGGACGAACCAGGACTCGGAGCCCTCGCGGCCGGGGGTGTCCAGGTTGAAGCCGTGGAGCACGCCCGCGTCGGAGGCCAGGTAGACCATGCCGGGCAGTTGGGCCAGCTTCGCGTGGTACTGCCCGAAGGACGTGCGGGAGGGCCCCACGGGGGGCTGACGCAGGGCCACCACGGCGCGGCTCTCGTCGGGGTCGCCGAGGCGGGAGTACCCGCGCATGGTCGTGCTGCCGCGGAACGTGGCCGTGGGCACGCCGCGCAGGAAGTCGATCAGGATCTGGGCGTCGTCCGCGTCGGCGTCGCAGTCGAAGTCGTAGTCGTACGGCAGGGACGCGCAGGAGCCGTTCGCGGAAGCGGGGACCTCGTCGATGAGGAGCGAGGTGAGGTCGCCGGACGCGACGCCCGAGGCGTCGAAGGGCGCGAACTCGGAGTACATGCCGCCCTGGGCGCCGGGGATCAGGCCGGTCCGGGCGCGCCCGGTGCCGAGGGTCGCGGGGTTGAGCTCGCCGGCGGTGGCGGGCCGCGCGGCCAGGAGGGCCCCGGCGTCCCACTTCGCGCCCAGGGGGCCGCTGTGCTGCACGACGGCGCCGAAGGTCGAGCTGGTGGGGTCGTCGTCGATCTCGAAGTGCAGGAGGTGACCCGCGCGGAGGGGGGAGCCGGCCTGGCTGGTGGAGTAGCTGGCGAACATGGCGTCGCCGCTGGGAGACAGGGTCACGGCGCCGCGACTGGGGCCCGTGTCGGCCGCGCCGGTGACGGCGTTCCAGAGCTTCGGCTGGAGGACCGAGGGGCTGCCGACGCTTCCGAAGTAGCCGTCAGGCGAGCCCGCGACCGCCGCGTTTCTCAGGAGGGCCTCGGCGTCGGCGGAGGCCGCGCCGGAGTCGACCAGGAGCGAGTGGGTGCGCACCGAGTGCGTGCCCGCGATGGGGGCGTCGTACTCCCAGTAGGCGTAGGCGCTCACGTTGTCGAGGCGACAGTGGGGGTCGTCCTCGGCGTCGCTCCCGCACACCACGTCGTCGGTGAGGCTGGTCGTGGAGCGGCCGTCGACCACGTCGTCGTCGTTTCGACCCTCGTCGGTGGCGACCACGACGACGCTCACCTCGTCGCAGCTGCCGTCGAACGGGCTGGACCAGGCGGAGCTCCCGGAGGTGCGGTCGAACCAGTTCTCGATGACGCCGGAGTAGGACGACGCGAGGGTGCGGTCCGAGCCGCCCATGGCGGGGACCTGCGAGAGGGCCGCGATCTTCTGGGCGCGGGTGGTGTCGAAGCTCGCCACGCGCTGGAAGCCGTCCTGCTCCGCGCCGGTCCCGTTGGTGGTCATCACGATCGCGATGCGGAGGTTCGCGGGCGCGGCGTCGATCACGTTGGACATCGCCTCGACCAGGTGGTCCCAGCGCGACGCGTTGCCCGAGGCGTCGCCCCACGGGGCCTGCATGCGGTCGCTGTCTTCGATGAGGAAGACCACGGCGGGGCCGGTGTCGACCACCGTGGTGTCGTCGTCGTCGTCGTCGGCCGCGTCGTCGTCGTCACCGGCGTCGTCGTCACCGGCGTCGTCGTCGTCGTCGCCCTGGGGCGTGCACGCGCCGATGTAGTCGCCGTGGCGGAGGTGAGCCGGCACCGCGGGGGCGGCCACGGTGAGGGTGTGCTCGTTTGGGCGTCCGGGCTTGTGGCAGATGGTCACGCGGCCCGGGTTGCCGTTGCCGGCGTCCGAGTCGGAGTCGCTGTCGCTGTCTGAATCGGAGTCGCTGTCGCTGTCCGAGTCGCTGTCGGAGTCGTTGTCCGAGTCGCTGTCGGAGTCGCTGTCCGAGTCGCTGTCCGAGTCGGAGTCGCTGTCCGAGTCGTCGTCGGCCCAGGCGGGCGCGCTGAGGGCGAGGAGGAGGGTCGCCGCCCAGAGGGCGATTCGACGGAAGAGGCGGAGGCGGGGAGGGATGCTCATGTCAGTTGCAGGGGGCAGAGGTGGTCGTGGAGACATGGAGGATTCCTCCCGCGTTCACGTGTTGAGAGCCCCGGGGGCCGCCGCCGCCGGCGACGACGTCGAGGGAGACGCCGACGACGTAGTTGCCGCCGGTGGAGCCCGCCGCGAGGTCGTTGCCCGGGCCCGCGGAGGAGCAGGCGGCGTAGCAGAGGTCCACGGAGTAGTTCATCTCGACGCCGTCGATGGACTGCGGTCGCTCCACCTGGTTGCCGCTGGTGCCGATCCACCCGGGGGCGCAGCGGGTGGGGAGGGCGGCCACGCTGAGGGCCTCCTCGGCGAGGTCGTAGTCGCCGTCGACGAAGAGCTGGCGGGCGTGCTCGAGGCCGCTGACTGCGTTGTGGGCGGCTTCCACGCTCCGCACGTGCGTGCCTGCGCTGGTCGCGTCGCGAGCGGCCTTGTTCACCGACGCGAGGGCCAGGACTCCGAGGACTCCGCTGACCACGAGGACGAGGAGGAGCGCGTAGCCCCCTTGGTCGTCTCGTCGGATTCGGCTGAATCGCATGCCTGCTCCACACTCCCCGGGTTAAGTACGCGTGCCCGGTGTGTTCATCTATACACATGAATGTGTAGACGTCCACTTTCTTTTGCACCGGGCCGGCGTCGGGGGGCCGTCAGACCTGCATGGAGACTCCGTGCGGAGGGGCGAGGTTCAGAACCTCGTAGGCGCACGACTGCGACCCCGTGAGGTCGGCTTCGGGGACCCAGCCGCGCCCCTCCCTCTTCCAGAGTTCGAGCCGGCAGTCGGCGATCTTCGAGTTGAGGCACTGGTTCTCGCGACCCCCGGGGTCGAAGTACCGCAGCCCTACGAAGTCCTCGGGCGCCGCGGCGACGGTCCAGCGAAGCCGTCGCCTGCCTCGGCGCGACTCGAGGCTCCACGCGAACCGACCCGGCCGCGCGGACGGGTTGAAGAGGCCGAGGAGGTGGTTGAAGGCGAGGTCCTCGCCGCGGACGCGCACGACCGCCCCCGTGAGCCAGGGCGTGAGGAGCGGTCCCATGGCCACGCGCGCGGAGAAGCCCTCGAAGAAGGTGTCCTCGAGGAGGTCGCCGCCCGCCGTGGGCCGGAACATCGAGCACTGCGCCCACTGGTATCGCGGGTTGTGGGTGCGTCCCCAGTTGTGGCCGAGCATCCCGGGCCAGCCGTGGAGCGCCCAGGTCTCGTCGCCCAAGGAGAGCGTGCCGCGCAGGGAGGTGGTCGGACACGAGGTGTACGTCTTCGACTTCGGGAAGGCCCGCTCGTACATCCACCGGGCCGGGAACCCGAACGACGCTCGCTGACCGGCCCGGTCCCAGCGGAGGTCCCAGGCGATGCGCCCGTCGCCCTCGCCGACGGCCCCGGTGGAGTGGTCGGGCCGCAGGACGCAGCCGCCGAAGGTGAGGTCGACGCCCGACTCCCCGAGGGTGCACTCCGCCACGGCGTGAGTGGACTTCCCTGCGCGGTGGTGTCCTCCCCGACCGTCGAACCGGATCGCCCAGACCTCCGCCACCGGGACCTCCGTCGACGGCTCACGCGGGGCGAGCAGGGTGAACTTGATCCACAGCGCGCGACCCGGATCCACGGGGTCGTTGGCCTTGAGGAACCAGGACTCGACGTGGCCCCGCCGGTCGCGGTTCCAGCGCACCGAGTCGAGCGGGCGAGCGAGGCGGAGCGGAGGACGCGGCACCGGGGTGGATCCTACTCGGGGGCCCTGGAGTCCCGCACGATCGTGCGAGAATCCCGACGATGGGGAGGAACACCCGACCGGCCGCGGCCGCGGCAGCGATTCTGGCCTTGCTCCCGGAGGGGGCATCGGCCGACCCCGATCATGTCCTCTGCCTCGCCGAGTTCGACCCCGGCCCGACGCCTTCGTGCTTCGGCCTTCCTTGCGGAACCCTCCACACCACCCTCGAGGACGCCCTGGTCGAAGCGGCGGCGCTCCCCGATCTCGGCGGAGAGCGGCCTGAGGTACACGTCTGCCTCGGTGTCGGCGCACTCGACGGCGACGCTTTGTGGACCGGCAGCCTCTCCATCGACAACCGCGGAGGCACGTACGGCGAGCCGTTCGTCATGCACCTGGGGCGGCCCATGTGTCCCTCCCCGGAGTCTTCGGCGTCCACGCCGCTGATCGAGATCGCCTCCGACGGCCAAGTGCAGTCCAGCGGGCCGATGGTCGACTTCGACACCTGCGCTTCGGGCCCACGACCGGCCGTATCCGTGTGGGGCGGCGGGGACTTCACCTTCAATGGGTCCGCGGTGCATGGCTGGGCCGGCTACGCATTCGCGAACGGGGTGGCCGGCCCCGCCGGTGAACTGCACATCCGAGAAGGCAGCATCGCGGGTGGTGACGGAGCCGCGATCCGTTCCTCAGGCTCCACCGCAATCTTCGAGGTGGAGCTGATCGGAAACCGGACGGCCGGCGAGCCTGCGTTGGTTCGCCTCGACAGGACCGGGTTCCGGCTCGCGATCTACGACAGCGCGTTCTACGGAAACATCGTCGATCCTCAAGCCGACGCCCTGGTGTCCGGCGCTCCGGTCGCGGTGTGGAACACATCGTTCGTCGCGAACGCGCTGACAGGAGAGGCCCCCATCGTCCTGACGGGCGCCCAGTGGCCCGACCACGCCACGACCGCCCCGTGGGGTTCCGGAGGGCTTCAGCACACGACCTTCAGCCGAAACCGATGGCTCAGCGACGCCCCGGCCGACCCCGACCTGCGCGCTTCGACCTACGTCCCGGCGGGCGATTCGACTTGCTCGGGCGTGCCTGCCGTCCCGTACGAGGAGCGACTGCATCCTTTCGACGGGGCGACATCCGGAGTACCCGCGGCAGTCGTGAGGGTCGCGGGACAGAACTCGGACGTCGCCTCGCCCGGCGAGGGCCTTCTGTTCTTCGTAGGGCGCTCTCAGTTCATCGAGAACCTGGGGGCGACGCCCATCTACGTGGACTCTCCTGGGCGCGACGTCCAGATCCTGCTCGCTCACAACACGATCGCGGATCCGGCCGTCGCCGCCGTCCTTCGCGTCGCGGGTGAAGAGAACACCGACGTGACACTCGTCCGAAATCTCTTGGTGGACGGAGGCGACCCTTCGGTCGTCGAGCTGCTCACCGCCGTTCGCTCGATTGTCAGCACGGCGAATGCCGCTCCAGTGGCGGGCGCGTGGGCCCCGCGGGGCGGCTCCTACGAATTCGAGTTGATCGGGCCGGAAGTCGTCTTCGAGTCGGCCGCCTTTCTCGAACCCGAGACATTGCGGAGCGCTTCGGCGTGCGACCGATACGCGGCCGTCTGCCCGGACGTCGACCCTCAAGACTGCATCACGCCCGACGGGAGCTACTACGTCTGCGCGCCGGACCGAGCAGCCGAGTTCATTCCCACCCCGGCATTCAGCAGCCGGCTCAGCGTGCCGTGGCCCTGGGACACCGACTGGTTCGGGCAGCCGAGCGATCAGACCCCGGGAGCATCCGGCTGGCGATGTGGCGGGCTGCACGGCACCTACGACTTCTGGGGCGAGGCGGGGGACAGCGACGGATTCCCGGACGTCGTCGACTGTTTCAACGAGGACCCGGAACGCTACCCGTCCCTGCCGGAGCACGACGGGTACACGAGCCCCTACTGCGACGCAGGCGACGTCGATTGCTACATCTGCCCCGAGGGTACGCTCCCGCCACCGCAAGACGACGACGACGCGACCGACGACGACGACAGCGGTGAACCCACCCCGGGCACTGAGAGCGGCAGGGGACTGGTGGTCGGCGAGGGCTGCACTCGAGGCGGCTGCGGCGTCGCCTACTTCTGCCACTCCGACGCGCCTGCCGGGGCGGCGTTCTTCAGCATCCTGCTGCTCGGCCCCCGGCGACGTCGGTGAGCACCGTGACCGAAGAACCGACCCGACGTGCCGCGGTCGTCGCCGCCGGCGCGGGGGCGGTGGGCTGGCTGCTGGTTCACTTTCAACTCGTCCTTCCGGCGGAGTGGTGGGCCGCGGCGTTCGAGGGCGAGTGGGACATCCTGTTGCCGGCCCTGGCCATGGCCGACGGCGACTCGGTGCGCGTCGCCACCGGCAGCATCCACGGGTTCGAGGTCGGCTCCTACTTGGTTGCCCGGGCTGCCGGCGGGCTCATCCAGCTGGGGCTGGAGCCGACCCTGGCGAGCAGGTACTTGGCGGCGGCCGTGGGAGCGACGGGCGCGGCCGGCGTCACGGGTGGCGCGACGGCCCTGTTGGCGGGACGGAGCCGCGTCGAGATGGGTTGCGGTGCCCTGGCCGCCTGGACGGCAGTGACCTTCATGTGGCCTCACTGGCACTTCCAGAACGTCGGCGTGACGGGCACCTCGCTCGAGGCGTCGGTGCTGCTCGCGACCTTCTTTCTGGCCGCCTCGGCGCCGCAGACACCGTGGAGGGCTCGGGGGCTCGGAGCCATCCTGGCAGCGGCCCTCCTCTTCAGCTCATTGGCTCTTGCAGCGCTCCCTGCCGCTGCGCTGATCGTCGCGGCGCGCCCCCGGATCTCGGCACGGAGGTTGGTCGAGGGTGCCTTGATCCCGCTCGTCCCCTGCACGTTGCTCCCCGGCGGACCGACCGCCCTGGTCAACATCGGCTGGTCTTGGTGGGGGGCTCCTTCACAGGCCTTGGCGAACTCCCCCGGCGCCGACCTCGGGTGGTCTCCGCTCCGTGCCTTCACGCTCCTGGCCCCCGCGGACCTCTATTCGGGTCCCTGGGCGGCCGCGTCGGCCGCAGGCTCGGTCTTGATCGTGGCAGCGGTGCTCCTGACATTGACGCGATCCGCCCCCGCAACGCCATTGCGGCGGGTGGGGGGGGCTGCCCTCTATTGCCTGCTGGTCCTGGCCCTGGTCCCGCGCACCGCTGCCGATGGGCACGAGGTCGCCAGGTACTGGTCGGTCTACCTGCTCCTCGGCGCGACATGTCTCGGCGCGCTCCCAGCCGTCCTGCCGCGGCGGTGGGGCCCTCTGCCCCTGGTCCTCGTGGTCGGGCTCGCCGGTACTGCGATCGCCTTCGACTCCAGTCCTCTGCCCCCGCCGGGCCGGTCGGTCACGGAGGTGTTCACGACCCTCGGCAGCCATCGCACGCCGGAGCGACTCGGCGGACGCGAGGGCATCTCGGACCGGCACGGAACGTTCATCGACCTCGCTCCCCGCGTCCCGGCCCCGCTGCGTGCGGCTTTCGCCCAGGGGTACGGCATCGCCATCGCCGAAGACCTGGCGACTCCAGGGATGATCGCGTGGTGGCCTGAGTGGGACCTCGAGACGCTCCGCCCACACGTCCGCGCGATGGACTGGCAGGACTTTCTCTTCGGGCTGGGTTGCGGGCACGCGATTCTGCCGCGCGTCGATGCCGACCGGCTGGAACTGTTGAGGTCGCTCACCGACGCCGACAGCCCGAGTTACGGGCTCGGCTTCGGCTGGTGCGGGACGCACGGCCCCGGCGTCACGAAGCCATGGGGCGGGATCGAGGAGGCCGCCTCCGCCTGTGCTTCGTTCGGCCGGAGAGCAGGGCCCAGGCTGGGGCTCGACCTGCGGGGTTCGGGTGCGGCCGCGTGCACGGCGACAGTTCGGCCCGCCGTTCCCGACCTGTGGACCTACCTCCGGCCGTAGCCGGCGACGGGCCCCGGTCTGGAGTTCAACTCCTCATTGGACGATGACAAGAACGGGGCCCGGAGCGACGATCTCGGACGATCCCGTGCGTGCACCATGCCTCGTCAGGGACCTGCAGAGGAGGCGGCGTCCGCCCATGCGCCGGGAAGCAGGTCGGCCACCTCCAGGTCGGCGCAGGCGAGCTCGAGGCGATCCCGGTCCAGGCTCTTGCCGAGCGTCCTCAAGACGCCCTGGAGGTCGCGCCACTGTTTGTCCGACTGTTGCCCTGCCTTTCGATACCAGAAGAGCTTGTGCTCGACGGTGTCCTCCGCCGTCGCGATCGGAAGGGTGAGCGGCGGCCGACTCGCGTACGACGACGGTGGTGCGATCGCGCATGGCCCTGGTGTCGTAGGGCCCCCCGGCGGGGACAAAGACATCGACCTTGAACATCGTGCCGAGGTGGATGAGGTTGAAGGAGCGGCGGGCCCGGATCGCGGTCTCGGCGGTGTCGGCGTCACCCACCTTCGCCGGGGTCCCATCCGAAGGCGGCGATCATGGTCGGCCGATCGAACTTCCGCGATGCCCAGCGTAGGCGAAGGGTCCGTTCGTCGTCCTCGGGATATCGCCGTCGCAGCTCGGCGATCGCCAACTGCTGAAGCGTCCAGTTGAGGTCGCGGACGCGATCCAGCTTCTTGGCGGGGGACATGCGCCGATAGCCCTCGATGAGGACCGCCTCGACCTCGGGGGGGGTGTCGTCGAAGAGGGGCTTCCGCATGGGCTCATCCTACGTCCCGGGCCGAGGAGGAACCAGCGAGCTCCGGGAGGCTGTGCCACGGCACGATGTCCACGCCCGACTCGTGCTGCGCCTCGTCCCCGCCGTAGACGAGCACCGGTCTCAGCGGGAGCCCCTCCAGGAGGCCGCCGGTGCGCTCACGGAACCGTCGCAGGCCGGCGGTGAAGTCGCTCGCGATGGTGGAGCCTGACTTGACCTCGACGGCGAGCCAGTGGTCGTCGCGCCGCACGAGGAGGTCGATCTCGAGGCCGCTCTGGTCTCGGTAGAAGTAGGCCACGGGCCGCTCGCCACGGTGGTGCAGCATCTTGAGCAGCTCTGCGACGACCCAGGTCTCGAAGGCGGCCCCCCGCAGGGGATGCGGCAGCAGCTGGTCGGCGTCTCGGATGCGGAGCAGGTGGCAGAGGAGCCCGGTGTCCCAGAAGTAGAGCTTCGGGGTCCGCGTCAGCCGCTTGCCGAGGTTGCGATGCCAGGGCCGCAGCCGCATCACGACGAGGGTCGCTTCCAGCACGCCGACCCAGGACTTCGCCGTCGGGTGGGTCAGGCCGACCGAGCCGCCGAGGCGCGTGAAGTTGACCGTCTGCGCCGACCCGCCCGCCGCGAGGCCGAGGAAGTCCTGGAAGCGGCCGAGATCGCCCACCGCCAGCAGGTCGCGGACGTCCCGCTCGAGGTAGCTCTGGACGTAGCCGGCGAGCCAGGTGTCCAGCGACACCGGCAGACTCAGCGGAGCCGGATAGCCGCCGCGCAGGACGGCGCCGGTCCACGCGTGTCCGGGCGCCCCGTCCGGCACCACGCCACCGGCCTGCAGCTCCTCGAAGTCGAGCGGGAGGAGGTGGGCGAACGCCGCGCGGCCGGCGAGGCTCTGACTGGTCCGCTGCGTGAGCGTAAGTTGCTCCGAGCCCGTGAGGATCCAACGGCCGGGGCGCGGGTCCTCGTCGATGTTCGACTGCAGCCAGGAGGTGAGGTCCGGGACCCGCTGGATCTCGTCCAGGATCGCGCCGTCGGGGTGTCTGGCGAGGAGGGCGACGGGGTCGGCGGTCGCGAGCCTCCGGACATCCGGTCGTTCGAGGTTCAGGTACGCGTGATCCGGCCACGCCATGCGGCAGAGCGTCGTCTTGCCCGCTTGTCTGGGCCCGGTGACGATGACCGCGGGCATCTGGCGGCCGAGGGCTCGCAGCGGGGCGACCAAGGACCGGGGAACGGGCGGGCTCATGAGCCCATGATACAAATCGAAAGTCAGAGTTTCAATTTGTCCGGGAGCGTAGGATTCCCCGGCCAACCTCTCTACAGACCGTCGAGGGCACCGGGTGCAGGCGACTGGCGAGCCCCGAGACGGGCCGGGGATGTGACCACCGCCTTTCGGCGATGGCGGGGGGGACTCTCGAGCCGTCCCGGGGTCGCCGTGCCGCCGCCGTGATGGGTCGGGTTACCGACCGGCAGCGAGCCTGTACCTTGCCGGCGAGGTGGGTGTCCCGTCACCCGGAATGCGCAGGGCGATGCCCTGCTCGACGAGCTCGGAGAGCGCGTTCCCGATCTCCCGCGGGCGGTTGCCGAGCTCACCGGCGATGCCCTTGGCCGAGCGGGCGTTCGCCCCTGCCGCCTGGAGCCGCCCGAACACCCGGGCGGAGAGCCCCGAAAGCTTGGGTGGAGGCCCGGGCGGACGCTGCTCCGCGAGCCGAACCCGACCGCTCCTGCCGCCGACTCGGATGGCCAGCCCGTGGTCGACCATCGACCGGATCACGTTGTTCACGTTGCCGACGCTCGTCTGCAGAGCGGCGGCGAGCTCGCTCTGGTGCACCTCGCCACCCGCCAGCTCCAAGTACGCCGCCCCCTGGTGAGCGCGCGTCCGGCCGGCGTACTTCGCGAGATCCCAGCCCATCGCCGTCCTCACCACCTTCTCGCGCTTGCGCTTTGCCTTCTTCGTCGGTTTCGCGGGCGGTGACACGCGGGCGGGCGTCGGAGCCTCCGGGGGCGGCCCGACGCGAAGGCGCCACCTCCCCCCGGCCACGCGCTCGATGGTCTCTTTGCGAACTCCCAGGCTGAGGGCGACCCGTGCCTGCCGCGTCGAGCAGCAGAGGGCCCGTGCCACGTTCGCGGTGCTCTCCGCGGTGCCGATGTGGTCGAGAAAGGCCGTCGCGTTCTCCAGCCGGGGTCGTCCCCGCTTGGGCAACCATCCGCCGAACGGATCGGGCTCGGGCTCCGGGGGCGAAACCGTCGGTCGAGCGGGCTCCTCGGCCGGCTCCCCGGGTCGACTCGACTGCAACTCGACCCGGAGCGACGTCCGGTCATCCGTCGCGGCGAGGCTCAGCGCTCCGAGGAGGCGGAGGAGGGAAGGCGGACTGTCCGGCACCAGCCGAGGCGCCAGGGCGTAGGCCAGGTCCCGACAGTCGTCGGCGTTGAACTCGAGAATCATCACGCGGCCCCCGTCGGCAGGAAGGCCTTCAGGATACGTCGGTCGGCGATGGGCCGTCACGTTCGGAAGGTGATCGGCGGAGACTCGTGTACGACAACGGTCGTGCGATCGCCAACTGCTGAAGCGTCCAGTTGAGGTCGCGGACGCGATCCAGCTTCTTGGCGGGGGACATGCGCCGATAGCCCTCGAGCGAACCAGTTTGCTCACCTCGGCGAGCCGGCAGGATCGGCGCGTGCCTCGCTACTTCGAGTTCGACTTGGCCCTCCAGGATCTCCAGCCGCGAATCTGGCGGCGGACGCTCGTGCGCACCACGTCTACATTCCGACACCTCCACGCCGCCATCCAGGACGCGTTCGGGTAGCAGGACTGCCACCTGCACGAGTTCCGGCTCCCGGGCTGGAACACACGAATCCTCGCTGGGCTCCCGGACGACGAGAGCGTCTTCGGGCGAGCGACGCCTGACGGCAGGTACGTGAAGCTGCTGTCGTACTTCAGCGGCGAATACCAGGTCGAGTGGTGCGAGTACGTCTACGACTTCGGCGACAGCTGGGCGGTCGACGTGAAGCTGATCGGCGTCCGCTCCATCAAGGAGACGTTCAAGCGCCGGCTGCTGGACGGCGACCGATCCGGCCCTCCTGAGGACTGCGGGGGCTGGCCGGGCTACGAGCGAGTGGTGCACTTCCGAGCGACGGGTGAGGACCTCCACGGCGACGAGCACGTCGATCTGGGCGAGTGGCTCGGCGACTGGCAGCCCGACGGCTTCGACCTCGAGGCTGCTCGGGCGGCGTTCGACAAGTAGGCGACGAACTGGAGTCTCGATGACCTCGCTCTATCGGCTCGACGGCGAGAACCAGAAGCTGACCCCTGTCGGGTCCACCACGTACGGCGCCCTGCACCTCAAGGAGCTCGCGGACATCCAGGAGTGCGTGAAGGCTCGTGCTCGCCCCTACAAGGGGATCAATTCGCGAAAACCGTCTCAAGAAATCGCTCCCCGACAACGCCGCGGAGCGATCCGGGGAGTAGTAGAGAACTCCCCGCGCTCCCCGAGGTGTCGGGGAGTGACCGTGAGCGGCGTGAGCGATGGACGTCGCCGCGATCGTGACTCGGGTGATGTTCACTCCCCGGCTCCCCGAGAGATTCTTCGGGGAGGAGAGGTCCGCTGGGAGTAGGCTGGACGAAGAGGGGGGTGGGGTATGTCGACGGTAGGAATCGAGAGCGTGCTCGTCGCGGCGGAGTGCGACGCCGCCGCGGTCAAGACGTACCTCGACGCTCTGGGCCCCGCCCTCACCCCCGCGCTGCTCGCGCTGGCCCGCCGACCCACGCCCCGCGACCAGTTCCAGCAGCTCCGCCTCGGCCGCTGCGTGATGGGCGTGCTCCTCGGTCGCGAAGGACTGGACGCCCTGGCGAGCCTGTTGGTGGACCAGGAGACGGACGAGGCGTTCGGGTCGGCAGCAGCCATGGAGCTCCTGGAGCACGCTGGAGCCGGCCTCGACGCTGCCTTGTCCCGACGCAACGACGCCGGACCCCGGGGGCATGAGCGTCTCTGCGAGGTGCTCGGCTTGTTCGCCTCGCAGGGAGACCGCCGTGAGACGGGACTCGAGTTCCTGGTCGGCTCGCTCGACGAGATCGGGGTCGTGGCTGCGCTGGCGCTCCTCGACTACGGCGACCTCCGGGCCATGCCGCTCCTGACCCGTTGGGCGCAACGAGCGAAGCGACAAGCTACTCCGCTCGGCGCCCCCGTCCATCGATCGTTCGCCCGAGGACTTCGGAAGCTGACCAAGCGGCCGAGACGACCCGAGAGGGAGGGCGTCGACGCGGGCATGGTCGGGCTCGCCGCGGAGCTGCGGGACGCGATCGCAGGCCTCGAAGAATCGATGGAGTTCCCATGAGCAGCTTCGACGAGGGTCCGGACGCCGCGGCCGTCGCGCAGGTGATGAGGAGCGAGACGCTCCGGTCGATCATCGAAGTCGTGCGCAAGGCAGACGAGGACGACCCCGGCACGTGCGACTCCGCGCTGGACGCCCTCGACGATCTCGCGGAGTGGGAGCCTGCCGTCCCGGTCGAGACCCTGTTCGAGTGCATGCCGGAGGCGGATCTGCGGCCCAGTCCCGAGGTCTTCCATGAGCCGGCGGACGCGATCGCTGCGCGCGGCGCGGACGCCATCGAGCCGGGACTACGGGTCTTCGAGGCCGCGATGGAGGAGGCTCGTGAGTTGCTGGTGGGCAAGGTGTTCATGAAGCTCATCGAACACGGGGAGCGCGATCCGCGGCTCCTCGCTCCGGTTGCGGCGGTCTTGGTCGCCTGGCCGGGGCGAGCGGCGAGCGCGCTCGCAACCCTGGGCGATCGGCGTGCCCGCGGGTGCCTTTGGAGCATCCTGGTAATCGTCTATCGCTCCTCCGAGTTCCGTGACCGCATGGGGGCCATGGAGACGATCCTTCAGGCGCTGCGGGACTTGGGCGCGAGGAAGCCGGAGGAGAGGTTCGTGGCTGAGATCACGATCAACAGGGAACGAGGGCGATGGGAGGCTTGATGGGCGGGCGGAGAACGTGACTACGGGGGTGCCGAACACATCTCGACGGATCGGCGTCGTGTCCACCGCCGCACCGGAGCGGGCAGCCACGTTGGTGTGGGCGGGCAACGGTCACCTCCCCGTGCTGGGCGCCTCCACACTCTCCTCGGACCAGGACGCGACGCTGCTCGACCACTTCATCCGCCCGAAGCCTGGTCCGCGAGCTGCCCCCGGCTGGTCGATCGATACCCCCGTGCAGCCGTTTCGGGATGGGACCGCGTTCGACTACTTCGTCGCCACCCTGGGACAGGTCGGGCTGCGAGCCGGCTCGATCCACCGCGGCACGGAGCCGCCGCCCGACGGGGGCCGGCGAACGCGGATGCGAGACGGCGTGGTCGACCCCTACCACTGGGCGCGTGCGGTGCCGCGGCTCCTCTGGATTCTCCGGGAGACGAACAACCCCGCCGGCACGTGGCGAGGCAACGCGGGCGCGGGCCTCGGCGTGACCCTGTTCGACTGGTCTCACCGAATGCACAAGAACGGAACGGCTACCTGGCGCACGGTCGCGGAGGGCAGCTACGGACTGCTCGAACCCGAGGCGCCCTTGGGCGACTTCGACGGGTCGCCCTCGAAGTACCTCCCCGCACTCCGTTCGATCGCCGTCATCAACGTGAAGAAGACCGGCGGCGGGTCGACGTCCCAGTGGAGGGAACTCGAGGAAGCGTACGACCGGAACGAGGAAATGCTCTGGAGCCAGATCGCGGCCATCGGGCCGGATGTGGTCATCGGGGGCAACGTGCTCTGGCTGTTCCGGCGGCGCCTGGGGTGGACGGCGCCGAAGCTCCCGAGGGTGCGATCGAGCGACGCGTATGCATCCACGGTGCGGGATGGGGTCCGCTGGATTCATGCGCACCACCCGGCGTTCCGGGGGTCACATCGAGGCTATGTCGAGCGAATTCGACGCGCCGCAGCCAGTACCCGAGGTGAATCGTGACGGGCATCGACGTGGTCATCGTTCTCTTCGCGATCTTCGGCGCAGGGATGTACGGCACCTATCGGCTCCTTCGGGCCGTCGGAGGTCGAGTCGCGGGGACGGCGCCGGTCCGTGGAGCCGCCCGCGCCGTCGGTGACGCGATCGACGTCGACATCAAGGACAGCTCGCAGAAGCTGCGCCTACGGCTCGCGCATTACTTCTCCTGGCAGGTCACGGTGAACGAGGCGAAGGGCACCGCCGGAGGGTCGATCAAGCTCGACTTTCCGATCAAGTCGAGCCTCGTGCTGGCCCTGTGCTGTTTGCTGCTCGCGCTGACGATCGGGGCGGTCTCCCAGTTCATCGTCCCGGGGATCTTCCTCCTGTTCGCGCTGTACCACTTCCGCGAGTGGGCGAGGTCGCTGGGTGTACTGAGCAGATCGACTCGCGATCGGGCCGAGCCCGCAACGGAGGAGCACGAGGTGCTCTCCAATCCACCGGTGCTGGTGAAGGCCGGAGTCCCGGCGACGGGCGACCGTGCGGTCGCGCGCTACGTCGGCGCGCTCCTCAGGGAGGCGTTCCGGGCGTACCGGCTGAACGTCGTCTATCTGGTGCCCGGGTTCCTGCTCGTCGAGGTGGCAGCCGTCCTGACGTCGGCATCACCTGCGGCCCCTTCTGGGGCGGGCTGCACCTCATGCTGGACGAGTCGCTGGAGACCGGCGAACGGTTCAAGCCGGACTTCGCCGCCGGGTTTCGCGGCGGCCTGTTCGCTCCGCTCTTCATGCTCTTCTACATGGAGGCCCTCTTCATCGGCATCGGGACCATCCTGGGCGTCATCCCGGGGATCGCCCTCTCCTGGCTCTGGCTCTTCGCCTTCTCGTTCGCTGCGATCGAGAAACAACCGGTCATGGTCGCCGTCCGAAACAGCGTCCGGGCCGTGTTGCAGGACCCTTCCAGGACGCTGGCCATCGCGGTGTTGATTCACGCCCTCGGGCTGCTTCCGCTGCTGCTCGGACCGTTTGCCGTCGTCGGCCAAGCGATCGTGGCTCCGTTCATCGTCGCGGTGATCGCAGCCGCGTTCAGACTGCGGGCGACTTCCTGACGCCCCGTCGCTGGGCTGGACGGGGGCTCCGCTCGGGTGCTCGAGGACCGGCGAGTGGTGTGTGGGATGAGTATCGAACCCAGTTCAACTGAGGAGGGCAGCGTTGCCGTGCGTCGAGAGTCTGCGATCGAAGGTCAGCAGCGGAAGCGCGCCGACCTTTGCCGCCGTGCCGACGAGCAGCAGGTCGGCGAAGTCCGCGACTCCGCGAGCGTACTCCTCCAGGGCAGTCAGGACGACATCGATGTCCTCGACGAACACCCCACGGGTTCGAACGAGACGGTTGATGCGCCCATGCACGACCGGGTGATCGAGCCCGTAGCCCGTGCGGAGCACCCATGCGGTTTCGACCAGCACGATGTGGGGGACGAAGACACCCTCTCCCGCTGCGTGCTCGAGGAACGCAGCTTCTGCAAGGGCGGTCTGAACGGGATCGTCACCGACCAGGAGCCGTACGACGACGTTCGTGTCCACCGAGATCACCGAACGGCCCGACCGATGGCTTCGTCCATCTCCTCGATGGTCAACGCGCGCGACACCGCGGGGCGGTCCTCGAAGAGGTCTGCCGGCTCGTAGAGATCAGGCACCAGGACCAGGCGCCCCTGAGAGTCGATCGACGCTTGGAGGATCGATCCCGGATGCAGCTTCAGGGCCTCCCGGAGGGCGACAGGGACCGTGATCTGGCCTTTGCTGGAGACAGTGATCGTCGTCATGACAAGATGGTAAGTTCAGTCGTCTTACCCAGCAAGTCGAACCTTGTCGGTCCCCTGCAGCGCCCGGGACGTCGGCGGGCGCTGGGTCGCGCGAAGAGCTGCCCTGCCGGCGAGACGTCGTGCACTCCCCGGCTCCCCGTGAGATTCTTCGGGGAGGGGAGGTCCCCGGGGAGTAGGCTGGACGAACAGGGGGATGGCATGTCGCACGGGATGAGCGGGTGGTTGATTGCGACGCTGGCTCCGGACTGCGGTCACCACGGCCTCGGCGCACAGGAAGTACTGAGCCTGGGTCCCGACGCGGTGCCCGGTCTGCTCGGCATCGTGCTCGACGCCCAGCGCGACGAGAACATCGAGGACCCCGGGTTCCAGCGGACCGCCGCCCTCGCGGCTGAGCTCGCGGTGCAGATCGGCGGCTCGACCGGAATCCCCACCCTCACCGACGTCCTCCTGAGGGGCGAGACCACGGTGGACCTCGACGAGCGGCTCTGGGGAGTAGTCCTGCATCACCCCGAGGAGGCGTTCCGCGCCACGGTCGCCCGGAAGGACTGGTCGGACGTTTTTCAACCCCGACTCGGCGATCTCCTGGGCGAGCTCGCCGCCAGGGGCTTCTTGGACCCTCGTGGCTTCGAGTTCCTGCTCTCGCTGCTGGACACACACCCCGAAGTCGCGGCGGCGGGACTCGCCGACTATGGAGACCAGATGGCCCTCCCCGCCCTCCGTCGAGCCCTTGGGCGAGCTCTTGGGGAGGGCAGGCCCGACCTCCCGACGGCACACGAGCTCCTGGACGCGATGGAAGTGATCTCCGGGGAGCTCGGTCCCATCGAACGCGAGCTGCTCGTCTGGGTGACTCGGCCCACGCGACAAGAGCGAAGGATGGCAAAGCAGCTCAAGGCGCTGCTCGAAGCGCAGAGAGCGCTCGAGGCGCTGGAGGCGAACTAATCCAACCCGATCCGCGGATCGAGGTCCGAGAGGCGCCGGTACCTGCCACGCCACTGGACGACGAGCTCGTCGTCCTCGAACTGAAGGCGAAGCGCCTCGAGGGCGAGCCCTTCACATTCGGCGCGTAAGAACGCCAAGGGGTATTGGGAGTACCAGGACCCGACCACGAAGCGGTGGCGATCCACTCACCGCCGCGTGGCCGAGAAGAAGTTCGGTGAGCTCCGGCCCGGCTTCCACGTCCACCACCTCGACAAGGACAAGACGAACAACCGCGCGTCCAACCTGGTCGAAGTCCACGGGAAGGTGCATGGCCGGCTCCACGCCGACTCGAACGCGTGCATGCGGTGCGGTCGCAGCGGGCATTGGGCATGGAACTGCTGGGCGAAGACCTTCCACGACGGGAGCGCTCTGAGGGAGTAGTCCCTCCACCGAGGTCACGCCACGAATCGCTCCGCCAGGTGCCACTCAGGCGCCTCGCGACTGGGGCGATCCGCCGCCCGCTGGGGCTCTCGGATGGGTTTCCCGTCGAAGGAGTAGAAGCGCCGCCCGTTCGACCAGGTGTCCCGGATCGCGGGCCACACGCGCACCTCGTAGTCGGGGGTGACCGTCACGAGGCCCCGGTCGAACAGCGCGTGGAACTCCTTGGTCATAAGGAGCCCGTTCTCGACATGGTTCGAGCGCGGTCCGAGGTGCGGCTGCATCGGCCTCGCCGGGGTCGAGGGATGGATCGCGATGAACCAACGCGTTCCGCCGCCTCGCCAGCCAGACGATCTCGTCGCGCAGTCGCAAGGGGATCCGTCACTGCCGACCACGTCCGCACACCGGGCGTGTTCGTCTTGTTCCAGCCCCAAGCGAACCGGCCCTCCCGACGGTGTCGAGAGGGCCGTTCTGAGTGGTTGCGGGGGCCGGATTCGAACCGACGACCTTCGGGTTATGAGCCCGACGAGCTACCTGGCTGCTCCACCCCGCGTCATGCGCCGTTCGGCGTCAGGGAGCGAGAAGATAGAGACGCCTCCTCGGGGTGTCAACGAGGGTCCGGGCTTTCTTTCAGGTTCCGCTCGGTTTCTCTCGGCTCCGCTCGGCTTCCCTCACGTTCCCCTCGGAGCAGGGCGGAGCATCACGCCGCCGATGGACACGGCAGCCAGGCTGGTGGCGAGCACACCGACCCCCGTGAACCCGCCCGCGACGCAGCCCAGGGTGCCGACCAGCGTCCCGACGATGGCCGCCGACACGATCGTCTCGTTGTCCGTCTGCCGACGCACCAGGTGGACACCGAGCAGCACCCCGGCCCCCAGCCCCCCGACGACGCACGCCGTGAGGCAGTCCGCGCTGCAGGCAGCGGCGCCCGTCCCACAGCACGCGCCTTGAAGCCGCGCCACCGTGGGCACCACCAAGGGCACGAGCCCGATCCCGAGACCGAGCCCGATCCCGCGCGACCACCCCCGACCCCGCCAGCGCAAGGCGACGATCGCGGCGCCGAGCAGCACCCCGAGCCCCACGTTCACCGGGGGGAGCGGCGTCGAGAGCAAGGAGACCGCCGCGAACGGCACGGCCAACAGCACCCAGGGGGCGGCGGAGCCCAGCCTGCCCACCTCGTAGGCACGACGTACGCGACGTTCGAGGTCAGCGACCATGGGTCTCCCTCCAAGCCACGCGCAACCGCTCGGTCGCACGTTGAAGTCGTTTGCGGAACGTGGCGGGTGCCATGTCCCCTCGGGGCGCCCGGCCCAGGGAGATCGCGAGAGCCTCGCGGTCCCCCACGCTGAGCGTCCCCATCGTGTCCTCCAGCAGGCCCAGGACCTCGCGCTGCATCGCCTCGGCCTCCGGGTCCCCTCCCCCTCCACTCGATCCAGCACCGAGCCATCCGTCGGCGCGTCCTTCCGGCGGTGCGCGCGACGGCGGTAGGTCCGACACTCCCAGGCCGCCACGCCCAGGATCCAAGCGAGGGCGTCCCGATCCGGGTCGAACTCCGAGGCCCGCTCGAACACCTTGAGGAGGGCGGTCTGAGCCGCGTCTTCGGCGTCCGGCGACCCCGCCAGCATCCGCCCTGTCAAGCGAGCCACCAGGGGGCGGGCAGGCGCCGCACCCGCACCCGCAGGCGGACATCACCTCGCCTGCGGCGAGCGCCACTCCGGGGACCAGGACGACGGCGGCGATCAGGGACTTTCGGATCCAACTCATGTTCGTTTCTCCAGGGCGCGGTCAGTCGCGCTTCGGGAGGGATAGGCACCAGCAGCGGAGAGCGTGACCGCGGAAGACAAAACCTCGCGCCACCTGCGTATGATTGACTCGTCAATCAACTTCTACGACCGCCCCCGCGGAGCCCCCATGACCGAGCCTCAGTTCACCGAAGAGCACCAGATGTTCCGCGAGACCGCGCGGAAGTTCGTCCTGTCCGAGCTCGCCCCTCACGCCGAGGAGTGGGAGCGGAACAAGGCCTTCCCCGACGAGATCTTCAAGCGCGTGGGCGACATGGGCTTCCTCGGCCTGTCCGTGGACGAGCAGTACGGCGGCATGGGGCTCGACTACTGGTTCACCGTCGTGTGGTTCGAGGAGCTCGTCCGCTCCAACATGGCGGGCCTGAACATGGCCCTCGCCGTCCAGTCGGACATGGCGACGCCGATCATCGACGAGGTGGGCACTCACGAGCAGAAGCTCGAGTTCCTGAAGCCCGCCATGACCGGGGACCGCATCGCCGCCCTCGGCATCTCCGAGCCCGGCGCGGGCAGCGACGTGGCCAACCTCCGCACCACCGCCCGGCGCGACGGCGACGACTACGTCATCAACGGGGCCAAGACCTTCATCACCAACGGGACTCGCGCGGACTTCATCACCCTCGCCGTGCGCACCGGCGACTCCGGGTTCGGGGGCGTCTCCCTGATGCTCTTCCCGACGGACGCGAAGGGCTTCAGCATCGGGCGCGTGCTCGAGAAGGTAGGCAACCACACCTCGGACACCGCGGAGATCGCCTTCGAGGACTGCCGAATCCCGGCGCGAAACCTCCTCGGCGAAGAGGGCCACGGCTTCTACTACATCATGACCGGGTTCCAGCGGGAGCGACTCGCGGCCGCCATCCTCGCCGTCGCGGGCATGGAGAAGCTCTGGCACGAGGCCGTCCAGTACGGCAAGGAGCGCGAGGCCTTCGGCCGCCCCATCCTCAAGTTCCAGGTGTGGCGCCACAAGCTCGTGGAGCACCTCACCTCCATCGAGGCCGCCAAGCGCCTGACGTACCACGCCTGCGCGAAGTTCAACGCGGGCGAGACCGACGCCGAGCTCATCTCCATGGCCAAGCTCTACACCTGCGACCTGGCGCAGAAGGTCATCTACGACCTGCAGCAGTTCTACGGCGGCTACGGCTACATGGAGGAGTACAACATCGCCCGCGCGTTCCGGGACATCCGGCTCCTCACCATCGGAGGCGGCACCTCCGAGGTCATGAAGGAGATCATCGGCAAGATGCGCGGCTTCTAGGCCCCGGTTCGAGACCTAACCGGCGGAGTCGTCGTCGTCGGCGGCCGAGTCGTCGTCGTCCGGGGAGGACGAGTCGTCGTCGTCGACGAGGCTGTAGTCGGTGCGCTCGGGGGGCGGGCAGGCCAGCAGCAGCGCGAAGGCGAAGAAGATCGTGATCGGCAGCAGTCGTCTCATCGTCCCGCCTACATCGTCTGGTGGGGGACCGTCGGCTTCGGGGAGGAGCCGATGGCGGGGAAGCGGAAGTGCACGTCGAGCCAGGCGCGCACGGCGATCGCGGCGCCGCCGAGGGCCGTCGCGTTGTTGAAGCCGCCGACGTTCGCCGCGACCTCCACGTGGTCGAACTTCAGCCCCGCGCCCCCCGACGCCGAGAAGGCGACCACCCCGAGGTTGTTCTTCGTCGTCGCCCGGTTCGTGTCGCCGGTGCTGTCCTGGTTCGCGACGACCAGGCTCGACGAGCTGCCGCCCGCCCCCGCCCGGACCGAGCCGCGCACCCAGAGCTTCCACACCGGGTTGCCCTCGGCGCCCACCGAGAGGATGGGGCCGCGCACGCGCGTGTTTCGCGTGGTGGCGCCCCCGAAGGCGTCGCCCTCCTGGCCGTTCGTCGCGTCGATCATGAGCGTGTCCCACTCGACCGAGACCGTGCCCACGATGCGCAGCGGGTCGACCGGCGAGTACTCCGCGCCGACCCCCGCCGTGCCCGCCACCGACGAGACCACGAGCGTCGTCTCCTCCACCGGCAGCTCGACCAGGTAGTCCGTGAGGTAGGGCTCGCCCCGGGAGTAGGCCAGCTCGAACCCGGGCGTGATGAGGACGTCGCCCGCCAGGATCGGCACCCGGAACCCGCCGCCGATGGAGCCGAACCCCCGCACGCCGACGAGCGTCGACAGCGTGGGCCGATCCGTGGGGAACGTCGACGGGGCGGTGAACGTGTCCACCCAGCCCGTGGCGAGCGTGCCCCGGATCCAGAACTCGGGGTTGGCGATGTCGGCGGGGATCATCGCCCCGCCGGCGACGCTGATCACGCCGCTGCTCGCCGTGGTCTCGGCGGTGGAGAAGCGGGTCTCCGGGTCCCGGACCTCGGTGTTCGTGTAGGTCCTGCCCGCCGCGACGTGACCGCTGAAGCCGAGCTGGACGTCGCCGAGATCGACGCCGACGCCGAGGTCCACGGGGAGGAAGAGCGGCGCGGTGGCGCCGCCCGTGTACGCGAGGCGCGCGCCGAACCCGCCGGGGACGACGTTCCCGAGGACGTTCGTGAGGGCCCCGGTGTCCGAGAAGCGGTTGCCGGTGCGGTTCAGGAACACCCCCACGGTCACGGGGCCGAGCCCGATCGCGCCGCCTCCGAACGGGCTGAAGGTGCCGCCCGAGGTGAAGCCGAGGCTGACGAACGTGCGGTTCGGCCACAGCGTGAGCTGCGCGGGGCTCAGGAAGACGTTGAGGTCGTCCTCCACGAACAGCTGGTTGCGGGCCCCGGTGGGGTTGCCGACGAGCCCGTCCACGCGGGCGGGTCCGGCCGAGGCCGTGGGGAGCGCGAGCGCGAACGCGGCGACGAAGAGCAGGATGCGGGCGGTCACAGCTCACCTCCGAGCAGGTCGCAGTCCACCCGCACGTCGTCCCAGCTGCCGAGGATGGAGCACAGGCCGCCGTCGTCGTGCGAGGCCGTCCCGGAGAGGCTGCCCCCCTCGCCCGCGGCTTGGACCGTCCAGGTGAAGCCCTCGAAGGCCGGGTAGGTCATGCCCAGCGAGAGGTAGTCCAGGGCGCCCTCGGCCGTCTCGGCGGCCAGCCGATCGAGGGACCAGGAGGCCGTCCATCGCTCCGTCGCCGATCCCGCGTCCAGCGAGAGGAACGCCGTGCGCGAGCCGGTCGCGTCGAAGAAGTACCCGCCGGGCTCCCCCTCGTAGGTCGCGAGCAGCTCCGACGTGGTCAGCTCGTAGGTCGCCGCCCCCGCGGACGCCGACGACGTCTCGACGCAGGCCGCCTCCAAGGAGCGCTCCAGGGAGCCCGCGCGGAGGTCGCCGTCGAACGTCGTGCACATGGCGCAGTCGCCGAAGACCGGCGCGCACTCGACCGCGTCCCGAGCCCCCACCTCCGCGGCGCGGAGCCCCAGATCGGTGATCGTGGTCGCGAGCCGGCCGAGGTCCTCTCCGACCTGCCGTTCGAACAGGGTGACTGCGTTGCGCTCTTCTTCGTTGCGCTCGGCGAGAGCTGCGCAGCCTCCGCCGACGACCGAAGCGGCGACCAGCACCCAAACGAAGGGACTTTGCCTCATCGTCCTCCTCCTCCGAGGCGGATCCTACCGGGTGTGATGCAAAGGCGTTGGTCGGGATAGGCGGCCGAGGATCGAAAGACGG
>CAZUHI010000023.1:82894-110306 GCA_964620495.1 uncultured Rickettsiales bacterium | reverse complement strand
ACGGACGACGACGACGCGACGGACGACGACGACGCGACGGACGACGACGACGCGGCCCCGGAGCAGGACAGCGACGGCGACGGGGTGGCGGACCTCACGGACAACTGCCCCGAGGACCCCAACCCGGACCAGTCGGACGCCGACCTCGACGGCATCGGCGACTTCTGCGACTGCGCGCCCGACGACCCCGAGGAGCCGGGGGACGACGGGGAGTGCATCCGGTGCGGTCCGCCCAGCACGATCGCCGCGGCGGGGCGCCTCGACTCCGGGCCGGCGGCCATCTTCGCCTGCCTGCTGGTCGTCTTCGGGATCCTGCGGGCGTGGGTCGGCCGCGAGGGCCGCTGATCAGCGTTCGAGCCGCCTGCGGACGGCGGCGCGAGTCATCCACACGCCGACCGGCAGCAGGGCCAGGCAGCCCCACTGCGCCGGGGTCAGCCCGGAATACAAGGCGTCGGACGCCGTCCCCTTGACCTGCTCGAGGTCCTGCGCGCGCAGGAAGTCCAGGAAGAACCGCGGCACCACGTAGGTCAGGAGGAGCAGTCCGCTCAGCAGCCCTGCGGGCCGGGCGCGACGGTCCAGGACCCACAGCAGACCGAAGATCGCGGCCGAGAGCGCCGCCTCGTACAGGCCGAGGTCGTGACGCACGCCCAGCGAGGTCGCAGCGGTGGGCCAGCCGTCGGGGAACGCGACCGCGAGCGGGAAGCCGTGGGCGAGGCTCCCCAGGTGGTCGTGGGCGCAGGCGCACCCGGCGCGCCCGAAGGTCCACCCGAGGATGAAGGACAGGGCCATCGTGTCGGCGTGCCGCCACCGGTCGGGACCCACGACCCGGAAGTAGACGACGATGATGAGGCCGGCGCCGAAGAAGCCGCCCATGGACGACCACCCGGGCACCCACGGAGCCAGGACCCAGGGGTCCTCGGCGAGCAGCTCCGGGCGATAGAAGACGACGTCGAAGACGTGCGCGAACACGAACCCGCTCGCCACGAAGAACCCGCCCCAGTTCAGCGGCACCCGGGGATCGAGCCCCTTCGCTCGCGACCGATGCACCGCGTAGAGCGCGCCCACGGTGATCCCGAGCAGAACCAGCGCCGGCCAGAGGTTGATCGTGACCCCGAAGACGCGGATCCACGGGCGGACGAAGGGAATCACGCCCCTCATCCTACGATTGTCCCGCCCCGTTTTCGGATCCCACCTAAGTTGGGTTTCGGAGGTGGCATGTATGCGGTCTTGGACTCGATGCCCGGCCGGTAGGCGATCTCTGTTCTCGGTGATGTGCGCGGCGCTGTTCTTCACCCTCGGGCTCGCCTCGGCGAGCGCCCAGACCAACGCGTTCGGATACACCCAGTCCACTTTGGGCTCGCTCGACTACGTGGCACCCCCCGCGGGGTCTCTGCTGGCCGGAGGGTTCGGGGTGCTGGGCGACGACGAGGAGGTCCAGGTCACCCTGCCGTGGACGTTCCCCTACTACGGGGTCAACTACTCGTCGCTCTGGGCCGTCGACAACGGCGGCGTGCGCTTCGACTCCGGCGACATCGTCTACACGAACGAGTGCCTGCCCACCCAAGACCCGTTCGGGTTCGGCTTCACGGGGGCGGACATCGCCGTCTACTGGGACGACATGGACGTGTCCTCCGGCGGAGGCGTGCACGCGTGGCAGGACGTGGCGGGCGGCCGCTTCATCGTGAGCTGGGAGAACGTGCCCATGTACGGCTCGTTCACCGTCACGGACGGAGGCACGTTCCAGCTCCACCTCTACCCGAGCGGCAACATCGAGGTGCACTTCCTCGATCTCGACTTCGACGGGGCGGGCGTCACCATCGACGACGCGACCAGCGCGACCATCGGCATGAACGACCAGGCCGGAGCCGCGGTCGGCGCGACCGTCGCCTCGGACGCCCTCATGTACTCATGCCTCACCACCCAGCCCGCGTTGGAGGGCGACTCGGTGGCCTGGACGCTGTGTACGGACGCCGACCTCGACGGGTACGGCGCCCCCTCCTGCGGCGGCACGGACTGCGACGACACCAACCCGCTCATCAACCCCGGCGCAATGGAGACGTGCGACGACGGCATCGACGACGACTGCGACGGGGTCGACCTGGTCGGCGACGCGGATGCCGACACGTACATCAGCGACGCCTGCGTGGGCGGCGACGACTGCGACGACACCGATCCCCTGATCAACCCCGGCGTGGACGGCGACGGCGACGGCTGGGACGTGTGTCTCGACTGCAACGACAACTTCGACTTCATGTTCCCCGGGAACACGGAGATCTGCGGCGACGGCATCGACCAGGACTGCAGCGGGTTGGACGAGCCCCAGGACGGCGACGCCGACGGGTTCGACAACCTCGCGTGCGGCGGAAACGACTGCGACGACACGGACCCGCTGGTGAACCCGGGCATCGACGCCGACGCCGACGGCGACGACTCGTGCATCGACTGCGACGACTCCGACCCGACCATCAACAGCGGCGCCAACGAGGTGTGCGACGGCATCGACAACAACTGCGACGGGGTGATCGACACGATCGACGCCGACGGGGACGGCGACTCGGCTCCGGGCTGCGGCGGAAACGACTGCGACGACAACGACCCCACGGTGGACTCCGTGACCGACGTCGACCTGGACGGGTTCGCCACCTGCGACGACTGCGACGACGCGGACATCGACTCCTATCCCGGCGCGCCCGAGGTGTGCGACGGCGTGGACAACGACTGCGACGGGATCGACGACACCTTCGACCTCGACATCGGGGCGGTCCTCGTCACCGAGGCGGGCAGCACGTCGGCCTTCACGGTCTCCACCACGGCCACCGCCGTCGTCGGCCCCGGGGTCGCGCCCCTCACCGACCTGGACGTCACCCTGGACATCAGCCACGGCTGGATCGGAGAGCTCGACATCAGCCTCACGTCGCCCGCGGGCACGACCGTCCAGCTGTCGAGCTTCAACGGCGGCTCGGGGGCGAACTTCACCGGCACCGTCCTCGACGACGAGGCGACCACGGCCCTGTGGGAGGGCTTCCCGCCCTACACCGGCGCCTACCAGCCGGACGGCGACCTCTCGGACTTCGACGGCGAGGACCCCGACGGCACCTGGACGCTGTTCATCAGCAACATCGGGCCCGATCCCGGGACGTTGACCGGGTGGTCCCTCCTCATGACCGCCGGGGACGACGCCGACTCGGACGGCGCCGTGGACTCCTGCGGGGACTGCGATCCGACCGATCCCACCATCTACGAGGGCGCGCCGGAGGTCTGCGCGGACGGCATCGACCAGGACTGCGACGGCAGCGACGCGCTCATCGACGACGACAACGACGGGTACCTGGCGTCGTCGTGCGGGGGGCCGGACTGCGACGACTCGGACCCGACGATCAACCCGACGGTGGACGACGACGGCGACGGGGCGGACGTGTGCGTGGACTGCGACGACGACGACCCCGATCGCTTCCCGGCCAACCCCGAGATCTGCGGCGACGGCCTGGACCAGGACTGCAGCGGCGCGGACGACCTGCCGGACACCGACGGCGATCTGTTCCTGTCGATCGCGTGCGGGGGGGACGACTGCGACGACACGAACCCGGCCCTGAACCCGGGCGTGGACATCGACGGGGACGGCGCCGACGCCTGCGAGGACTGCAACGACTTCACCGCCCTCGTGAGCCCCGACAACGACGAGCAGTGCAACGGCGTGGACAGCGACTGCAACGGGCTGATCGACGACAAGGACCTGGACGAGGACGGGTACATCGACGACGGGGCGTGCGGCGGTGAGGACTGCGACGACGACGCCGCGGACGTGAACCCGGGGATCGACGCCGACGCGGACGGCTCCGACTCCTGCGTGGACTGCGACGACCTCGAGCCGCTCGCCACCCCCGGCGGCGAGGAGATCTGCAGCGACGGGATCGACAACGACTGCGTGGGCGGCGATCGCGACGGCGACGTGGACGGCGACCTCGCCTTCTCCGAGGACTGCGGCGGGGACGACTGCGACGACAACGATCCGGAGCGGTTCCCCGACGCGGAGGAGATCTGCGACGGCGTGGACCGGAACTGCGACGGCAACTCGGTGCGCGAGGACGACGACCAGGACGGCTACCTGGACTGGACGTGCGGCGGCACCGACTGCGACGACACCGATCCCTGGGCGCACCCGGGCGTGGTCGAGCGCTGCAACGGGCTGGACGACGACTGCGACGGCGAGTCAGACGGGCCCGAGTGCGACGAGGCGACCCCCGCCCCCGACGGCGACGACGCGGGCTGCGAGTCGTCCATGGCGGGCGGGACCGGCGCGGGCTGGGCCTGGTCGGCGCTCCTGCTGGTGGGGATCCGCCGCCGCCGTCGCGCGGGCCCGCTGCTGGTCGCCCTCGGCGCGGCGCTGCTGCTCGCCGGCTGTGAGGATGCCCCGTCCGACGAAGCGCCCGAAGAGGCCGCGACGTGCGACCCCGGCGACGTCCTCGGGCACATCGAGAACGAGCCCAATACGCGGTTCGAGACGGACGATCTCCAGGCGGCGCCGGGGGCGCTGCACATCTCCGGGCTGATGGCCTGCGGCAACGACGGGGACCGCTTCATCGCGGACCTCGACTGGTTCGGCGTCCACCTGTTGTGCGGGGGCGACGCGGTGGCGGAGCTCACCTGGGGCGGGGACCAGAGCGACCTCGACCTGGAGGTGTACTCCGGCGAGGGCGACGACTGGAGCGAATGGGACCGGATGGTGGGCGAGTACTCCTCGGAGATGGAGGGGCCCGAGTCCCACCCCATCCGGCTCGAGGCCGAGGAGCCCATCCACCTGTTCGTCGGTTGCTGGGACGGGGAGCCCACGGCCTACGAGCTGTGGATCCGCTGGGAGGACGCGCGATGACCCGCACCCGCCTCTCGGGCCTCGGCCTGCTCGTCCTCATCGTCGCCCTCGTGAGCTGCACCCAGCGCGGGCGCGACGAGCCCACCCCCGAACCGGACGACGACGACGCGACCGACGACGACGACTTCGGCCCCGACGACGACGACGTCACCCGTCCCGATGACGACGACTTCGGCACGGACGACGACGACTTCGGCACGGACGACGACGACTTCGGGACCGACGACGACGACTTCGTGCCCCCCGGCGACGTCACCGTGATCGGCGAGTACCGCTTCGAGTACTACATCGACCTTCAGAACGGCATCCCGTGGTGTACCCAGGTCATGCAGTTCACGGGGTCGGCCAGCTTCGGTCCGGACCTGGTGCCCGACTGCATCCCCTGCACCGGGCGGGTCGACTTCGCCCAGGGGTCGTTCGTGGACGTCAGCAACCCGGCCGTGGACCCCGATCACTGCGATCCCGCCACGCTTCAGGCCCAAGGGACGGACTACGGCGTCCGCATGACCGACCCCGCGGACTACGGCGACTTCAGCGACGTGCTCGGCCTCATCGACTCCGACTCGCTGGGGGCGCTGGGCCTCGACATGACCACGGGCTTCGACACGGACTCGACGGCGGCGGGGCGCGAAGCCGAGTACTCCCAGTTCGGCCTGGACTTCACCCACGGCGGGTTCGTGAACGCGGACGCGACCAGCCTCGCGGGCAGCGCGGGGTTGGAGCAGATCACCCGACCGCCCACCCCGGGCTCGGGGTTCCTGGCGGCCTGGGACATCTACCTCGACCCGACCGCGAACTCCTACTCCGGGCCCGAGCTGGTGGGCCCGTACGCGGGCGACGCGATGTTCGTGCTGTACCTCAGCGAGGGCGGGACGGCGGACGGTCTGTACTTCTCGTTCACGCTCACCGCGACGCCGTAGCGCCCGCGAGCGCGCCGTTCCCGTCGGTTGTGTGGCCGGCCGACGATCGCGGTGCCATTGTTCCCGCCATGTCTTTCGATTCGGCCCGAGCCGATGCCCTCCGCGCCGCTGCCGCCGAGCGGATCCTCTGCCTCGACGGGGCCGGGGGCACGTTCCTGCAGGGCTGCGACCTCACGGCGGCCGACTTCGGGGGCGAGGAGCTCGAGGGCTGCAACGAGAACCTGTGCGTCACGCGGCCGGACGTCATCCTGCACATGCACCGCACCTACCTCGACTGCGGCGCCGACATCGTCGAGACCAACACGTTCGGATCGACCGACATCGTGCTCGCCGAGTACGACCTGCAGGACCAGGCGTACGTCCTCACGAAGAAGGCGGCGGAGCTGGCGCGGCAGGCGGCGGACGAGTTCACGACGAAGACCCCCGAGCAGCCGCGGTTCGTGTGCGGCTCCATGGGGCCCACGACCAAGGCCATCTCCGTCACGGGCGGGGTCACGTTCGACGAGCTCGTCCACTCCTTCCGGGAGCAGGGTCGGGCGCTGATCGACGGCGGCAGCGACTACCTGCTGCTCGAGACCCAGCAAGACACCCGCAACGTGAAGGCGGGCCTGATCGGCCTGCGGGAGCTGTCCGAGGAGCTGGGCGTCCGCATCCCCCTCGCCGTCTCCGGGACCATCGAGCCCATGGGCACGATGCTGGCGGGTCAGTCCGCCGAGGCCCTGGCCATCTCCACCGCCCACGTCGAGCTGCTGTACATCGGCCTCAACTGCGCGACGGGCCCGGACTTCATGGCCGACCACATCCGCGCGCTGGCGGAGCTCGCCCGGACCCGGGTCGCGTGCGTGCCGAACGCGGGGCTGCCCGACGAGGACGGCAACTACCTCGAGACCCCCGAGATGATCGCGGGCGTGCTGGGTCGGTTCATCGATCACGGGCGCCTGAACTTCATCGGGGGCTGCTGCGGGACGACCCCAGCCCACATCCGGGCGCTGGCCGACCTCGCTCGTCGCGGGACGCCGCGGGCCCCGGCGGAGCACCACCGCGCGCTGTACTCCGGCATCGACTGGACCGAGTCGACCGAGGACAACCGCCCGCTGCTGGTCGGTGAGCGCACGAACGTCATCGGCAGCCGCCGCTTCAAGCGCCTGGTCAAGACCGAGCAGTGGGAGCGGGCCTCCGAGATCGGCCGCGCCCAGGTGAAGAAGGGCGCCCAGATCGTCGACGTGTGCGTCGCGGATCCCGACCGCGAAGAGCTCGAGGACATGGAGGCCTTCCTCACCGAGCTGATCAAGAAGGTCAAGGCGCCCCTGATGATCGATTCGACGGACGCCGCGGTCATCGAGCGCGCGCTGACGTACTGCCAGGGCAAGGCGATCATCAACTCGATCAACCTCGAGGACGGCGAGGAGCGCTTCGAGGCGGTCGTGCCCATGGCGCGTCGGTTCGGGGCCGCGTTCGTGGTCGGCTGCATCGACGAGGACCCCGACGCGGGCATGGCCGTCACCCGCGAGCGCAAGCTCGAGGTGGCCGAGCGGTCGGTGAAGCTGCTCACCGAGAAGTACGGCGTGCCCGTCGAGGACCTGATCTTCGACCCGCTGGTCTTCCCGTGCGCCACGGGCGACGCCAACTACCTGGGCTCGGCCCGGGAGACCGTCGAGGGCGTGCGGCTGATCAAGGAGCGCTTCCCCGAGGCCAAGACCGTCCTCGGGATCTCCAACGTCAGCTTCGGCCTGCCGCCCGCCGGGCGCGAGGTCCTGAACTCCGTCTTCCTGTACGAGTGCACGATGGCGGGCCTCGACATGGCCATCGTCAACACGCAGAAGCTCGAGCGGTACGCGTCGATCCCCGAGAACGAGCGCGTGCTCGCCGAGCAGGTCCTGTTCGAGACCTCGGACGACACCATCGCCGAGTTCGCCGCCTACTTCCGCGACGCCGACAGCCGGGTCAAGAAGGACGTCTCCACCCTCTCGCTGGACGAGCGACTGGCCAACTACATCGTCGAGGGCACCAAGGAAGGCCTGGTGAAGGACCTCGAGCTCAAGCGCGCGGACACGGCGCCCCTCGACATCATCAACGGCCCGCTCATGGCCGGGATGGACGAGGTCGGGCGCCTGTTCAACGGCAACCAACTCATCGTCGCCGAGGTGCTCCAGTCCGCCGAGGCGATGAAGGCCGCGGTGGCGCACCTCGAGCAGTTCATGGACAAGGACGCCGGGTCGACGAAGGGGAAGATCCTCCTCGCGACGGTCAAGGGCGACGTCCACGACATCGGCAAGAACCTCGTCGAGATCATCCTCGGCAACAACGGCTACGACATCGTGAACCTCGGCATCAAGGTGCCGCCGGTGCAGATCATCCAGGCCGTCAAGGAGCACGAGCCGGACATCGTCGGGCTGTCGGGGCTGCTGGTGAAGTCGGCCCAGATGATGGTCGTGACGGCCGAGGAGATGACCGCGGCGGGCTGCACCCCGGACATCCTGGTGGGTGGGGCCGCCCTCACCCGGAACTTCACGCGCAAGCGCATCGCCGCGAAGTACGACGGGCACGTCCTCTACGCGAAGGACGCGATGGACGGCCTCTCGCTGTCCAACCGGCTGCTCGGCGACGACCGCGCGGAGACGCTCGCGGGCGTGGCGGCGGAGTCCGAGCGCCTCGCGGTGGCCGCCCAGAAGCCGAAGAAGGCCCCGAGGTCGACCCGCAAGGGCGCCGACGTGGCCCGATTGGCGGCGGTCCCGGCGCCTCCGGATCTCGACCGCCACGTGCTGCGGAGCATCCGCCTGGACGAGGCCTGGGCCTGGATCAACCCGAAGATGCTCTACAACCGGCACCTCGGGTTCCAGGGCGACTTCGCGAAGAAGCTGGCGGCGGGAGACGCGACGGCGGCCAAGATCGACGTCGCCCTCACGGAGCTGAAGGCCGAGGCGCGGACGCGGCTGACGGCGTCGGCGGTCTGGCGATGGTTCCGGGCCGAGGGCGACGGCGACGTCCTGCGCCTGCTGGGCAGCGACGGGCCGGTGCTCGAGTGGACCCTGCCCCGCCAGGCCGACGCCGGGCTGTGCCTCGCCGATTACGTGGGTCGATCGGGGGCGGGCGACCACGTCGCGCTGTTCGCGGTGACGGCGGGGACCGGCGTGCGCGAGTGGGCCGAGGAGCTCAAGGAGTCCGGCGACTTCCTCAAGTCCCACGCGCTGCAGGCGCTCGGCTTGGAGACGGCCGAAGCGTTGGCCGAGTGGCTCCACGCTAGGCTGCGAGGGCAATGGGGATTCCCCGACGATCCCGGCGCGACGATGCTCGACCGCTTCAAGGCGCGGTACCAGGGCAAGCGCTACTCCCCCGGCTACCCCGCGTGCCCCGACCTGGGCATGCAGGTGGGCCTGTTCGAGCTGCTGAACCCGGGCGACATCGGCGTCGGCCTGACCGAGGGCCACATGATGGATCCCGAGGCGAGCGTGTCCGCGATCGTCCTGCATCACCCGGACGCGCGCTACTTCGCGGTGCGCTGATCCTCGCGGCCCTCGCGGCCCTCGCCGGCTGCGCTGCCGAGCCGGGCCCCGAAGCGGAGCTGCCTCCCCCCGTGCTGGACCCCGGCGTGGCGCCGGGCGCCGAGTTCACGTGCGACGACCCGGTGGACGAGTTCGCGGTCTTCGAGGAGGACGCCGCGGCCCGGGGCGTGGTGCAGGACCCGCTCCTGCCCGGCGACGTGGGCATGCCCGAGGCCTTCGTGCGCTCCGCCCTCGCAGCGACGGACATCGACGCGGACGGCGACGTCGACCTCGTCTTCGCGCGCCTCGACGCGGGGGCGGACCTGTACCTCAACAACGGCGCCGGGCGGTTCGAGCACCGGCGGCTGGACGGCCCCGAGCGCTCGATGCTTTCCATCGGCCTCGCCGTCGTCGATCTGGACGACGACGGGCTGCCCGAGCTCATCCTGCCCGCGCCCGACTACGTGGCCATGCGACCGAACCTGGGGGGTGGGGCGTTCGCAGAGCCGACCGTCATCCACGTGGACGCGCCCGGGGAGCGCGCGATCCACACCACCGTCGCGCTGGGGGACGTGGACGGCGACGGCGACCTCGACATGGCGCTGCCGTCGATGGGGCTCAGCTCGGACCCCGGCGGAGAGGTGGCGAGCCCCGACGTGCTGCTCCTGAACGAGGGCCCGGACGGCTGGCGGAGCCTCGGTCCTCTCCCGCGCGACGAGCCGGGGCTGGCGTTCGTGGGCCTGATCACCGACCGCGATCTGGACGGCGATCGCGACGTACTCATCGCCTCGGAGGGAGGCCGGTACGGGTATCCACCGTCGGCCTTCTATCGAAACGACGGCCTGGACGGCGAGGGCGCCCCCGTCCTCCGGGACGATGCCCCGGAGATCTCGGCCGACACCCGCATGTCCGCCATGGGCGTCGACGTGGTCGACCTCGACGGCGACGGGGGCCTCGACTACTGCTTCACCGACACCGGCCCGGTCATCTGTCTGCTGAGCGACGACGCGGGATACGTCGAGGCGTCGCCGGACCTGGGGCTCGCGCCCGACGCCGCGGACGTCGCCATCCTCTGGTCCCTGGAGATCGTGGACCTGGACAACGACGGCGCCCTCGACGCGGTCGCCTCGGGGGGCCCGCCGAACTTCGACGGAGACTTCGAGCTCACCGAGGACGGTCGCCGCGACGTGCTGTGGCAGGGGACGGGCGACCGCTTCGAGGATCGCAGCGCGGAGGCGGGGTTCGACGACTCGACGGAGCACTACGCCCTCGCCGTCGCGGACCTGGACGGCGACGGCAGCCTCGACATCGTCACGGGCGGCGGGCCGACCGGTCCCCCGCGCCTCTGGATGAACCGATGCCGCGCGGGCGGGGCGGTGATCGTCGACCTCCTCGGCCCCCCGGGCAACCACGAGGGCTGGGGCGCGATCGTGAGCGCGACGTGGGACGGGGGCTCGCTGTTGCGGGAGCTCCAGCCGGTCCGGGCCTTCGGCCAGGGTCCTTCGGAGGTGCACGTGGGCACGGGGGCGTCCGCGACCGTCGACGTGACGGTGAGGTGGCCGGACGGCGCCGTCCAGTCCGGCACGGGGGTGGTCCCCGGGCGTCGCCTGGTCTTCACGCACCCCGAGCATCTCGGCGCCGCGGAGTAACCTCCACCTCATGCGCGTCTCCCTCCTCGTCGCGGCCGTCGTGCTCGCGGCCTGTCCCGCCCCGGGTCCCGGGACGAGCCCGACCCCGGAGCCGACCCCGGAGCCGACCCCGGTCTCCGACCCGGGACTCGATTGCCACATGCACCTGCGCTCGACGGGCGCCCTCGGCGAGGCCGCGGCGTCGGTGGTCGGGGTGTTGGACGCGGCGGGCCTGGCGCGGGGGTGCGTGCTGAGCTCGGGCTACGTGTCGCCGGACGACTGCACCGAGGGGTGTCCCGAGCAGCGCCCGTTCACCGAAGGGGCCAACGACGACCTCCTCGCCGAGGCGGCCACCCGGGCGGACCGCCTGTTGCCCTTCTGCGGCATCCCCCTGGGCTTCGACTGGGCTCCGGATGAGGTCGCGCGCTGCGCCGGCGCCGGGGCGCGTGGGCTCAAGCTGCACTCGGTCTCCCAGGGCGTGTCTCTGCGGGACGCGTCCGTCGCCGAGTCCTTCGGAGCCGTCCTCGCCGCGGCCGGGACGGCGGGGCTGCCGGTGCTGATCCACGTCGACGACACGCTCGAGGCGGAGGTGCGGGCCTTCTTCGAGCTCGTCGCCGCGCACCCGGCGACCGTCGTGATCGCCGCTCACCAGATCGCGCGCAGCCTCGCGCTGCTCGTCGACGCGCCGTCGAACCTGTACGTCGAGGTCAGCGGAGTGACGTTCGTGCCGGTGCAGGACGGCGGCGGCTTCGTGGACATCTGGCGTGCGTTCGGCATCGAGCGCGTGCTGCTCGGCTCCGACTGGTCGATCCTCGACCCCTCGGAGCACGTGGCCTGGATCGAGGCGGTGGGTCTGGAGCAGGCCGAGATCGACGCGATCCTCGACGGCAACGGTCGGAGGCTGCTGCCCCCGGGCGCGACGGGCGGAGATCGTTGATCCGGGCCCCGGTCCACGAGGTACCATGCTCTGTCGCTTCCCCTACGAACCGGGGCCCGACGCTTGGAGAGCCCTCATGGGTACTGCTCGACAGCAGCGCAAGAAGACCGCCGGCGCCTCCGCGGCCGCCCTCGGCGGCGGCAACTCCCTCGCCGGCCCGGCCGGCTCGAATCCAAACCGCGTCCGCCGCCCCGAGTTCGAGGACGACACGTCCGTGCGCGGCGACGACGACTTCGACGACACCCACGTCCGCGGCGACGACGAGACCGTCGAGCCGCCCCTCGAGCGCATGCGCGGCGACACCGCCGTCGTGAAGGCGACCGAGCTGAACCTGCGCAAGGGCGCGGGCATCGACAACGAGTCGATCAAGCTGCTGCCCAAGGGCACCGTCGTCACCCGCCACGCCAAGAAGGGCAAGTGGTACCAGGTGAAGGCCTGGTCCGGATTCAAGGGCCTCGAAGGGTGGGTCCACGGCCGCCACATCCTCCCCCAGCCGGACCTCACCCCCAACGAAGACACGAAGGAGGCCGGCGACCCGGACCCGTACGTGTACTCCGAGGTCGTCGGGCAGCCGTTCCACGGGAACCCCACCGCCACCGACGCCACCCAGGGCTCGATCGGCGACTGCTACCTGATCGCCGCCATGGGCGCCCTCGCCGCGCAGCCCGCGGGCCAGAAGGAGCTCATGCGGATGATCAAGCCCAACGGGCCCGCGAGCTCCTACACGGTCGTGTTCAAGCAGGAGCGGTACGGGGGTGAGTACAAGGACATCCCGATCAAGGTCGACATGTGGATGCCGGCCAACGACGGCAAGCTCAAGTTCGCGCTGAACGGGAAGGGCCTGGGCGACCTCGAGAAGGCGCCCCTGTGGCCCGTCATCCTGGAGAAGGCCTACGCCCAGTGGAAGGGCGGCTACGACGCGCTCGACAAGGGCGGCTCGCCCGGCGGCGCCATGTCCGAGATCGCCGGCGCGGACGTCAAGAACCAGTACGTCTCCTACTTCCGCACGGACGAGGACCTGCTGAAGGCCGTCGGCTCCGCGATCGACGACGGTCAGGCCATCACGGCGGCGTCGAAGTCGAAGAAGACGCGCCAGTTCGCCACCCTCGAGGGGTCCGACGCGGGCCCGTACAAGGTCAAGATGCGCAACAAGGGCGACCCCGGGTCCTTCTCCGTCACGGACGAGAAGGGCAAGGCGCCCTGGGTGTTCGACCAGAGCGACGGGAAGCTCGCCTCGGACCCGGTGGGCGAGGACAAGGCCAAGGCCGAGGGCACCGTCGACTACGGCCAGAAGACCTACAACGTGGACGTCTCCCTGAACTACCCGAAGGGCCACGGCCCCGCCGACGCGGGCGACCTGACCCTCGAATACGACGCCCAGTACTGGCTGAGCGACACCCCCAAGATCTGCGGCAACCACGCGTACATCGTGGCGGGCAAGACGGACAAGGGGATCATCCTCAAGAACCCGTGGGGCAGCTACCACCCCGAAGAGGTCCCGGCGAAGCTGTTCCGGGAGGCCTTCTACTCGTTCGCGGGCGCGGAGCTGCTGTCCAAGGACGACCCGTCCGCCTGATGACCCGAAGCCTCCCGGCCGCCTTCGCGACGGCCGTCGTCCTGCTCGCGTGCGGCGCCTCGCCGCCCGTCCCCGAACCCGCGCCCGAAGCGGCGACCCCCGGAGCATCCACCGTGCCCGACGACTGCACCACCACCGTGTCCGGCGGCGGCGACGCCCTCGACACCGCCCTCCGCGCGGCCGAGGCCGGCGCCGTCGTCTGCGTCCAGCCGGGCGTCTACACCGGCTCCCACGTCTTCATGAGGTCGGCGACCGTCAAGGCCCTCGGCGACGGCGTGATCCTCGACGCGGGCGGCGAAGGCCCGGTCCTCGGCGTGCTCCAGCGGGGGATCCGGGTCGAGCTGAACGGGCTCACCCTGCGCAACGGCACGGCCCACGCGGGCGGGGTCCTCCCCCTCGAAGAGGTGGCCGAGGTCGTGTTCGTGAACTGCACGATGACCGGCAACACCGCGTCCGACTACGGCGGCGGCGCCGTGTTCGCGCGGCGCGGCAAGGTCGTGCTGGACGGCTGCACCGTCACCGGCAACAAGGGCAAGACGGGCGGCGCGCTCCTCGCCGACGGCGCGTCCTATTGGGAGATCCGCGGCACGAAGGTCACCGGCAACGAGGGCGTGCACGGCGGCGGCATGGCCGTCCGCGAGGGCGCCCAGGTGGAGATGGACGGCAGCACCGTCACGGGCAACACGGCGAGCGGGGAGGGCGGCGCCCAGATCTACATCGACGGCAGCACCACGCAGGCGCCCGAGGTCGCGATCCGCACCAGCACCGTGCAGGGCGGGGAGCCCGCCATCCACGTCGGATCCGACCTCGCGACGGTCGTCCGGGAGTAGACGCGGCTCGACCTCCGTCAGGGGATCAGAGGTCTCCCCAGCCGAGTCGGTCGAACTTCTTCTGCAGCTTCGTCGCCTCGCCCACGGCCCGCGGGCGGTAGTCCTTGCGGATCTGCTCCAGCCGCTCCCGGTCCTTCGGGCTGCCGCGCCCCGCCTCGAGCTTCCGCTCGATGCCTTGCACGAACGCGATCTGGGTGTCCGCGTTCCCGTAGTGGGTGAGGTGCCTCAGCGCCCGGTCGACGGACTCGCCGCTGCCCAGCCCGAACCCCATCGCGGCCATCTCCGAGGCCTTCTGGGTTCCCCGCTCCGGATCGAGGAGCGGGAACGTCAGCTCGAACCAGGCCTGCTGCTGGACGGCCCCCGATTCGAGGACGTGCATGACCAGGCGCGCGGTCCGCTCGGCCTCCTTGGGGCCCCCGAGCTCGAGGACCCGCACGACCCCGGCCACGTGGTGCGCGGGCGGCGGACGCTCGTCGTCCTGGGTGAACTTGGTGCTCGACTTGACCGGGCTCGTGGGGAAGAAGAGGAAGCCGGGGTTGAAGCCGCCGCCGACCTTCGTGAAGCCGATGAGCACGTTCAGCGCGGCGTAGCGGACGTCCTCCTGGGGGTGCTCGGAGACCATCTTCGCCTGGGACGCGGTGAGGATCGCGAGGCGCTTGCCCACGAGCTCCACGGCCTCCTCGAGCTCGCCGTGTCCGACGGTTGCGTCGTCGAGCAGCCACGTCGCGCGCGCCCACGCCTCGGCTTCGCCGCAGCGGAGGATCCAGAGCGACGCGTCGGTCCGGTCCGCGGGCTTCCCGCCCGGCGCGCCCTCCGCGAGCCACGCGGCGATGTACGCGGTGCCCTCCGGGCCGTGGTCTCGCAGCTCCTTCCAGGCCTTGCGCGTCTCTTCGCCGCCGAGCTCGGCGGCCCACCCGACCATGGCCTCGGGGTCTCGCTCCTCGTCCTCGCAGCCGTCGTCCATCGGACCGAGGCGCGGGATCGCGACCTCCGGGGCGGGCGGAGCCGCGCCGAGCAGCAGGGTCGCCACCGCGAGTGCGTGGATCGAGCGAATCGTCATGGAGTACTCCCCTCCGTCGCATCCAGAGTAGCGCGGGCCAACCCCGCGATGCGGTTCACGGTGCCCGGCCAATCCCGCACCCGGTCCCTGAACTCGCCGGCGAACACGTTGAGGAGGTCCAGCCCTCGGGGGAAGCGCAGGGCGTCGATCTCGCCGGGCCGACCTTCGGGCCAAGGGGCCACCGACTCGTATCCGCGACGGAACGCGTCGCGCAGCTCGGCGTAGTCGCTCCGCTTGCTGGAGTAGTACAGCGTGGTGCCCACGTCGAGTCCCCGGGTCGCCCACATGAGGTCCTCGAAGTCGATGGGGCGCAGGACGCCGCGGTGGATGAGGCAGTTCCACTGGTGCAGGTCGCCGTGGGTGACGATCACGGGGTCCCGGGCGCGGATCGCGGTGATGCGCTCGTTGGACGCAGCCAGGGCCTCCCGGAGCAGCCCCCGGTGGCCGAGCAGGTCCACGTCGTCGTCCCAGAGCACGACCTCGCCGGGGAAGTGGAAGACCTCCGAGTAGTCGTTCACGGGGAACGCTTCGCGTTCCTTGGACGAAGTCGAACGCGGCGCCTCGCGGCGCGCCCCCGATTCGGCAGTCGGTCGGCTGAGGTCGGGCGGGGTCCAGGCCTCGGCGAAGTCGTGCAGCCGGGCGTGCAGCGCGCCGTGCTTGAACCAATTCGCGGGCGAGATGCGGCTCCCCAGCTCGGGTCCCGGGATCCAGGTGTAGACGCCGCACATGCGGGCCTCCGGGACCCCGGGCGCGCCTGCGGACACGACGAGGCGCCCGTCGCGGGCGGGGATCGGCGTCGGCACCTCCAGGTCGCTCTCCGCGAGGGCGGCCAGGAAGGCGGCCTCGGAGCGGACCGTGGCGGGGGAGTGGCCGTGGCCGGGCAGGGTGACGCGCAGGACGTACTTGTCGTCGGGCGTGTCGACGCGGAAGACGCAGTTCCAGCTGTTCGTGATGAGCCGCATTCGATGTACGTCGAGGTCGTACTCGGCCAGCGCGGCCCACGCGACGGCGCGCAGCCGACGGGCGCGACCACGGACCGTCAGGGCGGAGAAGGGGGTCACAGGAGCTCGTCGAGGCCCTGGACGACGGCGCGGATCTCGTCGACCTCGGGGGCGACCAGCGCGGCCCGCGGCTCGGGGGTGCCGACCCAGGCGGCGGGGTCGTCGTGCTCGAGGAGGCCCTCGAGGGAGTAGACGTTGATGGCCTCCAACGGCACGCCCGCGTCGAGGCCCGCGGCGATGTCCGCCTGCAGCTCGGCGGGCTCCTCCATGCCGTCGTGCTCGACCATGCCTTCGCCCGTGGTGCCCAGATCGAGGGAGCCGGTGTCGGGCCAATACAGCTCGATGTCGGCCGCGTAGGAGGTGACGAGGCCCGCGCCGAACGGCTCCTCGGTGCCCAGGAGGCTCCGGGCGTACTCGTCGAACAGCGTGCGATAGACCTGGAAGGACAGCCGATCCCAGGCGACGCCCTCCACCGGGGTCCAGAGGGCCTGCGCGATGCCCTCGTCGCCGTCGAGCTGGTCGTCCACGAGCATCGGCAGGGTCGTCAGGAACACCCGCAGGTCGCGCTCGTGCAGGGAGTCGACGAGGTCTGAGTACGTCGATCGCGCGGCCTCGAAGGCCCCGAGGTCCACGGAAGAGGACAGCGCCGTGAGCCGCTGGGAGACGGTGAGCGTCGTGTCCGTGAGGGTCTCGCTGCGGTCGATGGGCATCTCCATGTCGACCACCACGGCGTCGAGGCGCGGGCACCCGTCGGTCTGGAGCGCGGCGAGCTCGGTGGCCCAGGTGGCGAACTGCGTCGCGTTGCTTTGGTTGGGCCAGTACCCGTCGGCCTCGTCGAGCAGCGGCCACAGAGACAGACCGACGTCGTGGGCTTCGGCGGCCGCGCAGACCGTCCGCGCGTAGTTCGCGTCGTGGCGCCCCTGCACGACGGCCACGCGGAGGTCGAGGTTCAAGGTCGCCGCCCACTCCACGTGGGTCTCCACGCGGTCCACGTCGGTGAACTCGAGCCAGGCGTGCAGGCGGTCGTCGTGGCGCAGGGGATCGGGCTGGACGCAGCCGACGAGCGAGCACGAGAGGACCACGAGGCAAGCCGGAATCCGCATGCGGGGACCCTACCGCTTGACACCCCCGCAGGGTGTCGGATCATCCGCGGCCATGCCCACGCTGCCGCCCGTACAAGAAGCCCTCAAGTCCGTCATGGACGACGCCGTCGCCGCCCTCACGGGCGAGCCGGCGGACGTCGTCGTCAACAAGACGAAGGCGGGGCGCGGGTCTTCGGACTTCCAGAGCCCGGCGGCCATGCAGCTCGCTCGGGTCCTGCGCCGCAAGCCCCGAGACATCGCGGACGACGTGGTGGCGAAGATCATGGAGGGCGGCAGCGACCTGGTGGAATCGCCGGACATCGCGGGCCCCGGCTTCATCGGCCTGCGGTTGTCCGACGCGGCCCTCGGGCGCTACTTGGAGCAGCTGGTCGCCGACGACCGGTGCGGCGCCTCCCCGGCGGACGGCAGCACCGTGGTCATCGACTTCTCGGCCCCGAACGTCGCGAAGCGGATGCACATCGGCCACATCCGGTCGACCGTCATCGGCGACGCCCTGCGGCGGATCGGGACGTTCCTCGGCTTCGACGTCGTGGGCGACAATCACATCGGCGACTGGGGCACGCAGTTCGGGCAGCTGATCCACGCCTGGCGCACCTGGCGGGACGCCGACGCCTACGCCGAGGACCCGGTGAGCGAGCTCGAGCGCATGTACGTCGAGTTCCACAAGCGGGCCAAGGAGGACGACTCCCTCAACGACGCCGCCCGCGCCGAGCTCGCGAAGCTCCAGGAGCGGGACCCCGAGAACGTCGGCCTGTGGGAGCGGATGCGGGCCGACTCGCAGCACTCCTTCGACTCGATCTACGAGCGCCTCGGCGTCGAGTTCACGGTGACGTACGGCGAATCGCACTACCGAGACGCCCTGGTGCCGCTGGTGGACCGGCTGCTGGAGCAGGGGATCGCCGAGCCCAGCGACGGGGCGGTCTGCGTGTTCTTCCGGGACGAGGAGGGCGAGAACACGATGACGCCGTTCCTCATCCGCAAGAAGGACGGGGCGTCGCTCTACGCCACGACGGACATCGCCACCATCGAGCTGCGCGTGGCCACGTGGAACCCCTCGCGGATGATCTATGTGACCGACCACCGGCAGTCGCTGCACTTCCAGCAGCTGTTCGCGACGGCCGGGAAGATGGGCGTCGAGGTGCCCTTCACGCACGTCGGGTTCGGGTTGATGAAGCTGCCGACGGGGGCGTTCGGGGCGCGGACGGGCAACGTCATTCGGCTGGACGTGCTGTTGGACGAGGCGGAGGCGCGGGCGCGCAAGACCCTCGAAGGTCGGACCGGCCCCGGCGGCGTGCCCTTCACGGACGAGGAATTGGACGCGCTCGCGACGTCCATCGGGCTCGGGGCCGTGAAGTACGCGGACCTCAGCAACAACCCGCAGTCGGACATCGTCTTCAGCTTCGACAAGATGCTGTCGCTCGAGGGCAACACCGCCCCGTACCTCATGTACACGAGCGCGCGGATCGCCTCGCTCCAGCGAAAGGCCGCAGAGGGCGGGATCACTGCCGACGGCACCACGCTGACCCTGGTGGATGACGCCGAGCGGGACCTCTTCCTGCACGCGCTCGGCTTCGGCAAGGCCGTGTGGGCGGCGTGGGATCAGGGCAAGCCCAACCAGCTCGCCAACTACTTGTACGAGCTCGCGGCGAAGTACCACCGCTTCTACGCGGCGTGCCCCGTGCTCAAGGTCGACGACGCGGACGTGAAGATGTCGCGGCTCAACGTGAGCGTGGTGGTCCGCAAGGTCCTCGGGACGGGCCTCGGCCTGCTCGGGATCGACGCCCCGGAGCGGATGTAGAAGGAGTCGAGGGCCGGGGGCCGGGAGCGGTCGCGGGAGGGCCCGGGCATATCCGGGCGACATGCCGCATGTCGGGGCGATCTGGTCGTCGGCGAGTCTTGGTCCTACTCGGCGACGATCTCCCACTCGAGCGCGTCCTCGACGTCCACGAGCAGGTCGAGGTTGCCCGTCAGGAAGCCGAGCACCCCGGTGCGCGCCGCGGGATACGCGACGTCCTCGGACACGAACTCGTCGCCGCAGCCGTTCTCTTCGATGAACGGGCAGTAGAGCTGCGTGAACGTGTGGTGCCCGCCGTCGGGGAACACGCCGAGGGCGCGGGGCGTGGACTCGATGGGCCCGTGCAGGATGTCGTAGTCGGTCCCCACCGTGGAGTCGCGCGTGGCGCCCCACGTGAGCACGGGGACCTCGATCTCGGCCGTGCCGTCGTCGAGCGCGTCCCCGGTCCAGGGGAAGTACGCGACGACGGACGTCACCCGCGAGTCGCTCAGGTCGTAGGTGGGCTCGCCCGCCGTATCGTTCACCAGTCCCCCGGCCGTCGCGTACGCCGTGTAGCCGCCGAACGAGTACCCGCCGACGACGTACCCGGCCGCCGGGTCCACGCACCCGTGCAGCGGGCTCTCCGGCCGCGAGCTCTCGGCGAGCAGGGCGTCGAACGTGTCCGCCACGTCGTACGGCCGCTGGGAGTACAGGTCGATGAAGTTCGCGGAGTCGTCGTAGAAGGTGTTGCCGGCGTGGTCCGGGGCGGCGATCACCCAGCCGTGGGACGCCATGTGCTCGTGCAACCAGTACAGCTCCCAGCGGATCGACAGGTGCCCGTGGCTGTGCACCATCACCGGCCGGGGCTCGTCGCACGCGCCCTCGCCGTCCACGACCGACACCCCCTGGTTGGCGAACTCGCCCTCGCCGTAGACCGCGGTGTCGCCGCTCGCGTCCGACGGGTACCAGACGTCGATGAAGAGGTTCTTCCCGCCGCGGTTCGTCTCCGCGAGGGTCGTGTTGCCGGAGCCCCTCGGCCCGGGGACGCTGAAGTCGGGGCCGTCCACCGCGTCGTCGTCGTCCCCGACCGCGTCGTCGTCGTCGGCCGCCGGGGTGGGCTCGTCGCCCACGATGGCGCTGCCGGTGCAGCCGGTGAGCAGGAGGGCGAGGAAGAGGAGACGCTTCATGGCCCGGGAAGATAACCGAAGTACCCTGAGGGGGTGCCGTCTCCTCTCTCCGCGCTCCGTTCTCTCACCCGCAGCCGCCGCCCCCCGGTCGAGCCCATCGCCCTGGGCCGGCACACCTTCCACACCGCCCACGAGCGCCTGGATGAGATCGCCGACGAGCGCGCCGAAGACCGACCGCACCTCGCGCCCTTCGACCCCGCACCCCTCGCCACCGCGCCGACCCGGCTGCGCGCCTGGACCAGGGCTCTGCGGGCCGCAGCGGTCCCCCTGGACGCCGCCGTCGAGCCCCCATCCCCCGAGCTGATCGACCTCCTGAACACGCTCGCCGCGCACTCGAACGCCGACAACGAAGCCCAGCTCCTGCGGTTGCTCGGCGTCCTGACGGGCGGCGTGTTTCGGGGCCCCGCCACCTTCCACCTGGACGTCGCCAACGCCTGCAACGTCAACTGCGCCTACTGCTGGTTCCACTCGCCCGGGGCGGCGAATCGGAAGGACGCGCACCTCTTCGACGCCGCCTGGCGGTCGCAGATGGTGCCCTGGGAGACGTTCACCGGCATCGTCGACGACCTCGCCGCGATCGACGGACGCGAGGACGTCCTGCTGTCCGGGAAGGGGGAGCCGCTGCTGCATCCCCGGTGCCTCGACATGGTCGCCTACATCAAGGAGCGGGACCTCGGCCTCACGCTGTTCAGCAACGGGGTCCTCGTGCGCGAGGAGGCCCGCGACGCGCTCGTGGAGCACCGCTGCGACCTGCTCTACGTCAGCCTGAGCTCGGCGTCGCCCGAGGTGTACGAGGCGATCCACCCGGGGCACCCGGGGCTCGAGGAGCTGATCGAGGTCCGCGAGAACGTCGCCGCGCTGACCGAGCTCAAGCGCCGCCGCGGCCGCCCCACTCCGCGCGTGATGATGGTCGACGTCCTCTGCTCGGCCAACGCGCACGAGGCCCTCGCCTTCTACGAGCAGGCCCGCGAGCTGGGCGCCGAGCACGTCCGGTTCCAGCTGATCCACGTCCAGGACTACAACGCGCACCTCCAGCTTCGGCCGGAGCAGGTGGAGCCGCTGCGCGCGCAGATCGCCGAGGCCCAGCGTCGGGCCGACGCGGGCGGCCCCACCATCGTCGACAACATCCACTACCAGCTGGCGACCCTCGATCCCGTCACCGGGCGCTGGGGCCACAACCGCACGCCCGACGCCGGGTGCTACGTGGGCTGGACCTTCAGCCGCAGCTGGGCCAACGGCGACGTGTCCTTCTGCTGCTCCCCGAAGGTCGTGGAGAACGTGGGCGATCGTCGGTTCGCGGAGATCTGGAGGGGCGACCGCTATCGCCGGTTCCGCAACGCCGCGAAGGACCTCGCGAAGCACGGCGACATGACGTTCGCGAACGGTGCGCCGCTCCTCGGCGACCACTGCCGCGGGTGTCCGAACTACGAGGGGATCGAGAAGCTCGCCGGCGACCTGCGTCGGTACGACCTCGAGCGCTTCGTCGAGGGCCGGGACGCCGCTCGGCTCTAGGACGCCCGAATCTAGGAGGCGACGATCTCCTGCATGAGGCGCACGAGGCGCACGGGCTCGCCCGCGATCCGCATGCGGTGCTTCCACCGGCGCTCGAGCGCCCTGAAGTCGGCCGGGTTCATCCGATCCGGCCCGTAGGACTCGGCGAACCACATCCACGCGTCGTCGACCGAGAGCCGGCCCCGCAGGTCGAACGGGCGGACGTCCACCTCGCGGAACCCGGCGTCGCCGAGCAGCTTCGGCAGGTCGCCGCGCAGGACCCGGACGTCGACCAGGCGCACGTCCGCGAAGGAGAGGTCCCGAAGCTCGTCGCGCCAGACCTTCATCGCCTCGCTCGCGGGCTCGACCTCGGGCCGGCTCACGACGATCCCGAACGTCCCGCCGGGGGCAAGCACGCGGCGGACCTCGCGGAGCACGTGCTCGAGGTCGGCGAAGAGCATGAGGGCGAGGTGGCAGACCACCCGGTCGAAGGCGTCGTCGTCGAAGGGAAGGGCTTGGACGCGGCCCTCGACCAGCTCGACGTCGAGGTCGCGGGCGCGGGCTGCCGCCAGCTCGCCGGCGGAGAAGTCGATGCCCGTCGCCGAGCCGGGGCCGTGGATCAGCACCTCGACCAGGAGTCGGCCGTCGCCGCACGCGAGGTCGAGCACCCGGTCCCCGTCGCCGACGTAGTCCGCGAGGCGGGCGTAGGACGTGCGACCGTCGGCGTCGCGCAGGCCGCCGAACGCGCGCGACGTGGCCCCCGCGTGCCGATCGTGCCAGCGGCGGAGCCAGTCCCCGTCGATGCGGGTGCTCAAGACTCCCAGTTCACGGTCAGCGTGTAGTCGCCGCCCGGACCCTGTCGGCACACGACGGTGAAGGTGATGTCGTCGCCCGACTCGAACTCGTCGTCCGGCACCCAATCCTCCTGGGTGTCGCCGCTGCGGGTCTCCTGGTGGTCCGGGCTCCAGTTCTGGCCCCCGCCGTTGATGTAGATGAACAGGTCCAGATTGCTGTTGTGGTCCCACTCCAGCGACGCGTCGAGGAACCCGTCGTCCGGGACCTCCACCTCGTAGCTGTCGTTGTCGCCCGTGTACTCCCAGTCCTGGCTCTGGTTGTAGTCGCAGCGGTCCATGGACCCCTCGATGATCACGGTCTCGTCCCAGTCGTCGTCGACGCTCTCGGCGTCCCACGGCTCCTCGTTGTCGGCGCTGCCCTCTTCCCAGATCAGCTCGCCGCCGCCGCCGCCGCCGCCGCCGCCGCCCGTGTCCGCGGGCGGACAACCGATGAGCAGGGCCGGTGCACAGAGGGCGATGAGGGTGGCGAAAGCGCGGTGCAGGGGGGCGAAACCAGACATGGGTCGGATGCTACACCGGCCGGCGAGTAGTACGCTGGGGGACCGTTCGCGCCCCATGCGGACGACGAAAGGACCGAATGGACCGAGATCGTTCGCTCGAGATTCGCGTCGGTCTGTTCATGGTCCTGGGCCTGGTGATCACGGTCGCCGGCGTGATCGTCCTGGGGTCCGAGTCCAAGCTGTTCGAGCCGCGGTACGTGCTCAACGCCTCGTTCGAGGACGTGTCCGGCCTACGTCCGGGCGCGCAGGTGCAGCTGTCGGGGCTGAACGTCGGCCTCGTCTCCGCCGTCGAGTTCCCCGGCGACCTCGACAAGAAGGTCATCCACGTGCGGATGAACCTGGTGCAGAGCTACCAGGAGCGGATCCGCGGGGACTCGGTCGCCACCATCTCGAGTCAGGGACTTCTGGGGGACAAGTACGTGTCGATCACCGTGGGCTCGCCGGCGCGCCAGCCGCTCACGGAGGGTTCGTGGCTGGAGACGCAGGAGCCGATCACGATCGCGGGCTACCTCGAGGACTTCGACGAGATCATCGAGAACGTCCGGTCGATCACCCACACCATCGACGTGATCCTCAAGGGCGACGACGGCAAGAACGCGGGCAAGTCGGTGGCCGCGATCTTCAAGGCGATCGAGCGCGTCGTGATCGAGCTGGAGCAGGGCCGCGGGCTGATCCACGAGCTGATCTACGACAAGTCGGTCGCGAGGAAGTTCAAGTCGGTCGTGACCAACCTCGACGACACGTCGCGCAAGCTCACCTCGGTCATGACCGCCATCAAGGACGGCGACGGCACCCTCCACGCGCTCATCTACAAGGACCAGATCTCCGGGCTGCTCACGTCGCTCACGGACACGGCCAAGAAGGTCGACGCGCTGGTGGTCGAGATCAAGGAGGGCGACGGCCTGATCCACGACCTCGTCTACACCGAGGAGGGGCAGTCGATGCTGGCCAACCTCACCGACGCGTCCGCCGACATCAAGGAGGTGGTCGCCTCCGTCAAGCGCGGGGAGGGCACCGTGGGCGCGCTGCTCGTGGACCCGACGCTGTACGAGGACATCAAGACCCTGCTCGGGAAGGCTCAGCGCAACAAGATCCTGAAGGATTACGTGCGCGAGACGCTGCGTCGCAACGAGCGCGAAGCCGGCGTGGACGACGGCCGCCCCCTCTCGGACGGACGAGGCGGCGAAGAGGAGTGACCCCGCGGTGAACGCGCCGGGCCTGATGGCGACCCACGTGCCGTCCATGCGGCTGCTGCTGCGTCCGCGGTTCCAGGGCCTGCTCAACGCCTGGCAGCGCTCCGACAACTCCCGCAAGGCGATCATCGCCTTCTTCGTGGGCCTCACCCTCGCCTTCTGGGTGGGGATGTTCGCCGTCTGCATCTACTTCCTCGACAGCTTCAGCCGCGTCGAGCTGTTCGGGCCCCTGCTCCTCCGCAAGGCGCTTTCGATGCTGCTCCTGAGCTTCTCGGGGCTGCTCTTCTTCTCGAACATCATCGCCGCGCTGTCGTCGTACTTTCTGTCCGAGGACATGCAGCTGGTGCAGTCGCTGCCCATCGCGCCGCGGCGGGTCTTCTACTACCGCCTGCTCGACACGCTGATGGCGTCCAGCTGGATGATGTTGTTCTTCGGCATCCCGGTGCTGCTGGCGTACGGGATCGTCCAGGACGGCGGCGTCGTCTACTACCTGGTGGCGACGTTCGGGCTCGTGGCCTACCTGCTCCCCCCCGCCGCCCTCGGGGTGGTCGTCGCCTGCCTGCTGGTGCGCGGCTTCTCGGCGCAGCGCACGCGCGAGCTGATGGTGCTGGTGTCGATGTCGTTCCTGATCGCGATGCTGCTCCTGCTGCGCGCGCTCCGCCCCGAGCGGCTGGTGGACCCCGAGGCGTTCCAGACCCTCGCGGAGTTCATCGCCGTCGTGCGGGCGCCGGACACGTCCTGGCTGCCGTCGACGTGGCTCACCGAGCTGTGCATGTGGGCGCTGGGGACGCGCGTGGAGAACGTCGGGCTGACCTTCGGGCTGCTGTTCCTCGCGGGTCCGGCCCTCGTGCCTCTAGCCCGCTGGCTCGTCGCGCCGATCTGGTTCGACGCGTGGACGAACGCGCAGGAGGCCCCCAAGAGGGTCGCCTCGCGCAACAAGCTCCTCACGGGGGCGATCGACGGGCTGACGTCGTGGCTGCCGAGCGTGTACCGACCGATGCTGCGCAAGGACCTGCGGCTCTTCTTCCGGGAGCCCGGGCAGTGGACGCAGGGGATCCTGCTGCTCGGCCTCGTGGCGGTGTACCTGTATTCGGTGCACGCCCTGCCCTTGGACGTCGTGCCGCTCAAGCGCGGGGTGCTGCAGAACGCGATCGCGTTCCTCAACGTCGGGGTGGCGGGCGCGGTGCTGTCGGCGTTGGCGGTGCGCTTCCACTTCACCGCGGTGTCCCAGGAGGGGAGGGCGTTCTGGGTGTTGCACGCGTCGCCGATCGGGGCGCGTCGGTTCCTCTTCGCGAAGTTCCTGATGGGCTGGTGGCCCACGATCCTGCTCGGCGAGGTGCTGGTCGTGAGCACGAACCGGATGCTCAACGTGGACCCGCTCTACGCATGGATCGCGGCGGGCACGATCGCGCTGCTCAGCGTCGGCGTGACGGGGCTGGCGGTCGGCCTCGGGGCCCTCTACCCGGACTTCAAGGCGGACAACGCGGCGCGGATGGCCTCGGGTCCCGGCGCGATCCTGTTCATGGTCCTCTCGCTGACGTTCACGGCGGCGATCATCGTGATCGAGGCGGTGCCCGTGGGGATGCTGCTCGCGAGCGATTTCCGCGAGGTGGAGGTGAGCACGCAGCTCATGGCGGCCCTGGCCGGGACGTTCGTCGTGGTGGTGGTCGCGAACCTCCTGGCGGCGTGGATCCCCATCACTCGGGGCGCGACCAGGCTGTGGGGCGATCTGGGGAATGTCGGCGACTGAGGGAACCCTGCGGGTTCCCCTGCATGGGCTGGTTCGACTCCCGTTCGCGTTCGCCGCGGCGCTGCTGATCGCCGCATGCAGCCTCCCGTTCGTCTTCGTGGGGCTCGGCGAGTGGGCTTGGGCGACGATGCGGCCGGTCTGGGGCCGCGTGGTGCTCTTCTTGGCCGGCGTCCGCGTCCATGTGGAGGGAGCCGAGCACCTGTCGACGCCCGCGCTGCTGTGCAGCAACCACACGGGGACGATGGACTCGATCGTCGGTCCGGCGTACTTCCCGCCCTACACGAAGTGGGTGATGAAGAAGGAGTTCGCCCGGGTCCCGATCCTCGGCTGGGCGTGTCGCGCCGGGGCCTTCTTCGTGGACCGGGGCGACTCGGCGCAGGCTCGGGCGGCGATGAAGGACGGGGCCGCCGGGCTCGACCCGAAGTGGTCGATCGTCATCTACCCCGAGGGCACCCGGCAGCGCGACGGGCACCTCGCGCCGTTCAAGAAGGGGGTGTTCCACCTCGCGCTGCTCACGCGCCTGCCGATCGTCCCCATGGCCTGCCACGGGGGCACGGCGGTGCTGGCTCGGGGCTCCCTGGTGGTGCGTCCGGGGCCCATCGAGCTGACGGTCGGTGCACCGATCGCGACGGACGGGTGGACCCGAGAGGAGGCCGATCGACGGATGGAGGAGATCCGCGACGCGGTGGCGGCCTGCGCGGAGGCGTCGCGGGTGCGATTCGAATCGCGGGCCTGAGGGGCGGCTAGGCGAGGCCGAGGTCGGCCAGGTCGGGGCGGACCTCGAGGGCGGCGGCGACGAGGGCGTCGCCTGCCTTGCCGGAGCGGAGGGCACGGAGGAGCTGCCCCTGCTCGCGGTACTCGGACCGACGACGGCGCAGCGCGGTGCCCACGAGGGCGGCCTTGGGGGCGTCGAGCTTCCCGCCGTCCTTGAACATGTCGAGCACGGAGTCGGCGGGCATGTTGTCGATGACACCGAGGGGGATGCCGCAGGCGGCCTCGACCTCTCGCTCCAGCGCGGCGGTCTCGGACGGGTCGCTCACGTGCTTCTCGATGGCCGCGAGCATGCGCTTGAGGGGGCCGAACATGAAGTCGTCGTCGAAGATGGGCATGGCGCGGACCATACCGAGGTCGGCGCCGAGGTGGTGGTCGGCGTGAGACGGCTCGCATCCCGGGGTGAACGGCGCATTCGGGCGAGCTGCGAGCCGCATGTGGGTCGCATCTCGGGGTGAACGGCGCATTCGGGCGAGCTGCGAGCC
>CAZUHI010000023.1:63995-82794 GCA_964620495.1 uncultured Rickettsiales bacterium | reverse complement strand
CTGCGAGCCCCCCGCGAGTAACATCCGGCCATGACCGATCGCATCCGCACCTACCGCGAGTTCTGGCCCCACTACGTGGGCGAGCACCGCGTGCCGATGTGCCGCGCGCTGCACTACGTCGGGACGTTCGCGGGCGTGTCGCTGGCGGGCTTCGGGGTCGCGACGGCGGCACCGCTCTGGATCGTGCTCGGCTTGGTGTGCGGCTACGGACCGGCCTGGGTGGGCCACTTCTTCGTCGAGGGCAACCGCCCGGCGACGTTCCGCTACCCCCTGTGGTCGTTCGTCTCGGACTTCCGCATGCTCGGGCTCGCGGTGACCGGACGGATGGGTCGCGAGGTGACGCGGCTCTACGGATCGACGTCTCCGGCGTCGGACGCGCCGCTGCGGATCGACGTCGGCAGCTGAGAGGGCTGCCCGCGCTACAACTCGGGCAGACGGCGCATCTGCCCGAGTTGTGGCGCTCAAGTCCGCTCGCGAATGGCCGTAGAATCTCCTCATGGAACCGCTCGACGTCGAGATCGCCCCGCACTACAAGAAGCTGCAGCTGCTCCTCGCGTTCGTGTCCTGCGGGGTGGGCTGGGTCGTCCTGTACCTGTCCTCCCGGAGTTGGCCCGCGCGCATCAGCGAGAAGGGGATGACGCTCCAGAACGGCAAGAAGGTCGCGTGGTCGAAGCTGACGAACGTCGAGCGCGTGACCGCTGTGGATCAGCGCGGCCGTCGGGTGACCGGCCGCCTCGATCTCAAGTTCGGCAAGACGACGGTCAAGATCGTCCCCCAGTCCATCGTCCCGGGCCAGGCGGTGCTCGACACCATCAGCGAGATCCTCGGAGAGCGCGTCGAGACGGGCTGAGGTGGCCGGCCCCCGGGGTCCGGCCCCCGGCCCCGGGGCCAAGCCCCCGTCCGGCCCCCGGCCCTGAGGTGGCGGAGATTTCCCACTACGCGCTCGCCGGCCGCCCCGGCACCCCCCTCGTGGGAAATTTTGCCCACCGCGCGGACCGCGCCCTGCCACCGCCCGCGCCCTGCCCACCGCCCGCGCCTTGCCCACCGCGCCGCCCGCGCCGCGCCGCGCCGCGCCCCGCGCCCGACGCCCACGCCCGGCCCCACCTCTACAGCTTCGCGGGCGGGATCCCCACACGTGGCCCGGGGTGCAGCTCTTCGCGGGCGACCAGGGGCTGGTTGCAGTACTCGCACGCCACCGACTCGCCCTCGAACACGACCTGCGCCCCCACGCCCGCGCCGCAGCTGGGGCACTTGGTGACGATCGCGTGCTTCGTCGTGAGCCGACCGCGGTGCATCCACGTCTGGTCCGGGCGGTGGAACACCAGGTCCGCTTCGCCTCGCTGCGCCACCTGGAGGATCTCCTCCTCGGCCTTCGCGTAGGCGACCCCCAGCTTGCGGGCGAACTCCTCCGTGGTGAACGCGTCGTGCGTCCTCACGAGGCCCGCGGCGCGCTCGTCGATGTCCTGCTGCCGGGCCGACGCCCGGGCCGCGAGGTAGAGCCACAGCCCGGGGATCGCCGCCACGCTCCCGAAGAAGAGGCCCGGCACCAGCGAGTCGAACCTGCCCTTGCCCTCGAGGGGGTCGAGGAACATGAAGATCGCGAGCACGTAACAGGCCCCCGCGATCGTCAGGAAGCAGCCGCCCAGCGTTCTCTTCACCTGCATGGCCGCATCATGACATTTCGCGCCCCCGTGATCGTCCGGCGCCCCTCGATCACGGGCCGCCCCCTGCTACCCTGAAACGCTCCCCGGGACTCCCCGTGCGGGATCCCGCGGCCGTCTTTCGGAGGCCCTGATGATCCGGCGCGCCCGCCTGCTTCCTCTCCTCGCGCTCGCGGCGGCCCTCGTCGCCCCCGGCTGTCCCGACGACGACGACGACTTCGGGCCCGACCCCGTCGACGACGACGACACCACCGAGCCCACGCCGACGCAGACGTCGGCCGCCTCCGTGAACCCCACCACGCTCGACTTCGGCGAGGTCCTGGTCGGCGACCAGTCCACCGCGAGCACCGTCGTCCGCTCCGTCGGCAACCGCGATCTCATCCTCGAAGAACTCGACATCCCCGTCGGCTTCGCCCCCCTCTTCAACGTCCCCATCACCCTCGCTCCCGAAGAGTCGGTCGAGCTCGAGTTCAGCTTCACCCCGGACGTCGAGGGCGACTTCAGCGGCGAGGCGACCATCGCCACCAACGCCAACGTGGGCGCCACCGAGATCAGCCTCGACTTCGAGGCCGTGGGCGTCGTCCCGCAGCCCGAGACCGAGGACTGCACCGACGGCATCGACAACGACCTCGACGGCGACGTGGACTGCGACGACACGGACTGCTTCTTCGACCCCACCTGCGCCCCCGAGGACTGCGAGAACGGCGTCGACGACGACACCGACGGCGACGTGGACTGCGACGACGACGAGTGCGACGACCACCCGGCCTGCGCGCCCGTCGAGATCTGCGACAACTCGATCGACGACGACGGCGACGGCGACGTGGACTGCGACGACTCCGACTGCACCAACCAGACCGCGTGCCTGACCGAGATCTGCGACGACATCTTCGACAACGACCTCGACGGCCTCGCCGACTGCGACGACCCCGACTGCGCCGGCGAGCCCGTCTGCACGCCCGAGACCTGCGACGACGGCGCGGACAACGACGGCGACGGCCTCGTGGACTGCGTGGACCCCGACTGCACCGGCGTGCCCGAGTGCATCGACGAGCTCTGCGACGACGGCATCGACAACGACGCGGACGGCGACCTCGACTGCGCCGACGCCGAGTGCCTCACCGAGCCCGTCTGCATCGCCGAGACCTGCGACAACGGCCTCGACGATGACGGCGATCTGGCCATCGACTGCGCCGACGCCGAGTGCTCGACCTTCGCGAACTGCCTCCTGACCGAGATCTGCGGAAACGGCCTGGACGACGACCTCAACGGCGACACCGACTGCGACGACATCGCCTGCGAGTTCCTCGCGTCGTGCACCGGCTCCGAGAACTGCGTCAACGGCCTGGACGACGACGGCAACGGCTTCGTGGACTGCGACGACGCGGCCTGCGCGGCCCTCACCACCTGCACCCCCGAGACCTGCGACGACGGCGCCGACAACGACGGCGACCTCCTCATCGACTGCCTCGATCCCGACTGCGTGGGCACGTCGGTGTGCGTGATCGAGATCTGCGACAACGGCGCGGACGACGACGGCGACGGCTTCATCGACTGCACCGACTCCGAGTGCCTCGTGGACCCCGAGTGCGTGGTCGAGGTGTGCGACGACCTGGTGGACAACGACCTCGACGGCGCCATCGACTGCGCCGACTCCGAGTGCACGACGGACTCGGCCTGCATCGCCGAGGGGTGCAACAACGGCTCGGACGACGACGGCGACGGCCTCGTGGACTGCGCGGACCCCGAGTGCCTCACGTCGACCTTCTGCTCCATCGCGGAGATCTGCGACGACGGCCTCGACAACGACGGCGACGGCAGCACGGACTGCCAGGACACCGAGTGCACCTGGACCTTCATCCCCACGTGCACGTCCGAGGACTGCACCAACGGCATCGACGACGACGCCGACGGCGACGTGGACTGCGACGATCTCCAGTGTCTCACGGCCCCGTCGTGCGCCCTCGAGATCTGCGACGACGGCATCGACAACGACAACAACGGCCTGATCGACTGCCTCGACGTCGCCGACTGCGCCACCGCCGCCGCCTGCGTGGCCGAGATCTGCGACAACGGCGTCGACGACGACGGCGACAACTTCATCGACTGCACCGACTCCGAGTGCCTCACCGGCGACCCCGCCTGCGTCGTCGAGAACTGCACCAACCAGGTGGACGACAACGGCGACGGCTTCGTGGACTGCGCCGACCCGCAGTGCTCCGTCCAGGCGATCTGCATCGTCGAGATCTGCGACAACGCGATCGACGACGACGGCGACGGCTACATCGACTGCGCCGACCCGACCTGCCAGATCCTCGCCACCTGCCAGACCGAGAACTGCACCAACGGCGTGGACGACGACGGCGACGGCGACATCGACTGCGTGGACACGTCCTGCATCCCCCAGGCGGCCTGCGCGGCCACCGGCGAGGCGGGCTTCTGCACCAACAGCCTCGACGACGACGGCGACTACTTCATCGACTGCGTGGACACCGAGTGCGTGGCCGACCCGGTGTGCAACCCCGAGGTGTGCGACGACGGCTTCGACAACGACGGCGACGGCTTCGTGGACTGCGTGGACACCGACTGCGCGGGGTTCGCGGGCTGCACCCTGGAGGTCTGCGACAACGGCCTGGACGACGACGGCGACCTGTTCATCGACTGCGTGGACGCCGACTGCATCGCCGAGCCCGTGTGCATCGTCGAGATCTGCGACAACGCGATCGACGACGACGGCGACGGCTTCGTGGACTGCACCGACACCGAGTGCACCGCCGAGCCGGTGTGCGTCCCCGAGAACTGCGTCAACGCCATCGACGACGACCTCGACGGGGACATCGACTGCCTCGACTTCGACTGCTTCTTCGACCCGGCGTGCGGCGCCGAGACCTGCGACGACGGCCTCGACAACGACGGCGACAACCTCGTGGACTGCGACGACGTCATCGACTGCGGGCTCTTCACCGGCTGCATCACCGAGGACTGCGGCAACTCGATCGACGACGACTACGACAACCTCGTGGACTGCCTCGATCCCGAGTGCGCGACGGCCGCCGTGTGCATCGTCGAGGTCTGCGACAACACCGTGGACGACGACGGCGACGGCGACGCGGACTGCGACGACTCCGAGTGCACCCTGAACGCGTCCTGCATCGTCGAGATCTGCGACGACGGCCTCGACAACGACGGCGACGGCACCATCGACTGCACCGACACGGAGTGCGCCGCCGAGGCCGCCTGCATCCCCGAGCTCTGCACCAACACCATCGACGACGACGGCGACGGGTACGTGGACTGCGCCGACCCCGAGTGCTCCGGGACCACGGCCTGCACCTCCGAGATCTGCGACAACAACGTCGACGACGACGCCGACAACCTCGTGGACTGCGCCGACCCGAGCTGCTTCGGCTCCGCGCTGTGCGTGCTCGGCGGCAACGAGAACTGCTCCGACGGGGTGGACGACGACAACGACGGCCTCGTGGACTGCCTCGACCCCGACTGCTTCCAGGACCCGGCGTGCCTCGTCGAGATCTGCACCGACGGCTTCGACAACGACCTCGACGGCGACGTGGACTGCGCGGACACGGACTGCGCGGCCGACCCGTCGTGCATCGCCGAGGTGTGCGACGACGGCATCGACAACGACGGCGACGGCGACGTGGACTGCCTGGACTCGGACTGCCTCGGCGCGTCCGCCTGCATCCCCGAGATCTGCACCAACACGATCGACGACGACGGCGACGGCCTCGTGGACTGCGCGGACTCCGAGTGCCTCACCGACCCCGCCTGCGCCGTGGAGATCTGCACGAACGGCGTCGACGACGACGGCGACGGGGACGTCGACTGCCTCGACTTCGACTGCTTCAACACCCTGGCCTGCGGCGAGGTGTGCGACGACGGCATCGACAACGACGGCGACAACCTCGTGGACTGCCTCGACCCCGACTGCAGCCAGCACAACGCGTGCATCGCGGAGGTCTGCGACAACGGCGTGGACGACGACGGGGACGGCACCGTCGACTGCGACGACACCGAGTGCGCCGCGGACGCGTACTGCACCACCTGCACTTCGGTGGGCACCGTCGCCTGCGCGGGCACGGCCCCCGCGAACAACGGCGACCCGGGCTCGTCGGACGCCGTCGACTCCTACGCCTGCGGCGGCTGGGACGCCACCGGCCCGGAGATCGTCTTCGAGTACGTCGCCACCGAGGCCGGACCGCACTTCGTGGCGCTCTCGGGTCTCACCGCGAACCTCGACCTCTACATCCTCGACCAGACGGCCGCGGGGGGCGCCTGCGCCGGCAGCTCCTGCATCGCGTTCGGCGACCAGTCCGCGTCGTTCACGGCGGTGGTGGGCGACACGTACCTCTTCGTGGTCGACGGGCGCTTCGGGGCCACCAGCAACTTCACGCTGAACGTCTTCTGCCCCAGCAACCTCGTCGAGAACTGCACCGACGGCATCGACAACGACTTCGACGGCGACATCGACTGCGCCGACACCGAGTGCAACTGCGCCGTCACCTGCACCCCGAGCTCCACGCTCACGTGCGGCCAGTCGCTCGTGGGCAACACGGCCGCGAGCCCGTCCCAGATCTCGACGTACTCGTGCGGCGTGCCCGCCACGGGGCCCGAGGAGTTCTTCACGTTCATCGGTCCCCCGGGCGGCGGCATCGTGGACTTCCAGCTCGCGAGCCTGAGCAACGCGGACCTGGAGCTGTACGCCCTGACGTCGAACGCGGGGGTCTGCGACCCGACGGTGTGCGCGGGGTCGAGCACGGGCTCGGGGGCGACCGAGCTCCTCTCCCTCACGACGACCGCGGGGGTGGAGTACTTCGTGGGCGTCGAGGGCTTCGACGGCGACTCCGGCCCGTTCGTCCTGGACGTCCTGTGCCCGAGCACGACCCTCGAGGTCTGCGGCAACTTCATCGACGACGACGGTGACGGCGACGTGGACTGCGACGACTCCGAGTGCTTCGGGGACCCGGGGTGCACGGTCGAGGTCTGCAACAACAGCTTCGACGACGACGGCGACGCCCTCATCGACTGCGCGGACCCCGACTGCACGGGCGATCCGGCGTGCGCGGCCGAGATCTGCAACGACTTCATCGACAACAACGGCAACGGCCTCATCGACTGCGCCGACGCCCAGTGCGCCACCGCCACGGTCTGCATCCCCGAGGTCTGCACCAACGGCATCGACGACGACTCCGACGGCGACACGGACTGCGACGACCTCGAGTGCGAGAACCACCCGACGTGTCCCGCCCCGGTCTGCTCGGCGGTGGTCTCGACGATCGCCTGCGGGGGCTCGGTCGTGGGCACGACCACCACCGCGGTCAACTCGATCACCGGGTACGCGTGCGGCAACACGAGCCCGGGCGCGGACGTCACCTACGAGTTCACGGCTCCGGCCACCCAGATCGCGACCCTGACGCTGCAGATCGACACGCCGAACACGGACCTCGACCTCGTGGTGCTCAGCGACCAGGGCAACGGCTGCGAGGGCGGCTCCTGCGACGCCTTCTCGGGCTCCCCCACGCTGAACCCCGAGCTGCTCGCCTTCCCCGTCAGCCAGGGCGACACGTACTTCCTGCTGGTGGACAGCAAGCTCCCCTCGGTCTCGGGCGACTTCACCCTGTCCCTCGCCTGCGGCAACACCGCGGGCACCGAACTGTGCGGCGACGGCATCGACAACGACGGCAACGGCCTCACCGACTGCAACGATCCGGTCTGCGCCACCAACCCGGCGTGCGTCACCCCGCCCGAGATCTGCACCGACGGCATCGACAACGACGGCGACGGCCTCATCGACTGCCTCGACAGCGACTGCTTCGCGGCGGCCGTCTGCAGCCTCACCGAGAACTGCAGCAACGGCATCGACGACGACACCGACGGCCTGATCGACTGCCAGGACACCGACTGCGTGGGCGACATCAACTGCCTGGGCATCGAGAACTGCACGGACGGCATCGACAACTCGGGCAACGGGCTCGTCGACTGCCAGGATCCCACCTGCAACGGCACCGCCTTCTGTGCCACCGAAGTGAGCTGCGACAACGGCTTCGACGACGACGGCGACGGCGACGTGGACTGCGCCGACTCCGACTGCACCACGCAGTCCGTGTGCATCCCGGAGATCTGCGGCGACGGCATCGACAACGACAACGACGCCCTCGTGGACTGCAACGACCCCGAGTGCACCCTCGACCCCGCGTGCATCCCCGAGCTGTGCCAGAACGGGATCGACGACGACGGCGACGGCTTCATCGACTGCCTCGACACCGAGTGCAGCACCCAGCCCTTCTGCATCCCCGAGCTGTGCAACAACGGCGTGGACGACGACGGCGACGGCGACGTGGACTGCGCCGACCTCGAGTGCGTGGCCGAGGCCGTGTGCATCACCGAGAACTGCACCAACGGCGTGGACGACGACGGCGACGGCGCGGTGGACTGCGCCGACAGCGAGTGCTTCGCGAACGCGGCGTGCACCGCCGAGAACTGCACCAACGGCGTGGACGACGACGGCGACGGCCTCGTCGACTGTCTGGACCCGGGCTGCTTCGGCAACATCGCCTGCGCGCTGGGCGGCACCGAGAACTGCACCGACGGCGTGGACGACGACGCGGACGGCTTCGTCGACTGCCTCGACCCCGACTGCTTCCAGGACCCGGCCTGCATCCCCGAGCTGTGCGCCAACGGCTTCGACGACGACGGCGACGGCCTCGTGGACTGCAACGACCCCGAGTGCACCACGGCCGCGGCCTGCACCCCCGAGAACTGCACCAACGGCGTCGACGACGACGGCGACAACCTCGTGGACTGCGCCGACACGGACTGCAACGGCGCCCCCGCCTGCACCCCGGAGATCTGCGGCAACGGCATCGACGACGACGGCGACGGCCTCATCGACTGCTTCGACCCCGAGTGCCCGCTCGACCCGAGCTGCATCGTCGAGAACTGCACCAACGGCATCGACGACGACGGCGACAACGCCATCGACTGCAACGACTCGGAGTGCTTCAACAACATCGCGTGCGGCGAGGTGTGCGACGACGGGATCGACAACGACGGCGACAACGACGTCGACTGCGCCGACTCGGACTGCGCCAACCACAGCGCGTGCATCCCCGAGATCTGCGACGACGGGATCGACAACGACGGCGACGTGTTCGCGGACTGCGACGACACCGAGTGCGTGGCGGATCCGTACTGCACCACCTGCGTGGAGCTGACGACCCCCGTGCTCGGGTGTACCGGCACCGTCCCCGGCCTCAACGTCGCCGCGGGCTCGACGGACGCGAACAACAGCTACGCCTGCGGCGGCTGGGACGCGACCGGCAACGAGATCGTCTACGAGTGGACGGCCACGGAGACCGGCAACCACGTGGTGGCCCTGTCGGGCCTCGCGGCCAACCTCGACCTGTACGTCATGGACGACTCGACCCCGGGCTGCGACTCCGGCGCGTGCGTCGCGTTCGGCGACCAGTCCGTGTCCTTCAGCGCCACGGCGGGCAACACCTACTACGTCGCGGTGGACGGTCGCTTCGGGGCCGTGAGCGCCTACAACCTGCTCACGTACTGCCCGTCCGACCTCGTCGAGAACTGCACCGACGGCATCGACAACGACCTCGACGGCGACGTGGACTGCGCCGACTCGGACTGCACCTGCCAGGTCACCTGCAGCACCACCGCGACCCTGAACTGCGGCGACTCGGTGGCGAGCTCCACGCAGCTCGGCGTGGACCTCATCGACACGTACTCGTGTGGCGTCCCGGCCACCGGCGAGGAGCTCTTCTACTCGTTCACCGGGCCTCCGGGCGGCGGCAACGTCGAGTTCCACCTGAGCACCATCAACCCCACGGCCGACCTCGACCTGTACGTCCTGGACGACAACACGGGCGCGTGCGACCCGACCCTGTGCATCGACGCGGCCACCGCCGCGGGGAACAGCGACACGCTGATCATCAACACGGTCGCGGGCGACGAATACGCCGTGGGCGTCGAGGGCTACGCGAACACCTCCGGCACGTTCGTGCTGGACGTGGTCTGCCCGTCCACCACCGTGGAGAACTGCAGCAACGCCGTGGACGACGACGGCGACGGCGACACGGACTGCAGCGACAGCAACTGCTTCGGCGATGCGGCGTGCGCCACGGAGGTCTGCGACAACTCGTTCGACGACGACGGCGACGGCCTCGTGGACTGCCTCGACACGATCGACTGCGGGACGAACCTGCTCTGCGTCGCCGAGAACTGCACCGACGGCGTCGACAACGACGGAGACGGGGACGTGGACTGCGCCGACAGCGAGTGCGTGGGCGTCACCTTCTGCCTGCCGGAGCAGTGCAACAACCAGATCGACGACGACCAGGACGGGGACGTGGACTGCGCGGACAGCGAGTGCGCGGCGGCCCCCAACTGCGTGACCGCGACCTGCCCCGCCAACTCCACGAGCGTGGCGTGTCCGTCCACCACCACCGACACCACCACCGGATCGACCAACCTCGTGGGCGGCTACGGCTGCCAGAACGCCGAGCTCGGCCCCGAGGTGCTGTTCGAGTACACCGCCGTCGCGGCCCAGATCGTGACCGCCGAGCTGACCATCATCACGCCCGGGATCGATCTCGACGTGGTGGTGGTCACGGACCCGGGCAGCGGCTGCGATCCCCTGAACTGCCTGACCGTCGCGGGGGCGACGACGAACCCGGACACGGTCGCGTTCACGACCACCCCGGGCGACATCTACTACATCTTCGTGGACGGGAAGACCGCCCTCGACGTCGGCGACTTCACCCTGGACCTGTCCTGCGGCGCCACCACCACCTCGGAGGTCTGCACCAACGGCTTGGACGACGACAACGACGGCGACGTGGACTGCGCCGACAGCGAGTGCGTCGCGGATCCGACCTGCCTGCCCACGCCCGAGATCTGCAACGACCTGATCGACAACGACGGCGACGGGCTCGTGGACTGCGCCGACATCGACTGCTTCGGCACGCCCAGCTGCACGACGGCCGAGAACTGCTCCGACAACCTGGACAACGACAACGACGGCCTCGTCGACTGCCAGGATCCGGACTGCTCGGGCGACATCAACTGCATCCTCGTGGAGGTCTGTTACAACGGCCTGGACGACAACAACGACGGCCTGATCGACTGCGCCGATCCCACCTGCTTCGGCGGCCCGAACTGCGTCACCGAGGTGTCCTGCACCAACGCCTTCGACGACGACGGCGACGGGGACGTGGACTGCGCCGACACCGACTGCGCCCTGAACGTGGCCTGCCTCACCGAGGTCTGCAACGACGGCGCCGACAACGACAACGACGGCCTCGTGGACTGCCTCGATCCCGACTGCGTCCCCCACGCCACCTGCCCCGAGCTGTGCGCGGACGGCATCGACAACGACGCGGACGGCCTCGTGGACTGCGCCGACGGCTCCTGCGCGGGCAACGCGGCCTGCGCCGAGGTGTGCAACGACGGCGTCGACAACGACGGCGACGGCCTCGTGGACTGCGCCGACACCGTGGACTGCGGGACCAACGCGGCGTGCCTGGTGGCCGAGATCTGCGACGACGGCATCGACAACGACGGCGACGGGTCCATCGACTGCGCCGACACCACCGACTGCGGGGCGGCCCTCGCCTGCCTCGCCGAGGTGTGCAACGACGGCACGGACGACGACGGCGACGGCCTCACCGACTGCGCCGACCCGGACTGCGCGGGCGATCCCGGCTGCCCCAACACCTTCTGCTCGGTGGCGAGCGTCGTCGGCTGCGGCTCCACGATCACGGACGCGACCCTCGCCGTGTCCGAGGTCACCGGCTACGGCTGCGGCAACGTCGAGCTCGGCGGCGAGCTCTTCTACCGCCTCAGCACGGCGACCCCCGAGACCGTCCAGCTGTCGCTGACGCCCACCGATCCCGCGGACGACCTCGACCTCGTGGTGCTCGACAACAGCGCGGGCGACTGCGTGCCCGGCAACTGCTCGCTCTACTCCTCCACGGCGCTGCTGACGGAGACGCTCGTCTTCAACACGGTCGCGGGCGCCACCTACTACGTGGGCGTCGACGGCCTCGGGGTCTCGGACTTCGGCGGCTTCCAGCTGGACGTCACGTGCGGCACGACCACCGCCGAGATCTGCAACAACGGCGTGGACGACGACGGCGACGGGGACATCGACTGCGCCGACGCGAACTGCGCCAACGCCGCCGTGTGCAACCCGTCCGAGATCTGCAACAACGGGCTGGACGACGACAACGACGGCTCCATCGACTGCGCCGACGGCGACTGCGCCACGGACCCGTCGTGCATCGCCGAGCTGTGCAGCAACTCGATCGACGACGACGGCGACGGCGACGTGGACTGCGCCGACATCGAGTGCGTCGTGGATCCGGCCTGCACGGGCCTCGAGAACTGCGCGAACGGGCTCGACGACGACGGCGACGGGGTCGTCGACTGCGACGACACCGACTGCTTCTCGGATCCCGCGTGCCCGGGCCTGGCCTGCACGCTCGTCTCGACCCTGCTGTGCGACACGCCGGTCACCGGCACGACCGTCGGGGCGACGGACGAGCTGCCGCAGTACGGCTGCCAGAACAGCCCCGCGCCGGGCAACGATCAGGTCTACGCCTTCGTGACCCCGGGGCAGGGCAACTTCGGCCTCGAGCTCACGTCGACCTCCGGCGCCGACCTGGACGTCGCGTTCCTGTTCAACCAGGGGGCAGGCTGCGATCCGTCGGCGTGCGGTGCGCTCGCGTCGACGTCCCAGAACCCCGAGACGCTCGCCTTCGGCGGGCAGGCCAACGAGGTCTTCTACTTCGCGGTCGACTCCCTCTCGGGCGCCTCGGACGCCTTCACCATCGAGGTCCAGTGCGCCACCGTCACGGCGGAGGACTGCGGCAACCAGATCGACGACGACGGCGACGGCCTGGTCGACTGCCTGGATCCCAACTGCGGCACCGACGCGGCGTGCCTGCCCGCGGAGATCTGCAACAACAACGTCGACGACGACGGGGACTTCGACGTCGACTGCGCGGACAGCGACTGCGTCAACGACCCCAACTGCGTGGTCGAGATCTGCAACAACGGCGTCGACGACGACGCGGACGGCTCCATCGACTGCGACGACGTCGCCGACTGCGCCACGAGCGTCTTCTGCCAGCCCGAGAACTGCACCAACGGCATCGACGACGACCAGGACGGCGACACGGACTGCGCCGATCAGGACTGCGCCTTGGCCGCCGCGTGCGGCGCCCCGCCCCAGGAGGTCTGCACCAACGGGGTGGACGACGACGGCGACCTGTACGTGGACTGCGCGGACGCGGGCTGCTCGGCCGCCCCGGCGTGCGCGCAGGAGAACTGCGGCGACGGCGTGGACAACGACGGCGACGGCCAGATCGACTGCGGCGACTCGGACTGCGGCCCGGACCCGGGCTGCATCGTGGGCACCTGCACCCCCGACTCGACCATCGCGTGCGGCGCGTCGATCACGAGCACCACCTCGGGCACGTCCGACGAGGACCACTACTCCTGCGGTCCCGGCGTGTCCCAGTACGGCCCGGAGGACATCTACACGTTCACGTCCACCGGCGAGGCCCTGGAGATCGTGCTCACCCACACGTCGAGCGCGAACCTCGACCTGGTGGTGCTCGAGAACGCGGGCACGTCGTGCGATCCGGCGTCGTGCCTGGCGGCGTCCACCGTCTACCAGTCTCCCGAGTCGGTCGTGGTGAGCACCGTCGCGGGCTCGACGTACCACATCATCGTGGACGGCCCCGCCACCCAGGACGCCGACACGTACACCTTGTCACTGGCGTGCGGCGCGCAGACCACCGGCCTCTACGAGCAGTGCACCAACGGCCTGGACGAGGACGGCGACGGCGACATCGACTGCGACGACGCCGACTGCTCGGTCTTCCCGTCGTGCATCCCCGGCGAGAACTGCAACGACGCCCTCGACAACGACTTCGACACGGGCATCGACTGCGGCGACTCGGACTGCACGCAGGCGACCAACTGCAAGCCCGAGTCGTGCACCAACGGCCTGGACGACGACGGCGACGGAGACATCGACTGCGTCGACATCGACTGCTACCTGGACCCGGCCTGCCCGTAGATCGGGGGGTCGCCGGCTCGGCAGGCAGGCCCCGGGTCAGGGGGCGGCGGGCTGGTCGCTGGGCGGGGGAGGCGCGAGCGTCATGGGAAGACGACGGGGGCGGTGACGAGGAACTCGAAGTCCTCGTGGGCGCAGTCGCTGTCGTCGTTGTCGCCGGTGGTCACGAAGCCGAAGTCGTAGCGCTCGACCTGGACGGCGCGAAGCGACAGCGACTCCACGAGCGGGCCGTCGAACTGCAGCGAGATGGGGCCCGGCGTCTCGGGCACCGGGATGGTGCAGTCGGACAGGCCGTCCTCTCCGCCGAGGCAGTAGTTGGGCGTCTGCCCGAAGTCGAACTCGAGGCCCACGACGTCCTCCCAGTCGTACAGGAGGAGGTCCTGCTCGTCGGTGCCGAACTCGTCGGTGATCTGGGCGTTGTTGGACGCGAGCACGACGTCGTTGAAGGTGAGAACGAAGTTGTCGTCGTACTCCATGATCTGCTCGGTCGACGGGTCGATCCCCTGGAAGTCGAACTCCATGTCGCAGGCGAGCCCGCCGTCGGGCAGCTGGACCGTCGCGACCTGCTCGATGCGGGCCGTCATGACGCCCTGTTCGCGCGGCAGGTTGTCGTCCTCGCCGAACGGACACATGCGGTCCGGGTTCTCGAAGAAGACCTCGAGCTCCACGTCCTGCGGTTCGTTCGCCTCGCAGGCGTCGCGCAGGTCCTCGATGGTCTCGATGCTGCCGAGCAGGCCGTCTCCGTTGCATCCGGCGAGGAGGAGGGCGGGGATCAGGATCAGGGGTCGAACACTCATTGTTCCTCCTGGAAAAATGGCTGGGTCTCTAGAAGGTACCATCGCGCCGTGCTGCCTCGCTGCTTTCTCGCCGTGCTGGGGATCCTGGTCGCCGCGCCTGCCTTCGCCGAGGAGGAGGAGGAGCCCACCCCCGCCGAGGACGAGGAGAAGCCCGCTCCCGAGTCGGCGGAGACGGTCGTGTCCAGCTCGCGACCCTGGCGGGCCAACCGGCGGGCGGCGGTGGGCCTGGATCCGGCCGCGTCGTCGGGGCGCTATCGACTGACGCGTCGCGATCTCGACTGGCGACCCGGCACCTACGGGGACCTCCAGCGCGCCCTCCACCGGCTCCCCGGGATCACCGGCGACACCGGGAACCTCTCGGCCTTCCGCATCCGCGGCGGCGAGCCCTACGAGGCGTGGGTCGAGCTCGACGGCATCCGCATCAAGCGGGCCTCGCACCTCGCCGGGTTCACGTCGCTGTTCGACCCGGACCTGGTGGCGGGGGTGGACGTGTACACCGGGGTGGCGCCCGCGTCGGTGCGCAGCGGCCTCTCGGGGGCGGTGCACGTCGACTACATCGACGGCCCTCACGACCGCGTCGACGGCCTGCTCGACCTCAACTTCCTGCAGCTCTCGGGGCATGTCGCGGTGGACCTCGACAAGCGCGAGCACGGCCGTGCGTCGGTCGTCGCGGGGGCCCGGTACTCGCTGCTCGACCTCTACCTGCTCGCGTGGAAGGCGACGGGCGAGATCGACCCCGAGTTCGACACCCTGCGCTACGTGGACGGGTTCCTCCGCACCACGATTCGGCCCACGTCGGAGGACCGCGTGCGGGTCTCCGGCCTCTTCTCCACCGACCGCATGCTGCTGGACGACGTGAACGAGCAGACGCACGTGGGCGGCGTCGCGGTGGACTGGCGGCGCACCACCGAGGCCACCCGCTTCGACGTGGGCGTGGCCTGGTCTCTGAACCGCGCGGCCGAGCCCGATCCGGGCGACTTCGCGTACCCGAACCCGCGCCGGTGGGCGGAGACCGAGCACCGCATCGGCGCGTCGATCGGCGTGCGACGGGAGGTGTCCGACCGCGTGACCCTGCACGCGGGCGTCGAGGGAGCGGCGGTGAACGTCCGCGGGGACGGCACCTTCCTGCGCACGTCGTCGCTGCCCACCTGGGCGCCGCTGCCCCTGGCCGACTACGGGCTCGACCGCATCGACATGGCCGCGAGCTGGTGGCGCCCGGACGTCGCGTTCTACCTCCAGGCGGACGCCCGCCGCGTCGCGGGCCCGCTCCGCGTGAACGGTGGCCTCCGGGTGTCCGTCCAGGGGCTCGGCTACATCGATCTCGAGCCGCGGTTCAGCGTCTCGCTGCCCCTGCCCACCTCCACGGTGCTGTCGGCGTCCGTGGGCGTGGTCACCCAGCAGCGGCTCGAGGCGGAGGTGCTTCATCCCCGGTTCGGGAACCCGGACCTGGCGCCGGAGCGGGCCGTCGTGGCCGACATCTCCCTCGCCCAGTCGCTGCCGGGGTCGGGCGTCCTGCGGATCACGGGCTTCGGCAAGAAGTACGACCGCCTCGTGGTCTCGTCGGGCGGCGCCGGGGCCCCCTGGGAGCCGCTGTACACCGACTTCGCCCCCTACACGAACGACGGCGTGGGCTGGGCCGCCGGGATGGAGGCGTCCATCGAAGGCCGCGTGGACCGGTTCGGCGGCTCGGTGGCCTACACGCTCATGCGCACGGAGCGGTCGAACCCGTTCGGCGTGCGGTTCCGGGACGCGCTCGCCTCGTCCGGCGACCAGCGCCACGGCGTGAACGCGTCCATGGACGTGGTGATCGGCAAGCGCCGCAACTTCCGGGTGTCGCTGATGTACCTGTTCAAGAGCGGGTGGCCGATCGCGGACGTCGAGTCCGTCGCGCACGACGACGACACATGGACCTGGCGCATCACCGACGTCGGCGCCCGCCGCTTCGGCTCGGCCCACCGGGTGAACCTGCGGCTGGAGCACACGATCGCGCGCGAGAAGGTGCTCGTGCGCGGGATCGCCGAGATCAACGCCGAGCCGCTCGGCACCGGGTTCGTCGAGAACTGCGACTCCGTGCGCGACGAGGAAGGAAACGAACCGACGTGCGCGCCCTTCGGTTTCCTGCCGCCCGTGCGACCGTGGTTGGGGCTGAAGCTGGAGTGGTGATGCCCTGGGCGTGGCGCCGACGTGGGCGCGGCGACGAGGCCCCCCGCGTCACAAGAACGACACCCTCGGCCCGTGGAGCGCACCCACGCCGACTCTGTGTCCAAATCGTGACGGAGCACCCCGAAGACACGGACCGCCGCGTCGAGCAGCTCGAGGCGTTCGGCGCCCTCATGAGGGTCAAGTAGCCTCGATCCGCACCACCCAGGCCCCATCGCCCTCGTCCTCGAAGGCGCTGGACACCGGCAGGAAACGCTCGACCATCCGCGAAGGGCTCCAACGCGGCCTGGAAGGGGAACTTCCGGGACCTGAACGCGGCGGTCCTGCGCATGGGCACGCCGGCGCCCGGGGGCCGTATCGACGTGGGGGTCGTGGACGAGGAGCTGGGCCGGCTGCGGGACTCGTGGCGAGGTCCTCGTCCTCGCACGTCCGGGGAGGATCTGCTCCCCGAGCTCCTCGGCCCCGCCCGGGTCGCCGAGCTCGACCGGTTCGACCGGGTCCAGCTCGCGGAGGTGCTGGACGTCTGCCGTCGCTCCCGAACGCTGGCCGACGCCGGCCGCGAGCTCTTCGCGGTGTCCCGCCTGCGACGTTCCACGCGCAACGACGCCGGGTGCGCGAGTACCTCGCCAGGTGGGGACTTGCGAAGGAAGACGTCCTGCGCTGATCGGCGGCAAGATGCGGACATGCACACCGCCGCAGCCCTGGCCGTCCTCCCCGTCGTCCTCGCGAACTGCGCCGCCTGCGAGGCCGGGAACTACTTCGGCGACGACGACGACGCGGCGTCCGTCTTCGACCCCGCCCTGGCGGACGCCCTGGACGAGACCCTCCAGGAGCAGCTCGACGAGTTCGGGCCCCCGGGCATCGTCGCGGCGGTGCAGATGCCGGACGGGACGGCGTGGCTCGGCGCGGTGGGCGACGCGGACCTCGACGGCACTCCCCTGGACGGCACGGAGTTCTTCAAGGTCGCGAGCGTCACCAAGTCGTTCGTCGCGGGGCTCGTGCTGGCGACGGGCGTCGATCTCGAGGCCACGATCGACCCCTGGATCGCCCACCCGCGCGCGTCCGAGATCCGCGTCCGGCAGCTCCTGAACCACACCGCCGGGGTGCCCGAGTTCAGCACCACGGCGGCCTACCGAGACGCCGGCCTGCGAGAGTGGACGGACGCCGAGCTGATCGCGTTGGTGGAGGGGTCGCCGCTGGCGTTCGAGCCGGGGGCGTCGTACGGCTACTCGAACACCCACTTCGTGATGCTCTCGATGATCGTGGAGGCCGAGGGCGGCGCGCCGTGGCAGGACCAGCTCGAGGTGGACGTGCTGGACCCCCTTGCCCTCACCGAGACCTTCGCCCCCGACGGCGCCGACGGGTGGGGGGACGTCGTGCGGGGCGTCTACGCCGGCCAGGACCTCACCGACTCGATCCGCCCCAGCGGGATCGGGGGCGCGGGCAACGTCGTCTCCACGGCGGAGAACCTCGCTCGGTGGGGTCGAGGCCTCTGGGGCGGCGAGCTGCTGGGTGACCCGGCCGCGGAGCTCTGGGAGGGCGCGATCGAGATCGCCCCGGGGGTCTCCTACGGGCTCGGGACCCTCGTCCTGGAGGACGACTCCGGGACCCAGCACGCGCACAACGGCGCCCTCAACGGCTACGTGTCGTGGGTCGGGTATCGACCGGAGCAGGACGTCGGCCTGGCCGTCCTCGCCAACGGGTGGTTGCCCGGCAATCCGCCCGGCGTCGGCTACTCCACCGACATGAGCGACGCGCTCTGGGCGGAGATTCTGGAGATCCTGGACCCCTAGCCTCGGGCGATCAGCCCTTCACGCACACGACCTGCTCGAGCGTGTGCAGGACCTCCACGAGGTCGGACTGCCAGCCGACCGCCTGCACGTAGTCGTCGAAGTGCTCGGTGCCCTCCGTGAGGTACGCCAGGTCGCGGTGCGGCAGGTGGATGAAGAAGCGCTCCATCTCCTGCTGGGCGAGGCGGATGAACCAGCTCCCGATCCGGTCCCCGACTCCCCGCGAGCCGCTGTGCAGCATGAACCAGACGCGGTCGGCCTCGTCGAGGCAGACCT
>CAZUHI010000023.1:51871-63895 GCA_964620495.1 uncultured Rickettsiales bacterium | reverse complement strand
GGTACATCGGCGACAAGGCCTTCGACGACAACACCGGCACCGCGGCGAACTCGTGGCACGCGACGTGGACGGGCGGCCCCGCGTGGGTCGCGCTCGACTTCGGGGAGGGCGCCGAGCGGGTGATCGGCCGCTACGGCCTGATGGGGGCGGCGTTCCACCCGGGCTACCGGGCCGTGGACTGGGAGCTCCAAGGCAGCCCCGACGGCGCGGCGTGGACGTCGCTGCACAGCGTCGTCGGGGCGAACCTGGTCTACGTGATGTGGGGAGGCGAGCCGTTCACCTACTACGAGCTGGACAACGTCGTGCCTTACCAGCACTACCGGATCTTCGTGACGGCCAACGCCGGCGGACAGCAGCTCGCGGACGAGGTCGGGATCGTCGAGATCGAGATGTTCGAAGCCGCCCCCTGAGGGCGTTCAGGGGGTCGGGTCCGTCACGTCGTCGAGCATGGGTCGCTCCGCCATGAGCGGGCTGAGCGTGTGCAGGGCGGAGACCAAGTGCATCTGCTCGTCGGCCAGGCGGGCCTCGGGGACGACGCCCACCGCGTGCAGCAGCCGCGCGTCGTGGATGGCGAGCACCGCCCAGCCGTGCATCGGGACACCGCGATAGACCTGCGTGAACTCCGCGAGGACCCCGGGGAGGCCGGAGTCGAGCGTCACCTGTTGCTCGCCCAGCCACTGCAGGTCCCGGATGGGGCCGGTGACGCGTCGGGCCTTGATGTCGGCGAGGGCGAGGCGGGGGTCGGGGTCGCGGGCGAGGCGGGTCGACACGGTGAGCGAAGCGCGTCGGTCGCCGTCCTTCCCGGGTCGGATGAAGGAGCCGTCGCGGTCGTCCACCCGGTCGGTCCAGCCGGGGGGCGGGGCGATGGAGAAGCCGGCCAGGGAGTTGACGTGTTCGAGGGGCACGGGCCCCGGACGGGAGAGCATCGCGAAGACGTACAGGGCGATCGCGGCGAGCCCGAGACCGGCGGCCGTCGCCGTTCGCCAAGACCAGCTCACGACGCGCGGTGCGGGGGGCGGTCCGGCCGACGCGAGGCGATCCGTGATCTCGTCATGCAGGCTCAGCGTGGTCTCCACGGGCGGTCAACATGGGGCTGATATCGTCCGAAGCGTGCTGATCGGATGCCCCGCCCAGACGCCTCGACGCCCCCAGGGGGGGAACGCGCTGGTGGAGTACATCATCCTCCTGTGTGCCATGGGGGTGTTGCTCCTCACGATCGTCGTGGAATACGGCGACGCGGTGGAGGCGGAGTGGTCCCGCGCGGACGACTCGTCGGTCTGGCAGGACGTCGAGAGCGGGCTCGACGAGGGCCCCGAAGGCACGGGCGAGACCGACGACGGGTGCTCCGGCTACTACTACAACAGCGCCACCGGCCGCTGGCACGACGCCTCCACGCACCTGTTCGTCTCGTTCGCCGACGCCGAGGCGGCGGGTTGCTGACGCCGCGGGGCGCCTGCGCCGTGCTCGCGACGGTCGCGCTCCTCGCGGGCTGCACGTGCGGCGCCCCCTCCCAGGAGTCCGCTCGGCTGCCGTCCGCGTCCGGCATCCCCGACCCGAAGCCCGGCGATCGGACGGGGGCGGACATGGCCCCCGGCGCCCTCGAGGACATCATCGACCGGAGCGCCGAGGCGATGGACCGGTCGGACGCGCGCGGGGCCGAGAAGTGGGCCCGCGAGGCGCTCCGCGTGGCGCCCGGCGACGGGAACGCGTGGCTGCACTGGTGCATCTTCAGCTACGACAACACGGACTTCGCCGAGTCCGAGCGGGCCTGCACCATCGCGATCGACCTCATGGAACCGAACCCCGAGTACCACGCGCTCCTGAACCGCGGCCTCGCGCGGGTGAAGCTCGGCAAGCTCGACGGGGCCGAGGCCGACTTCCAGCGGTGCAAGAAGCAGGAGCCGGAGAACGCCGAGGCCTGGTACGACGAGTCCTGGGTGTGGGCCGCCCGAGGGGTCCGCGACGAGACGATCATGAACCTGCGCAACGCCGGCAAGTTCGACCGCTACTACGCGATGCGGGAGGTCGTGGCGCAGGACGAAGCCTTCGACAGGTTCCGCGACGACCCCGTGTGGAAGGGGTTCGTCGCCGAGCTGCCCGACGTGCCCTTCGAGCGTCGCGTGCCGGGGCTCCACAAGATCAACCCGATCCCCGGGGTGCCCGTGACGGACGAGCGGCACGACGGAGGCGCCCGGTGACCCGCTACCTGCTGTGCGCCCTGCTGGTGGTGGGCCTCGGGTGTCGCCCGGAGGCCGAGCGCCGGAAGGCCGAGTCGCTGAGCTACGGCGCGCTCCCCGTCGTGGAGCAGCTGAAGACGCCCGAGCAGCGCAGCGAGGCCGCCGAGCGGATGATGCTCGCCGGGTCCCAGGCCCGGGAGGCGGGGCTCGCGACCCAGGCCAGCCGCTACCTGCGCGCCGGGCTCGAGCTCGACGACCGGAACGAGATGCTGTGGCTCCAGCTCTGCATCCTCCACTACGACGTGGACGACGCCGCGTCCGCCGAGACCGCCTGCACGAGGGCTATCGAGACGGCTCTCGACCCGGCGAACCCGAACTACGACTCGGTGCTGAATCGGGGGCTCGCGCGGGTGAAGCTCGGCAAGCTCGCCGAGGCCGAGGCAGACTTCCAGTGGAACAAGCGCATGCAGCCCAAGAACGCCGAGGCGTACTACGACGAGTCGTGGGTCTGGGCCGCGCGCGGGGACCTCGAGAAGGTCCTCGAGAACGTGAAGATCGCGGGCGAGTACGACCCCTACTACCGGAACATCGAGGTGGTGGGCAGCGACCAGCCCTACGACAAGTTCCTGGACGAGCCGGCCTGGCAGGACTTCCTCAAGACCCTCGATCCGGGCCCTCCGCCCGAAGAGAAGATGTCGACCCTGCTGCAGCAGGAGGGCATCTCCGGCGTGCCTACGGGGTCCGACGGGCCCTGATCACTCGGGCGGCCCGAGGACCCGCGGCTTCTCGCCCGGACCGGGGAACACCGCCTCCATGTTCTGGACGATGAGCCCGGTGGGCGTGCGCGCGACCATGGGGAGGCCGCCGTCGGTGCCCGCGCGAGACCCGGCGCGCAGGGGCGCGAGGTAGGCGCGGTCCTGCTCGCCCGTGGCCGCGCCGAGGTCGCGCAGGGTCCGGCGGTCGACGTGCTGGAACATGACCGACAGGACGGGCGTCTCCGCGCCGTCGGCCGCGCGCCACACGGCGTCGGCGGGGCGGGGCAGCGTCCCCTCGGAGACCCTGCCCATGCGCCGCACCACGAGGATGCGGTCCAGCCCGGAGGCGCGCTGGACGGCCGCCACCTCGCGCTCGAACCGCTTCGCCGGCAGCGCCTTGGGCGGTCGGACCGTCCACAGGGACAGCCGCCCCTCCCAGTTGGACTGGACCGCGCCGCGGGCGTGGCCGTTGGAGCCCGACAGCTCCTTGCGCGGCACTCGGGACATCACGAACCCGCGCACCCAGCCGTCCTCCACGAGCGTGACGGGCGCCGCCGCGACCCCCTCGAAGTCGTAGTCGAAGCCGCCCGCCTGACCGGGCCGCGCCGACCGGGGATCGTCCACCACGGACCAGCCGTCCGGCAGCAGCTTGCGCCCCAGCCGGGGACCGCTGCGGGTGCTTCGCTCGTAGGACTGCCCCGCGCGGGCCAGGGGCGGCGTGCCTCGCAGGTCGGGGGGCAGCAGGTAGCGGAAGAAGTCGGCGGCCGCCTCGCCCTCGAACAGGACCGGGCCCTCGTAGTAGTCCACCGGCTCGGCGGCGGCGCGCGCGAGGATCGACCGACCCATGGCGACGCTCTCCGTCGTGATCGTGGCGATGTCCGGCAGATCCGCCACGGCGCGCGCCACCCACTGCAGCTCGTCGTCGACGATCACGCCGTCCGACCGTCGCACCGACGCGTAGGCCCGGGCCACCGCGTAGCCGATGGGCTGGACCACCGCGATCCCGCCCGAGTCGACGATCGTGTAGCGCCCCTCGATCGCGTTCACGCGCACGGACACGCGATCGAGCCCCCCGACGTCGCCCAAGGCCTTCGAACCGCCGGTCGCGATGCCCCGCAGGACGGCCTCGTCGATGGGCTCGGGGGCCGGGGCGCGGAGGGACCGCACGGCCGGGGCCGGGCTCCAATCCGACGGGGACTCGCCGCCCACCGCCCGACGGCCCGCGTCTTTCGCCTGCAACACGGCCACGGCGGCCTTGTAGGACTGGTCGGTCGCCATCCACAGGTCCCGCTCGATGGCGATGGGCACGTCCTCGACCACGAGGTTCAGGCGCCTCCACGCGTCCGACGGTCCGCGCGAGCGCCCCGACGACGTGAACCGGGTCGAGTTCAGGGCGTCGTCACCGACCACCACCTCGACCTTCGTGGGCCGGGAGCGCCCCGCCCGCTCGGTGACGAGGCCGCCGAACGAGCCCCGCGCCGTGTAGTACGCGTAGTCGAACACCGCCATGGAGGTGCGCGACGGCGGGGGTGCGCCCTCCAGTCGAAGGTCGCCCAGGGCGCGCTCCGACCAGCGCTCGAACAGCTCCACGAGGACCGGCGCGTCGCTCGCGTCGACGGGCTTCGCCACGAGGGCGGCGAGGGCGGCGAGGACGACGAACCCCGCGCGCTTCACGACGCACCCCCCGGGGTCGGCGGCGGCAGCAGCGGCGGCGTCTCCTGCCCGCGTTGCTTGCGCTGGGTCTCCACCTGCCTGAGGAGGAGGCTCGGCGCGATGGCGCTGACGGGCACCCAGCCGGACTCCGCGCCGCAGTTGCCGTTGAAGACGCGGCTCCGCTCGCCCGCCGCGACGATGTTCGAGAACGCCTCCAGGGGCGTGCCGATGAGGTCGACGCCGCGCACCAGCTCGTCGGGCCGACCGTCGACCCAGACGCGGTACGCGACGACCGCGTTGACGTTGAAGGCGTTGGGGATCGTGCGTCCCGTGAACGTGAAGCCGCCCGCGATCTCCTCGATGAAGAGGCCGTACTCGAGGCCTGCCTCCTTCGCGCGACGACGCAGCCGGGCTCTCAGGTCGGCGTCCGTCGTGGACTCGCTGGGGACGACGTGGAGGTTCCCCTGCCGCGCGACCGCGTCCCGCCCCGCCTGCTTGCGGCCGTGCCCGTTGGACGGGTCGCCCTTGGACACTGGCGATCGGCTCTGCAGGAAGCCGCGGAGCACGCCGTCCTCGACGAGCGCGACCCGCTCGCCGGGCACGCCCTGGTTGTCGTAGCGGTAGTGACCGCGGAGGGGGGTGTCGGAGGCCCGGTCCAGCGTCGGGTCGTCGTAGACGCTGAGGAAGCTCGGCAGGATCGGCTCGCCGACGCGGTTCTTGAAGGTCTGCGCGTCGCTCACCTTCTTGAGCCGGTGGCCCTCGACCCGGTGCCCGAACACCTCGTGGAAGAAGACGCCGGCGGCGCGGTCGCTGAGGATCGCCGGGCCGTTGTACGGCTCCTCGAGGGGCGCGGCGAGCGCGGCGTCGACTTCGGTCGAGAGCTCCGCGGCGCGGGCGACCAGGAACTCGGGGGTGGGGAGGTCGTCGGCCGTGCGCCCGTCCCAGGAGCGGAAGAGGCGGATGGAGTCGCCGTTGTCGGCGCGGGCGGTCGCGGTGGCGGACGCGCGGAAACGGGACTCGGAGTGACGGAGCCGGGTGCCCTCGGAGGAGACGAACCAGCGGGTGTCGACCGAAGCCTGGTACCGGACCGAGGCGTCGAGGATGGAGGGCGACGCGGCGAGCACCGCGGAGGCCTCCCGCGCCGCCTGCTCCCACGTCTCCGCGGGGAACACGAGCTCGCCCACCGGTCCGACGTGCTCCACCGGCTCGACGGCCACGAGGTCCTCGGCGGGCTCCTCGTCCACGAGCGTGCGGGCCTCCGCCTGGACCTTCGCCCAGCGCTCCTTGGCGGCCTGGTAGCGGAGGTCGATCTCCTGCCAGAGCAGGTGTCGGTACACGGCCTCGTCGGCCCCCCAGGGGAGCGACATGCCGGACGAACCGAAGCGCGACTCGGCCTCCTTGCGCAGGGCGTGGGACGAGTCGAGGGCGCGGCTGCCGATGCGCACGTCGATGTCCACGCGGAGGAAGCGGTTCGGCGCGTACGAGTGCAGCGCGCCGTCCTCGCCGGTGAGGGTGACGCTGCGCCCCTCGTGGGCCTCGATGGCGATGAAGTAGGGGGCGTCGTCGCCCTGGGAGGCGCCGAGCTCCTTCATGGCGCGGTCGACCTCCGAGGTCATGGCGTCCAGGAGCGGGTCCGCGTAGGCGGTGGCGGGGACGAGGAGGGCGGCGGCGACGGCCGCGAGGCGGATCATGGGGCAGCTCCGAGCAGGGGGAGGACGGCGTCGAGGATCTCGTCGGGGTCGCGGGCGCCGGTGGCGTCCTGGTGTTCGCGGCAGGCCGCGAGGATACGGCGGAAGGATCTGCCCGGGGAGAACCCGCGCGCGATGAGGTGGCGTCCCAGGACGACGTCGGGGGCCCCGACCGGCGGAATGCCCGCGGCCCGGGCCGAGGCGAGGAAGCGGTCTCCGGCCGGGAACCGTCGCCGTCGTGCGTCCTCGGTGGTGCGGCCCCAGGTGTCGGCGCGCGCGGTCCGCTCCAGGAGCCCGAACGAGACCTTCTTGGGGTGGATCCGACGCGCGAGGCGGCGGTAGGCGGCGGGGCCTGCGTCCGTGCCCCCGAGCTGCATGGGGGCGAGGTGCTCCAGGACGAGCACGACGACCCGCTCGATCAGCCGACGCGGGGCCCTCATGCGCCCCAGGAACTGCCGCGTCGGCTGCTCGCCCGCGGGCTCGTGCCCCCGGGACGTGAGGCGCCCGTCGGTCCACGTGGTCGTGGACGGCTTCCCGAAGTCGTGACACAGGACGGCGAACATGAAGGCGAGGTCTTCGTCGTCGTCCCCCGTGCGGAGGCCCGCCGCGGCGTCCAAGGCCATCGCCGTGTGTACGTAGACGTCCCCCTCGGGGTGCCAGCGCGGGTTCTGGGCGACGCCCTGGAGCGCGTCGATCTCGGGGAAGTGACGGAGGAGGCCCGCGTCCCGCAGGAGGTGGACGCCGCGCGACGGCTCGACGCCGCGAAGGAGCAGCTTCCGCCACTCCTGGAAGATGCGCTCCCCGGCCAACTCGGCCAGGTCCTGGGCGGCGAGGATCGGGAGGAGGTCGTCGGCCGGGGTGAGCCGGAACCGCGCCGCGAACTGGGCCCCGCGGACGGCGCGCAGGGGATCGTCGCCGAAGGTGAGGGGCTCCACGGCGCGGAGGATCCGGCCCCTCAGGTCGGCCTCGCCGCCCACGGGATCGACCACCTCATCGGTGAGCGGGTCGAAGCTCATGGCGTTGATGGTGAAGTCCCGGCGTCGGGCCGCCTCGGCGACGCTCATGGCCGGGTCGGCGACGACCTCGAAGGCCCGGTGCCCCGGCCCGAGGTTGCGGTCACGACGGGGCAGGCTGAAGTCGACGTCCAGCCCCCGCAAGCGGAAGACGCCGAAGGAGGCACCCACGGCGTCGACGCGCCCGCGGGTCTCCAGGAGGGTCCGCAGTTCTTGCGCGGCGAGCCCGAACACCTCGACGTCGACGTCCTTGTTCTCCAGACCGAGGAGCCGATCGCGCACCCACCCACCCACCACGAGCGCGCGACCACCCGCGGCGCGCACCTCGCGCGCGACCTCCACGACCGTCGAAAACTCGGGACGCTCGACCACCTCCGAAGGGTAGTGCGTCTCGGTCGTCGCGGTCGCTGATACGCTCCCGACATGCGTCACGGACTGCGTAGAACGATGGCCGTCGCCCTGGCGGGGGTCTTCCTGGCCTGCACCGACGGGGCCGTGCAGGTGAACAACAGCCCCCCGCGCGCCACGATCGAGCTCCCGGCCGTGGGCGCGTCGGTCGAGGTGGGGACGGCCGTGCAGTTCCGGGGCTTGGCGTCCGACGGCGCGACGCCCGCCGAGGAGCTCCGCGTGGTGTGGACCAGCTCCATGGCGGGCGAGCTGTTCACCGGTGGGGTCGACGCGGACGGGGTCTCCGCCTTCGAGGACTCGAGCCTCGAGGTCGGGGAGCACCTGATCACGTTCCAGGTCACGGACGCCTTCGGGACCAGCGGGACGGACAGTCGGACGCTCGTGATCGTCGAGGCGGTGGCGCCGAACGTGCCGCCGACCGCCCCCGGGGTCTCGATCGACCCGTCGGAGCCGACGTCCGGGGACGAGCTCCGGGCCGTGCTCGTGCCCGCCGAAGACACCGACGGGCCCGAGGCCCTGACCTACCGGTACGCGTGGTCGCGCGGGGGCGTGCCCCAGCCGGAGTGGGACGGGGAGGCCGTCCCCGCGACGGCCACGGCGAACGGCGACGAGTGGACGGTGAGCGTCGTGGCGTTCGACGGGGAGGACGAGGGGCCGCCCGGGGAGGCGACCGTGACCGTCGGGTGTACGCCCGGGAGCGGCGAGGCCGAGGACTGCCCCGCGGCGAGCTGCCTCGAGCTCTTGGAGGCGGGGCACTCCGTGGGTGACGGGGACTACTGGTTGGACCCCAACGGCACGGTCGCGGCGCGTTACGCCTGCAACATGACGCGGGACGGCGGCGGCTGGACCGGGGTGGAGTTCGCGTCCGCGGACGCGCTGCTGGGCGGGACGCTCACGGCGGTCGACGCGGCGGCCACGGAGGGGGTCGACGCCGCCGACGGTCCGTTCACACGCGACGCCGACGGCGACGTGCACACCTACCACTACACGTTCGACTTCCAGCCCCGGTACTCGGCGTTCTACCTTCTCGAGTGGCAGATCAAGGGCAACGCGGCCCCCGGCTTCGAGGCCGACATCAGCCCCGTCTTCGGCATGTCGACCTGGGACCAGGGCTATCGGTGCGACGGCGCGCCCGGCTGCGGCTGGGGCGACGTGGGGTTCGGATCGCCGTCCGCGCCCGTGACGTCCTACGGCGCCACGCTCTCCACCGAGATCCGCTGCGACGCGTGCGTCGAGAACTTCCCGGGGGGCGACGCGGTCCACGCGGTGGGGGACTCCGGGGCGTTCCGCGTGGGCTGGGGCGAGGGCGGCGTGGAGTCCGAGGGGTGGTACCCCTGGTGGGGCGGGCGGGTGTTCCTGCGCTGAACCCCCGGGGAGCGGCAGGCGTCACCAGCTCGCGAGGGTGGTGACCGTGCCCGCCTGGTCGACCTCGTCGACCCGGCGCTGGTCGAATACGCGCACGTGGTCGCCGACGACCCGCACTCGCCACGGGAACCCCATCGGCCAATAGGAGCGGTCGGTCGGCCGCCACCACTCGGGCTCGGGGATCGCCCAAGAGCGGGCCGTGGCCGAGTCGTGCAGGCGGCCGTCGCGCCAGGCGAGGGTGCCGCCGGCCGTGGGGATCGCGCCGTCCGGGACCGACGTGCGCGTCTCGACGAGGTCGTCGTCCAAGGTCCAGCAGCGGTGCTCGTCCCCCACGCGGACGCAGACGCGATCGTCCGGCGTCCAGAGGTCGTGACCCAGGTCGGGACCTTCGACGAGCACGCGCACGTCGTCGCCCACGACCAACCCGACGACCCCCGGGGTCGCCACGACCTCCCCGCGCTTCGGCCCTCGCTTCCGGTAGGCGAGGCGGGAGACGACCACGTATTCGCCCGCCTGGGACAGCTGGGGGCGGCCGAGCGCGGCGGGGAGCTCCTGAAGGGTGCCGCCGATGCGCAGCCGCCCCTCGTCCGTGAGCTCGACCAGGCGCCCGTGGTCCCAGGCCACCCGCTCGACGTCGTCCGCGTTCGGCGCGCAGCCTGCGGGCGAGAGGATCGCCCGGGCGGGGACGTCGGGATCGGCGACGGTCCCCTGGGGCACGATGCGGCGCACCGCGATCGCTTCGCCGTCCGGGCGCCACGCGGCGGGGCTCACTCCGTCGCAGCGGACCTCGACGCCGGACGCCGTGCGGAGCCAGGTCCACGTCCCCACCGGATCCCCGCGATCCCCGTAGCGGCTCACGGCGATCGCGCCGTGCGGTCCCGTCCAGGGGTACTCGCCCCCGGCGGGCCCGACGGACTGCAGCCCGTCGGCCTCCGTCCAGAGACCGGCTCGGCCCGCTCCGGAGAACCAGAACCTCCTCGCGTCCTGTGAGTAGGCCGCCGAGGTGCCGTCCTCCGACACCTGGTCCAGCCGCAGCGACTTCGTCCAGAACCCGCCCACGTCGGCGGCGTCGAGGGCCACGGGGAGGAGCAGGACCACCCCCGCGACGGTCGCCGAGATGCCCCAGCGCCGGCGTCGCACGGCCCCGCCCCAGGCGCCGTAGCGCGCCTCGCCCCACACCATGAGGACGATCGCCGCCGCGAAGATCACCCCCGCGCGCACCACGAACGCGAGCTCCGGCGACCAGCGCCAGACGTGGAGGTTGAGCCACCCGCCCAGGGTCAGCGCCGAGGCGGCGAGGAGCGCTCCGGACGCCACGGCGCCGCCCGCCAGGAACGACCGCGCGGCGGCCGTGGTCACGTAGAGGAGGCCGAAGACCAGGGCCTCCCCCAGCACCACCCGTCGGCCGAGCTCGGAGTCCACGAACTCGAAGTTCCCGGCCCCCGGCGCTGAGGCCAGCGCCGTGACCCCGAGGACCGCCGCGTGGATGGCGACGGTCCCCGCCAGGGAGGCCCAGCGAGGTCCGCCGAGGCCTCTCCAGAAGGGGTCCGCCTTCGCGCCCGGCCGGGCCGCCAGGTACATCGTGAACGGGGGCAGCAGCACGAAGAAGACGAACATCTCGAGGGCGTCGCCCACCTCCTCCTCGATGAGGGCGGCGAAGACGATGAGGACGGGGCCGAGCAGGAAGAGCGGCCACCGGGCGTGGATCTCGCGCCAGGCCGCGAGGCGGGCGGTGAGGAGCGCGTTCATGCCACGGCCTCCGCGATGATCCGGTCGAACCGACGCGCCCCGGGGTAGCGCTCGCGCCAGGTGTCGATGGGGTCGAAGCCCTTGAGGCGCCCGTCGTGGAGGAGGCCCAGGTGGGTGCAGAGGCGCTCCACGGCGGCGCCGTCCTGGGCCGAGAGGACGATGGTCGCCTCCGCCGATCGGCGCGCGATGAACGACTCGGCGGCGGCCTTCGCCACGGGGTCGAGCCCCAGGAAGGGGTCGTCCAGGAGGTAGACCGGGGCCCGACGGCCGAGGGTGAGAATCAGCCCGAGTCGGACGCGTTGACCCTGGGAGAGCCGCCCCGCGGCGCGTCGTCCCGGCAGGTCGAAGGTCGCGATCAGCTCGTCCCCGAACGCCGGGTCCCACCCCGGGAGCGTCCTCGCGAGCGCCAGCCAACGACTCACCGGGATGCCCGCGTCGAGCGGACAACCCTCGGGGAGGTAGGCGGCGCCGTCGGTGCCCGCGACCGTCCCGTCGTCCGGCGTCAGGACCCCCGCGAGCAGGGCCAGCAGCGTGGACTTCCCGGCGCCGTTGATGCCCACGAAGCCCGCGCAGGCCCCCGCGGGGACGGTGAAGGACACGCCCTGGAGGACCCGGCCCACGCCGAGGTCGTGCACGTCGATGCGAGGGTTCATGCCGTCTCCTTGTCGTCGATCGTGAAGGCCGCGCGCACCCGCTGGACCAGGTCGTCCTCCGCCAGGCCCAGGGCGCGGGCTCGTCGCACCAGGGCGTCGACCTCCGCCCCGATGAGGGCGTCCGAGGCCGTCTCGGGGGCCCGGGGCGCGACCACGAACCCGCCCCCTCGCCGCCGCGCCACCAGCCCCCGCTCCTCGAGCAGCCGATAGGCCTTCGCCACCGTGTGGTAGTTCACTCGGAGCTCGGCGCTCAGCGTCCGCAGGGACGGCGCCGTGGCCCCGACCTCCAGTCGGCCCGCGGCGATCTCCTCCAGGAGGCCGTCGAGGACCTGGAGGTAGAGGGGGACGCCGGAGTCGGGGTCGGGGGTCCGCATCTACTGATCTATATCACTAGCTCAGATGACGAGCGATGAGAATCGTGAGGGACCACCCGAAGCTCGGGGGGAACGGCGCGTTCACCCCGACTTGTGGGGCAGGGACCACCCAGAACCCGGGGGGAACGGCGCGTTCACCGCGAGTTGTGGGGCAAGGACCACCCAGAACCCGGGGGGAACGGCGCGTTC
>CAZUHI010000023.1:33508-51771 GCA_964620495.1 uncultured Rickettsiales bacterium | reverse complement strand
TCACCGCGAGTTGTGGGGCAAGGACCACCCAGAACCCGGGGGGAACGGCGCGTTCACCGCGAGTTGTGGGGCAGGGACCACCCAGAACCCGGGGGGAACGGCGCGTTCACCGCGAGTTGTGGGGCAAGGACCACCCAGAACCCGGGGGGAACGGCGCGTTCCCCCCGACTTGTGGGGCAGGGACCACCCGAAGTCGCGATCGCTACTCGTTGCAGGTGGTCGCGAAGAACTCGAGCATCGGGCCGTTGCCGGTGTCGGGGACCCACTCGTGGCCGTGGGGGTAGTCGAACCAGGTCTCCGCGCGCTGCCCGCCGTGCTCCCAGGCCTCGACCATCGCATCGACGGCGGAGCGCGGGACGACGTCGTCGTCGGGCCCGTGCACGAACAGGCCGGGGACCTCGCCGGGCCAGGGCTCGGGGGCGTCGCCGTTCCAGGGGGAGCCGCCGGCGTGGGCGAGGATGGCGGCCACCCGGTCGGCGTGGGCGTGGCCCAGCAGAGCGGCGGCGCGGGCGCCGGCGGAGCTGCCCCAGAGGAAGACGCGGTCGCGGTCGACGTCGTAGGAGGCCTCGAGCTCGTCGAGCGTGGCGCGGAAGAACGCCTCGTCGTTCGGTGTGTCGGTCCAACTGTAGGACCCGCCCGCGTCGCCGGGCACGACCATCGCCACGAGGTACCCCTCCCCGCCCGAGAAGGCCGCGAAGCCCAGGAAGTCCGCCACGACGTCGGCCACCGCGTCGCGCTCGTCGGGCATGCGCCGGGCCATGAGGACGAGGACCGGGAAGCCCGCCCCGGGGGGCGCCTCGTCGGGGACGATCAGGAAGCTCGCGTAGCGCGACGACTGCCCGCCGGCCGAGTGGCCGGGGGTCTCCATCCAGACCTGCCCGGTGGGGCCGCCGAAGCCTCCGGAAGGATCGCCGCACACGTCGCCCGCGTCGTCGTCGTCGGGGGCGGTGGTGTCGTCGTCGTCGGGGGCCGTCGGGCAGGCCGCGACGAGGAGCACGAGCGCGGCGGCGGAGAGGATGCGGATCGACATGCGCGGAGGGTAGGACAGTCGATCCGGCTCGTGGGATGATCCCCGCCCGATGCACCCCAAGGACCCGAAGTCGCGCCCGGATCTCGACGAGTTCGACCTCTCCCCCGAGGAGCTGAAGGCGCGCCGCGGGGGGCTGCACGAGGGCTCCACGAAGCCGTCGCCGCGTCCCCAGCGCGAGGCCGCCGCGCTCGACGAGTTCGACCTCCCGCTCCCGGGCAAGGGCCCGCCCCCGACCCCCGCGAGGCTCCCCCCGAAGCGCGGTCACATCCGGCACCCCCCGGGCAGCGTCCCGGACCCCGGCGCGGATCTCGGCCCCTCCCCCAAGCGGAAGCCGGCCCGGGGCGCCCGAGCGCGGGCGGACGACCACCGCACGTACGCGGAGAAGGGCGCCGGGCCGGACGTCTCCCGCCTGTTCCATCGACTGCTCGCCCTCAACTTCCTCATCGCCTTCTGGTCGCTCGGCTCCCAGATCGACGTGCTGATCGGCCCTCGCGGGTTGCTGCCCGTGGCGGAGTTCGTGGAGGTCGTGCGGCTCCGCCCCGACACCGGGTTCGCGCAGTTCCCGACCTTCTTCCTGTGGGGCCCGAACGAGGCGTGGATCGGCGGCGGCATCACCCTGGGTCTCGTGCTGTCGGGGCTCGCGCTGGTGGGCCTCTTCCCGCGCTTCATGCTCCTGCTGCTGGTCCCGCTGTACCTCGGCTACGCGACCGCCTGTCGCTCGTTCCTGGCGTTTCAGTGGGACTCGATGCTGATCGAGGCGGGGTTTCTGGCGATCTTCCTCCCTCGCGACATCCGATCGCCCGTGATGCTGCTCGGGTTCCGCCTGCTGTTGTTCAAGCTGTACTTCGAATCGGGCCTCGCGAAGTGGCAGAGTCACCTCGGAGACTGGCAAGACGGCAGCGCCATGGTCCTCTACTACGAGACCGCCCCGCTGCCGACGCCCCTGGCCTGGTTCGCGCACCAGCTGCCCGCGGCCTGGCACCACATCGAGTCGTACGCCGCGCTCGCGCTCGAGCTGATCGTCCCCTTCTTCATCTTCGGGCCGCGGGGGCTGCGCCGGGTGGCGTTCGTGGCGCTCACCGGCTTCCAGGTCCTCAACTTCGCCACGGCCAACTACGGCTTCTTCATCACCCTCACGCTCGCCCTGCACGTGTTCCTCCTGGACGACGCCGACCTGCGCGCCGCCGGGGCGAGCATCCGCACCCTCCTGAGGCTGCCCGGCAAGCTGCGCATCGCCCGCGCCGACTGGCGCCCGCCCCTGCTCCGCAACCTGGGTGCGTGGGGCGCGCTCCTGGTGATCCTGGGGTGGGGGGCGCTCTCCGCGACCATGGCGTCGGACCGCTTCCTCGAGGGGCGGCCTGCGCAGTCGTCGGCCCCGCTCTTCGCGGACCTCGCGGAGGCGACGACCCCCTTCCGCGTCGCCAACAACTACCACCTGTTCGGCCACATCACGCGCACGCGGGTCGAGCCCGAGTTCCAGACGTTGCACGCCGGCGAGTGGCGCTCGCAGCACCTGAAGTACAAGCCCGGCAAGCCGGACGGGGCGGCGCCGTGGGTGGCTCCGCACCAGCCGCGCGTGGACTTCCGCCTGTGGTTCTACGGGCTGAGCTTCGAGCACGGCACGCCGGAGTACGTGCAGACGCTGCTCCGGCGCCTCTGCCGCGATCCCCACGCCGTGCAGTCGCTGTTCCGGCGTCCCCTGCCGGAGGATCCCGACGCCGTGCGGATCCGCTTCCTCCAGTACCGGTATACCGACGGCGCGACGAAGCGTGAGACCGGCGCGCGCTGGACGACCGAGGAGGTCGCCGCGAGCGCCCCGATGGCGTGCAGCGCGGCCGTGGGCCTGGGCGCGGCGGCCCGAGAGCGAAGCGACGGAGGGGAGGAGCCGTGAGCGCCGGCGAACCGCTGATCGACGCCGAAGGCCGCGAGGTCGTCGTTCGCTTCGAGGGCATCTGGAAGGCGTTCGGCCGCAACGTCATCTTCGAGGGCCTGGACCTCGACATCCGGCGAGGCGAGACGCTGACCATCGTCGGCGGGTCCGGCACCGGCAAGTCGGTGCTCCTCAAGTGCCTGCTGCGCCTCCTCATCCCGGACCAGGGGACCATCACGGCGTTCGGCGAGATCGTCACCGGGCGCGACGAGCGCGAGATGCTCCCCACCCGCAGGCGCATCGGGATGCTGTTCCAGGGCGCGGCCCTCTTCGACTCCCTGACGGTCCGCGAGAACGTCGCCTACCCGCTGCGCGAGCACGGCTGGAGGGACGAGGAGGAGATCGGCGCGCGCGTCGCCGAGGTGCTCAAGATGGTGAACATGCCGGGCATCGAGGGGAAGTGGCCGTCCGAGCTGTCGGGCGGGATGAAGAAGCGCGTGGGGCTCGCCCGCGCCATCGCCATGCGCCCCGAGGTCATCCTCTACGACGAGCCGACGACGGGGCTTGATCCCACCAACGTCCGGCACATCGACGAGCTCATCCTCGACCTGCAGGCCAGGCTCGGGGTCACCTCGATCGTCGTGACCCACGACATGGCCTCCGCGTTCCGCATCTCGGACCGGATCGCGCTGCTGTGGGACCGGAAGATCGTGTGGGCCGGCCCCAAGGAGGACGTGGCGACGTGCCCCGACGAGCGCGTCCGGGGGTTCGTGGACGGCACCCTCCAGATGGACGATTGACCGGGCCGCTCTAAAGGATCTCCTCGATCCCTCCGATGGAGTGCGCCATGTCTGCGTCCCTCCGCCTCACCGTCCCCACCCTCGACGCGCCCGACTTCGACGTCGACCGGTGCATCCGCGACAAGGACCTGTCGGGCAAGGACCTGCGGGGAGCCGACTTCACCGGCCGCGACCTCAGCGGCACGAAGTTCGTCGGCTGCGATCTGCGGGGCGCGACCTTCTATCAGGCCGCCCTCGACGACGCGGAGTTCCTTCAGTCGGACCTGCGCGACGCCGAGTTCACGCACGCCCGCGGCGCCCGCGTGGGCTTCAGCGCGACGGACCTGCGGGGGGCGAAGTTCCTCGACGCGCACCTGCCCGACGCCTCGTTCACCGACGCCCGCATGGACGACGCCGACCTCCGCGCCGCGCGCGTCCCCGGCGCCCGGTTCCGGGGGACCGTCATGCGCGGGACCGAGTGCCACAGCGCCGATCTCACGGGGGCCGACCTTCAGGGCGCGGACGTCTCCGGCGCGAGCTTCCAGGCCGCCTCCTTCAAGGACGCGGTGTTCACGGGCATCGAGGGCCATCGGTCCGCGGACTGGACCGGCGTGAGCCTGCAAGGGGCCGACTTCACGGGCGCGTACATGGTGCGACGCCACGTGATGGACGTGAACTACCTGCACGAGTTCCGCAGCCAGGGACGCGCGTCCGAGGCCCTCTATTGGATCTGGTGGGCGACGTCCGACTGCGGGCGGAGCCTGGGCCGGTGGATCGTCTTCACGGGGGCCGTCATCGCGCTGTTCGGGGGCCTGTACACCGCCGTCGACGTCGACTTCGGCGCCTACGAGACGGCCTTGTCGCCCTGGTACTACTCGGTGGTGACGTTCACCAGCCTCGGCTACGGCGAGGTGCTGCCCATCTCGACGGCCGCGAAGGCGGTGGCGATGGTCGAGGTCCTGCTCGGGTACGCGGCGCTCGGCGGGGGACTCAGCATCTTCGCCGAGAAGATGGCGCGGAGGGCCTGACGTGTTCGGATTCCGTCGCCGCGATCCGGCGGCCCGGCTCAAGCGGGCGCTCGGCGACTTCGAGCTCCCGACGTTCCCCGCGGCCGTCCTCGAGGCCCTCGCCATGGCGCGCGACCCGGAGGCGTCCACGGCCGCCATCGGCGACGCCGTCGCCCTCGATCCGGGCCTCTCCGCGCGGATCCTGACGCGGGTGAACAGCCCCGCGTTCGGGCTGCGTCGCCGCGTCGAGTCGGTGTCCCACGCCGTCGCCATGCTCGGGCGCGGCCCCGTCGAGTCGATCCTCGTGTCGGTGGGCGTGCGTCGCGTGGTGCCCTCGAAGAGCGTCCAAGGCTTCGAGCCGGCCCGCTTCTGGGCGTCCGCCGGTCGACGGGCCGCCGTCGCCGGGGAGCTCGCCGCGGTCCTGCACCCCCGCACCCGCGTCCAGTCCGTCACCGCCGCGCTGCTTCAGGACATGGGCCTGCCGTTCCTCGCCACCCGCGGCCCCGAGGGCTATCGGCCCCTGCTCGCCGAGGCCGGCGGCTCGCCCGCCCTGGCCCCCGCCGAGCGCGAGGCCTTCGGGTGGGATCACGCCGAGGTGGCGGGCTGGCTGTGCGAGGCCTGGCACTTCCCCGAGGCCCTCGCCGAAGGCATCGCCGGGCACCACGGCGACCTCCCGGCCTCGAGCGCCGCCGTGCGGCTCGTCGGGCTGCTGGACGACGACGGGGGCCTCGACGCCCTCGTGGCGGCGGCGGACGCGGAGTTCGGGATGGACGCCGACCAGGTCGTCGCGCTGGTGCAGCGGGCCGAGGAGGCGGGAGACCGCGCCGCCTGAGGCGTGCTCGGCGCCGACGCGCTAGCCTCGGCAGCGGTGAAGCGCGCAGCCCTGATCCTGCTGGCGGTGGTCGTCGTCCAGCGACTCGTGATCCTGCTCGCGTGCCCCGATCTGCTGCACGACTGGGACGCCGGCGAGCTCAAGCACCTCGACCTCGCGCTGTTCGGCCTGCCCGCGGTCGAGGGCGGGTTCCTGGACGCCCTGCAGCGCTGGCTCTCCGCGCCCGAGAACATCCACCACGGCGGCTACGTCGTCCTGTCGGTGGGGTACGCGGCCGCGAGCGCCGTCTTCGGGCACTCGCTCCTGCTCCTGCGCCTGTTCCCGCTCCTCGCGACCACCGGGGCGGCCGTGTGCGCGTGGCTCCTCCTGCGCGACCGGCTGGGGGAGCGGGCGGGGCTGATCGCGCTGATGCTCTTCGTGGGGGCCCCGCCGATCCTGCTCAAGTGGTCGCTCACCGCCCGGGGCGGGCACACCGAGGCGATCCTGCTGGTCCCGTTGCTGGCCCTGCTGTGCAACTCCGCCCTCCGCGACGACCGCCCGTGGCGCTGGGGCCTGGCGGGGGCGGTGGCCGGGTTCGGCGTCTACTTCACCTACCTGGCCGCGCCGGCGGCCCTCCTGATCGGGGGCGCCGCCCTCTTGGAGCGGGCGGGCGCCGGCCGGGGACCGCGGCTCCGGCGCGCGGCGGGCGCCTCGCTGGTGGGGGCCGTCGTGGGGTTCTCGCCCTGGCTCTTCGGTCGGCTCGTATTGGACCTGCCCTACCTCGAGGCCACGATCCACGCCAGCGCCCGCCCCGACGAGGCCTCGGAGGTGCTCGGGCGGGGGGTCGTGGACCTCGCGAGGGGGGCGGTGGTCGCGCTCCCCCACAACCTCTGGCCGTGGACGGTGGGGACGGCGTCCGCGCCCGCCTACCTGGCCGAGGTCCCCGACCAGCTCGACTTCGTGCCCACGGCGGTCGAGTGGGTCGCCCGCGCGGTCATGAACGTGGCGGTGCTGCTCGGCCTCCGGGCCGCCTGGCGCCGGCGCTCTGCGCTGCTTGGGGCCGTCTGTCTGCTCCCCGCGGCGCACTACCTGTTCGTGATGCGCCTCGCCAACCAGGGAGGGTGGCCCGAGGTGCCGCACCGCTACCTCGTGATCGCCTGGCCGGCCGTGGTGCTCGCCGCCTCGGTCGGCGTCGCCGAGCTGAGGGGCCCGGCCCGGACGGCGGGGCTCGCGGGGCTCGCGGGGGTCGCGCTGGCGGCGCTCACGGTGACGGTCCCCTGGCTGGGCCCGCCCGCCCCGGCCGTCGACATCGAGACGCTCCGGGACAACTCCTTCGGCCGGATCCGCGCGGACGAGGCGGCGGCGATGGCCGACCTGGTGCGTCGCTTGGACGCGGAGGACCCCGAGCACTCCCAATCCTCGCGTCGGGGGGTCGGGCTCGTGTACTCGCCCATCGCCGACTATTTCCTGCTCTTCCGCCGCGACCGCACGCGGCCGTATCCCGATCGGCTCTTCAGCCGCGAAGACGCCCTGTCGGACACGCCCGAGCGCCGCCGCGCCCTCGTCCGGGGGGCGCTGGAGGCGACCCTGCTGCGGGCCCGAGACCGCGACGAGCGGGATCGATTCCTCTGCTCATGGGCGCCCGGGATCGGCTACGCTGACCTGGTCGAGGATATGTTGGCCGATAGGGAGTTGCGACCTCGCTGTCGCTGAAGTCTCAAGCATCCGGGGGGACGACCGAAGAGCTTGATGTGGCCACGGGTACTTCCAAAGCAGACAACTCCCCGAGCAGGTCCTCGGGGAAGGCGATGCGTCGGCTGAACCGCCGCGCGTTGGCCATCGAGGGCAGCGGCGACGGGCTCTGGGACATCGATCCCCAAGGGGGCCACGTTTGGTTGTCGCGGCGCGTGGCCCAACTCCTGCGGATCGGCCACCGGGACATGATCATGACGCTCGGGGCCGCCGAGCATCACGTGCAGGCCTCGGACGTCGCGCGGCTGCGCGCCCGCATCGGCACCGTCCGCCACCCGGGGGCGCGCATCGAGAGCGAGCTGCGGCTGCGCGCGAGCGACGGGCGAGATGTCTGGGTGGACGTCCGGGCGGGGGTCAAGACGGACGTCTCCGGCCGGGTCGTGCGCATCTCGGGCTCCATGCGGGACATCACGGACAAGAAGAAGGGCGAGCTGCAACTCCGCCACGCCGTGATGCACGACGAGCTCACGGGCCTGCCCAACCGCGCGCTGCTGTCCCAGCGGCTCGAGGACGCGGTCGGAGCCCTGCGCCGCGATCCGAGCCGCAGCTTCGCGGTGCTGTACCTCGACCTCGACCGGTTCAAGCTGGTGAACGACAGCGCCGGGCACGACGTAGGCGACCAGCTCCTCTGCGCGGTGGCGCGGCGCGTCCGCAAGGCCCTGCGCCCCAGCGACTTCCTCGCGCGGCTCGGCGGCGACGAGTTCGCCGCGATCGTCTACGGCGTCGACAAGCCCGAGCACGCGCAGGCGGTGACCCGCCGCATCCACGCCGTCCTCGAGGCGCCGTTCCGCCTCGGGGAGCTGCGGGTCTATACGTCCACGTCGGTCGGCATCGTGATGGGGGACGCGTCGCGGCCGCCCGAGCAGCACCTGCGGGAGGCGGACACCGCGATGTACAGCGCCAAGCGGGAGGGGGCGGGCGCCAACCGCGTCTACCGCGACGGCCTCAAGATGGCCGCGAAAGGCAGGCTCCACCTGGAGAGCGACCTGCACCGCGCGGTCGAGGAGGAGGCGTTCCAGCTCTACTACCAGCCGATCGTCGAGCTCCGCACGGCCGGCCTGCGCGGGTTCGAGGCGCTGATCCGGTGGGAGCACCCGGAGCGGGGCTGGATCCCGCCGTCGGAGTTCATCCCCATCGCCGAGGAGACGGGCCTCATCGGACCGATCGGGGGGTGGGTGCTCCGCGAGGCGTGCCGCACCGCCGCGAGCTGGGAGGTGCCCGCCGGTCGCCGCAGCCCTTCCATCTCGGTCAACGTCTCGCCCCGGGAGTTCCGGGAGCCGGGCCTGCCCGAGCGCGTGGCGACCGTCCTGGAGGAGACCGGCCTCGACCCCGAGCGGCTGATCCTCGAGATCACCGAGGGCTGCATGATCGACGAGGACGCGACCATCGCCCTGCTCGCCGACCTCAAGGCCCTCGGCGTGCGCCTCTCGGTCGACGACTTCGGCACCGGCTACAGCTCCCTGAGCTACCTCAGCCGGCTGCCGATCGACCAGCTCAAGATCGACCTCAGCTTCGTGGCCGCCCTGGGCACCGGTCACCACGACGAGACCGTCGTGCGCGCCATCATCACGCTCGCCCACGAGCTCGAGATGGGGGTCACGGCCGAGGGCATCGAGACCCCCGCGCAGCTCGACTTCCTCGCGCGCCAGGGCTGTGAACTGGGCCAGGGCTACCTCATCGGCGGGCCCGCCCCGCTGGAGGAGTTGACGGACCTCCCCGCCCACCTCCGAGGGGTAACGACTCTGTAAAGCAGACGATCTCGGGAACCCCCCCGGGCGTTCGGGGTCGGACGGGATCGTGCGCCCCTCGCTCCCCCTCCTCGCGGCCCTCGCCGCGCTGCTCCCGCTCGCCTCGGCGGCGGCCTCCGACTCCGGCCGGGTCGAAGTCCCCCTGGCGATGTGGGAGAGCCTTCAGCCTCCGCTCCCCCCGGTGCCGGAGGTCATCGGGCCCTTCGTCGAGGCGCGGCACGTCGTCTTCACGCGGCGGGGCGACGAGGTCGCCGTGGAGGTCCACTGGGAGCTGGACACCGTCGACCCCGGCCGCTTCGAGGGGTGGTTGACGTCCTCGCCGATGCACGTGGAGGAGGTCCTGTGGAACGGCAGTCCGGCCCGCGCCACGTGGGAGACGTCGGGGTTGCTCGTCTCCGAGCGCGTCTCCGGCCCCGTCACGATCACGCTGAAGGGCTCCCTGCCCGACGCGCTGCGCGCCGCCGGGCACTCCCTCTCCTTCCTCCCCGCCGCGACCGGCACCGCCCGGTACGTGGGCGAGGGCACCGCCCGGTTCGACGCCGGGGAGGCGCCGCGTGGACCCGACGGCGCCGCGTGGACCTCCGGGCACCGCCTCGGCTTCCGCGTGCTGCCCTCCATCGAGCGCCGAGAGCGCGACGCCCTCGTGCTCGCCACCGTGGGGCTGGGCCTCAGCCTCGACGACACCGACCTCCACGGCCGGGCGCGGGTCCGCTGGGCGATGCGTCACGGGGAAGCCGACCGCTTCGCCGTGGACGTGCGCGGCCTGGGCGACGACCTGGCGGTGACCGGCGCGAACCTCCGGGCCTGGCGCCTCGAGGGCGACCGCCTCCACGTCGAGCTGCAGGCCCCCACCCGGTCCGCCGCGACCGTCGAGCTCGCCTGGACGTCCCCCCTGCCGCGCGGCCTCGAGGCGACCGTCGCCGTGCCCGAGCTTCGCCCCCGCGGCGTCTTCCGCACCACGACCGCCCTGCAGATCGCCCGGGACGACGACATCGAGGCCGTCCCCGAGCTCGACGGCTGGAGCTCCGCGCCCCTCTCCGCGCTGCCGCGCTGGGCCCGAGACCTCACCGACGGGACCCCCACCGCCGCCTTCGGGACCTCCCGGGCGGGCGCGCGCGGGACCCTCCGACTGCTCCGCTTCGAGCCGGTGGAGGGGCCCCCCGCGGTCGTCGACATCGCCGACGTGGTGGTGGCCGCCACCCAGGAGGGGCGCGCGCTCATCCGCGGCCGCTACGAGGTCCTCAACGACCGCGCCGCCCACCTGGACGTGCTCCTCCCGCCGGGGGGCAGCCCCCTGTCCGTGCGGGTCGACGGCCTCGCGGTCCGCCCCGCCCTGATCGACGGCGGCCTCCGCATCCCGCTGCTCCGCTCCGTGGAGACCGTGGAGGGTCTGATCTCGTTCCCCGTGGAGGTCGCGGTGCTGGTCGACGGCGACGAGGAGTGGACCCGCCGCGAGAAGCGGGGCCTCGAGCTCCCGCGCCTGAGCGTGCCCGTGGCCGTACACCGGACCACCCTCCACCTCCCGCCCGGCTGGAGCGACGACGATCGCGGCACCCCCGACGGTCGCGTGAACGGCTTCTCTCGCGGGGAGGGGGTCGCCTACGGCCTCGGCAAGGGGGGCGCCGTGACTGGGGCCGACCGCGACAAGGTCGACCAGGCCGACGCGCTGTTCCAGTCCGCCGTGGGGGCCTGGAAGGACAACCGCTTCGACGAGGCCCAGGGCTACCTGGACGACCTCGGCGAGATCGGCGCGGAGAACTTCAACACGACGCGGCTGCAGTCGAACCTCGACGCGCTCGCGGTCGTCGACGTGGAGGTCGGCGAAGGCGAAGACGAGCCCGACGACGACGGCCTCGTGATGGACGGCCGCGCGGGCGGCGAGGACGGGATGAGCTACCACCGCGTCCCGGCCGCCGCCCCGAAGGCGCCGCCGGTGGGCGATCAGCGCGTGCTCCGTCGCATCAAGGACCAGGCGATGGCGCGCGCCGAACAGGACCGCCGGACCCTCGAAGAGGCGACGCGTGAGGCCGAGGAGGCCGAGCGCGCGGGCGACTACGAGAAGGCCGAGGAGAAGTACGCGCAGGCGCTGGAGGCGGGCAAGAAGGTCGGCCGACTGGCCCAGACCGAGTCCGTGGACATGGCCGCGCGGGTGCGCGAGGTCGAGGCCCGCGGCCGCTACTCCAAGAAGAAGGCGAAGGCCGCCGCCGACCCCGAGCCCGTCCGTCGGAACCCGGACCTCGCCGTGGTCGACGAGTCCGTCGAGTTCGACTTCGCGACGACCCGCGGACCCGCCCCTGCACGCCTGCGGGCCGTGACCCGCGCCGTCCTCACCCCCGAGGTCGGAGACGTCGTCCTCTACCAGCACCTCCTGCTGCCCGCAGAAGCCCCGATGATCGTGGACGTGCGGGCCCGTCGTTCCCCCCGAAACCGGAGTTCGAGATGACCCGTGCCCTCCGCATCCCCGCGCTCGCCCTGCTCGCCTCGCTGATCGCCGCCCCCGCGGCGGCGGCCGACGAGACGGTGGTGATGAACCTCGACGAGTTCCTGAAGCTCTACGAGCAGACCCGCGACCCGAAGAAGCCCGACCCCGTGGCGCCTCACGAGTACACCGTCTCGTCGGCCCGGTACGACGGCAGCGTGATCCGCGACGCCGACGGCGAGCCCACGTCGGTCGTCTTCGACGCCGTGTTCCACGTGGAAGTCCTCAAGGACGCGGGCTGGGTGAAGATCCCGCTGCTGCCCAAGGACGTCGCCGTGCAGTCCGCCACCATCGGGGGGCGCGAGGCGTCGGTGATGGCCGTGGACCGGAAGCTCGCGCTCGTCACGGACCGCCGCGGCGCCTTCGACGTGAAGGTGCGCTTCGCCGCCCACGTCGTCACCAAGGAGGGGCGGACGTCGTTCCAGTTCACGCCCGCCCACGCCGCCGCGGCGTCCCTTCGGCTCGAGGTCCCGTCGGAAGACTCGCTCGACTTCAGCGTCGCCCAGGCGAAGCTCCAGAGCGACGAGGTCCGCGGCGACCTGCGCGTGGTCGAGGCGTCCATCCCCGGCACCGCCCCGGTGTCCGTGTCCTGGCAGCGCGAGATCCCCGAGACCGTGGCGGAGGAGGCGCGCCTGAACGCCGTCGTGTACACCCTCGTCGGCTTCGGCGACGGACTGCTCACGGCCCGCGCGTCCATCGATTACGCCATCGCCGAGGCGGGCGTCAGTCGGTTCGACGTGCGCCTCCCCGAGGGCACCACCCTGCTCGACGTGGGGGGCGCGGGCATCCGCGACTGGGCCGCGGCCGACGGCATCGCCTCGGTGACGCTCAACTACGCCGCCGAGGGCTCGTACCGCCTCAACCTCGTGCTCGAACAGGTCATCGGCGAGGGCGACGCGGCCGCGGGCGCGCCCCTGGTGCACCCCATCGGCGTGTCCCGCAGCAAGGGCTGGGTGGGCGTCGAGGCGCGCGGGACGCTGGAGGTCGCCGCGGGCGACCATGCGGGCGTGACGCCGGTGGACGTCCGGGCCCTGCCCGCCCGGATCCTCGGCATCACCGACCAGCCTGTGCTGCTCGGCTTCAAGTACCTGGGCGAGGGGGCGAGCCTCCCGCTGCACATCACCGAGCACGACGACGTCGACGTCCTCGTGACCCTGCTCGACACGGCCGACGCGCGCACCATGTTCACCGACGACGGCCGCCGCCTCACCTCGGTCGAGTACTCCGTGCGGAACAACCGCAAGCAGTTCCTGCGGCTGAAGCTGCCCGAGGGGGCCGAGCTGTGGAGCGCGTCCGTGGCGGGCAAGGCCGTGCAGCCCGCGGCCGCCGCCGACGGTCGCGTCCTGCTCCCCCTGGTGCGATCCCAGGCGAGCGGCGGGTCCCTGGCCGCCTTCAGCGTGGGCCTCGTCTACGTCGAGCAGGGCTCTGCGCCGTCGGCGGCGGGCGTCGGCTCGTTCCGCGCGGAGCTGCCCACCGCGGACGTCCCGATCACTCACGTCGGCTGGACCGTCTACGCGCCGTACCGCGCCAAGATCAAGAAGAAGAGCCGCGACGGCTCCCTGCGCGCCGTCGATCACCGCAGCAACCCCTTCCACGGCGCCGCGATCCAGGCGCTCGGCGACGTCGCGCCGAACGAGGCGCAGCAGGTCCAGCGCGGCGGCGGACGTCAGCTCGGCGGCGACGCCATGGGCGAGGGCGCGGTGCCCGTCGCCGTCCACGTCCCCCTGGAGGGCACCCCCGTGCACTTCGAGAAGCTCCTGGCCCTGGGCGAGACCCTGTGGGTCGGGTTCGACTACCGCGGCCTGAAGTAGCAAGATCCTCGGGATGCAGACCGAAGCCGCCATCCTCTGGTTCGACGCCGTCCGCGGCACGGGCGCCGTGCAGACCGACGAGGGGCGTCACTTCCGCTTCTTCGGGGAGCTCCCCTTCACCCCCCGGCCGGGCCGCAAGGTCCAGGTCGAGCTCGACCCGGACGGGGAGACCGTGGCGGAGCAGGTGCGCGTGCGGCCGCTCCCCGACGGGCGGTTCGCGGAGGTGGAGATCGAGGAGGTCACCGTGGAGTACGCGCTGGCCGTGGAGGGCCTGCCGTCGGTCTCGCGACCCCGGGGCGTGGAGCCTCCCCAGCCCGTGAGGACCGAGCCGGTCGCGTCGGCCGGGCGTCGCCGGGGGCCCCGCAACAAGTACCCCCCCAAGAAGCCGGGCGAGGCGTTCCCGCGGGGTCAGTCGGTGCGCCACCCGGTGCACGGGCAGGGCTTCGTGCAGATGTCGACGATGAACATCGCGCGCGTCCAGTTCGGCATCCAGGAGCGTCAGGTCCGGGTCGCGAACCTCACGGCGATGGACTGACCGACTCCGTCGACGTCCTCCGATCCTGGAGGACGAACGCGACGCAGAGCCCGACGAACAGCGCGAGCGCGCCGTAGTTGAAGAACAGGTACTGGGCCACCGCTCCGCCGGGCGCATAGAAGACCGCCCCGAGTAGCAGCAGGCCCCACGTCGCCACCGCTCCGGGGGGCGCGCGGGCGCCGGACACGTGCGTCGGCAGGGCGAACAGCAGCACCCAGACCGACGCGTAGTACCGGCTCGACACCGAGATGAGCCACACGGCGAAGAGCATGAGGAGCATCGCCTCCACGTCCGTGCGCCGCCGCAGGGCCACCAGGAGGAGGGCGAGCCCCGCCGCCATGGCGACGTGCTTGACCGTCTCCCGCGTCCGCTCCTTCTCCGCCGACCGGAGCTTCTGCGCCCGCCAGAATCGGTGCTGCTTCGGCGCGTGACGCACGAGCCGCCCGAGGCCCACCCGACGCGCCCCGCTGGTGGCGTGCAGGCTGCTGTGCTTGCTGATCTTCTCCTGCCAGTCGGGCCAGGTGTCGAGGCCGCGTCCGGTGAAGTGGGAGCCCACGAACAGCACCGCGCAGCCCGCGATGAACACCATCGAGAACGTGCGCCGCAGCGGCAGCGTGGGGCGGCGACGCGCGACGTTCCAGGCCCAGCGGCCCACCACCGGCAGGATGAGCACCCCCGGGAAGACGCGCGTCATCCCCGCGTAGGCCAGCGCCAGCCCCGAGAGCACCGGTCGCTCCTTGCGGTAGGCGGCCACGCCGAGGACCGTCGCCCCGAGCCAGTCGTAGTTGAGGAAGCCCCCGATCACGAGGCGCCCGTTGAGCGGCGAGGTGTGGATCCAGATGGCCGTCAGCGCGCCTGCGCGGAGCCCGAAGGCCCACCACATGGCGAGGATCGCGAGCACGTGTACGGCGAAGTCGGACGTCGTGATGAACCCGTAGGCCGCGCTCCCCAGGGGGACGGCGTTGGCCAGGGTCGTCCCGAAGATCGTCCACGGCGGCGCGGGGTTGAAGCCGTAGTCGAGGGTCCAGCGCCGGGCCCAGTTGTCGTCCTTGGCCCGGGCCCGCAGCCAGCGGGAGTCGCGGCCGAGCTCGTCGAGCCGCTCGGGGGACCAGGCCGAGGCGTCGTACGCCTCCAGGGCGACCTCGCGGGGCTCGATCTTGTAGGTCGTCATCGACCGCGCCTGGCGCGCGTGGCCGAAGTCGGGCACCGCCTCCATGGCCGCGCGCTCGAGGGGCGTGGCCGCGGCCTTGGCCTCCTGGCGTCGCTCGTCCGCCAGCAGGACGGCGGGGTAGAGGTCGTGCCAGCCGACCTCTTCGAGGTACTTCGCGCCCAGGTAGTAGTGGAACTGGTTCCAGGTGCGCACGTGCTCGCCCTGCAGGGCTCTCGGGAGATCGGGGAGCGTGTTCAGCCCGAACGCGGCGACGGCGACGCCCACCAGCAGCCGCGTGTAGAGCGGGTTCTCGCCGCCGCCCTCCTGGAGCTCGGCCACGTAGGCGGCCGTCCACACCAAGGCGGCGATGACCGCCAGGGGCACCGACCAGTGGGTCTTGCCGTCGACCTCGAGCCCCACGGCCGCGCCGATGCCCAGGAGCACGGCGGGGAGCACCAAGGCGGGGACGAGGACGGCCGCGAGGCGAGCCCTCGCGGAGGGATTCTCGTCGGTCACGCGTCCTTGGATTCTTCGGCGAGCCACCGCTCGAGCGTGGCCTGCAGCGTCCGCATGCGCACGGGCTTGGCCAGGTAGTCCGACATGCCCGCCTCGATCCCGCGCCTGCGGGCGTCCTCCCCGGCGTGGCCCGACAGCCCGACGATCGGCACTCCCCCGTACTCGCCGCCCCGGTCGCGAAGTGCCTGCGTCGTCTCGAGGCCGTCCATGTTGGGCATGTCGCAGTCCATGAAGACGAGATCGTAGGCGTTCTCCTCAGCCAACTCCAACGCCGCCCGCCCCCCGTCCGCCGCGTCCACGAGGTAGCCGAGCCGCTCGAGCAGGCCCCCGATGACGCGCCGGTTGGTCTCGTTGTCGTCGACGACGAGGAGGTAGCCGCGGTGGTCGGCGAGCGTCTTGAGGCTGGGGTCGGTGAGGCGGATGGAGCCGGACATGGCGGGGGCGCCCGCGAGGGTGCGGCGGAGGCCGCGGGGGCGGATGGGCCCCGGGAGGAGGTTCGGGCGGTAGGGGACGCTCGTGTCGTCCTGGGCGCCGAGGGGGCCGAGGTGGATGACGCGCACCCCGGTCAGGGACTTGCCGTCCGGGATGGTCTCCACGGCCTCGCCCTCGAGCCCCCAGGCCTCGAGCTGCTCCACGGCGAGGGCGGTCTTCTCCGGCGGTCCGACGACGAGAAAGGGCCCGGGCTCCGTGCCCAGCGGGATCCGGGCGGACTCCAGCGGCACCTCGAAGGAGAAGGTGGAGCCGTCGCCGAGGGTGGACTCGACGCCGATGGTGCCGCCCATGGCCTCCACGAGCCGACGGCAGATGGCGAGGCCCAAGCCCGTCCCGCCGTGGGCGCGCGCCCGGGAGCTGTCGACCTGCTCGAAGGCCTCGAAGACCCGCGCCGCGTCCTCGTCGGACAGGCCCGGGCCGGTGTCCTCCACCTGGATCCGTCCGCGCCCCGCGGCCCACGTCACCCGGACCACCACCCGGCCCTCCCGGGTGAACTTCACGGCGTTGCCCACCAGGTTCACGAGCAGCTGCCGGATCCGGTTCTCGTCGCCGACCAGCGACGCCGGCAGCCCCTCGCCCGCCACCACGCCGAGCGTCACGCCGCGCTCCTCGGCGGCGGCCGCGAACAGCAGCGCGACGCCGTCGAGCATGGCCTCGACGTCGAAGGGCTCGGCCACCAGGTCCAGGTGCCCGGCCTCGAAGCGGGAGAGGTCGAGCACGTCGTTGATCAGCCGCAGCAGCGCCTCTCCGCCGGATCGGATGACCTCCACGTGATCGAGCTGCTCGGGCCGAAGCGGCGTCCCCGCGAGCAGCTCCGCGGTGCCGAGGATCGCCGTCATCGGGGTTCGAATCTCGTGCGACACCGTCGCCAGGAAGTCCGACTTCGCGGCCGAGGCCACGGCCTCCGCCCGGCGGGCCGCTTCGGTGTCGGCCAGCGCCTCCTCGACCTGTCGCCGCATGACCTCCGCGACGCGTCCCCGGGCCCGCACGAGCACGAGCAGCAAGAGCATGGCGCCGGCGAGCAGGCACGCGCCCATGGCGATGCGCTCGATGCGCGACCACTGGGTCGCGAGCGCGATGGAGACGTCCCGGTTGAGGCCGCGCACCCCGATGATCACGTCGTCGATGGCGATGAACAGCTCGGTCCGCGCCTCCGTGCGCCGCGCCGGATCTTCGAGCGCGGCGCGCAGGCCGTCGGTCTTCTCTCGCAGGGTCGCGGTCTCGGTGGCGAGGCCGGGCGCTTGACGCTCCAGCGCGGCGACGGTCGCGTCCAGGGCGTCGAACGCCGGCGGCAGCTCGGGGCTCTCGGGCGGGTTGGTTTGGAGTGTCCGCTGGACCTTGGACAGCGACGAGAGCCAACCCACGCGGGTCTGGAGCTCACGCTGGAGGCGGTCGGACTCGTCGATGACCTGCAGGGTGTAGACGGCGAACAGGATCAGAACGACGCCCGCCGCGAGGTAGCGCAGATCGCTGAACCGGGCCGTGTCGCCGCGTCGTGCCATGTCCTCGCCGTGGAGGGCCCCCGTCCTCGTCGCCCTCCGACGCAATACCCTAGCTGCGCGCGCGTATGCGTGGGCAACGATGGACTCTCGACACACTCCGAGTCTCCCCCCTCAACACCTGGCACTCTGCATCGCGTCGGCGGTCGCCGCCGCCCTCATCGTGAAGTTCCCCCTCCTCGGCCTCCTCGGCACGCTGCTCGTCGGCCCCGTCGTCTACGACGCCCTGACGAACGACGAGCCGATGCGCCTCGCGCCTGCCGAGGAACCCAAGCTGGTCGAGGCCCTCCAGGCCGAGCTGGACCGGGGCGGCCGAGGGAGACGCCCCGAGTCGGTCACCTCGAAGCGCATCCGCCGGGTCGCCGAGGCCTTCGTGAAGACCCGGGCGGTGGTCTTGGCGACGCACGAGCTCTCCCCCCAGCGACGCACCGACATCCTCGCCGCGCTCGTCCGGGCCCGCGCCGAGGTGGAGCGCACCCTGGAGCAGCAGAGAGCGGTGGAGGAGGCCCTGGTGGACGGCGTCCCCTACGACCCGAGCACCCTGGACGCCCTCAGGGACCTGACCAAGCTCGGCGACGCCCGGGCGGTCTGGTTCGAAGACGAGTGCGCGAGGGTGCGGACGTCACTCGCGGCCCTCACGCTCGACGCCTGCGAGAGCGAAGCCCTGGACCAGCTGGCCCGGGCCGCGGAGGAGCTCGAAGCCCATCTCCCGGCGCGAAACGAGATACGCCGAGCGCTCGACGGAAGCGAGCGGGCAAGCCTGCGCTCCGAGGCGGCAAGCCTC